>NZ_AVBF01000001.1 GCF_000770635.1 Pontibacillus yanchengensis Y32
TGGCGGAGGAGTATACATATTTTGTAAGCTTACCTTTATGACATTGCCCAATAGGGTAGTGCTCTAAACTATAATATTGTTTTAACTCATACTTTTCCGGTCTTTTACAACACGTAACATTTGCCTGAAGCCTTCACGGTAGAATACATACATCCCGGCAACGTAGAACACAACGCCAATCGGAACAAGAATTAATAATCTCCATAGAGCATATAAGGTTTCAATCGAAGTGAACTGCTGAATCAACACAATCGGAACCGCCATTATAATAGAAGGAACGAGAACGCGGAAGAACAGCTGCACCAGTTTTTTCAACTCAGAACGATCATAATCGCGATAAACTGCAAGCGTCGTCGCGGTTACATAATAGAGCGCTACAACCGAGCTGGATAATGCTAAGCCTGGATAGCCTAGTGGTTGAATGAACAGCCAGTTTAGAGCAGCGTTCAGCAAAATCGTCGTCGAACTGATTTTCAACAATCGCTTCGCTGCGCCTTGTGCGTACATGCCTTTCACACCAATAACGAGCAAGCCTTGCGTTAATATAATCGGAATGTATAGCTGCAGGACAAAGTACGTATTTGCCGTATCCTGTGCCGTGAATTCTCCGCCTTCATAAATAAAGGAAATAACAGCTTTCCCGACTAACAAGGTACCAATCGCAATCGGAAGCAACGTCATCATGCCGATTTGATAGCCCATGTATAACGTTTCGCGGAACTTTTCCTTATTATCGGCTTGTTCGGATAACAATGTAAAAATAATTGCCACTATCGTCGTCGTAAAAATCGTACTCGGAATACTCATAATCAAGGAAGCGTTATTTAAATACGTAACAGCGCCTGTCTCAATACGGTTCGCGAACATCTTGTTTACAAACACGTTAATGTGCCCAACAGAAGAGTGAAGCAGGGCAGGGGCAAGCAGTAGCATCAGCTTGCGGCCAAACTCATCATCCAACTTGAATTTCGGCATCCATTTAAAGCCACCATACACTAACGCGCCAAATTGAATACATACGCCGAGGAATGTACCGAACACAAATCCATACGCAACACTATAAATCCCCCACATATCTGCGAAGAAAATAATAAATAGCGTTGCCATGAGCGTCCCCATAATTTTCGATAACTGCGTCGGAACAAAAATGCGCCTCGCCTGTAAGTACGATTCAAGCACACCACTTAACGCGATGACGACCATGCAAATGAAGAACACTCTCGTTAAGTCAACGGTAATCCGGAGCGTTTCCTCAGAACGGGAACCGAATAAAAACTCCACGATCGTTGGTGTGAAAAAATACGCTATGACGGAAACACCGAGGAAAAAGAGCGTCGTATAGTTCAAGACGCCATTGGCATTACGCTCTGCTTCCTCCATATTTTCCTTGCGCTTCTCCACATATTTCGGTAAAAACGCCGAGTTAAAGCCATTGGCAATCAAGGCCAGAATCAACGTTACGAACGTGAACGCAATCATAAACGCGTCTGTCTCATTGCTTACACCGAATTCTCTGGCAATCATGCTTTCCCGGACGAAGCCCAGTAATTTGAGGAAAATCGATAGTAGTGTGATCCATATTGCGGTTTGTTTTAGTCTAGACATGGGTTATACCTTCTTTTCAACGTATGAAATCCGCTTTTCCACGACTCCACGGCTCATGAAAAAACGGATTTACATAGACTTTTAGATTGTTCTACATTATGTAGATACTTTTGATAATACAGATTCGTAGATAGCCGCGTATTTTGTGGCCGCGGAGATATGAGAATATTCTTCCTCAATTTTGACACGAGCTTGCACAGCCAAGCGCTGGCCGAAGTCATGATCGCGTAATAGCTCACACACAGCCTCTGCAATCTGGTCATCATCTTTTTCTTCTACTAATAGACCATTTTCCCCGTGTTGAACGATTTCCTTCAAGCCGCCAACCTTCGAGGCTATAACAGGCACGCCACTTCCCATCGCTTCTAGGGCCGAAATCGACGTCGCTTCTTCTACCCCCTCTGAATGCACAGACGGAACCATGGTAATATCGCTCATTGCATAATAATCCTTCATCAAGTCATGGGGGATATCGCCAAGAAAATGGACCGTAGAGAGCGTGCCGTTCTTCTCACAAATCGTACGAAGGCCAGCTTCTTCCTCGCCACTACCAGCATAGATTAATCTCGTCTTCGGAAACTGTTGTTGAATTTTAGGCAGCGCCTTAGCAGGGTAGATAACCCCATTCTTTTTCGTTAACCGTCTTGGAATAAACACAATATGATCATCTTCAGCAAAGCCGTATTTCTGACGAAGCTCCTGCTTGCGCTCTGTTTGCGGACGGAACTGATCGACATCAATGAAATTATGCACGCGGATGCCCTCAGCTGCTGCGAGGTCTTTTACATAATCACGAATACGGAAATCGACCGTAATGATTTGGCGCGTCTTCTCATACGCTTCTTTTTCCTTCGCCTGAAGCACTCGTGCCTCGACACTCTCTGTCTTAATCGACCCACGGCTGATCGCTTCATACGTCATGTAACCATGAACCGTTGTGACAGTAGGTACAGGTGTCTCAAGAGCAGCAAAGGTAGCATAGATATCCTGCGCATTCACAATATCGTATGGCTTGTCCTCGTGTTTCTTCTTGATCATGTCACGAAGCATGCCAGAGCGTAATTTATGCCCAAGCAAAATACCCTTCCCTGGAGCCATCCGATTCATAAAGAAACTCGGACCCTTGGCAAAGAACTGTTGCTTATAATAAGGCAGGTCACTAAAGGACAGGGTTTCCACCTCATGTCCTAATTGCTCAAGCCCAGCCTTTAAGGTTGTCATATGTGTTGATAACCCTCCGGTGTGAGGGTAATTAAATACCGTTGCCAATAAAATTCTCATAATGTTCCTCCGCGTTAACGAAATACCTGCTGCCTGTTGTATGTATCGTACTCGTCTATTTCTATATGTACTGAGGGGGCTTCCTTAACTCCCTAGTAATAATCTAGTTTAATTGTAATGGATGTAAGAAAAAAAGAAAAAGGGTGCGTCGTCCCTTCTCTTAAAAAATCAATTATATAAAGGCGTTCCTTAAAAAGTAATGATCACTGAAATTTTTCCTTCAATAAAGTAACATTCCTCAACGCCTCATCCTTTAACTCAGCACGTTCCTCATCTAACTGCGCTCCAAGTGTTTCCAGATGTTCATACACATCCACTACATTGGCATACATGGACGCTGCTGTAAAATGTTCAAGCGTTGTGGAGTGATGCCACATTCCTGTACGCATTGCCAGGCTCTCGACCTTTTTATCATAGCTAACTGCAACAAACGGTACAGAAGCGAGTGTCGCAAAAATCAATGCATGCAGTCGCATCCCAATCATCATCTCGCACTCTCCAATAAATTGAAGGTACTGATTTGGGGTAAAGTCGCTTCCAAGAACAAGCGTCTGATCACCATGCTGCATGTGCCCTTGAATCGTTCTCGATACGTTCGCATCATGCTCGCCTTCCATCGGAACAAACACGGGCGTAACCCCTTTTTCCTCAATAAACTGATCCAACAGCTTGGCCATCTCGGTCTGATAAGCTGTTTCCTCAAACCAAGGCCTGACACTCACACCAACTAGCTTCTCGTCACCTGTTAACGGCAGAGATTCGATGCAGATCGTGTCACGTTTTGATTGGTATGCGAATACGATATCAGCTGTGACGACTGTTTCAGGTTTGGTGACGTGCCGTTGCTCGAGGTATTTCTTGGAATATTCATCTCTAACCGTAATAAAATCGGCCATATTTCCGAACAATCTCATCAAGAGCTTCCCATATGGAGTGGTCACAGGACCAACTCCCTGTGAAAAAAACATTACCTTTGTCCCGCAAAGTTTCGCTAAAAAGACAATGAGTAAATAATATGGAAGCGGACCGAAGATAATACGAGTAGGGTACGTATCTTGAAGTAATCCACCGCCGCCTGATAACACAAGATCGGCTTCACGAAGGGCGCGGACTTTTTCCTTAAAGTCATGGCGCCAGCCGCGGTAGATGCTTTTGACGTTATGTTTAGAAGCGGTTTGCTCTGGGGAAAGGGAAAACACTGTAATATCAGGTTCGTCAAGAGAGGTGCGTAAGTTGTCGACCATTGCGTCGAGAATCGCTTCATCTCCCGTGTTTCCTAACCCATAAAAACCGGAAATGACTAGTTTCATGGTACATCTTCCAATCGTAAAACGGCTACAAACTCATTCTCATACTAGCACCTTTTGTCAAAAAATGAAATAAAGATTCGAAATTCAGACGTAAATAATCATTCGCAAGGGTTGGAATTCTTTGCTATACTCAAAACAAATGTAAAAATGTGTTCAACACAAAAACTGGTAACCTTTACAGTACGGAGAACATGCTTCCGACGTTTGAACAACTTTATAAAGGAGAAAGAAGAGACTGTTATGAAAAAAATATGCGTAATAGGATTAGGATATATAGGACTACCAACATCAGCCATATTCGCCCGTGCAGGCTTTGAAGTGGTTGGCGTTGATGTGAACGAGAAAGTGATCCATACATTAAATGAAGGCAATATTCATATAGAAGAACCAGGACTTGGCGAAGCGGTGAAAGAAGGGGTGGACGCTGGGAACCTTCGCGCCTCTACGAAACCAGAAGAAGCAGATGTTTTCATCATTGCTGTCCCAACACCAGTGTACGAAGATAAAACAGCCAACACCGAATACGTGGCTCAAGCAACAAGAGACATCCTTCCATACTTACTAAAAGGCAATACGATTATTGTAGAATCAACCATCCCACCACGTACCATCGATGATGTGGTAGCACCGATTCTACGTGATGCTAATTGGGATCTCGAAGCAAATGAACTACTCGTTTCCCACTGTCCAGAGCGTGTAATTCCAGGTAAAATCATGGATGAACTCATTCATAATACACGCGTAGTCGGCGGCCTTACACCAGAAGCAGCGAAAAAAGCTGCCGATGTGTATCGCGCCGTTGTAAAAGGAGATATTCACGAGACAGTAGCCGTGACAGCTGAAATGTCTAAGCTAATGGAAAATACATTCCGTGACGTTAATATCGCCCTTGCCAACGAACTAGCGAAAGTTTCCGACAAACTAGATGTGAACGCCCATGAGGTGATTAATTTCGCCAACATGCACCCTCGCGTGAACATCCTGCAACCAGGACCAGGCGTAGGCGGCCATTGTATTGCGGTCGATCCATACTTTATTATAGAAAAAGCAAAAGAAGAAACACCACTCATGCAACGAGCACGTGAGATCAATGATTCGATGCCATCTTTTGTAGTAGAGCAGATTGAAGAATTGACGCAACTGAAAATGAGTCCAAAAATCGCCATCTTCGGCCTTTCCTATAAAGCCAACGTCGATGATGTACGCGAAAGCCCAGCGGTAACGATTGCTCGTAAGCTACAAAACCATGAAAAAGGCTTTACCATCACATGCCACGATCCATTCGTGAAGCAAGACATGACAGACTTGCAGCTTGAGAGTGTCGAGGATGCCTTGAAGGAGGCCGATGTGGCCCTTGTTCTAGCAGACCACCGTCAGTTTAAAGAAATGGATCCATCACTTTTTGCAAAATATATGAAAACCCCAGTTGTGCTTGATACACGAAACTGCATCAAGGATCACGAAGGGATGACACTGTATCAGATTGGTCATTTAACAGGTTTGAAACCAATTGAGTAAGAGGGATAAGGAATGAATAAAGAGACCTATATGGGTGTGGACGTTTCCCCGTTATCATATGAAGAGATAACCAAAGAACTGAACCAGCGCATCCAAGACAACCAACAATCAACGATCATCGCAGTAAACCCAGAGAAAATCATCGCGAGCCAAAACGATGAGACGTTACGCGATCTCATTAACGGTTCAACGTACCAAATTCCAGATGGGGTCGGCGTTCTTCTCGCCTCTAGATTAAAGGGAGGCGAGATTCGTTCGCGCGTAACCGGTGTAGATATGATGGACCGTCTTCTACAAATGGCAGCCGAAGAGGGCTATCGTGTCTTCTTTTATGGTGCCAAGGAAGAAGTCGTATCCAAGGCAATCTCCAATATCCAGGAAACATATCCTTCCATCCAAGTGGCGGGATATGAAAATGGATATGTGCAAGACCAAGAAGCCTTGATCCAAAAAATCAACGACGCCAAAGCAGACATCATGTTCGTTGCCCTTGGAAGCCCGAAGCAAGAGCAATGGATTCGCGCCAACAAAGAGCGTCTTCCAGTGAAGGTATTCCAAGGTGTTGGCGGAAGCTTTGATGTGTACGCCGGACATGTGAAACGCGCGCCTGCTCCGTTTCGTAAAGTAGGAATGGAATGGTTTTATCGTCTCGCAACCGATCCAAAGCGAATCAAACGACAAATGGCACTGCCGAAATTTTTATTCCGAGTGATCACAAAGAAATAGATTTGAGGCTTGGCCCGAAGCGTCAAGCCTCTTTGCACTTCCTAGTAAAGGATGACAAACATGCCGATACGAACCTATCAACCAGGAGACGAAAACCAAATCCAATCCCTTTTCGAGAAGGTATTCGGAAAGCCACGTTCCATCGAGCTGTGGCAATGGAAATTCCTTCAGCATCCCAACGCCAGTAACCCGTGGATTCTTCTATATGAAGAAGACGGAGTCGTGCTTGGGCATATTTCCTTATGGGTATCGTATGCCTGGGTTCATGGCGAGAAACAACCAATTGGCTTACGTATCGATACCATGGTCGACCCGGATGCAAGAGGGAAGGGCATCTACCAAAAGCTAAACGAAACATTAATCAAAGAAGCGAAAAAACGCGGAATTGTCTATTTATACGGATTCCCAGCTCCAAAGGCGAAGGACTTGTTCCTACGTTATACAAACGCTTCGCATCTATTAGATGTGCCAAGATACATATTTGTACAAAAACCAATTGCGCTCCTATCAAGTAAACTGGCCCCAATGAAAGCCTTTAGGCCACTTGATCAAGTCGCGCTACAATTTCAACAAAAAAAATTCCGCCAAAAAAATCAAGAATCGTTTACAATAAAAGAGATTTCCACATTTGATCAAACGTTTGATCAATTAGCCGAACGGACGAAACATCACGCTACAGTGCATCTCGTTCGCGATGCCGCCTATTTAAATTGGCGGTACATTAAGCATCCTAATCACAATTATAAGATGCTCGCCCTCTACGAAAGAGGAGAGCTGAGAGGGTATATCGTTTTTCGTGTAGAACCAAAAGAGGATCGAGTGTTTCGAAACGGCTATATCGTAGACTGGCTAGCAGAAGACGACGATACCTACTGGCAAGTCCTTCTTCAACAAGCGATGGTGCGCATGAAGGAGGCAGATGTGGTGCAAACGTGGGCGATGCCAAAAGCTGGCTCCACTAAACTTTTAGCTGATAACAAATTTATGCATAAAGATAGTCCCATGCCTCTCGTTGGAAAAGAGCTCACCGTCCAACATATCGAGCTTAACAATCCGGATGCGTGGTATATAACACCAGGAGATATTGATTCGTTCTAGGTTCAAGGGTATGCTCACCGACATGCCTCTTAAAGGAGATTACGTTATGAAGCGACAACTATTAAAATCCATTACCCCCATCATACACCCGATTACAGACATCGTTCTCGAACGCTACTACAAAGGCGATCTGTACACGACGGAATTAACCGAGGAACGTGCCTTGCTACTAGCCCCTCACGTTGATGATGAAACCATCGGCGCAGGTGGGACGTTGAGGAAGTATGCCAATCAGGGTGCAGATACAACCGTAATCTTTTTGACGAACGGAGCGGGAAGTGTGTCCGATTTAGAAGAGTCAGAGCTTGTTAAACGTCGCCGCGAGGAAGCGTACAAGGCTCAAGAACTTATCGGCTTTCAAGACGTGCGCTTTTTTGACGCACCAGATGGGGAACTTGAAAGTACCGACGCATTCCAACAGCAATTGATCGACATAATCGACGAGAAACAACCTGAAGTGATCTACGCTCCAGTGTTTGTGGATTGCCACGGCGATCACATTGAAACGGCGCACCTGTTACGGGACACGCTAGCTAAGCTAGAAAACCCGAGGATGGTCGTTCGCCTATATGAAATCAACACAACGCTGCCAAAAGAAGAAATCAACTGTGTCATCGATATCACCTCCACCTTTGAACAAAAAGAACTAGCGGTGAGTGTGTTCACATCACAAGCTATCGATTTTGACGGCTTCCTCGCGCTGGCTCGCTATAAATCCCAGCTAGTCCAGCAACCAAAAGTAGAAGCGGTAGAAACATTTTGGCAAGGTAGTCCAGCTGTATTCATGGAACGATTTGACGCCGTGTATGGCAAATGGACGTATAGCGACTATTTCAAACAGGTGAACAAATCATCAACACTTCTGTATGCCATCTTCAAAAACGCCAACTTCAAACAAAAAGTCTATGAAGCAACGCGTAAAGGAGGGCACATCGAATGAAAGTCGTTCACCTAATATCCGGTGGAGAAACAGGCGGGTCGAAAAATCACCTACTCACCTTACTAGACCAGTTCCCGAGTGACCAAGTGTCGCTCGTTGTCATGCAGCAAGGCGTCCTCTATGATGAGGCAAAAAAACTCGGCATCGACGTACACTTACTAGACCAGCGTTCCCGCTATGACCTGTCCATTCTTAGCCGGTTAAAAGAACTCATTAAGAAAAATGGATTTCAGCTAATACATACGCACGGAGCACGAGCTAATTTATATGCCTCGATTCTTAAGAATTCGTTAAGAATCCCTTGGGTCACTACGATTCACAGCGATCCTACGTTAGACTTTCTTAAGGGAGGCATGAAAGGTAAGATCTTCACCAAAATCAATCTTTGGACCATTAAGCGAATTGACCACTTTTTCGCTGTGTCTGAACGATTTAAAGAAGATTTGATCAACCTTGGTGTCCCAAGTGAAAAAATCACAACTGTCTATAACGGTATTGATTTTTCGAAGTCATACGCTACAAAAACCCTTACCCGAGCTGACCTCGACCTCCAAGCAGACGATTTCGTCACAGCAATGGTCGCTAGGCTCCACCCCATTAAGGGACACGAAGAAGTATTCCAGGCCATTCGGCAACTGGACAACCCTCCATTCAAGCTCCTATTAATAGGAGATGGACCCGAAAAAGAACACCTAACAAATCGTGTGCGTGAGCTAGGCATCGCATCGCAAGTTCAATTCCTAGGCTTCAGGCACGACGTTCCAGATATTTATCAGATTAGTGATATCGGTTTACTCGCATCCTATAGTGAAAGCTTTCCGCTTGCGTTACTAGAAGCGGCAAGAGAACACACACCAGTTGTCGCAACAGACGTAGGCGGTGTAAGACACATGGTCCAAGGTACGGGCTGGGTTGTGTCGACAAAAAGCGCTAACGAATTAACGGATGCGTTTCAAAAAGCTATTGAAAAAAAGAAAATTGGCGAACTTTCTGATTTAGGTGAAACATTCTATGAACACTGTAGTGCCAACTTTTCACTGGATCAGTTAGCTGATTCTACCAAAAAAATGTATAAAAAATTTCTACAAACGTGAAACTTTTGAAAGAGGAGTTTCGTCTATTTCGGGTGGAACTCCTCATAATTTTTCCATAACCAACAAGATATTCATGTTCAGGAAGAAAGAGGAGTGTAACAACGTATGGCAGGTAAACATTCATTGACATTTTACTTGGTCTTATTGCATATCATCATTATGCCGCTTGTACCGGCTAAGATTTATCTAGGACCGCTACCGATCTCAGCAGAGGTCATCTTAATTCCAGCCTTAACGATCGTAGCAATTGCAGAATACATGACAGG
Organism: Pontibacillus yanchengensis Y32; assembly: GCF_000770635.1. Classification (GTDB taxonomy): domain Bacteria; phylum Bacillota; class Bacilli; order Bacillales; family BH030062; genus Pontibacillus; species Pontibacillus yanchengensis. The sequence goes on from NZ_AVBF01000001.1 coordinate 9,839, forward strand.
AAAGATACGCCTCAACAGCTTAGGGCTGAAAACATTCATGACCCTATTCGGAATCTTTTTCCTCATCCAGGTGATTTCCTTATCCCAGGCAGACTCGCTCTTACCAGGATTAAAGGAAATGGTACGGTATGTATCGTATGCGATTCTCTTTTACATCGTTACGAAAATTAAGTTCACCGACCGCGAATACAAGACATTCGGCATTACATTCGTAAGTGTACTAGCTGTCGTTGGGCTCTGGGGCATTATCCAATATGCCTTTGACATCAATTTGAATAAAGCTGGTGTGTATGCCTTGGCAGAAGCATACGGCCGTGTTCAATCAACGATGGTCAACCCGAACTATTGGGCTGGATTTATTAACTTCATTTTGCCAATCCTACTATTATTTGCAGTAGTCTTCTTCAAGGACCGTAAATGGCAATTGATTATGTTTGCAGTATTTGGCGTGTATGTCATCAATCAAATCTTTACATACACAAGATCTGCCTGGTTGATTATGGCAATGGCGATTATCTTAACGTCGTTGCTCATTCCGAAACAATTTTATAAGAAGTTGTTCACCATCCACTTAATTGGGGCGACACTGTTACTCGGTGTCATTGTCTACAATTTACCCGATGTTCAAGAAAGAACGACATCGGCTATAAGTATCGCCCAATCCTTTATGCCATCCTTTGGAGGTAATGGTAATGGAGGTACTGCAGGTGATGGCGGCGATGGTGAAGTTGACGAAGATGAAAAGGAAGAGGACCCCATAACAACAAAATCTATCGCATCCAGGACAACACTTTGGAAAACAGGACTTTACATGTATCAGGAGAACCCTACTCTTGGGGTAGGTATTGGTAACTATGATGTCCGCTACAAGGAATATGTAACCAAGTATCCCGAGCTTTACGTCGGCCACGATCAATACTCTGTACACAACTCGTACTTGAAAGTGGCTGCGGAGACAGGAACAATTGGCGTATTAAGCTTTCTAGCCATCTACCTCTACTACTTCTTATTCTTAGGAAAACAATTCCTTTTCCGTAGAGAGGATCTAGCTAAGAAAATATTGCTCATAGGTTTATTCGTAGGTGCAGGAACGTTCATGGGGCAAAATCTAGCGAACAATCTCATTTTCATTCCGCAGATTAATGTGCTCTTCTGGCTCGTCTCTGGATTAATATTCAATTTTGTTCATTCCGCATATTCACCGGAGTAAAGGTAACTGAGATGTAATAATGTAAAAAACTTGAAAGTATTTCTTGTTCAACCATTTTATTCATGTTATGCTTGTAAGCGTTGATGTAAAAAAACTCTAAACATTCTATCAATCTAATATAATGACGAAATTTGTTATGGAATTGCAAAATTTTATCGAGTTTTGTAAAGATATAGACAAAATTTGTTTGAATTAGTTGAAAAAAGAACTAGATTTGATAGAATGAGATTGTGAGTTTTTCCAAGCCAACCAAATGGCTACTCTGTTGGAAATTGAAAGCAGAAAGCTCAAAAGTTGGTATGAATCATTGGAAGAAGGTTCAATGAATTGAGACTTTGTCTCTAGAACCTTAGATATATAAAATGTACTAAAGAAAGTACATATAAGGGAGGAAAAAGATTAATGGCATTTCAACCAAAGTCTTATCGCAAATTTATGGTTGCATCTGCATCTGCAGCACTAGTAGGTAGCGCAGTAGCACCAGCGGTTGCTGGCGCAGCTGAAATGGAAACGGCAGCAGAAGCATTTACAGATGTAGACCAAGACACTACTCATTACGAACACTTAAACGCTCTTTACCAAGATGGTGTAATTCAAGGTTTCGAAGATGGTACTTTCAAACCGAACGATTACGTACCGCGTAGTGAAGCAGCAGAGATGATCTTCAACGCACTAAATCTTGAAGAGGTAGAAGATCTATCAAGTTTCACTTTCACAGACGTTAACGATCGTCTAAAAGGTGAAGTTCAAGCACTAGTTAATGAAGAAGTTGTAGATGGTTACAGTGAAACTGATTTCGGTTATGCTGACCACCTAACTCGTGAGCAAATGGCGAAAATGCTAACTGAAGCTTTTGACGTCCCTCAACAAGACGTTCCAGATGCTGATTTCACTGACCTAATGGATACGAAGCTATACCCATTCATCAATGCAGTAGCAGAAGCAGACATTGCTGACGGTTACGAAGATGGATCATTCGGCGTAGGTGACAAAATCAAACGTGTTGACTTCGCTAAAATGCTTCACAATGCAATGAAGCAATGGGAAGGCGGAGACGAAGCTCCTATGCTTAGTGAAGTAGGACAAGTGAAAATGACTCTTCCGAATGTTTACGTTGCAGAAATTAAGCGTGATGCTCTTGAAGGCGCAACTGCTGAAACAGAGGTTACACTTGATGTGAACGGCGAAACAGTTGAACTTATGTATAATGAAGAGCGTGACTCTTTCCGTAATATTGATATCTCTGGATTCGAGCAAGAAGAATTAGAGAATGCTAAAGTTATGTACGAAATGGACGGCGACGGCAATGGTGACGACGTTACTAAGCTTGGTGCTGTTACTGAACTTGATGGTAAAGTAAAGATGACTCTACCAAATGTATATGTAGTAGAATTAAATCTTTCTGATCTTGAAGATGTTACTGCCGAAGATACAGTAGCACTATGGATCAACGAAGAAGAAGTTATGCTTGAGTACGATGAAGAGCGTGATGCATTCCGTAACATCGAAGTTTCTGGATATACTCAATCAGAACTTGAAAACGCATCTGTTGTAGTTAAGTAATAAAAGGGTGAATTCAATGAAGCATCTAACAAAATGGGTTGCAGCATCAGCAGCTTTCACATCGGCTCTAGTTTTCATTCCAACAGCAAACTCTACAGTTGATGCAGCAGAAGCAAGTGTATCAGATCTTACCTATTCTTATGATGGGCAAGACTTCACGGTATCTTATGAATCATTCACTAACGCATTACTAGATGCGGAAGGTGATATGTACGATTTCATCGTAGAAAAACAACCGGAAATTAAAGCGGTTGGTCTTAAAAATGGTAATTATGTAGATTACGAAGCATTTGCTAACTCTGTTTTTGACAGCAGTGAAAATCCATTGGAGATTTTAGCAAATCTTTCACAAGATCCATCAAAAACATTTGAGGATAGTGAAGTAACTACATGGGTGGAAGTAACAGATTTTAATAATGGGGAGCCGGTCTTTAGCGACGCGGTTGTACCTGAAGTTATTTCTATAGATTAAGCTAAGCTTAACTAAATTTCTTTTAATTATAGGGGAGGAACTTTAACAATGAAAAAAAGTCCAATCAAAGTGATGACATCTGCGGCATTAGCATCTGCACTTGCAGTACCAGCAGCAGTATCAACTGTACCAGCAGTAGCAGACGCAGCTGACACAGAAATCATGTCCGTAGCAATCGAAAGCAATGGCGAAGTTACAGTTGTACCATATACAGATTTCGTAAACGCACTTCTTGACGGAGAAGGCGACGTTTGGGACATGTACCAAGATGGTTCCATCGCATCTGTAAGTGTTGAAGAAGGTCAGTTTGTTGAGTACGAAGCACTAGCAAATGCTGTTCTTGAAGCTGAAGAAGGTACAACAACTACTGAAATTCTTGCAGAGCTAAATACTCAAGAAGACGCACTAGTTGACGAAGACACTGTAGCTGACTATAAAAACTTAGGCGAAACACTAACTGTTGACTCGGTAAGTGCGATTAACAATACTACTGTAGAAGTGAAATTCGAAGACGCAGTAAGCGATGTGGACTCTATTGACTTTGAAATTGAAGATCTTGATATTGAAAATGCAGCTGTAAAACAGACTGATGATCATACTGTTGTATTGACTACTTCAGCTCAAGAAGGTGGAGAAAAATACACCATTTCTGGTAATGGAGAAACTCTTGTATCATTTACTGGTGTTTCCGCTGTAGTACCAGAAGACATTAGCATCCAAACTAATTCAGTACAGGGTATTGTTGGTAAAGAAGTAACAGTACGCGCTGATATTGATGAAGAAGTTGCTGGCGTACCAGTTACATTTAACATCAATGCTTCTGGCGAATTTAACAAAGACCAAGTGGTAGAAGTTTACACTAACGAAAACGGTGTTGCTGAATACTCTTACACTCAATATTCTGGTGGCGAAGACAAAGTAGTAGCATACGCTACAGGTAACCCAGATGTACGTGCTACAAATGGTATGGTTTACTGGGGTGTTGAAGATCGTCTATCTCTTGAAGAAGTAGATAATGATGATACTCTAAGTAATGGCGAGAAGAAAGTATATAAAGTTACAGCTCGTGATGTAGATGGCGATCCACAAAGCGGATATGTAAACATTGCATATAAAGAAAACTTAGACGTTGCTCCTGAAGATGCTATTCGTGACGTAGAAGTTACAGACGCTTATGGTGATGACTATCCTTACCAACTTTCTACTGGTGGCGTAAGAACTGTACAAGTAAAACTTGGTTCTGATGGAGAAGCTACATTCACTTTAGAAGGTGAAAACAGCACTGTAACACCAATCGCATTCATTGATGATAACTTCATGGATGAAGATGACAATGATTATGAAGGAAACGGAAAATTAGATTCTACAGAGCTACAGGCTGAAGGTCCTTCTGTATCATATGACCTAATCCACGAAGCAGAAATTGATGTAGATTCTGAAGGTTCTAAGAACGCCGCTTATATGAGCAGCCGTGGCGATGGTGGCCGTGATTACACTGCAACAGTACGTGATGAAGATGGTGACCTTGTACCTGAAGGAACAGAAGTTAATGTAGTAGTTGACTTTGGTGTAGAAGAAAGCACTGACGATGTTTACTTTAATGGTCAAAAAGTAAGCAGTAGTTCAGAAGTCTTCACTCTAGAAGCAGATGAAGATGGAGAGGTTTCTTTCACACTTACTGGTGATAAAGATGCTTATGCTACTCCAACTGTATTCGTTGACAATGGTGACGATAATGGAGACCTAGACGATGCTGACCTTCAAGAAGATGGAGAAATCGTGTACTTCACTGAAGCAAGCGTTGAAGATGCTACATTAGCTGTTGAAGATAGTGATGGAGATAGCGTTGATACTCTTGCTGCTGGTGAAAAAGCTTACTTCAAATATCAAGCTGTAGACCAAAATGGTAAAGATTACGATGAAGATTACGAAGCTACATTTGAAGTAGACGCTGGTGCTAACAAAGTACGCGTTTATAACGCTGGAAACGGTGATTTCCTAGGAACTGTAGATGCATTTGATGATAAATCATTTGATGTAGAAAGTGATTCTGATGGTCTTGCTCAAATCTATGTAGAATCCGATGCACCTACTGATGTAGATGTAGAAGTTTCTGCTTCTGATAGCACATTGCCAAACCTTGACGGTTCTGTTGAATTTGCTGCAAGCGAAGGTCTTGTTTCTGGTGAAACTTACGAAGCAGAAGTAGTAGACTTTAATGAAGTTTCCGATGCAATTACATTGCGCATCAACGGCGAAAACTATGATTTAGATTACTCAGGCGATGATTTATTCATCGACAATAATCCTAAATCTGAAAATGAATTTGAGAATCAATTAGACAAGTACGATCGTGTCTATTATATCAAAGGTGATACTGAATCATTTGACCTTGACCTAGCTTCTGAAGACGGACCAGAAGGAAATACTGAAAATGATCAGTACTTTGAGCCAGAAGAAACTCCTGAACCTACTGAAGGTGACTTCGAATCTGTAACTGCTACAGATGAGTCTGGTGATGGTGTAGCTGATCAACTAGAAATTAAATTTAATGGTGATATCGAAGATAGCTCTGTATCTATTGCGGATTTTGAAGTAGAAAACGCTACTGTAGATTCTTACACAACTGGCGATTCTGATGATGATACAGTGACTTTATCAATTACACCAGACGAAGGATATGAGACTGCACCATTAGGTACATTAACTCTTGCTGATGGTGAAACAATCTCTTTCCAAGAAGATGAAGATACTACTCAAATCGATTCTTCAGATTCAGCTGAAATTATTGACCAAGTTGGACCAATGTTAACTGAGGCAACTCTTGGTGATCAAACTTATGCTTCTGCAAGTATCACTAAGTTAGGTCAAACTATTAACGTTGATGTTGTAGATGAAAACCTTGAAGGCGCTCTTGGAAACGAAACTACAATTAATGTTGTTAATGATTCAGATGATGATTCTAATGACTTAGATGTATCTTATGATGCTGCTAACCAAACTATTAATGTTACATTAGCTGAAAATGGTGATGGTTCACTTAATAATGACCAGAATACTTTAGTAGCAATCGCAAATGAAATTGATGCTCTTAATCAATTCAATGCTACCCTTGATGGTTCAGGTTCAGCATTCCTTAGTGAAGAAGAAACATATGAGTTCTCTGGGGGAAGTGACGATGTAATTCTTACTTTCTCAGAAGCTTTAGATGATGCAACTGTTGGATTTGATGATTTTGAAATTACTACAGTTACTAACGAAGATGGTACTGCTACAGTAGCTAACGACCAAGTAACTCTTAACGTAACAACAGCAGATTCTGCTGTAGAAGGTGAAGATGTTAGTGTAACTGATGGTAATGTAGAAGATCAAAGTTCCAACAGCAACACTGACACTACAGCATATACAATCAACTAATTTATTCATTCAGTCTGAATAATCATATTAGATGGTTCCGGTTATTCCGGAACCATTTTTATTTATTAGATTAACCGGAAGTGTACTATTTAATAATTAAGGGAGTGTATTTAAAATGGAGATAGCTTCCATAAAATCTAATTACATTAAAAATCAAGTGTCTATAAAGTCCACAAATGAATCAAATTGGAAGTCAACCTTAGATGACACTATGCGTGCTGTAAATCCACTTCACGACTTAAATATGAAACACAATAACTTAATCTCATCAGCTGTGGGTAGTAATGATTGGTCTAAATACAATGAGTTTAAGGCAAAACAAAATCCTGCCTGGTATGATTTGCAAAATGGAAGTTTCACTGAAAATAAAACCTATTGGGGTAACATGTTTGAAGAGAGAATGGAAGCCTTAAAAGAAGCTAGGCATGAGGATAATCAAAAAGAGATACATATATGGTCCAAGCGAGTTAATGAAGCTGTCGAGGGTTTTAAAAAGGCTCCTGGGGTTACTCCTTATGTGGTAGGTTTGAATAGCTTAGAAAGCTTCGCAAAAGAATATGAGGTCGACCAAGCTAGTGAGGGGTGGTTTGATAGTAAGTGGAACAATCCCAAGGTATTAAATGAAGGACAGTTCGAGGATAATGAATGGTACAAGAATGCCTATATGAAGGAAAACCCTGAACTGGCACGTAAGGCTATTGCTGCTGCTAAAGCATATAGAGAGCCAGAGATTGCCAAGGTGGCCTCTATAATGGAAGAGGATATGAATACATTTTTTGCTCAACAGTCCAATTCAGTAAGTAAAGTAGTATCTCAAGATAAAGAGGAAAATAATGTTTCCATAATAAATACAGAATCAAAGGAATATGTGAATCAATTGAGTAAGAACCACATTGATAATATTCAGTATCCAGCACAAATGTCTTTTCTAAAAGATTATACATCATACAGCCATGTAGGCAATGAGTTAGTAGAAAAACTCTATTGGAAAGCATAAATACCGTTTATCTTTAAATTTTTAACTAAACTTTTCCCAATATACAAAATAAAGAGTGGTACAGATCCTGTAACATTTTTATTGTTCTGATTCTGATAGTTTTATAGTCACCTTTTAAGTAGCCCCAGCTCAGAACATCACTAAGTAAGACTTCTCCTGAATTTAGGGTTTCAACTCAAGGATTGGATATAACAGCTTAAAAAAGACTCCAAGATATGAATATCTTGGAGCCCCTCATTACTTATTTTATCCAGTCTATTGAATTAGAATAAAGCTTAGTTTATTTATTAATTAGAAGTAACTGAAGTTAAAGTAATCGTACTGTTCACGGACTTACCATTTGAAGTTACAGCCGTTATGGTAAATTTATCACCTACACCAGCTTCACCATTAGTAATAGTTAAGTCATCTGAAGAAATATCAATGCTGTCACTGTCAAATGTAGCACTGTTATCAGAGTTATCTTCAATTCCTGTTACATAGTAATTTGAAGGTGTAATTTCGTTTGTAACACCATATTGATCTGTAACTGTGAAGTAGAGCTCTGTACTATTATCAAGTAGGCTTCCTTCTACATTTGTCTCAGAATCTGAGATGCTGTCGCTGTTTACTGCAATTGATTGTGCTTTAGGTGTTTCTTCAGAGACTGTAACTTCTTTCGTTAGTGTCTTAACGCCATCTGATGTCTGAATTACTACAGTAAGAGTTGCAGTACCTTCTGCAACGCCATAAATCTCTTGGTTACCAGTATCAACAGCAACTACGCTTGGGTCATCACTGATGATATCCTGAATAGCACTTGTAGGTACTGCCACAGAATTACCATCTGCATCAGTTGCTGTTACAGTTACAGGAACATCATAGCCTTGATCAGCAGAGCCTTCTGCATATAGTGTATCGAATTCTTCAACAGAGTAAGACAATCCTTCAGCATTATCTGCAATTACTTCAACATCCGTATCTACCGAATCAAGTTCTGCGTCACTATCAGTTGCATCTTGTAAAGTAGCAGTCAGAGAATATTCACCAGTTGTACTAGAAGTCACTGTATATTCACCATTAAGAATGTTCTCAACAGGTACAGTTTTAGTTAAGTTACTACTAGAGTCAAGCACTACATTACCATTTGAATCAACAACGTCAAGCCCTGCTTGGTCAACCGCTAGTTCAACGTTATAATCTGCATTTGCTTCATCAGCAACAGTATTACCGTATTGATCAATTAGAGTTAATTCAAGTGGTGTTTGAGCACCTGTGATTAACTTATCTGCTGGATTAGTTACGAATCCAATTTCAGCAGGAACACGAGCAGACTCGACTTCTACAGTTAGTTCAGCTGTTTCGCCACCAACAGTTGCAAAGATAGTAGTAGTACCAGCTGTGTTTCCAGTTAAATCAACTGTAACTGTACCATCTTCATTGATAGTAAAATCATCATTTGCAATTACAGATGTATTGGATGATGTTAGGCTAATATCACCTTTTTGGTTGAAGATTTCTTCATTAGTAAGTGCATCTTCATACTGATCCATTGCTGAAATATTTAGAGTAGCTGAGTCACCAACAGCGAAAGTTGATTCTTCAGGCTTGGTAAGGTCAGCAGACTCAATCGATGCATCAGCATAAACTGTGAAAGTTGTTTGAGAAGTTTCACCAGTAGCATTTACAAGTGCTGTAATTGTTACGTCTTTAGCTTCAGCTACATCTTGAGTATCGAATGAAAGAACCCATTCATCATCGTCATTCTGAACAACTTCGATGCTACTGCTAGCAACTACAGACTCATCACTAGATAGGAAAGTAAGGTCATCTGTGTTTTCTAAAGTAACATCATTACCGTACTGGTCTACAGCAGAATAATCAAGAGTAATGTCTTCAGAGTTTTCTGGTAGTCTCTCAACGTCTTCATCTAGAACTGGCTCACCTAGAGTTACTTCGCTAACAGCTTCCGCTGCAACAACTGGAAGTGTAACAGTTTCTTTAACACCAGAGTCATTGTGAAGTAGAGTTACGCGAACTTCATCTTCAAGCTCAACTCCAGCAGCATCTAAATCTAGTTGGACTTTATCGTCTGAAGTAGAGATATTAGCAGCTTTGATAGATTCACCTTTAGTTACATTATAAGCAGTAACAGTTAAATCAGAAGAATCAGCATCAACTTCTGTACCGTACTGATCTAGTAGTTGGTAGCTTACTACAACATCATCGCGGAGTGGGAACTGAGTATTTAGAACATTTAATTCAGTAGCTACTGCTTCTTCAAATTCAACTGTTACAGTGTACTCTTCTCCGTCATATGTAACAGTTCGTTCATTGTCAACATTCGGGGATAATTCGTCGACAGTAAACTCTTGTGTGGTACCGTCATCAAAGGTAACTTCGATTGTTGTTGCGTTAATCGCACTTATCCTCAGTAACACAACAACAACATTTGGGAAGATAAAATGTTTGTTGAGGTCTTGCGAGAGAAGGGATTTGGCGTTTGATGTTACTCGTTATCACGATGTCAGTTGGTCATGATTGGTAACGTATTGCTTTACTGCATTTTCCAAAAGAGTTTGTGTGCTCATTTGGGTTTCATCCGCCATTTTCTGGATTAGGTCATATACAGATGACCGAAGTGGTACCTCTTGCTCTGAAGCGTGAGGTTGTACAGGTTTTGTAGAAGTGGGTTCAGGTTGTACAGTTTGTACACCCTGTGGATTGGTCAATAATTGTTTCAGTCCATCCATGTTTTCATTTAAGAATTCGAATAGTGGATAAAATTTCTCCATTCCATTTGCAGCATGTTCGGCTGTTTGGTATCGAACATTAGAGAAAGATGGTATTTGTTCAATTAATGTTTCAATGAAAGATGATTCTTTCGTTCGCCTAATTTTATAATTATTTTTGTTTACATCCCAAACATAATTGTTTGATCGCATGTAAGCACCTAGGTCCCGATGATTTTTGAACTTAAATTGACGAGCCACAACGCGAATGTCTTTCGTTCGTTGTAGAGCCATAATAATATCTTCAGCTCGTTCGTCGAATTGGGATTGGAGCAATTGATCTTCTTGGTCTTCTTCTTCTTCCATGAGAGATTGAGTATGCTCTTCTTCCTTTGATATGTAGTTTTCCTCATCCGGGTTCCAACGATACCCTTGACGTCGCATAAACATATCAATGGATTTCCAGGTTTTCATTTTATATTTTTTGGCGATTTCTTCGCGTGTTTTCCCTTGGGATAGAAGGTCTTTAATATTTTGCACGCGTTCTTGTGTAGTTTCTTTCTTCCGTTTTGTCGCCATTTTCGTAAAGCTACCTCCTTGATTTCTTTATAGTAAATTCACTGCATCTTGTAGGTTTTTCATGTCAGAGTGCATGTACACGGATGTGGTTCGGACATCGGCGTGGCCTAATAACTTACTGATGTTTGCTGTATTCACATTCTTTGCAACTAAATGACTGGCAAATGTATGTCGTAAAATGTGTGCTGTAACGACTTTATCCCATTTTAGACGTTGAGACGTTTCTGCCAATATAGAATTTATATAAGAAGGGGATAATTTCCCTGTTTTTTTCGTAGCCAAGAAAAATTCAGATTTTGTTCGTGGTCTCCAGTTATCTATATAGTCCACGAGATAAGGTTTTAAAACTTTGCTAATTGGAACAGAACGATCTTTATTACCCTTACCTCCTACGACATGGATTAAGTTATTTTTCAAATCAACATCACTGACTTTTAAGTTTGTACATTCAGACACTCTTAAACCGGTATAACCCATTACACGACAAGCTAGTTCCACAAGTGGTTGTTCAATTGCACCAAGTAATTTGGTTAATTCCTTTTGATTCAAATATGTTCTTTCTTTAGTTTCTTTTCGTAACGCTTCGACAGCCATGGCAGGATCCTGTGCGATAAAGCCTTTTTTATATAAATAGCGGCAAAATGAACGGATGGAATGAAGATGACGGTTCACACTTGCAGGTTTGTATCCCTTTTCTTCCCTCAACATTCGTAGGTAAAATTCAATATCTGTTTCACATAGTTCTTCCACATAGAATGGACAATTATACAGTTGCGTTAAAAATTTATCGAACTGTGTCAAATCCATCAAATAACCACGTATGGTTTCTTGACTTCTGCCTTTATCCACAAGACTTTGTTGGAATAGTTGGATGGAATTATCCAATAACACAGGTTTCACCTCCTATTCTTTTGGAATTATTTCACATGGAAATAGAAAACATAGTAAATTTTACCTTCATAAGCTTTTTTATTCAATACTTTCGACGGATATCGACAACAATTTTTCCTGATAATGGTATTATCCACAATTTATCCCCAGGTTATCCCCAAATATTTTCTTTTATATAGGTTTTTTTGCGTGATTCGGGTAAAGTATTTTTAAAATATATGAGTAATAGTAACTGCATAAAAATTAGGTGAATAAGTATAGAGAAGAATTAGAAAAACAATTGATGATATATTTTTTCATTTTTACTCCTCCTACCGTATAATGAAGATAGATTTATACATTAAGGGGTGTGAAGATGATAAACAGGAAGAGCATGATTATAGTTTGCTTGTTAGGTGTGTTTTTAGTCGGAATAATCTCGAATCATGTAGATGCTTCAACACAGTGGCATCAACTTGATTCTAAGCATGATGTCCCGGTAGATAAGACATGGGATGTAACCTTAAACACACCAATTAATCCTCAATCCGTACATAAAGAAAACGTGTACGTATTAAATCAACATGGGGAAAAGGTTGATTCGTCGTTTGTAGTCAATGGATTAAGGATTATGATTCATCCTCCTGAAAATGGTTACGATTATAACGAAACGTACTCTTTATACATCAAAGATTTGTATTCTAGTAATGGCGTGAAAATGCAACAAAGAACACAGTTAGATTTCACCATAGAAAAGGAGACCAGATTTGCTGGATTTCCCTCTACGGAAAAAAAGCTTCTAGAGGAGTATGGTGAGCCTGAAGATAAGTATTCAACCATGTATTATGAGTATTGGGTATATGGAACAAAAGATTATCAAAACTATATTCATTTCGGATTAAAAGACGGAAATGTGAGTAGTGTGTTTACTACATCACCAGATCGTAAAGTTAAAGGTATTTCACCCACAGATCAAGTAAGTACTGTGAAAAGTAAAGTAACGGTAGATGAACAGGATGAAGGTAATATATATGTGAAGGAGCCTAATCAAGATGGGGGAGGTATTATCTTTTCGTATTATGGAATACAGGGTTTAGACTCGGTCTGGGGTATCAACATCACGGAAATTGGAACAAATGAAGTGGAAAACCCACCATCTATAGACATACATAATAAATCACAATCCACTATTCTTTTTCATATGATGAACGCTTACCGCGTCCAACAAGGTCAAAGCCCATTAATGTTAAATCAAAACACCGATGATGCTGCTCAATATATGGCTGAGTACTCTAGTAACCAATTCACTTGTAATCACCTATCAGGGGATGGCAATGAAACGTTGGAAGATCGACTATTAAAATTTAATGTTTCGGTGGAAGAATTAGAGAACAAGAAGGAACTTATTCATTGTGGTTCAGGTAGTTGGATTGAGCCGGTTAAATCAATGGATCATTGGGTCTCGAATAAAGAATTTAGAAAACACGTTTTAGGGGATTGGACTCATGCAGGCACAGGGAGTTATTTGTATTCTCATGTAATAGATTTCTTGGAGTTTAATAAACAATGATTGTGACTTAACTCTACCAGATTTTATATTCTCTAAAACTTAAGGCCGCTACTAATGAATATCCATTGCAGAATAAATAAAAAATGAATGGAACTATAACTAGCTCAAATCCCCATGGGAATTTGAGCTTACTTTTTTGTCTTTATTTAGAGTGGAAGTGAAATTTAGAGAAAAAGTGAAGTTAATCAGTTATAAAAAAATGCTAATTTTGTAATTATAATAATCAAGTGTGTGATAATTCATGAACCTCTGTGTTAAGGAACGCAATTAAATGGGCCATTGTATTTTTAAACCCTAGTTTAATAAATTCCTCGGTTATTGATAGAATCTCTTGCTCAGAGAGTATCGCAGTGTTGTTAGTTCGAAAGAATTTGTAATGAGAATAAACAACTTGTTGGGTAATAGGATAGGCTGGAACATCAACTGATTTGTAAATAGGATGGACAGTATCTAATGAAACTTTAGTAGTTAAATCAAGGTCATTTAGGTTGAATCCTTCTTTCACCTTTATACATAAGGCCATTCTGTGACCAAGTAAGGTACTTTTTTGAAGATAATCTCTTAAATGATTTTTCTCTTCATTGGTAAGAGAATTTAGTTTTAAGATGTTTTGGGACATGGATTCATATAAAGCATCTTCATATAAGTGAATGTTTTGTAAAAAGTACTTATTAGCAATATCTAAATGATTATTATTATTATCCAAAATTGATGTTAGGTGATCTCTTAATAATTTATCTTCTACTAACGTTTTTGCTTCTGCAGCTTTTTGATTTTCACTTTCTTCCCTTAATTCTTCAGCAATTACTCCATTTTTAAGGTTTTGTTGAACTGCTTTAAAAAATTTCTTATATTTTGGAGTTGAAATAAATAGTTCTTTTATCTCACCGTTGTCTACTCTTAATTCCATAAAAAAAACAGGAACCTTATCTTCGTATATTTTCCCTATATCGGAAGAAGTGCTAGCTACTGTGGTGTATGTACCTGTACCAACACCCTTATATCCAAAATCATATAATTCACTTATTAATACTTTAACTGGAATATTACCCTTCCGATCTATAAATACAATATACCTATCCGTTAAAATCAACCGACCTCTTTTACTTTGTTTAGATAGAAACCCTTCAACATTTAATCTTATTCTTTCTTCTTTTTTTATCTCTTTAAAGATTTTAGTTAATCGTTTTTTTGCAGTGGTTTTTCGCTGGAAATCGAGTCCAAAAGATATGTAACCAAATAATAATGCAAGTAAAAACCAACTAAAACTCCACTCTTCCCAAAACATTAGTACTGACAGTAATGTTAGGGTAGAGCCTATTAAATGTCTGATTATTTTCTTTGGCCATGGATTAATCAAAAAGATCCTCTCCCTTAAAAAATTATATAAATCATTTATACTATAATGATTTATATATATTCCAATTAAATCCATGTAATAACAAACAGTATTTTATTTAATTATCCAGAAGTCTATAGTGCCGATAATATGCATTATTATTAGCGTGAATCGGAAAGTAAGCACTTCGTCATATCGAACCTGTAGGTCCCGTGTAATGGTAAATATCATTTCTGTATAGAAGTGACTGGTCAACATTAACGACACGACCAGAAACTTGGTAGCCAAGTATCAAAAAGGGATGAGAATTGAATCATAGACACCAAACCCTCGACTCCGTGCGATTACTAAAGCGAAGGAAACTAATTCGTCATAGTACAGGAGTCGATAAAAATGAATTATGTAAGTTTAGCAATCAAACATCAACCATTTCAAACAAAGGAAGAAATGAATCAAGCGATTAAATCTCATATAGGAGAGCATGGCTATCAATTATCCGATACGGTAATTGAGATGATCCACCTTTTGTCTCGATATGCGTGTAAGTATCCTGGTGTTGCTTTTCTTAAAAATGACACGATTGCCAATTTAATCGGTAAAAGCAGAAGAACAGTAATTCGCGTATTGAATAAGCTAGTCGAGTATTCTATTATTACGCGCCTTGAAAATATGCGCCTTCAACGTGGGGGTAATGGGGCGAATTTATATATTATAAACCCTACTGTCACACAGAAAGTGACACGCAGTAAGGAAGCTGAAAACGCAGAGGTATCAACGGATTTAGCACCAGACGAGCAAGATGAACCATTATCTTTTAAAAGCATAAATAAAAAAGAATTTAAAGAATCGTTACAGGTGGAAGATTCCCATCTTAAGAACTCTTATAGAGAATTTAAAAAATTGGTGTATTGCTTTATTCCAGAAAAGACGTTTTTCTATCGTTTGTACCGTTCCTATAAATCGCAAATTAAGTCACTGGAAACCATCTATGCGGAAGAAACACTTCACGATATAGGTATTCATGCTTTAAAAGCGATGTTCTCTGCCATGAAAATGAAGGAAATACATAATCCTGTTGGTTATTTCAGTCGAATAGTGAAACAAAAGCTAGATGATCTCTACTTCGAGAGATTGAGGGAATTAGAAGAGTATGGAGGCAGTTGTTAGTACTAGCATGGTGAGCCTGAGCTGTAACGAATTTACTGATTTAAGTTGGATTAGGTTAGTAATAAATGCTTCTAAACGAACAGAACTTTCTTGGTCAGTAATGTACAGCTAGCTCTACATTATGTAAAGTGAACTGTACAATTGGGGTGTATTCATTAACACTCGCACGAAAGGAGAGGTTCTTTTTGACACTAAAGATTTTTAGAGTATTCCTATTTAGTGTAATATTACTTCCATTCGGAACGTCGGTTTATATGGGAGTTAGTGATACACCAATCTATTTTGCATTGAGTATGGGAATGGTTGGAGCTATTGTGATTCTAATCAGTTTTCGTAAATTAAAAGAAGTCAATAGTGATGAGCGCTCAAAGAAAATAGAAGATAAATCTGCCAAAGCCACCTTAATTACGTTATTGATTGTTGGGTGTATAGGTAGTACTGTTATAGCTTTTTATGAACGCGAATTATCCCTTTACCTCACTAGCTGCTATTCCTTTACCATTGTAACCTTTCTTTTGTTCAGGTTTATTTATGCGCAGAAGTTTTAAGATAGAACGAGGAGATTAATGTGAAAAACAATATCAAATTATATAGAGCTAAAAGGAATATAACGCAGGCAAAACTAGCAGAAGATGTAAGCGTAACAAGACAAACTGTTATTTCCTTGGAAAGAGAAAAATATGAACCCTCTTTAAAATTAGCGTATCGAATTTCGAGCTATTTTGGAGTACGAATAGAGGAGATGTTTGTACTAGAGGAACTTGATGAGGAAGAATAAATAAGAACCCCCCCCTTAGACTTGAGAAATGCTAGTGAGGGGAGAAATTCCTCAAGAAGGGGGGATAAACCTAGTTGTCACTCATCTTTCCTACCCTTTTTATTTCCAAAGAAGCCGTTGGAGTTTCCAAGGCCTAAAAGAATGAATGCTGCCACAATAAGGAATAAGAAATATAGAATCAAGATTAATAGCTCCTTTCTGTTACGTCTTAGGAATAGATTGCTATTCAAATCATTATAGAAATTGTTCCTGTGCGGGCCCTTCTAAATTGTTTCCTCCTTGATGCGAACTATGACGTTTGACGTAAAAGTGAAATTAGAGGTTTCAATAGCTACTATTGGCTACTCTCATATAAACTTAAGTGCTTGATACAATTCGAAAATCTTTTCTATTAAGAAAGCCTTCCAGAATTAAGCATCTCTTTATTAAAATGGGGAAGGCACCGTCTATAAAGCTTTGTATCCCTGGGTAAAATAAAGTTATAATGAAGATATGTGAACAGGAGTGAGAAGGGTATGAGTATAGTAGTGATTAAGAGGTCTCTCTCAACTATCTCACACAGGCTTCAGAAAAGATTAAAGGACCGCCCTTTATACCAACTCAACGAAAAAATGACCTACCTGATAAATGTTAAGAATGTAAAGAAGGTGTTGTAATGAGTACTATTCAAAGAATTGATCAGCTAAAACAGGAATTGGATCAATATTTACCATTACCACCGGAGGCTGTGAAAAATCTAAGGGAAGTGTACAAAATTGAATGGACGTACCATTCTAATGCCATTGAAGGTAATACATTATCGTTAGTAGAAACCAAAGTAGTGTTGGAAGAAGGATTGACGATTGGTGGAAAGCAGTTGCGAGAGCAGTTCGAAGCTCTTAATCATGCTGAAGCCATTGATTATATCGAAGAGCAAATAGGTAAAGAAGTACCGATAGATGAGTCATTGATTAAGAATATACATTCTCTGATTATGAAAAACATTGATGATGCGAATGCAGGTGCATATCGGTCTATTAATATGAGAATTTCAGGTAGCGAGCATCAGCCTCCGCACTTTTTGCAAGTTCAACAGGAAATGAAGGAGCTATTAAGATGGTATGAAAAGAACAGAAAAGAATTGCATCCTGTAGACTTAGCAGCTCTATTTCACTTTAAGTTTGTATATATTCATCCTTTTTCTGATGGGAACGGAAGAGCAGCCCGCTTGTTAATGAACCTCATTCCTATGGAGTTCGGTTATCCCCCTGCGATTGTTAAAGCAGATAAAGATCAACGCCTGAAATATTATCAGACTCTGGAAATGGCAGCGTCGAAAATAATAGTTTCCCTTTTGTAGAACTTATATATGGCTTTTGTGAGGATAGCTTAAACACTTACCTGAATATCGTTAGATAAAGTCTATACGCAAAAGAAAGCCCAGCAGAAACATTTCTGTTGGGCTTTTTGACGTTTCGTAAATACTATGTTTGTTTGATTTCTATATATAAGAAACTTCCATTAATATTAATTTCCTAGTAATTTCATCCAACCAAATACTGCAAGGACAAAGAAGACCAACCAGAACAGTACTCTACGCAACGTTCTGGGTATGGAAAACCAATAAGCTGTCATTTTTAATGAAGTTCTGTCTTCGTTATCTTTCATGTTACTCCCCCCCCTAAAAATGGTTATTTCAACAGGGCATAAAGCTGCTCTTTATTCGTAACCATATCCCCTAATGTATATTTATCTAATACCGAAATAAAAGCTTCTAGCGCTTCATTCAGTACTCCTTTTAGTCGGCATGCTTCAGATATCACGCACTCATTATTCTCTTTATCAAAGCACTCAACGATATGAAAGTTTTCTTCCATATCCCTAACTACATCACCAATATTAATAGCTGATGGATCTTTCCCGAGTCTCATGCCACCGCTACGTCCACGGATGGTTTCAATATATCCTGACGTACTAAGCTGACGAACAATTTTGATAAGGTGATTGTTAGAAATGCCATATATATATGCAATCTCTTTCGAGCGGACGAGTTGGTCTTCCTGTCTTGTGGCAAGAAACATCAATATTCTTAACGAGTAATCGGTGTAATGGGTTAAATGCATCTATTCTCACTCCTATATCATACTTTGTGAACATTTTATAAAAGTTGCATGTAAAATGTTGTTTTTATAAATGGAATGCCTTAGCCTTAAATATATAAGAGCGAAACAAAATGAGCAAATGCTGAATAAGAGAAAGGGAGTTTTACCATGTTAGATTCAAAGACGATTGAGATTGTAAAGAGTACCGCACCGGTATTGCAGGAGCACAGTCATGCTATTGGAGTTCGATTTTACGAATTACTGTTTACGAAAGCGCCTTCCTTGTATAACATCTTTAACCAAACCAACCAAAAAAGAGGGATACAGCAGGATGCCTTAGCGTATTCCGTGTACATGGCAGGAAAACATATCGACAACTTAGACGCCGTCAAAGGAATGGTGGAAAGGGTAACCGAAAAACATAGAGCGCTTGGAGTAAAAGCAGAACAATATCCAATCGTCGGAGAAACCTTGCTAGAGGCAGTGAAAGATGTATTGGGAGATGGTGTGAATGATGAGATTATCGAAGCATGGGGGAAAGCATATCAAGAGATAGCGGATATTTTCATTAGTATTGAAAACGAGCTTTATGAGCAAGTAGAACAAGAGGTAGGTGGATGGACAGGTCTTCGTTCATTCGTTATTGATCAGAAAGTGAAGGAAAGTGATGTTATTACTTCCTTCTATTTAAAAGCTCAAGATGGAGGGCCAATCCCAACGTATCAAGCTGGCCAATACTTAACGTTACAAGTGGATATCGAAGGAGATCAGTACTCTCATATGCGACACTATACCATCTCAGATGCTCCAGGGAAGGATTATTACCGCATTAGTGTGAAACGGGAGGAAGGTTCGACAGAAGTGCCTGATGGGAAAGTATCGAATTATTTACATCATCAGGTTGGAGAAGGAGATGTTCTACAGGTTACGGCACCTGCTGGAGAATTTACCGTTTCTACAGAAGAAATGCCACTTGTATTAATAAGTGGAGGTGTCGGAATCACACCAATGATGAGCATGCTAAAGGATACAATCAAAGAAAATCCCGAACGAGAAATCACGTTTATTCACGCAGCTCAGAACAGCAATGTACATGCGTTGCAGCAAGAAGTATTAGAGATATCCAAACAATATGATAACGTAACATCTTATCTTGTTTATTCGGAGCCAACAGCACAAGATAGGGCAGATGACCGTTTCGATAGAGAAGGATTTATTGAAAAAGAATGGTTACAAGGCATTCTAGAGGATAACCAAAAAGATTTCTATTTCTGCGGACCAGTTCCTTTTATGAAAGTGGTCAATAACGCGTTAAAAGAGTGGGGAGTTCCTGCCGAGCGTCGTCAGTTTGAAGCTTTTAGCCCAGTGAGTACGATTGAGGCATAAATGTTAATCATATAATCATTTCATTTAATAGAAAAGCCATGCAGTTGAAGACATCCCTGCATGGCTTTTCATATATCAAGCTTTGTTGTATTTGTGCATCTCATGCATTCACAAGACGATGCTTTAAATTCGCTAACTCCTCTTCCAACTCTTCTAATTGTTTTTCAATGTTGGCAGTGCTTCCACCAATAGACTCTTTCTTTTCTAAATCTCCCTGCATCCGAATGTAATCCGATTTTAAGAGATTGATTCGGTCTTCTATTTCTTTTTTCGTCATATCAGCCAAGCCTATCATCCTTTCCTAATTCATTTTCTTCCTAGAGTATAAACCATCCCATTTGCATGTTGCTACCCTATGCTGACTCCTGCTCATGCTCCTGCCCTTTTTCCTCCGACTGATTAACCACAGCAGATCCAACAATGTCACCAAACACGTTAGAAGCTGTACCAGCCATTCCAATCAGAACATCCACTCCTGCAATCAGGGCGACGATTTCGAGAGGGAGGTTGAACATCGTCAAGACGGCTGATAGCGTGACAAGTCCAGCTGCGGGTACGCCGGCCGTTCCGATGGAAAGTAAGGTTCCAACTAGAACGATCATAAAAAAGTCGGTGACGGATAAGGATAAATTCGTGATATTAGCAGCGAATACAATCGATGCACCCATCCGTAGTGCGCCTCCGTCCGAATTAAATACGGCCCCAAGCGGAAGCGTGAAGTTCGCTACTCGTTCGGATATACCTGATTTCTTCGCTGTATCAATCGCCACAGGTAACGTTGCAATACTACTAGAGGTGAAGAATGCGGTAACGTACGCATCTTTTGTCGATCGGAAGAAAGGTAGGACAGGTGCACCTGATAGTTTCAAAATAGGCGTGTACACAATGAGCCAAAGGAGGATAATGCCTCCATAGAATACACCTGTAAAACTAAGCAAGGATTGTAGCGTGCCCCATCCCTGACCTCCAAACGAAGATGCGCTAATCGCAAGAATTCCTATCGGAGCATAGAACAAAATACCGTTTAATAACTTATAGAACATTTCGTTAAGGGCGTTAAAGAAACGGTCTAACATTTCTCCAGACTGTTTAATTTTCTCCTCGTTCGAAAACTTCATGGTAGAGATGGCAACACCGATGATAATCGCTAGAAAGAGAATCGACATCAGATCCCCGTTTACAAAGGGAGCGACGATATTTTCTGGGATAATGTTAAATAAAACATCCTCAAAGGACGGCGTATCAGGCTTCTCCACATCTGCAGCTGGAAGACTCATATTCTCTCCTGGACTAATCCAAAAGGCGAGCCCAAGTCCAATGAATACAGCTGCTGCTGTAGTAATCGCATAGTATAATATGAGCTTCCCCCCCATGCGGCCAAGCTGTGTTACGTTCATCTGATTTACGGCTAATACGACTGTTAGGAAAATAACAGGAATAGCCACTAAACTAAGTAAGTTAATCAGAATATCGCCAAATGGCTTCAGTACCTCTGCCTGCTCTCCGATGAGAACAGCTAGAAGTGTACCACATAGAAAACCAACGAACATTTTAAGTACGAAGGATGTTTGCATGTATGTATTGAGTAAAGCTTTCAAGGAATGTACCTCCTTATCGTAATAGGTATGTGTATGATGAAGTCCTCTCGAATTCTATCATTTTTAGATAAGGAAATATAGTTACATAATCGAAGCGGTGCCTGCTCAAGCGGAGGTTGCGATTCCTATCTCTAGTAATATTTTAATGGTAAACATTTCAGTTACTTGTCATTTTTTCCTTCTAAAAGACTAGATAATTTATTTGAAAATTGTGATATCCTCAAAATAGGTAAAGTTGTTGATTCGACTATTTTTTTGTAAGAAAACGAAAGCGGTTTCGAGTTTCGCTGATCGTACATAACATATTTTTTTACAGCAAAACGAAAGCGCTTTCGTAAAATGAGGTGGCCCATAGGTAAAGGACCTATTCCACATACATCGAAACATCAAAAAGGAGGAAATGTGTTGGGAAAACGAGTATGGATCTTGGTCTTGATTGTTCTGTTGTGTGTAGTGAATTCGGTTTCGATTCAGGCTGGGGAGAAGAATAAAGAAAGTAACGAGGATGTCAGTCATGTGATGGATGTATTGCCGAATCAAAAGAAGAATGGCAATGCTGCATTATCCAATGTAGAAGTGTTGGCGATGATGAATCATCTTTTCGTTAAGCAAGATAATGGAGAAGGTAAGTGGGAAGATAGTGTGCTACATAACGCTATCGATGCCGGATATTTAGGTGAGACGCTTGGTGCTGACGTTTCACCAAACGCAGCAATCAAAACAGAGGAAGCGCTATCTGTTTTTAACTACTTATTACCATTCGATGAATCGATATTGGATGATCAAACTTGGAATGGAAATAAACCAATGAAACGAAAGGACGTTTCGCACTTATTAGAGGAAGCTTTTGATTCCCTAATAACTGAAGAAGGTACGTATGAAGATCAAACAATGGAAGGCAATGTGTTACTTACCACAGATGATGTTACGTTAAAAAACAGTGTAATCCAGGGAGATCTTATCATTACAGCTGGAGCGGCACCAGGGAATATTGAACTGCACAATGTGACGGTAGAAGGTGATGTTTATGTGCACAAGGCCGTGGAGAATGATGTGAAATTCGTGAATTCAGATGTGAAACAAGTGGTTGTGTATGAATACGGAGATAAGAAATCCGATTGGTCGCTTGTATGGTCAGATGAATTCATGACAGAAGACATTGATGAGTCCAAGTGGCAGTATGATATCGGAAATTGGATTGTGGATGAGAACGGAAATGGAGTTGCACCTGGTTGGGGTAATAATGAGTCCGAATACTATACGGATTCCGACGAGAATTCCTATATTGAAGACGGAAAATTAGTCATCAAAGCGCAGAAAGAAGAAGAGCCAATCACGGATAAGTTTGGTTCGTATGATTATAGCTCAGCTAAGTTAAAGACAAAGGATTTATTCAGCAAAAAATACGGTAAATTCGAAGCTCGTATGAAATTACCGGAAGGACAAGGATATTGGCCAGCATTTTGGATGATGCCAGAGGATAGCGTGTATGGTGATTGGCCAGCTTCTGGTGAAATCGACATTATGGAGGCTGCTGGTAACGATACGAAAACAATAGGTGGAACAATTCACTACGGGGAGGAGTCTCCGAATAATACGTATAACGGAGAAGAATACCACTTTCCTGAAGGCGAAGATTTTACTGGCTATCACACGTATTCCATTGAATGGGAGCCTGGCGAAATTCGCTGGTATGTAGATGGCGAGCTTTATCAGACCCTGAATAAATGGTTTAGTAAAAGCCCAGGACAAGCTGCCAAGAATGCCTTCCCAGCACCATTTGACCAAGAGTTCTATATCATCTTAAACCTAGCTGTTGGAGGCTGGTATGGTGGAGAGCCAGATGAAACCACTGAATTTCCAGGAAAAATGAAAGTCGATTATGTACGCGTCTATGAACTGACAGGAAGAGACTACATGACACCGGAAGAGCCTACTGTAGAAGACGTTGAATTACCTGAAGACGCGAAGCAGCCAAAAGAAGATGGAAACTATATATATGACCAAGACTATTCCAATGGATTCACTATTGTAGATGAAAATGGCGATCAACCAGATCCTACGTATTGGAACTTCCTTACGTTACCAGATTTCGCAGGAGAAGGTAGCATTTCAACAGAAGAAATCGATGGCGATACTTTTGCGAAAACATCGATAACAAACCCAGGGAACGCGCTTTGGTCCCTACAGCAAATTCAGCACCTATCGATCGCAGAAGGTGGAACCTATAAAGTGACGTTTGATGCGAAATCCAATACAAGCCGCAACATCATGTCGAAGGTTTCAGGTGGAGCGGAACGAGGTTACGCAAACTACTCTGGGGAAAAGACGATGAACTTGACGGATGAAGTTCAAACCTATGAGTACACCTTTACCATGAATCAGGAAAACGATTTGGCAGCACGCCTTGAGTTTAACATGGGGGCAAACGGAACAGCACCTGTTTGGATTGGCAATGTCCGTGTAGAAGACATTACCGGCGAGCAGGAACCGATGAATGAAAAAGAGCCACTTCCAACTGGAAACCATGTGTACAACGGAACATTTGACCAAGGCGATATGAGCCGAATGATTTTCTGGGATTTTCATGATAAGGAAGGGGCTTCAGCAGAAGCAAGTGTGGATGCCGATACAAGAGAACTGAAGGTGGATATTGCGAATACAGACAACAATCCGGAATCCATCCAATTGAAACAAACAGGTCTGCAGCTGTTAGAGGAAAATGAGTATGAGCTAACTTTTGACGCTCGGGCTGCTAGTGATCGAACGATTCAAGTGGATGTTCTGAGTAAAGATAGCTCGCAATCTTATTCAACAAAAACAGTAGAGCTTTCTGAAGATATGGCAACGCACAAGGTTACCTTCACCATGCCAACTGATATCACCGATCGAGAAGGGCAGCTCGTCTTCCAATTAGGTGGAGCGGAAGCGGATGTGTTCTTGGATAATGTAAAACTAGTTCAACCAGTAGATTTACATCCGTTAAAGAATGGTGATTTCACATCTGGTATGGATAGTTGGGTTCCTTATATCCATTTTGATGCAAACGCAGAAGTTGGTGTTCAGGATGGAGAGTTACAAGTAGATATTGCGAATGCAGGTAATGAAACCTGGAGTGTCCTACTCGAGCAACCAAATATGAAATTCTCCAAAGACGTAACCTACAAGGTAAGATTTGATGCACGCTCTACCATGTCACGAGATATCGAGGTAACACTGGAGAATGCCAACTATACTCGCTATCTTAGTGAGAAAGTTACATTAGAAGAAGACATGAAGACTTATAGCTTTGAACTGAAAATGTCTCAAGATGACACTGTAGCTTTGAAATTTTTAATGGGACAATTTGCAGAGGAACACGATATCTATATCGATAATGTCGATGTGGAAGTAGTGAAATAAGAGGAATTGTAACCATTCCCGAATGCCTCAGAGCTAAATTATATAGCTCTGGGGTTTTTCGTTTATCATGATAAGTGTGCGCTGCTTTTTCTTATATAATAACTAGAGCCATCTAGGTATCTCCTAAAGAATTACTATTTTCTGAGTTTCTATTGCTGATATAGGACTTTTCCAGTATAATACACGCCAAAATATGTAAGTAGAGGTGGCTCACATGGGATCCATTTTTATTCTATGCCTGATTATCGCATTATCCGTAGCACTTGCTTCCCCATCCATCAAAGGTAGAATAGGCGAGGCGAAATTATCCTTTCTATTAAATCGTCTTCCCTCAGAAGAGTACCACGTGTTAGACGACCTACTGATTCCATCCAAAAATGGGACAACGCAAATCGATCATGTGGTCGTATCTCCTTACGGTATCTTTGTAATTGAAACGAAGAACTATAAAGGCTGGATATTTGGTGATGAGAAAAGCAAGTACTGGACGCAAGTCATCTATAAGCGAAAAGAGAAATTCTATAATCCTATTCATCAGAACTTCGGCCATATTAAGGCATTAGAATCGGCGTTAGAAGGCTTATATGAAGGTACATATTATTCCATTGTTTCCTTCAGCTCGAAAGCTACATTAAAAGAAGTGACAGTTACCTACCCCGATGTGGAAGTCATCAACTCCTTTCAAGTATTGCAAACCATCAAAGCTTATAATCAGCCCGTCCTTTCTAACGCCAAAATCAAAGGTATCCTCTTCAAGCTACAACGATTGAATCAAGCAGACAAAGGAAGCAAGCAAGAACACATCAATCAAATAAAGACCGCAAGACAGAAAGAACAGGCCAATGTTTCAGGGAATACCTGTCCAAAATGTGGGAACCAACTCGTGCAGCGGACAGGGAAGTATGGTGCATTTTTGGGGTGTAGTAATTATCCTAACTGTCGGTTTGTTTCGAAAAAAGCTACATAGATAGAGGAAGAGGGTTGGACTAATAGAGTTCAATCCTCTTTTTGATGTAGTTCTGAGCATAGGGAGATACGTGCTGGTACGCAATATGTGGCCGGACGGGAAGGTTATCCACGATTTAAGAGCATGCATCAGCGCCATCCTCCCACTCTTAGCATCCTCAAAAAAGAGGACTACATCCAAATGTAGTCCTCGTTTGAAATTATATCGCTATTCATCCCTACTCCAATGATCAAAATGAGCAGAACAATGATACGTACGTTGTTTTTGTTCTTTAAGTATTTCATAAGATACTGGAACAATGAGTTCTACATCATTTCTAAATAGGATAAGGGTCTCTTTGTCACTGATAGCATACATATCTTTGATGTGTGCCGGGAAGATCCACATGCACTCAAAAAGTTCTGGTGACATGGTTGGGAATGTGTATATTCTGTTATAAGGTTTAATACCGATTGGTGCTTTGTTTTTATATCCGAATGTTAACAATGCGTATCGTTTCCTACCACTATAATCAGATCCACCTTCCAGACATGCCCCTTCTATTAACTCACGAGGTTTTTCTTTTCTATAAATCTCCCCTTTATGTAAATCAATAATAACAGATTGGTATATTTCATGTGCAATAGGTAAAACACCTGCTGTGTTGAGTCCAATTAAGCCTAATGTTCTCCGTTTATTTCTCTTATTCACTTCTTTTTTCATAAGTTTGTAAGCTCCTTCTCGTATCCATCTCGTATTATAAGACTTTAAATAATGTATCAACCTTTCTCATCTGTTCACTCTTGTTGAATGACTCTCCTTTCCCGGTTCAATTCATCTTACAACTCTGTCTCGAC
This sequence comes from Pontibacillus yanchengensis Y32, assembly GCF_000770635.1. GTDB lineage: Bacteria > Bacillota > Bacilli > Bacillales > BH030062 > Pontibacillus > Pontibacillus yanchengensis. The sequence continues at coordinate 36,782 of NZ_AVBF01000001.1, forward strand.
AACTAACAATTTATAAACTTTTATGTAGTAAGGACAGAAAACTGAAGCTATAGAAAAGTATATAAGTAAATAGTTGGATACTTTTCTATAAGTATTATATAAATATACCTATCAAAAATCCTATAATTTACCAAAAATTAATAATATATACAATAAATTTACAAAATAGGTGTTTAATGGATGGGTGAAATTGAATTTCTGTCCATACGTGTCGTTTGGTGGTAGGTATTGGGGTTTTTGAGGTATGTATGTGATAGAAGGCAACCAATTAAACGATAGGTTCACCGATATGAAGTTCCACCCTCTTTTATCTATTCTAAAACTACCGCGGAATAACTAGAAGGCGCGCTTTTAGTAAAGAGGAAATCGTGGAGACACCAACAGTAGATTGTGAGCAATTGATTGAAGACTTTAAACCAATGGTTCATCACATCATTCATAGACTAGGTATCATGGATCCTGAAGGAGAATTCTATCAAGAAGGCCTTCTGGCATTATGGGAAGTGAGCCGTACCTACCAGGAAGGCAAAGGCAAACTATCTTCATATGTATATTTTATTGTGAGGAACCGGTTGATTAGTCTGTTACGAAACAAGAAACGTAAGCAAGAGCATATCGATGAGATTATTGCCATGAGTCATGATGAGGTGGAAGTCGAATTGGATGCAGATCCATGGGATTGTTACTTGGTAGAAGAACTAAAAACGGTACTTACAGAGAATCAATGCAAGTGGCTGGAAGGTTATGTGATACAGGACTTATCGGTTAAGGAGATTGCTAGAAAAGAGAACGTTACGGTGGATGCTGTGAAGAATTGGGGTCGGAAGGCGAGGGAGAAGTTAAAGCAGCATGAAGGTCTGTTGGAGTATGTGGAGTTAAACGCATAGGGAAAGTCAAGTCAAGCAAAAGGGATGTGGTTAATTCACCACATCCCTTTTGTGTATAGAATAAAGGAAAATAAGGGTAGCTATAGAAACTTCAACTATTGGTGCTATGACAGGCTTTTGAATCCAACATTCAAATCTTATATAGGAATATTCATGTACCTGAACTAGACTTTTCAACCTTTTCACATGGAATGAAACGTCTGTATAACACATGTTTAGCGATTTAATCTGTTAAAATTATACTTAAATATAAGATACATATATGACTATTTTTATAGTGTATTCCATTTTACATAGTAAGAGGTGAACAAATGGCAACCTATAACGTACTAATCGCAGAAGACCATGAAGAAATTAGAGAAATTTTAAGCGCATTTGTTGATTTACATACAGATTTTGAAGTAACCAAAGAAATCGATGATGGAGCAAAATTACTAGAAACCGTTAATAAACATAAGCCAGACTTGTTACTTGTGGATATAAGCATGCCGTGTCTTAATGGAGTGCAAGCCATTCGTGAATGCTTAGAGGTGTATCCTCGGCTAGCCTTCATATTTGTTACAGCCTATGATGGCTATGCTGCAGAAGCATTTGAATTAAATGCAATCGATTATATTGTAAAGCCTGTCCAGAAGAAACGGGTATTTGCTGCTCTAGAAAAAGCAAAGATGTTTCTCCCACAAGGATCAGGGGCACAGACAGCGAATGTGAATAAAAAAGTGGAAGTGCGTTTCGGTAGAGAAATCTATTTTATTGATTTACAAGACATTTTGTTTGTCGAGAAGGTTGCTAGAAAGCTATATATTCATACGAGCTATAAAATATACGAAACGATCAGTACGCTCGAACAATTTGCCAAGCAGTTAACCAATCAATTTATTATGTCGCATCGTTCTTCTATTATTAATGTGAAAAACATAACGCATATACAGCTATCAGGGAATGCCTATCTCGCCTATTTTGCTAACTATCAAACGCCTGCCCCCATTTCCAAACAGAAAGTAGATAAAGTGAAAGAAAGTATTAAACAAATAATGTAAGGAAGAGGAATGAGGAGTTTGAATGGAAATTATTAGTGTTAGTGTAGGTGTAATTGGGCTTAGTTTATTTGGGCTATATGTATATAAATATTATTCTCTTCAGAACACGATTGAAAAGGTAAATCACACGGAGTCTTTGTATTACAATAGTCCAAATATGATATGTACCATTACCATTGATGGGGTGATTGAAGATGCTAATCATCTCTTTTTACATGAGACAGGATTATCTCTAGATGATGCTCCGTCATTTTATTCGTTGTTTGTACAAGCTGAAGAAATAGAGCGAAAAATACAAGCCTCTTTTAATGAAGAAGAAGTCACCTACTATCAGTCGATATATAATCGTAATGACGAAATTGTGACGGTTTCCGTGACACATATACCTAGTCTCGAGACCAAGAAAAGCAAGCGGATAATGGTAGTCCTACAAGATGTGACGGAATTACAGCGATCTAAAGAAACAGCATATCAAAAGATGTATATGAAAAGTACCATTCTTTCTACGATCTCAGAAGGGTTACTGGTTCATGATGTGGACGGAAATGTGACACTAATCAATCAACGTGCTGGTGAGCTATTAGGAGTATCGAATGAAAAATTATATTCCTTAAACCCTTTCATCGAACAAAAACAACTCCAGTTTATAGATGAACAGGGGAGAGAAGTGACTAAGAGTCAACTCCCTGGCATCAGAGCATTCCAAGAAGATGTAACGTATGAGAATCAGGTGCTCGGTCTAGTCAACCAATCTGGTTCCCCATCACCAAAATGGCTGATGTTTAATGCATCCCCATACTATCTCTATGGTGAAAAAAAGGGAGTGCTTCTCACGTTTTCGGATATTACAGAGGAGAGGGAGCGTTCCATCAAGCTAAAAGAGGCAAATGAACACCTTCAAATAGCCATTGAAGAGGAGAACAAGGCAAGCCAGGCGAAATCGGAATTTATAACAAGGATGAGTCATGAACTACGCACCCCTTTGAACAGTATCATTGGCTATAGTGAACTTATTTTGGAGTTACAAGATGAATCCCAACCTTCTATAGACATCAAAAGAGTTGAGAAGATTCATAGAGCAGGAGGACATCTGCTTCATTTAATTAATGATTTATTGAATTTATCCAAAACGGAAATGGAGCAATTGGATTATAATAAAGAATCAATCAATTTGTACCGTGTTACAAAAAGAGCTATTGAAATTGTACAACCGTTAAGTGAGAAACACATGATTACCATCCAATTTATACATAACCATTATGAAGGAAGTGAAGTGGTCGGGGACGCCCTTCTGGTAAGGCAGGTATTGGTCAATCTTTTAACCAATGCCATTAAATACAATAAGGAAGAAGGTAAGGTTACCATTTCCATTGATCAAGAAGATGAATATGCGACTATCTATATAAAAGATGAAGGGATAGGCATTCAAGAAGAGTATGTATCCCAAATCTTTGATTCCTTTTATCGAGTTCCTTCAACAGAGGCATCTGGAAGCGGAATTGGATTAAGCATTGTAAAACAATTGATTGAGAAAATGGGCGGCACGTGTGGAGTGAAAACCAAGGTCAATGAAGGTAGTACATTTTGGGTATCACTACCAACGAAACATGAAAGTATAAGGGAATAATTAGGTTGGGAAGTGTCTGAAAGGTCGGGTTAGGTACACAAAAAGAAAGAATAACTGTCTGTAATTCCCTTTTCCACTCACTCAATACCTACTTTTTAACTAGACTAAAAGAACTATATACCATAAAATGACACCAATAGACATAGTTCCTGGAAATGATAAAAAGGAGGGATAAGGATGGCGACTCAATCAATTCTATCTAAAGGAAAAGACGTGCAAGATGCATTACAATCAGCCCTGAAGTTGCTTGGCGTAAAGAAAGAAGAAGTGGATATTGAAATTGTTGAGCAAGGGAGGAAGCGATTCTTTCGTAAATCTTCCAAACCAGCCATCATCAGAGTGAATCGGAAGCAGCAAGATCCAAACAAAGAGGACCACTCTTATGAAGGTATAGCCCAAGCTATTAGGGATGTAGAAATAACAGAAGAAATGATAACCGCCCTTACTTCCTCAAAGGGACATGTGGATGGAAAAGCATGGATTGAAGATGGAGAAGTTCAAGTAGGTACCGCAAATAATGCCTATCCAACCTTAATCCCAGGGAACAACATGCACGTATATGTAGACGAAGTACATGTGGAGCAGCCGACTATCATAACATCAACAAGTCACTTACGTGTGGAAATGTCATCTGACGTAACGCCGACTCAATGGTCCATCGACGTAAGTGAGGACCAGTCCAAAGTAAACCTGCATGTTACTCCAGGATCTCGAACGGCTTATGTATTAAAGGAGCATCGCCCTTCCTCAAAGGTTGCTCTAGAAAGCAACGCTCATCAAACCGTCGAAAACGATGTGAAGCAAGAAGACATCTTGAAAGCTCTTGAAAAAAAGGGAGTAATAGATGGGATTAACATAGAAGTTATACTTGAAGCTATCCAAGCCACGGAAGAAAGAACGTTTGTGATTGCTGAATGCGAACCAGTTACACATGGTCAGGATGGTTATATTGAGTTCTCCAAGAACTTCTCGGAACAGGTTACTCCTAAAGTGTTGGAAGATGGAAGCTTGGATTACCGTGAAATTCGTAAAATTCCTTCTGTTTCATCAGGGGAAGTAATCGGCACCATTAGAGAGCCTGTACCTGGTAAAGCAGGTAGAACCGTCTTTGGCGAAACTGCAAATCCGAGACAGGGTAAACCAGTATCCGTTAAACTCGGACAAGGCTTGCATTTAGTGAACGATAAGAAAATTATTTCCCTACAAGATGGCCGTCCAAAAATTCGTCATCATAAACATTATGTGGATATCACACTACTTGAAAAACTCATTTTAACCAATGATATCAATATTTCTACAGGAAATGTCCGATTTGGTGGGGACATTGATATCCATGGTTCAGTGGAAGAAGCAATGGAAGTAGAAGCAAAAGGAAATATAAACGTAAACGGATTTATAAGTGGTGCTACTATTGTTTCTGGCGATGCCGTCACCGTAACCAAGAACGTGTTGAAAAGTAAAATCATGTCTGGCGAAGCTAGTTTTATGCTGGAAGAAGTAGGCGAAAACCTCGACAGCGTAACGCAAAAGTTCACCGGTATCATGTCAGCAGTAAAGCAACTCCAGAGTAAACCAAAAATAAGAGAACAAATCACCAATGAAAATGCCCGAAGTCTAATCAATGCTATTATCAATCAAAAGTACCCTTCCTTCCCGACGCTTATGAAGGAATTATACCGAAACATCGTAAAACATGAACATACTATCGATAAGGAATGGGTAGAGCTCGTGAAGAAAATGAACAAACTTTTTGTCCTGCAGCTTCCACGGCATGCTCCTATCGAAGACTATCAATCTTTATATGACGAACTTCTGACCCTTACCGAGTTCAAGGAAACAGATACAGAGCCTAAAGGTTCTGTTACCTTCCCATATGCGATTAATAGTACAATTCAATGTGACGGCCTCATCGAGGTCTTGGGCGATGGGTGCTATAACACCAATATGTTCGGTCAATACGTGTACGTTAATGGCTTCGTACGCGCAGGTGAAATATATGCCAAGGAAGAAATCAAAGTATATGAAGTCGGTTCCCAGAGCGGTATCAAGACCTATTTGCGTGTCCCTAGTCATGGCACCATCGAGATAAGCTATGCCCATGAGGATACAGTCATTCAAATTGGAAAACGTATCCATACCTTCACCATTGCACGTTCGAATGTGAAAGCGAAGCTAAACGAGGATGGGGAACTTGTATTTCATTAAGATTCTCTGAAGACATATGTAGAAGGGGATGAACGGCTATGTCCAAGCAAGATGCGAACAGGTTGTTTTTAGAAATTGAGAGCTTACGAAAACAATTATACAATTATTATCAAAGAAAAGAGCTCGCTGACCCTTCTATTGTGGAGAAAAGTGCAGAACTGGATGAGAAGATTACGGAATATATGAAACTGGTGCACACGAAGAACCATGGAAGAAATAGCATATTGGGGTGAAGGGTTCTGGAGTATGGAAAGTACGATCGTCATTAGCCTTCAAGAAAATCACTATTGTATGAAACTTATGATTTGTGACATATACAACTCTCATCTAAAAAATGCTCAGTCCTCTGAACTGAGCGTTTTTTCGTTATATAGGAAATTATAAAATTCAAATCTTGTGTTATAACTCAAAAAGTGATTCGGCCACGTCCAGCTCCAGCTCCAGCGCCCAGCGACTAGTATGCTTCCCTCGCCTACGTACGATAAGTTAACATCGAATCACTTAGTTCATCGTGTTGCCTTTATCTCCTACGGCTCAAGGGGGAGTTCGATTAAGATCGCTACATCGTGCAGCAACATCGAACCAACCCACGTCGTGTGGGAAGCAGCATATACGTCGCTACCCGGGCACCCCGAGCTTTTGTTCTTATGTATCTTCATTACTTCTTCAATGCAACATGAACATTAGGCTTCGTTGTCTTCTTTTAAAAAAGAAAAAATTGCTTTCACCTCTTTGTGGAATAATAGCAGAAGACCTATAATCACAAAGAATATACTTAAGATATAAGGGGTGTTAGCCCCAATTTCATTCCGTACTTGTTGGAATTTTCCGGGAGGACCACTCCATCCACTCATACTAGGGATATAGTTGGCCGTCGCAAGATGTATCATTCCAAATAAGAATATCCCACCCATGAATACAATCGCTCCTATGAACGTTAATCGTTTCATTTCTCCCCCTCCTTACTTCTTAATCTGTCCCTTATGTCATCGGTTTTACACAAAGATGTATTTAGTAGAACAATAACTCAAACAAAAAAATCCGAAAACCCTAAAAATACACAATACATCCATAAATATTGTGGGATAGTAGAAAAAAAGCTTCACTAACATAGAAAAATTTTAATATATTACCAAATTAGATACAACCATACAAGAAAAGATGCTACAGTTGCCAACTTATACACTTTTTCTGAAAAGGATGTTGAATGACGCGATGGAAGAGCAGCATGAATGGAAAGAAATTATGAAAGATATTATCAATCGGAACAATCCCATTCCATTACTATTAAGGAGGCATTGAATGACCTCATTGATTGTCTATAACCCTTAGAATAGCAATTTAATAAGAGTCCAAAAGGTATGAGAACATATCTTTTGGATTTTTTATATATTCGGACACCTCTTTTAATAGTTGTTGCGATTATACCTATGAAAGGAGGTGATCACGATGGCAGTTTCCAACCTAATTAACTCCCAACTTCAACTCATTTTCGAAGATGGCATGGATGATGACGGAAAACCAGTACTAAAGAACAAAAACTTCAACAACATTAAAACCGATTCAACGCCAGATCAGCTTTACGCTGTAGCCACTGCATTAACTAGCCTTCAGCAACGTACGTTATACGGTGTAGAACGTAACGATGCGAGTGAATTATTCGAGTCTTAATTGGCTCTAACTAAAATAGAAAGGAGGTAATACCATGGCCAAGAAACTTGAACTGAAATTTCTAAATGAAGAGAATAGAACGGTGACGATTTCCATGGACCAACCAATCGAACCAGTTGACCCAGTTGCTGTGAATGCAGCAATGGATGAAATCATCACGCAAGGTTGTTTCTTTTCTAGCGGTGGAAATCTTATTTCTAAGAAAGAAGCTAGAATTGTCGAGCGTAATGTGTTTGATGTTCAATTATAATAAAGTAGCATGCCTCTTATAAAAGGGGCATGCTTTTTTATTCTAGGAAATTATAAAATTCAACGCTTGTGTATAACTAAAAAGTGAAGTGGCCACGTCCAGCTCCAGCGCCCAGCGACTAGTATGCTTCCCTCGCCTCCGTACCGATAAGTTAACATCGAATCACTTCGTTCATCGTGTTGCCTTTATCTCCTACGGCTCAGTCCAGCATATACGTCACTACCCGGGCGCTTGCGCTTTTGTTCTTGTCTAGGAAACTATAAACGGTCTGTAGTTGTGGATAAGTTTAATGATATCATAAAGGTAATTTGATTAAGGAGTTTGTACAATGGGGTATCACGGCTCAGGTGTAATCAAGAAAATACTAAAAGATCATTTTGCTGGTTTTTGGGACTTCCATTCAACCAAATTCCCCGAGTCCCTACGCGATGATATTAAAGAAACGGTAGAGAAGACCATTAAATGTCGAACGAGAGACATGGGATATGCTCGTTATGAATGTCTGGGATGCGAAGGTGAAACAAAATCTGTTTTTGTACATTTCTTATGTAAAAGTAGATTTTGCCATGCTTGTGGGAAGAAATATTCCGATGAATGGGCTGAGAAGCAAGAAGAGATGATTTTTAATGTTCCTCATCGACACATGGTTTTTACGATCCCCCAAGAGTTACGAAGGTTGTTCTATAAAGATCGAAAAAAATTAAATGAACTAAGTAAACAAGTAGCTAATGTGTTTCAATATCACAATTACTATAGAAGTAAGAAACGAGGTCTTCAATCGGGTGTCATTACAGTTATTCATACATTTGGCCGAGATTTAAATTTCAATCCCCATATTCATGCCATCGTGACGGAAGGTGCATTGGATAAAGATGAAAAATGGGTATCTAGTGGTGGATATATTCCTTATGATTACTTAAGAAAATCATGGCAGAAAGTAGTGTTAGACTGCTTGAAAAAGTGGTTTCCAAATCATAAGGCTGTCCAAAGCTTGATTGATAACCTTTATAAAGGCTATCCGAAAGGGTTTTATGTGAACGCTGAGCAAAAGATTAAGAATGCCAAAGGTGTAGCGAGGTATATTGGTCGTTACTTAGCTCGCCCTGCCATAGCGGAATATAGGATTGAAAAGTATGATGGGGAATTTGTTCACTACTGGTATGAAGACCATCGAACAGGCAAAAGAGTAGATAAGAAAATCGGTGTATATAAATTTTTGTTTGAAATTCTTCAACACATCCCACCTAAGCACTTTCGAATGGTAGGACGATATGGTCTTTATAGTAGAAGGTCCTATAGGAGAGCGAAACAAGTTCTGAGCTTATACGCATATATGAGAACGAAACAAATCGAATTCGTCCTTCAAAAGAAAAAATCGAAAAAAACGTATCGCCAAAGACTGATGGAATCCTTTCATAAAGACCCTTTGAAATGTCCATTTTGCGAGAGGAAGATGGACTTAGTAGAGGTGTGGCACCAGGATTACGGGCTCGTTTATCATTATATGGAGGAAACAAAATTTGCCAAGAAGTGGAGGGAGCACGGTCTTGTCCAAAGAAAAAAAGCAGGATAAAGCCAAAGCACAAGAAGAATCAGAAGAATGGTTAGAAGAACTGTTGGGTTTAGACAAGGAAGAAGTCTTCATTGATTTTAAGTGCAAAGAATGTGGTGAAATCGATAAGGTACCGGAGTACGTTATCGATGAATTTAGTGTGGACTTAAAACCTGGGGAAGAAGTGGAATTACATTGTCCGGTGTGCAACGGCACTATCACAAGAGCGAAAGACGCCCCAAGTGAATGATCAACACTTGGGGACGTGATTTAGTCGCGTCAGCGATTTTGTTCGTTAATCAAACGTTTGATCAATTTTCGCAAGTGTTGGAAATAGACTTCAATACAAATAAACTATATAATATAAAAGTTCAGATAAAAAAATATCTATAAACTAGTAACTTCCTTTCGCTTAAAACGACAGATATAAATGAAATGTTTAACAAATAGATAGAAAGGTTACGATTTTTGGTAGGTATTCCATATTTTGCTTAACCAAAAAATCCATCTTCAGCCCCATGGGATATTTGTTGCATAATGGTATACTATTTTCTAGAATATGGATATAAGGAATATATTTAGGAGGAGTTGTCATGCTAAAGAAGTACATCATGCCATTGTTTTTTACAACCTTTCTCGTAGTAGCAGGGTGCAGCTCTGATGGATCAACAGATCTCGAGAATGCAGATGATATGAAAGATAATGAACAATCGACAGATCAAGAAGGTTCCTCAGATAAAAAGTCTAATGAAAGTTCCAATGATGCTGGAGAAGGTAACAGCGGTAATAAAGACTCGAAAGATGGAGAAGATTCCAGTTCAGGTGGAGGAGAATCTGACTCAGATTCCGACCAAGGGGACTCTAGTTCTAACTCTAATGATGGAAGCTCTGAAGAGGGAAGTGCAAATAATAGCAACAGCGAGGAAGGTTCTAACTCAGATGGAGGTGGCTCTGCGACAGGGGATAACTCCTCTGATGATGGTAGTGCTAACAATAGTAGTAACGAACCTTCCGGTGAAACAAGAACGTTCACCTTTAGTGAAGTGAACGGAAATGCCGTAAATATTCTTACGGGTGTAAATGGTGTAGAAATAAAGCTAAAAGATATTAAAGGTGCTACAGCTAAGAGTTCTGTATATCTTAAAGCGAACGACAAAAAGATTGACCTAACGTTCAATAGAGAAAGAGGAAGTTTCCGCAACATTGAGATTACTCAAGCAGACGTAGATCAATTGAAAAATTCCAAAGTCGTTGTGAAAGGTTAAATATGGTATTGTCGAATAGGCATGAATCCTGCATAATAAAAGTAGCGTAAGCACTAAGGAGGAGAAAATCATGGCTATGATTGTAAAAGAAAAAGAACCTGTTATTCGTAACGTAGCTGGAGTAGCGAATGCACTAAAAGTACCAGCATCTTCTCTAGAAGTAGAGTCAGGGTTGGAAAACCTTTATCTATCTATTACAAAAGATGGAGAAGATAATTTATTCCCATTCACTTATAATGAAGAAAAGGATGACTATCGTATTCTTCAAATACCATTTAAATACTCAGAAGAGGATATTTTAAATGGAGAAATCATCCAAGTGGAAGTAAAAGATTCGTAGATTTTACTTATTAATGAAAAAATAAAAATCGAAGCAAGAAAGATATTTTTCTTGCTTCGATTTTTTTATGTTATAAAATGTTATTCTTCTCCTGTATCTACCTCTAAATTAGATGAAGAAGATGGATAGACTGGATTTTTTGAATCACGATTAGCTTTATAAAACTCCACTAAGTCTTCAATGATATTATCACTAATTTCATGACCGACTCCTTTATATAACCCAAAAGCCCCCTTGGCTCCTGACTCGAAATAAAGGTTTTTGTTGTTATTCCATCTTGTTGGATACATCTCTTCCCCTAAAACTTCTTGTATAAGTCTTTCTTCTTCAGGACCAAATGTATCGCTATACCCATACGTATCATTCTCGTCTGTTTCTCCTTGGTAGATGAAATTTGCTACTTGATTATAAGCTTCCATATTGAAAGAGTGCCCAGTGATGTCTTTATAATCACTAATGCCAATTGGGTAAATGAGGTCCTCTCCTTTAGCTTGCTTAGAAGGGATTATTGCCGTACTGTTCACACCACCTGACGCGACAGCTTTTACACGTTCAGGATATAATGCAGCCCATCTATTGGTGAAGTTTCCACCAGCTGAATAACCTGTTAAGAATACTTTCTCTTCTACAATATTTTGATCATATTCGTTTAAATACTGAGTTGCATGATCAATCATTGCCTCAAGCTGTCCCTCAACATCTACCATGTCATGAATATCATCACGTGTATATCCTTCTTGCTTCATCTGGGATAGGAATCGATCATCTTTCATGACTTCTTGATATTTTTGTTCTGACAGCGTAACAGTGTATCGGTCCAGCGCATGAGTATAAAAATATCCATCTTCATAGTTTAACCGCGGTCTTGGAAAAGCCGGCATCAGTACTGGTGACCATAAAGTGTTTCCAAGATCTTGAGATAAGGGATGACGTTGAACCTGTCTTCTTGTATCTTCTAATGTTTTTTCATAGTCGTTTGATGAGCCAGTGTTGTTTGGTAAAACCATTAAATAACGCGATGAATCTATATGCTTGTCTTTATTGTAATCTGGAGGCATTCTCAAAAAGTATGGATAATTAAATCCTTGATCTGGCATGGCGGGAATCATTACAACTTCACTATCATCGCTTTCCGTTGGCAAAGTCGGTAACCCTGATGTATTAAAATGTACGTAGTGACGATGGCCGTCTTCCATATAAATTTTCAACATATAACTAGTGTTTAATTGGAGAGGGTTTAATTCTTCGTTTGTATCAACCAGAAGGTTTTCATCATCGGTATAGATTCGCTTATTCAAGTTGGAATCATTTTTGCTAATCCCCATCAAATCAATATTTCCAGTATCTATTCCAAGTTTAGATATATCAACTATTGGATTATATGGATTGATAAGATTTTGTATGTTGTGTGATGTAGTTTGTGAAGATATGACTTCTTTACTTGGGATAGTACTTGTTTGAACAGTGAAGTCCATTACAACTGCATTTTTTAACTTATATCCATCAGTAGATTTGATATCACTTGAGATATGTAATAGATAAGATTCACCTGGTGTATAGCCTGAAGGTGGCGCTTCAACTACTACAGAATTACCATCTACAATCGTTGTGTTAACATTCATTTCTTCTCCATCCAAATTCGTAACACGAATGGATTCCTCATTTATTGTCTCTTCATCCAGTGTGGTGTTGAATTGAATCGTCCACTTCTTCTGCTTACCAACCTCTGCTTCACTTATGTTTGGTAACAGAAGACTAATAAAAAATAAAATAGTTAATAAAAATAACGTTCTTTTCATCCAAACCCTCCTTATAGGTGAATTATTACTCTATGGTAATATCGGTATATAAAACTTGAATTTAATACCAAATTCAAATGAATTCATAGGAGGGTTTTTTTGCTATGTTAGTTGTGGGGATTTACGTTTTAAAATATCTCCTGTGGATGTAATACTTTTGAATGTCATGTCTGAAATTTTCTATTACACTCTTTTTTTCTTCCTTATAATACTTATGTAGTTGAGTGGGAGTCGTTCCCAAGCATAATCCAATATTAAAATAATCATTTACAATGTTTTTATATATGTTTTGTCGATATTCATAAGTTGACGTTACAATATTGTTTACATCTTCATATAGTTTTTGAATTTGTTGACTAAGATCAACATCAAAGATTGTTCCATTTAATGATGTTTTTACATTCCACAATTCAATTTCAATATTCAATTTTTTACCCAAAAAAACGAGATAGGGAAGTGTACCGATATGTATTCTTCTTAATTCCTCAATATAAGAAAATTGATTCCATACATAGTGTTCATTCAATTGAGTTAATCGCTTTTGAATAAGTTCTACCAATTCTTTATATGTGATCTTTTTGGTTGAAGGTATTTCATTACCATTTAATAGTTGATTAAGGTTCATAGAGCACTCCTAAATTCATTGACATAATTCAGAATATTCAATCTAATGGACATGTACTTAAAGTGAGTCGCTGAGTAGGATCTTCATATCAAATAGTCCATATCAACTCAGAGATTCATTTAATGCCTATTGTATTTGACGACTGTAACACAATATTCGTTACGTATAAACGAGATAATAAGTGAAAGTCAGCTTAATTGATAATGTAAAAACATACTCCTACCAGGACAGATATTCCCTGATATATTAATGAAACACTTTCACGATTGAATCGTAATTAATAATACTACGTAAAAACTCTCGGAGGTGAGCACATGGGGATAGGATCGTGGATTGCCTTGTTTGTTGTTATTTTCTTGGCTATAGGTGGATTTAGGAGAAAGAAGAAGTAACCGCATGTCTATATATTATAGTAGAAAGTTGCTAGTTATCCTTCAAATAGATAGCTAGCTACTTTTTTGTATTCTATCATAAAATCTCCCAAACATATCAACGAGTAAACACCCAGGTGACTTCATTTCCTCACAAACTTCCACATCCTACATGTTTTGTTATTTTTAAGAAAGTGAATAGTGTAGTAGCATAAAATTTGTTAGAAAATTAAAACAGTAAAACAGGAGAGGTATTGGATCAATGGGTACATACATATGCGATTTATTTCTTTATTTATTTCGGGTTCCTGTTCGGGATGGGGATCTATTATTTTTTCAATGTCCAGCTCCAGCGCCCAGCGACTAGTGTGCTTCTCTAACCCGTCTCGTGTGAGTGTGGTCATTATTTCAGTACTAGGATTGATTTTATCTTATGATTACGGACATCATTACTATCTACCAATGGGCGCTCCGATTGTCGGCTGTAACATTGGTATTACCTTTCTTGGCCGTCATGTTCTGGAGAAAGGTAACCAAGCGCGCTGTGTTCATTAGTATGCTATCATCTGGAATTATCACGACGATTTGGCCGTTGCTTGGGACAGGCTGGAACCAAACGATTGTCGGGTTCTTGATTTCTCTTGTTACCTTAGTAGGCATTAGCCTGATGACAGAGCATTCGGAAACGGAAAAAGTGAAGGCGGTGTACTTTGAGGATTTTGACCGTAGTAAAACGACGTATCAGGAGTCACCAACCTATCATGCATAAATCAGGAGGAACGTTATGATACAAGCAGATCAACTTTATGTAAATGGAACCGTGTTAACGCTGGATGAGGAATCCACCCGCGCAGGTTCTGTAGCTGTTCGTTATGGAAAGATTGTTGGGATTTGGGAAGCGAGTGTCCCAGCGCAGGACGAGGTATCACATGATGTGGAAGTTATTGATTTAAAAGGGAATACAATGATACCTGGGTTTATCGATACGCATAATCACCTGTTCATGTACTCGCAAACACGTGAGCACGTGAACTGCGCGACACCACCGAACCATACGATTCAAGACATTCTCATGCGCGTCCGTGCCCAGGCTGAAGAGGTAGGGGAAGCAGAATGGATTATGGGATGGGGGTATGATGATACGCTTTTACAAGAAAGCCGTCATATTACTCGGGAAGAGCTCGACCGAGTAGCTCCTCAACATCCCGTGTTCATCCGTCATATTTCCGGTCACTTAGCGGTCGTGAACTCCAGGGCGCTTGAGGTTGCAGAAGTGCCGGAGGATATAGAAGACCCATCTGGAGGACACTTTGGTCGTGATGAAAACGGCAATCTAGATGGTGTCTTATATGAATTTCCTGTGCTCGATTACCTATTTTCCAGTATGCCGGAGCTTTCTGTTGAGACATTAACCGAGAAGATTAATCGGGCTGCGATGGACTACTTGAAGCAAGGCATTACCACCAATACAGATGCCGGTGTTGGCCTGGACCTTGGCATGAAGGAATACGAAACGCATACGAAAGCATTGGCAGAAGGGAAGAATCCACTTCGCATGCGCTTTATGATGCTGCATCATCTGGTGCGTGATGGCGGTCCTTTTGATGGCATGACGGCTGAAGAAATGAATGAAAAAATCATGGCTGATTCTAATGGACGAGCTGTATTGGATAGTGCGAAGCTGTTTCAGGACGGGTCCATTCAAGGATTAACGGGCGCCTTGCTAGAACCTTATGAGCAACATCCTGATGTGACTGGAGAGCTTGTTTTTGATCAACAGCTTTTCAATGATATGGTGCAAGAACTACATGACCGAGGCTTTCGCGTAGCCACCCATGGGAATGGCGACCGGGCGATTGGCTCGATTATCGAGGCGTATACGAACGCCATCGACCAAAACAAGCGAGAAGACCATCGCCATCGTATCGAGCACGTACAAACAGGTTCGCAGGCTGATTTAGATAAAATGAACGACTACAATATTGCAGCTTCCTTCTTTATTAATCACGTCTATTACTGGGGTGACCGCCACCGAGATATTTTCCTCGGAGAAGCACGAGCATGCAGAATGAACCCTGTAGCGGAAGCAGTCGAGCGGGATATGCTCTATACGTTACATTCCGATAACCCAATCACAGCCATATCCCCACTGTTCTCCATCTGGGCTGCAGTGAATCGCGTTACCCGTAGTGAAAGAGTACTAGGAGAAGAGCAGAAGATAAGCGTCAATGAAGCGCTCAAATCTATGACAATCTATGGAGCAGAGCTTAACTTTGAGGAAGATATCGTTGGTTCCATCGAGAAAGGAAAACGCGCTGATTTTGCAATACTAGATAGCGATCCAACCAAGGTGGATCCGATGAGGATTAAAGATATTGGCATAGTAGCAACGATTATTGGCGGCGAGAAAATGTTTGATGAACTAACCACTTAGTGGGATGGAGGGACAGGTCCCTCATCCCACTATGCCTATTTGGAGGGGAGATGTAAGCATGGGGGGTAAATCAAAAGTTCAGAAGTACATGTCTTACCTGTGTTTGAGTATGCTCATCATCATAATCGGAGGTTTTCTACAATTAGCAGTCGAAACCATTGGAATGGTCCTATTCTGGACCTTCGAAATAGGTGGAGGGTTGCTGTTATTATACAGTTATATCATGGTGAGAAAATACAGTAACGAATAATGGGACGAAGGGACAGGTCCCTCGTCCCAATTTGGAAGAGAGATGGGGGGACTTCATGGAAAAAATAGAGGATATGAAAAACGTGAATATGATTGGTGCTATAATAGCTATCCTAGCAATGTTTCTATTCCAACAAACGTTTGTCCCTTTTATTTTGTTTGTATTATACATGTTACTCGCTCATCTATTCTTCTATAAGTATAGGGATTATCGGGTGATAGTTCTTTATGCATTTCTTATTGGGTTATTAATCTATCGAAATGCTTTATAATGTATGGGGCTAGAACTAAGTGGTTTCGAAACAGTGTAGGAAAACAAGGCAGGTTTAGGAGAGAAGTTATTTGAATAAGAAGAGTAATAAAAAGGTTTTGGCGCACAACTTACTAATGTTTAGTGTATTAGTTGGCTTATTTTTCTTAGTCGGATGTCAACAAAATACCGACGATAAGGCCAATAGTGATGCTGTTGTACATTATGAGTATCTGTCGTTAGATGAAGACTATACTGAAGAGATAAATAATTGGTTAAGCGAAGCAAGAAGAAATAAGGATGAAGAGTTGTATCACCTTAGTTTAGATAATGGAGAAGAATATGTATATGGCAAGGGGTACAATAAAGGAAAAGTACGTTATACATATGAGGAATTTGATGGGAAGAACCATAGTTCGATAAAAGCAACGTTGCTTAAAGGGGAGAGCACTGATGAAGTGTTCATTAGAATAACGTCTAACAAAGAGGTTGATAGCATTACGTTAGATATGACCGATGATGCAACCCAATTTTATAATTAACAACATAACATTATCGAAATAGGAATAACCTAAGTATAAAAAACGCTCTGAGATGATTTGAATCGGAGCGTTTTTTTATTACATAATTTTATTAAACTAGTACCCCATTAGTGAAGAAATACCTCCTAACGATTGCTACGAAAACATGTCACTGAATGTTTCACTATATGAGATGAGGGACCTGTCCCCTCATCCCACCCACATCTTAGATGCTGAGGGTCAAATCCTCTTGCATGCTTTTTTACTATGTATCTCGACTAAAATCCATTAACGAAGAAGAAAGGCGCACCACAACAAAAAAGACGAACTCAAGGAATAGGAGAGTCCGTCTTTTTAGTAGAAAGAGGTGTATTACTTCATAATAGCTAGCACATCTTGTCTTTTTTGATTGGCTTTAGCAAGTAAGCTTTGAGATACATTTGTAAGTAATTTCTCTTTTACTAACTTCATAGATTGATTAGCCATATCGGTATCAGCAATTCTAGACTTGCTTTCTGTTAAATTGATTTTATAGTTACTCACATTGTTACTGATATGATCCAGAGCATTTGTGTAAGATCCATATCTTGATTGCTCAGATAAAACTTGATCCATTGCCCCTTCTATCTTACTTAAGGAGTTTAATGCTTCTTGTTTCGTGTCCATTTGAATGCCATCAATGCCTAGGTTCGTTGTTCTAGCATCGAACAACGAAACATCAAATTGATCGCCTGAAGAGGGACCAACTTGAAGGGAGAGGGGAGGCATATCGTTTTCCTCCGTAGTAGAGGCTTCCTCTCCAATGGATTTTCCAATGATAGAGGAGAGTTGGTTCCCCCAATTGCTATCATTAATATCAACGGACTTGCCACCTGTTTGATTGATAAATTGATCAAATTCCTCTGTGCTTTCCGGTCCTGTTGAAACTGGCCTAAATGCCCCATGTACACGAACCCCGTTAGATGATAATTCTGATAAAACTTGATCAATATCGGATTGATTACTGATATCATCTGCATCTTCATCAGACACTAGAATCATATGTTTCACCTGTTGGTTCGTGCCATTATCTCTGTACGAGTACTCATTCATGGCTTTAGTCATTGCTGTAGCTAAGTTCTCACTTACCCCACTTGTGCTAGACGAAAGACTATTCAGCGTATCGGCTACTTCTTTTGGATCATCAGTCCATGAACTTCCTGAAGCAAATGAGTGGATGGTGCTCCCGCTTGTATAGTCCATTGCACCAAAACGGATATCTGATACACCTTCACTACTTACTTGATTTACTAAATTCGTAAGATTGTCTGCAACCTTACCTTGAATTGACCCCATACTTATAGAATTATCAATAACAAATAGAACATCTGCTTTCCCCTGAGGAGGTGGGTTTCCCTTGTCTACTGGTGGGCGGAGGACTTTCGTTGTATTAAATTCTGTATGATTGGCAATATCATCTATGCTACCTTTGATTTGTTCGACTTCTTTTTGTATTGCTTTTCGATCCTGGGATGTAAATGTATCGTTCGCTGCTTGGATAGCTAATTCTTTCAACCGCATTAAATTAGGATCGTTAATCTTATTTAGTCCGCTTTCAGCAGTTTGAACAAGATTTATCCCATCTTGAATATTACGTTCTGCCTGGGCTAGGCCTCTTATTTGCGCCGTCATCTTTTGAGAAATACCTAATCCAGCAGCATTGTCTGAAGCAGTGTTAATACTCTTTCCACTACTTAACTTCTGCATTGTTTTCGATGTATTTGTAGTTGATTTTGATAGATTATTCGTAATTTGTAATGCCGATATAGAATGGTTAATAATCATGTAAACACCTCGATGTAAATCGTTTCCTAATAATACCATATATGAATATTGAAATCTATTTATTGTAGAAAATTCCATGCTACGAAATTTTATTGCAATTAAATTCCATTCGTTAGGAATTTAGAACTAATACATATAATTTATAAAATGTTAATAAATAACTCTGTCAGATTATGCTATAATGTGTCTAGTCTGCTAGAAAATACATACAATGGAGGTACATTCATGGAAGAAACAATCTCTCTCAAAGAGATTTTTGAAGTATTGAAAAAACGCATCATTCTTATTTTATCCTTTATTATTGTTGCTACGGTGACAAGTGGAATCATCAGCTTTTTCTTTTTAACCCCAACCTATGAAGCTAGTACGCAGTTTTTAGTTAATCAGAATGAGAGAGAAGCAAATGCGAATTATAATGTGAATGACATCCGGACAAATGTGGAGTTAATCAATACATATAATGTTATTATCAATAGTCCGGCCATTTTAGATGAAGTGGTAGATCAGATGGGCTTAGATATCACGTCAGGTCAACTCAAGCAAAAGCTTAATGTGAATAGTGAACAAAACTCTCAGGTTGTTACCGTGACAGTTACTGATTCAAATGCTGACAAAGCAGCTACAATAGCAAATACTACTGTTGAAACCTTCCAAGAAAAAATTCCCAACCTCATGAATGTAGACAATGTTAGTGTTTTGTCAAAAGCAAACGTCGGGTCTAATCCATCACAAGTTAGTCCTAAGCCAGTACTGAATATAGCCATTGCGTTTGTTGTGGGTGCTATGATTGGTGTAGGGATCGCCTTTTTATTAGAGTACCTTGATAATAGTCTTAAAAATGAAACAGATGTAGAGCAGACGTTAGGACTACCGGTACTAGGTGTGATATCTGAAATCAAAGAGGATGATTTAGGTAGTTCAAGGACCAATCGTTCCTCCCAAGTAAGAGGTGAATCTGTTGGCACGTAAGAAGAACTTATTAATGAAAGCTCGTACACTCATTACGAACTTTAACCCAAAATCCCCCATTTCAGAACAATATCGAACAATCAGAACCAATCTACAGTTCGCCTCTGTTGATCGCGATTTACGGACCATGATTGTGACTTCACCGGGACCAGGCGAAGGAAAATCGATGACAGCGGCCAATATTGCCACCGTGTTTGCCCAACAAGGGAAGAAGGTCTTATTGATTGATGCTGACTTAAGGAAGCCAACAATGCATTACACGTTTCGAGTAGACAATTCCAAAGGATTGAGTAATTATTTGGTTGGAAGTGATGCATTATTTGAAACAGCTGCAGCTAGTGGAATTGAGAATCTTCATGTAATGCCATGTGGTCCAATCCCACCAAATCCTGCTGAACTGTTAGGTTCCAAAGCAATGAATGGGTTAATAGAAGAGGCGCAGCAAGAATATGATCTTGTTATCTTTGACACACCACCCGTACTAGCTGTTACGGACTCTCAGATTCTAGCAAACATGTGCGATGGTGCCCTCCTCGTCGTCCGAAGCAAACAAACGGAAAATGACTCCGCCCAAAAAGCCAAGGAACTGCTAGAAAACGCTCATGCAAAAATCTTAGGTGTTGTACTGAACGGAAAACAAATCAAGAAGAGTAATTATTATTACTATTATGGAACAAATGCATAACTTGTAAAAAAGGAACCCTACTTCATACAGTAGGGTTCCTTTTTTATGGTGATTGTAAATGATTTTTAAGGATAGAGGATACACGATTTCGTTCTTCCTCACTCACTATGTAGTACCATAAGCCATCAATGGTTTGGCCTGTTCCATTCAGGGAAAGTTTTTCAGTATTCTTACGTGTGCTGGCGAAATGACGTTGAATCGATAGCATTCTATCTAATTTCATGTTCGTTGCTACGTTATTGGATACAATATCGAGTAACCCTTTTACCTTTGTAATGGACGTGAAACTTGCAAGTTCATCCATCATACTGGTAATGACTCTTCTTTGACGTTCCTGACGACCAAAGTCACCATCCGGATCCTTCTTGCGCATCCTTGTAAACGCAAGGGCTTCATCCCCGTTTTGTAGGGTAATCATTCCATCCTTAAACAAGTATCCTTTATAGGAAAACGGAAAATCATTTTTAACGACAACACCATCTAGTAAATCAATAGTATCCTGGAACCCTTCCATATTAACGCGAACATAATGGTCAATCGGTATATCCAGGAATTGTTCTACTGTATTCACAGTCATCTGCATTCCACCATAGGCATACGAATGATTAATCTTCGTTACACGGCCGTCTCCAACAATTTCGGTTCTTGTATCCCTAGGAATACTGACCATCTTCATACTATCTTTCTTTCGATTCACCGTTACCAACATTAGCGCATCGCTACGTCCTACATCATTGTTTCTTTCGTCCACACCAGCTAATAGAAACGTAAGTGATTCTTCGATGTCTTCGCCACTCTTTCTTTGTATAGGATTCAAATCTTGTAGTTGGAAAGAGGATTTTTCATCATGATGTCCCATTAATCCATCTTCTTCTAAAGGCGTATAAACAGAGTCGACTGTGTTTCTTACCTCGGAATACATATAAAACAACCAGCCGCACACGCTAAAGAATAAGATAATAAAAATAAGCCACACACGTTTTCTTTTAAGTATTTTTTTCTTGCGTGTCATTTTCATTTTAAGATTCCTCATTTATTAATAGTCTTGCAAAACATAATTATATCAGAAAATGGAATTAAGAGGAGTAAATAGAAAGAAATTCATCAATAGACAGAGGGTTTATCTACAGTAATATACAAAAAAGGTATTAATTTTATACCATTCGACACAGTTCGCTATTCCCAATATAGGATTATACTGGTAGAATTGGAAACATCATTGTAATAACAGGAAGTTAAAACCATTAAATAAATGCAAATTACTCAATTTGATAAAGGTGTGTAGGTCTAATGATAGATGTCCACAGTCATATATTACCTAATATGGATGACGGCCCTCAAAATGTAGAAGAAAGTAAAAATATGGCGAAAGCCGCTATGAATGATGGAATCCATACCATCATCGCTACCCCACATCACCAAAATGGAACCTACCTTACATACCCTGATTCCATTCGAAAGTCCGTCTCCAACCTCAACCAAGTACTAGAAGAAGCCAACGTTCCCATTACCATCCTTCCTGGTCAAGAAACACGCATTAACGGAGACATGGTAACCGACTTACAACAAGGAAACATCCTACCACTCAACGAAACAAGCGGCTATGTCTTTGTCGAACTGCCATCTGATCACGTACCACGATATACCGGACAAATGCTATTTGATATCCAAGTAGCTGGATACAAACCAATCATTGTCCACCCAGAACGCAATAGCGAACTGATTCAACATCCAGATCAACTTTATATATTTGTGAAAAACGGCACATTCACCCAAGTGACTGCTGCCAGCGTTTGTGGGAAATTCGGTAAAAAAATCCGTAAGTTCTCCCACCAACTTATAGAGGCCAACTTAACACACTTGATTTCGTCTGATGCCCATAATACCTCCACCCGTAATTTCTGCATGCGAGAAGCCTACGAAGAAATTGAAAGAGAATATGGCATCTCAGCTAAATACACTTTCAGTGAAAATGCAGAGCTACTAGTAGAAGGAAAAGTCCTAGCCATGGACGTCCCAGAACGAATCAAAAAACGCAAAATACTAGGATTATTCTAACAACATCCAAATGAATCGAACGTGCAAAGAATCAACAACAAGGTGATGTCTCCTAACCTCTATCAACGGAGGCACTCGGCCACACTGTGGGTGCAGCACAAGCTGGACACCTTAGACGCAAGTCGTCACCGGTGGGGTGTGAGGTAGGGTTTAATGCCCTGTTTTTTTAATTTACATAGGAAATTGGGATAAATATCTAATGAGTGAGTAGGTGATCGTATTTATTCATTAGGTGATTATCAGCAGTTTTAACAAAAGACTTGAAACCACAATTGTCTTAAAAAGGAAATATCTTGACTAATCATTAGCACTTTAAATTTTTACTAAACAATATTCACGGAGGTAATTACATTGGTACAAACATTAACAAACGAATCCAATCCCCATGGTGGTACACTTGTAAACCAAATAGATGAATCACAAAAAGCTAGAGAAGAAGCGGAATCACTTCAGAAGTTAACCATTTCCGATTGGTCCGTTTCTGACCTTGAATTAATCGGTATTGGTGGATTCAGTCCACTTACTGGTTTTATGAAGGAACAAGATTACACTCGTGTTGTAGAAGAAATGCGCCTTAAAACAGGTGAGATTTGGAGTATTCCAATTACCCTTCCTGTTAGCGAAAAAGAAGCAAAGCGCTTCGACTTAGGTGAAAAAATCGCACTGCAAGGAGAAGACGGCATCATTTACGGTACGCTAATAGTAGAAGAAAAATATACGTATGATAAAGAAAACGAAGCAGAAAAAGTGTACGGTACCAAAGAAGAAGCACATCCTGGTGTGAAGAAGGTATATGACAAAGGAAATGTTTATCTTGGTGGCCCGATAACTCTTATTAATCGTCCTAATCACGGCGAATTCTCTGACTTCTATTTAGATCCAGCAGAAACTCGTCAACTGTTCGCTGATCTTGGTTGGAAAACAGTAGTAGGATTCCAAACTCGTAACCCAGTCCATCGTGCACACGAGCACATTCAAAAAACAGCCCTAGAAGCGGTAGATGGTCTACTTCTTAACCCACTTGTTGGCGAAACAAAGTCTGATGACATTCCAGCAGATGTTCGTATGGAAAGCTATCAAGCTATCCTTAATAACTATTATGTAGAAGGTCGTGTACGTCTTGTTATCTACCCTGCTGCGATGCGTTACGCAGGTCCACGTGAAGCAATTCTTCACGCAACAGTTCGTAAAAACTACGGTTGCACGCATTTTATTGTTGGTCGTGATCACGCTGGGGTAGGCGACTATTATGGCACATATGATGCGCAGCGTTTAATCGAAACAGTAGAAGACGAACTAGGCATTGCCATCTTCAAGTTCGAACACGCATTTTATTGCACTGTATGTGAGAACATGGCATCTGCGAAAACGTGCCCTCACGATAAAGAAAACCATGTTCATTTAAGTGGAACTAAAGTTAGAGAATTGCTACGTAATGGAGAACGTCCTCCAAAAGAATTCTCCCGTCCTGAAGTAGCGGACGTACTGATTAAAGGTATGAAGCAGGACTAGAGGTGACAACTACATGACAGCTGAAATGATCATTGTGATCATAGCTATCTTACTAATGTTGGTCGGGCTATTCTTCGAGATAGCCCGACCGGATTTGTTGGTATTTGGGACTTTATTCTTTTTTCTGATGATGGGCTATGTAGATACAGAACAAGCACTATCTGGTTTTTCTAATGAAGGGATGCTTACAATCGCATTGCTTTTTATTGTAGCGGGAGTTTTTGAGAGAAGTGGACTGATTGAGAGGTTGATAGGGAAATTTTTAGCTAATACCAATTCTGAAAGAGGAGCTTTAATGAAATTGCTACTTCCTATTTCGGGTTTCTCTGCCTTTGTAAATAATACCCCAATCGTAGTTACACTTACGCCCATTATTAAAAAATGGGCCGCTGAAAACAACATTTCACCTTCTAAGTTTTTAATTCCTTTGTCTTATGCATCCATTATTGGAGGAACTATCACTTTAATGGGGACTTCAACAAACCTAGTTATCCATGGTTTGCTATTGCAAGAGGGAGATTTAGGGTTTACCTTTTTTCAGCTAGCGTGGGTTGGATTACCAGTTACTATTATAGGAGTAATCTATTTAATCCTATTTGGACCCAAAATTCTGCCAAATAATCAGAGTTTAATTGACAAGGTGAAAATGAACACTAAAGACTACTTAAGTGAAATGGCAGTTACCTATGAGTTTCCCTCCAAGGGGCGGACAGTTGAAGAGGCTGGTTTAAGAAACTTAAAGGGATTATATCTCATTGAAATACTTAGAGAGAACAAAAGCATCTCTCCTGTCACGGGAGAAACAATGATTCTCGAAGGTGATAGGCTCTTATTTACAGGTATGCTTTCTACAATTGCGGATTTGCAAAAACGAAAAGGTTTAACTCTTGATACTGGAACAGATATTTCAATTGATGACGTAGAGCAACAAGAATCTCCGTTGGTAGAAGCAGTAGTGTCACATCAATCGTATTTGTTAGGGAGAACCATCAAGCAAAGTCGTTTTCGTGAAAAGTATAATGCAGCCGTGCTTGCTGTTCATCGAAATGATGAGCTAGTACAGGGGAAAATCGGTGATATTGTTCCAAAAGCAGGAGATCTATTATTACTTGTTACAGGGGAAAATTTTGACCCTCACCAAGACCATCGTGATTTTTATACTACATCACCTGTCGACGAGCAAAAGTTTTATGAAAGTGAAAATAAGGGTTGGTTTGCTCTCGTTTTACTCCTCAGTATGATTGCCTTAGTAACATTTCAGGTTATTTCTATTTTTAAGGCAATGGTTATAACCGTAGGAGTATTAATTGTTACTAAAGCCATTACCCCTAGGCAAGCTAAACAATCCGTTCAATTTCAGGTGTTGTTGTTAATAGCAAGTGCATTAGGTATAGGGAGTGTTATTAAGGAAACAGGAACAGCAGAATTTCTAGGGAACTCTCTAGTTAACTCACTTGCTCCTTTAGGAGTAATTGCAATTCTAGGTTCAATTTATATGATGACCAATATATTTACGGAGTTAATTACAAATAATGCAGCTGCAGTTATTATGTTCCCAATTGGGTTGGAAGTAGCATCCAGTGTTGGTATAGAGCCTATTGGTATGGCGGTGTTAGTAGCAATAGCAGCTTCTGCTAGTTTCTTATCGCCTATAGGTTATCAAACCAACCTAATTGTCTATGGCCCAGGCGGCTATACCTTTAAAGATTATTTAAAGAGTGGTTTTCCACTAACGCTATTAGTTATGATAACCACGATAATGATTGTACATATAAAGTATATTTAGGAGTGTTACATAGTGGAATCAACTAATATTACTTGGCATAATTCTAAAGTTACTAAAGAAGATCGCCAAAAACAAAAAAATCATAAAAGCCCTGTCATTTGGTTTACTGGACTTTCTGGTTCAGGAAAATCAACAGTTTCCGTAGAACTGGAAAAAGCATTATTTGAACATGGTGTTCATGCTTATCGTCTAGATGGGGATAACATTCGCCATGGACTTAACAATAACCTTGGATTTAGTCCTGAAGATCGTAAAGAGAACATTCGACGTATTGGGGAGGTAGCTAATTTACTGAATGATGCAGGTTTAGTTACACTCACAGCATTTATTTCTCCTTATAGGGAAGACCGTAATCAAGTAAGGCAACTACTTGAAGATGGAGATTTCATTGAGGTTTTTGTGAAATGTTCTTTGGAAGAATGCGAAAAGCGAGATCCAAAAGGGCTTTATCAAAAAGCGAGAGATGGGGAAATCAAAGGTTTTACAGGAATTGATGCACCATATGATGAACCAGAACAACCAGAAGTAACGGTGGAAACAGATGAAATGGAGTTAAAGGAATCTGTTGAAGTAATAATGGATTATTTAAAAGAAAATAATCATATTTAAATAACTTATATGCCTGCAATCATTAAAGAGAGCAGTCCTGTAAATAAAAACGTATATGCTACAAATTTCGCTACATATTAGTGAAGAGGAAATCATGAACGGTGAGATTGTCCAGAAAGATAATAGAGTGATAAAGGCGAAGCGAGTTTAGATTTTACTCACTTCGCCTTTTTTAAGCAATTGTTGATGAAAGATTATTTTTTCATAACGGGTGTACCTGCTCTATTATATTGAAGGTAAACTATAACTTGGTCATTGCAACACCACACCATCAAAATGGAACCTTCAATAAATTTCTATTCGTAACGTTTTAGGATTATTCTAACAACATTACAAAACATGAAAGGGGGAGGATATATGTCTTTTAGTAAGCGATTGGCATTATTGATCTTCATAGATTCTATGATTGTTTCCTTTTCTATCTATATGTCGCATTTCTTTTTAAATCCTTACTATGCTATCTTTGATAATACTATATTAATGTCATCAATTATTCTACTTGTTTGTCATCATTTATTCTCTTGGTTATTAGGCATGTACAGGAAAGTGTGGAGATATGCCAGTATGGAAGAACTGGTAGGTATTATTATTGTAGTGACATCATCAATTGCAATTACCGCTGTAATTCAGCTCATAACTATTGGTGCGATTTATGAGAGAGCATTAACAGTGACATGGATGTTACATATTCTGTTAATAGGTGGCGTTCGTTTCGCATGGAGATACTATAAGACTTATGGTGTTACTTTTCGACCAAAAGGAAAAAGAGTAAATGTAATAAAAAATAATGAAAATATTCAAAGAACATTAATTGTGGGAGCAGGTTCAGCAGGACAAATGCTTGCACGACAAATGAAAAATAACAAGGAAGAACATTCTCAGCTTATAGGTTTTGTGGATGACGATGAGACGATGCATGGGCTAAGTATATCTGGTATCCCGGTTCTTGGAGGTGCTCACCAATTAAGCTCAATAGCTGAGGCCAGAAATATTGATCATATCGTTATAGCGATGCCTTCAGTAGAGCTTCATCGTAGAAAAGAAGTTATTCAACAAGCACAAGCAGTTGTAAAGAATGTTCAAACGCTACCCATGATCGAAGATATAGCTATGGGAAACGTCTCCACTAGCCAAGTCCGTGATGTGTCTATTGAAGACCTTCTTGGAAGAGAACCAGTAGAATTAGATATGGAATCAATTTCTTCTGAAATTAACGGAAAAACGGTTCTTGTGACAGGTGCGGGTGGATCAATAGGTTCGGAAATTTGCAGGCAAATTGTAAAATTCAAACCTTATCGTCTAGTTCTTTTAGGTCACGGTGAAAATAGCATTTATACCATACATATGGAGTTATCAAAGTTAGATTTAGATATCAGTATTGTTCCTGTCATAGCAGATGTGCAGGATCGTGAACGTATGTTTGATGTGGTCCGAGAGTTTAGTCCTTCTTATATCTATCATGCAGCAGCACATAAACATGTTCCATTAATGGAAGCTAATCCTAAAGAAGCTGTTAAGAATAATGTAATGGGGACAAAGAATATAGCAGAAGCAGCTAGCACATTTGGTGTTCGTAATTTTGTACTGATTTCATCCGACAAAGCAGTGAACCCTCCTAATGTGATGGGGGCAAGTAAGCGTATTGCTGAAATGATTATTCAATCATTGAATGGCGTGAGTGACACAAACTTTGTTGCAGTGCGTTTTGGAAATGTACTGGGCAGTCGCGGTAGTGTCATTCCATTATTTAAAAAGCAAATAGAAAGTGGCGGACCAGTAACCGTAACCCATCCAGAAATGACACGTTACTTTATGACAATTCCGGAAGCTTCAAGACTTGTTTTGCAGGCAGGTGCCTTAGCGCGTGGTGGAGAAATTTTTGTGCTAGATATGGGTGAATCTGTGAAAATTGTAGACCTTGCTCGTAACTTAATACATCTATCTGGATTCACCGAAGACGATATATCTATAGAATTTGCTGGAGTTAGACCAGGAGAGAAATTGTATGAAGAGTTGCTTAATAATAATGAGGTATATGACAAACCAATATTTCCAAAGATTTTCATTGGTAAGCCAGTTGAGATTAAGGATGAGTATGTTGAATACTTAATTGATCATCATGAGTCTTTTCAATTAGATCAATTAAGATATTATGTACTATCTCTAGCAAACAATGAAACTATGGATAACTTCAGTTATGCAAAATAGAGGAGAATGTATATGGAGAAAATATTAGTCACAGGTGCAGCCGGTTTTATTGGCTCTCATGTAAGTAGTAGATTATTAAAAGAAGGACATACAGTAATAGGAATTGATAACCTAAACGATTATTACGACCCTTCCCTTAAAGAGGATAGACTAAACAAAATTGACAAGGAAAACTTTTATTTTGAAAAAGTATCTTTAGAGGATAAGGCGGAAATGGAAAATGTATTCCAAGAACATAAGCCTAGTATTGTTATTAACCTTGCAGCTCAAGCAGGAGTAAGGTACAGCCTTGAAAACCCTCATGCCTATATAGATGCAAACGTAGTAGGGTTTATTAATGTATTAGAAGGATGTAGACATCATGATATCAAACATTTGATCTATGCATCTTCCAGTTCTGTGTACGGAGCCAACACAAAATTGCCATTTTCAGTTCATGATAATATCGACCATCCAGTTAGCCTCTATGCAGCTACTAAAAAATCGAACGAGTTAATGGCACATACCTATAGTCATTTGTATAATTTACCAACAACTGGGCTTCGGTTTTTCACTGTTTATGGCCCATGGGGTAGGCCAGACATGGCATTATTCTTATTTACAAAGGCAATTATGAATGGTGAACCTATTAAGGTTTTTAACAATGGTGATATGATGCGTGACTTCACTTATATTGATGATATTGTAGAAAGTATTACAAGATTGACCAATCAACCACCTGAACCAAATGAAGATTGGTCAGGAGATGCACCAGATCCAGGGACGAGTTACGCATCATACAAAGTATATAATATTGGTAATAATTCGCCTGTAAAATTAATGGATTTCATTTATGAAATAGAACAAAAACTTGGAACTGAAGCAAAGAAAGAATTCTTACCTTTACAAGCAGGAGATGTTCCTCAAACGTATGCTGATGTGGAGGATTTATTTAATGCAGTTAATTTTAGACCACAAACAACTATAAAAGAAGGCATCAATAACTTTATTGACTGGTACCTAGATTATTATAAGGAGAATACAATACATGGCTAATAATATTGCAGTAGTTGGTTTAGGATATGTAGGGCTTCCCGTAGCCGTTGCATTTGGTAAAACAGAAAAGATTATAGGCTTTGATATTAATGAAGAGCGTATTAATACACTAAATGAGGGTGTTGATTTTACTAATGAGATAGAACCGAAAGATCTTCAAGAAGCAAATATTGAATTCACTAGCGACCCTTCGAAATTGGAGGAAACCAACTTTATTATTGTTGCTGTTCCAACTCCAATAACTGAAAATAAACAGCCGGATTTAACACCTGTTATCAAGGCCTCTGAAACGTTAGGGAAACATTTACAACCTGGAACAACTGTTGTTTATGAATCTACTGTGTATCCAGGAGCTACCGAAGAAGTATGTGTTCCAGTGTTAGAAGAGCATTCAGGCTTAAAAGCAGGTGAAGATTTCTTTGTGGGGTATTCCCCTGAAAGGATCAACCCTGGCGATAAGGAGCACACTTTTACAAAAATCACGAAAGTGGTTGCAGGACAAAGTGAAAAGATAACAAATGATATAGCAGAAGTATATAGTGGTGTAGTTGAAGCAGGTGTACATAGAGCAGAATCAATTAAAGTAGCAGAAGCTGCCAAAGTAATTGAAAATACACAAAGAGATTTAAATATTTCCTTGATGAATGAACTGGCAATGATATTTGACCGTCTGGACATTGATACAAACGATGTATTAAGAGCTGCCAGAACTAAATGGAACTTCTTGCCGTTTAGTCCTGGACTAGTAGGTGGTCACTGTATAGGAGTTGATCCATATTATTTAACTCATAAAGCAGAGAGTATAGGATATCATCCTCAGGTAATTCTAGCGGGTAGAAGAATTAATGATAACATGGGTAAATATATAGCAACTTCCTTAGTAAAACAAATGATTCATAGGAACCTTCCAATTCAAGGTGCTAGAGTAACTGTAATGGGTCTAACATTCAAAGAGAATGTTCCGGACCTTAGAAATTCTAGGGTGATTGATATCATTAGAGAACTAGAAGACTTTGGAGTAGAAGTACAGGTTACTGATGCTTTAGCGAATCCAATAGAGGCTTATGAGGAATATAATATTGATTTAATTCACTATAATGAACTTAGACCGGCAGATGCTGTGGTAATGGCTGTTCCTCATGATGAATACCTTAAGCAAGGTTGGGGGCAGTTTGAATACTTATTAAAGCATGGTAGAGGTATAGTTGTGGACATTAAAGGAAAATTAGATCATAAAAATTATCCAGATAACATAAGTTTATGGAGATTATAATGTATTATTATTTTAATTAATTTGATAGTAAATTGTTAAAAAATTTTTTATGAACATATTAATTCTAGAAGGTGGATAGTTATGAATACTATATTTGTTACTGGTGCTATACAAAAAAAACAAGCCCACTCTTTACAAGGTTACAATAAATATGAAGTTGCAAGAATATTAGAATTAGATGTAGAAAGAATAGAAGTTGTTAATGATTATAATTATTCGTCACCTAAAGATGTAATTCCAAAAGAAGAAATTTCAATAGTTTTTAAAGCGGGCACATTACAAGGTGATTATATACACGTTTGTACAACAACAGAGGTTATGACTTTACATGCTGAAACACTTGAGAAAGTAAATTACTTTTCACACAAATCATTTAATGATCTACACCATGTTAGAATGACCAAGAATGGAAATTACTTAGTGGTGAATACTGGATTAGACTTGCTAATGGAATTTTCATATGAAGGTGAATTATTAGCTCAATGGCCGGTGCACGATGATGTTGAAACTTATAATAGTGATGTTGACTATAGAAAAATTCCTTCAACTAAACCACATACTTCTCATCCCAATTATGTAACAATATTAGATAATCATTATTGGGTTACCAGGTTTAAACAAAAAGATGCAATAAATATTCATAATAATAATAAGGCTAAAATAAATATCGAAGGAATGCATGATGGTATTGCATACAAAAATTTCATTTATTATACCACTGTTAATGGCCATATTGTTAAATATGATACAGTAACTCATACTTATGAAGATTATGATTTAAATAAATTAGAAGAAAGCTTTATTACCACTTTTAAAGCTTTAGGCTGGTGTCGTGGATTAAAGGTAGTTGATGAAGAGACTGTGATAGTAGGTTTTTCTCGATTGCGACCAACAAAGCAAAAAGATTATACTCAGTGGCTAAATGGAAATATTGATAAGTTGAAAAGTAGTCGTCACTTACCAACTAGGATTGCAAAATATAACTTAAAGAAAAAAGAAAAGATGTGGGAAATAAATCTTGAAAAGCAAGGGCTTAACGTAGTTTTTTCAATTCTTTAGAAAACTTCTTTTAGCAATGAGGATAATCAAATGATAACTAAAGTATTAAATAATAATATGAATGTGTTAAAACGTAAACATAATAAAGAGATTATGAGTGGTGCTGTCTATGGCATCTTAATAAAAATCTTTGCTTTCCTTATAAATTATTTACTTATATGGTATATAGCACAAAGATATGGCGCTTCTCAAATGGGGATATTTAACTTAATAATTACATTTCTTAATATATTTACCATATTATCCATGTTAGGAACAGGAAATGGAAGCATAAGATATATATCTAATTACAAGAAACAATCATCAAACGTTGAGTTGATATATTTTGTGAAAAAGATATTATTTTTAGGCTTTATTGGTACATTAAGTATTACAACTTTACTTGTATTTTTTAATGTACCAATTGCTGTTACGTTTTTTGATGGAAATGTATCGTTGGTATATATTATATGTTTCACTTTACCATTTTATGTGTTTAATAGGTACACTACATTTATTTATCGTGGATTAAAAAAAGTTAGTACTTCACTTATGTTTGAGAGCGTTTATTTTCGAGTATTAGTTTTAATAATACTACTCTTATTATCGATAGTTAACTTTGGGATCATAAATTATGAGGTAGCTGCCAGTGTTATTATATCTGCAATATTAGTTTCAATTGTTAGTTTTATTTATCTTTATAAAGATAGCTTTTTTTCAAAAAAAACTAATAATTATAAAACATTAAATAATTATTCTCCCTCTTCTAAAGATATTTTAAATATTTCTTTACCAATGATGATTTCATCAGCTACTCATTTAATGCTATTTTGGACAGATACATTAATGTTAGGCGCTTTCTTAGGTCCAGAGGAGGTGGGAATCTACAATGTGGCTTTAAGAATTTCGTTACTAACTAGCTTCTTTTTAATTGCTATAAATAACATTATAGCTCCTAAAATTTCTGAGCTATATTGGAATTCCGAGTATCAGAATTTGAAAGAAATTATTCAATTTTCTTCTAAGATATTGTTTGTTTCTTCTACACCTGTGTTAGTAATTATTATACTTTTTTCAGGTTTTTTCTTGAACATTTTTGGATCTGAATACACGAGTGGTAAATATGTTTTAATAGTATTATGTTTCTCTCAATTGATAAATTCAGTTACAGGATTTAATTATCAATTATTAAATATGACCGGTAGTCAAAGCTTGGTTCAAAAAGTATTAATAGCTGTGTTATGTTTGAATGTTATTTTGAATGTATTCCTAATATTAATTTTTGGAATGATAGGGGCAGCCATAGCTACATCACTTACCTCAATAATTAGGGATTTAACATTAACTTATCACTCAAATAAGAAACTTGGATACAGAATATATTATTTACCATTTAGTAGGAGGGAGTAAATTGCAAATTATCTTCATATTTACTTCGATTATAGGAACTCTCTTCTTCTTACTTTGTAAAAGAAGGTTTGATTTATTTTCACTAGCATATTTTAGCTCTTTAGTGTATTTTTTACCGGCTTACTTTGGTTTTGTTTATACCATTTATGGGGATAAAATTTCTCTTTCTAGCTCCACTTATATTATAATGACGATTTTGTTAAGTTCATTAATAATTTCCGCTCTTTTATTTGATAAAGTTAAAGTGAAAAAAAGTATATTTAAAAAAATAGAAGGGCAACATTTTTTTTTAACAAGCTTATTACTCTTTTCTGGATTATTTATATTTTTAACATTGATTGGTGCAGAAGGGCTTTTTAAGAGTGAAAAAAAAGAAATTAGGGATCAACTATCATATTCTTTTCTATTATGGGGAGTTACTGCCAGTCTAGGGTTAATACATTCTGTAATTACAAAAAGGAAAAGCTATATAATCGTTTTCACTTTATTTTTAATAGTTAACTTACTAATAGGAAATAGAACTTCTATTATATTAGCTGTAATGTCTATTATATTATTTCACTTCTATAGAAATGGTTCAAAACCAATAATACAGCAAGTAAGTGTGAAAAAGATTTTCTTAATTTTATGTTTCATTTATATTTCTTTTATGGGGAAAATCATATATGGATCTTTTAATCAAGGTGGAATTAATTCCGTAGTAAGCAATTTGTTTAAATGGGAGAACATAGAAAGAAGCTTCTCTAATAGTGAACCATTTGGCAGACAATTAATCTTAGAGACGATTGTTCAGACGAATTTTAATCTAGATTTAAATTATGTATTAATATTATTAGTAAATTTTATACCTATTCCTATTTCTATTTTTGGCTTTAACTCTGGAATTTTTAATGAGAAGTTCCAAACTACATTATTTCCTAATGCTGATTATGGGATGGCATACAATTTTTGGGCTGAAGGTTATGCTATAAAAGGATTTTTTGGGATTGTAATTTTTATCCTAATTTATAACATAGGAATTGCTTTATTCAATACCATGCTTCAATCAGATATTAGTCTTATAAATACAGTAGCATTATTGATGGGTACTTACTGGACATTTTATATACATAGAAATTCCATGGGAACTATTTTTTCCTTTGAGAAACAAATCTTCTTCGTTGCTATAGGTGCACTTATTTTATCAGTAATATTATATATTTTTAATAGAGGAATTACAAAAAGAGTGGTGGATGATTAGTGAAGATAAATATTACACATGTTATATCTGGATTGGATAAAGGTGGAGCTGAAACTATGCTATTTAAGCTCCTTAATAACATAAATTTAGATAAATATAATATAACCGTAATTTCTCTCACTGGTAAGGGATTTTACGGAGAAAAAATAGAAAATTTAGGTATCCCTGTATTCACTCTTGATTTACAAAAAAAACTTTTATTTCCATTTGAAATCTTTAGAGCTTATAAGATTACAAAAAAAGCAGATTTAATTCAATCATGGATGTATCATGCTGATTTATTTTCAGTGTTTCTAGCGAAGTTTTTCAGGAAAAAAGTTTTATTTTGGGGTATTAGACATAATAACACTGACTTTAAAGAGAATAAGTTTACAACAGTTTTAATAGTGAAAATTAATAAGATGTTATCTAAAATACCAAATAAAATAATAAGTTGTTCAGAAAATGGTATGAGGGAGCATATTAATATTGGTTATAATGCTAATAACTTTTTAGTTATACCAAATGGTTTTTATTTACCTGACTTAAATGCTTTTAATAAGAGTGAAAAAAATATGTTAGACCCTAAAATTACAAAAATTATTCACGTGGGAAGGTGGAATAAACTTAAAGATTATAGCAATCTATTAAGTTCATTGAAGTATGTAATGGATAAAGGGTATTCCTTTGAATTAACTTTGTGTGGTAAAGATATTGATTCAAATAATACCGAGCTGTTAAAGATGATAGAGTCAAATAAACTATCAGATAGAGTTAAATTACTTGGAAGAAGAAACGATGTACTACATTTGATGCAATCTTCTGATGTTTTAGTCTCTTCTTCATCTGGAGAGGGTTTTTCGAATGTAATTGGGGAAGCAATGGCATGTGAAACTCCATGTATCGTTACTGATGTCGGTGATTCTAGTTATATAGTAAATAATGAAGAATATACAGTACCTCCAAAGGACTATGTTTCTTTAGGAAATGCAATAATTAATTTTATTAACAAATCTTCTTATGAAGTTAAAAATGATGGAAAATTAGCTAGGCAAAGAGTTTTAGAGAAATTTGAAATATCTAAAGTCGTTGAGGATTTTGAAAAGCTATATGATAATTATAATGTTTAAATAGCTAAACATTTAGGCTTAGGAGGTTTTATGAGAACAAAAAAAATTGTGATATTCGTAGCTAATAGAGGATTTGCATTAACTAATTCAAGAGAGAGAATTATCAAGGAATTCATTAATATGGGGTGGAGGGTAGTCGTAGCTACATCAAAAGATCATCATTCTACAAAATTAATTGAGTTAGGAGCTGAATTTGAAGAAGTCAATTTTAACAGAGGTGGATTATCGATAGGGAAGGATTTAAAAGCTCTTTTTGATTTAATAAAAATCTATATGAAACACAAACCTAGCTTAATTCACCATTTTCATGCCAAACCGATACTTTTCGGAACTATTGCAACATTTTTTCACAATAAAGCAAAAATTGTAAATACAGTAACGGGTTTGGGGCATTCATTTATTAAGGGAGGATTTCTAAAGAGAGTAAGCTCCCTGGGATACAAACTACTCTTATCAAAAGCTGATCGAACTATTTTTCAAAATAGAGATGACTATAAAATGTTCTTAGACAAAAAATGGGTGTTTGATAACAACTCATCATTGATAATCAGTTCAGGAGTTGATATTGAAAAATACTCACCTCTAGCTAAAAATAATTCAAAAATAAATGTAATAATGGTAGGGAGGTTATTATGGCAAAAAGGTGTAAAAGAATACATAGAAGCTTCAAAAATACTTAAGGACACCCATCCTAATGTAACCTTCAATCTTGCTGGAGAATTTGATGATATACACCCTGATGCAGTTGATAAAAGATATGTTTATGATGCTCAAGAAAAAAGTATAATAAATTATTTAGGATTCGTAGATATGGAACAAGTATTAAAAGAAACAGATATACTAGTATTACCTTCATATAGAGAAGGAGTGCCAAGAACTATCTTAGAAGCATCTGCATGTGCTATACCTGTTGTAACCACAAATGCTCCAGGTTGTAAGGAAGCAGTTCTTAATAATGAAACTGGCTACTTAGTTCCTATTAAAAACAGTGAGCTACTAGCTGAATCTATTTTGAAACTATTAAATTCCTCAAGGCTACGCCAAGAATTTGGTAACAGAGGAAGGCAGTTTATTGAAAAGAATTTTGATATTAGCGAAATAACCAAGCAACATTTTCATGTATATAAAAAAATAAATGCATTATGAGGTGAAAAAATGTCGTATATACCGGTTATTATTATAGGTGCTGGAAGATCCGGGACAAACATGTTGAGGGATACGCTTACAAAGATTTCTGGTGTGAAAACTTGGCCTTGTGATGAAATAAATTATATATGGCGCCATTATAACGTTTCTTATCCTAATGATGAATTCACTTCTGACATGGCAACTGAAAAGGTTAAGAAATATATTCATAAGAAATTTGATGAGATGGGAAATAATTCTCATACAACTCATTTGATAGAAAAGACATGTGCCAACTCCTTAAGGGTGGACTTTCTATATGAAATATTTCCAAATGCAAAGTTTATACATATAGTCAGGGATGGGAGAGACGTAGTTGAGTCAGCTAAAAAAAGGTGGACGGCTTCTCTAGAACCATCTTACCTTTCCAAAAAGCTTAAATTTGTTCCCAAAACTGATTTGCCATATTACGGTTTTAATTATTTTATAAACAGATTATATAAAATCTTTTCAAATAATAATAGGTTAGCTTATTGGGGGCCAAAATTTTCTGGGATGGAAGATAAACTTAAAAGTTATTCTTTAGAAGAGGTTTGCGCATTCCAATGGAAAGAATCTGTAGATAAAGCAACAAATTCTTTTACTAAAATCCCTGAAGAACAAGTCTACATGGTTTATTATGAAAATTTAACCGCAGAACCTGAGAAATATATTAAAGATATATGTGAATTTATGGGGGTTAGTTACCAAGACTCTACTTTATTTAAGATAACTGAAGACATTAATAATCACAGTGTTGGGAAAGGGATCACAAAACTTAGGGAAAATAAAAAACTAGAAAAAGTGAACACAATAGTAGCAGATAGTATGGAGAAACATAATTATGAAACATGAATTATCACTTAAGAAACGTTTTTTAAAAAGGGTTTTTGATATCACTGTTTCATTTACTGGATTAATTTTATTTAGTTGGTTGATTATTGGTGCCTTTTTAATTGCTTGTATTGATACTAAAAGTAACGGTTTTTTTATACAGAAAAGAGTAGGAAGATGGGGGAACCGTTTTTCTGTTATTAAAATTAAGACCATGAAAAAAATAGATAAGCTGGATAGTACTGTAACAACTTCGAATGATGTAAGGATAACAACAAGCGGTAAAGTATTTAGGAAGCTAAAAATAGATGAATTACCTCAATTACTAAATGTATTAGTAGGACAAATGAGTTTTGTTGGCCCTAGACCAGATGTTCCTGGATATGCTGATGGATTAGCTGGTAATGATAGAGTGGTTTTAAGTATTAGACCAGGTATTACAGGCCCTGCTACACTGTACTATAGAGATGAAGAGGAGATACTCGCTAATCAAACAGATTCTCAGTATTATAACGATTATGTGATATATCCTCATAAAGTAAAATTAAACAAACAATATATTTATAACTACTCTTTGAAAAATGACATCTATTATATATGGAAGACCATCTTTAAATAACTTACATATAGCTACTGATATTGATGTTAAATTAAGAAGAAAGGATGTGAGCAATTGGAAAAAAACAGTTCTAACTCTAAGCAGAAACTTTATCTATCATCACCTCATATGGGAGGAAATGAGCAACTTTATGTGCAAGAAGCTTTTGATTCTAATTGGATTGCTCCTTTAGGGCCTAATGTAAATAAGTTTGAAGAAGAATTAGCAAACTATGCTGGAGTAAATGCTGCTTCTGCACTAAGTTCTGGTACTGCGGCAATACATTTAGCCTTACGGTTATTAGGAGTACAAGAAGGGGATAAAGTTTTTTGTTCTACCTTAACTTTTGTTGCAAGTGCTAATCCAATTATGTACCAAGCAGCTGAACCAATTTTCATAGACTCCGAACCTGAAACGTGGAATATCTCTCCTGTTGCCTTGAAAAATGCCTTCGATGATTCATATAAAAAAGGTGAACTACCTAAAGCAGTTATTGTAGTTAATCTTTACGGGCAGAGTGCGAAATTAGATGAAATTTTAGATATATGTGAACAATATGAGGTACCAGTAATAGAAGATGCTGCTGAATCATTAGGTTCTTCTTATAAAGGGCAAAAAAGTGGATCTTTTGGGCATTTTGGAATATATTCCTTTAACGGAAACAAGATAATCACTACATCTGGAGGGGGAATGCTTGTTTCAAATGATGAAGAAGCCATAAAACAATCCAGATTCCTTGCAGCACAGGCTAGGGATAATGCTTTGCATTATCAACATAGTACTTATGGATATAATTATCGAATGAGTAATATTCTTGCGGGTGTAGGAAGAGGTCAGTTAGAGGTGCTTGATCTACGAGTGGAGCAAAAACGTAGTATATTTAATAGGTATGTTGAAGGATTAAATCATATTGAGGGTATAGAATTTATGCCTGAATTAGAGGGCACCTTTTCTAATCGTTGGCTAACAGCTTGTTTAATAGACAGAGAAAAATTACAAGTGAACCCAAGTGACATTATTGGTGCTTTAGCTGAAGAAAACATAGAAGCTCGACCTGTATGGAAACCTTTACATATGCAGCCCGCTTATGAACAAAGTATGTTTTTCCCCCATGATTCTCAAATTGTTTCTGAGGATCTTTTCGCACGAGGAATTTGTTTACCATCTGGAACAAATATGTCAGTGGAAGATCAAAATAGGGTTATTGAAATAATAAAAAAAGTATTAAACTAAAATGTAATCTAATTAGGTTGGAGGCATTATCCCAATGAAAAATGTCATTAAAGCAGCAATAGAAGCAGGTCAAGAAATTATGAGTATTTATGAGAAAGATTTCAATGTGGAATACAAAGAAGATGAATCTCCATTAACAGAAGCCGACCAAAAAGCACACGCTGTGATTGAAAAAAATTTAAAACAACACTTTCCTAATATACCTATCCTTAGTGAAGAAGGAAATCAACTTACCTATGAAGAGCGCAAAGAATGGAAGGAGTTCTGGTTGGTAGATCCTCTAGATGGTACAAAAGAATTCATTAAGAAAAATGGTGAATTTACTGTCAATATTGCTTTTATTCGTGATGGTAAACCTGTAAGCGGAGTTGTTTATGCTCCAGCTCTTGGTGAGTTGTATGTTGCAGACGAAGAAAAAGGAGCTTATAAAGTAGCCAGCGTACTTAATAAGGAAGCAAGCCAAGCAGAGGCTATGAAACTACCAATTGCTCTACCTGATGGACATGTAGCTAAGGTGGTTGCGAGCCGTTCCCATATGTCTGAAGAAACGGCAGCTTTTATTAAGGACTTAGAAAAAGTATATGAAAAAGTAGAAACGGTTTCTGCTGGCAGCTCCCTAAAGCTCTGTTTAGTTGCGGAAGGAAAAGCTGATTTCTACCCACGCTACGCTCCAACAATGGAATGGGACACTGCTGCTGGACAGTCTATTGTTGAATTAGCAGGTGGTAAAGTAGAGGTAGCTAATGAGGAAACTCCTCTTAAGTATAACAAGGAAGTATTGAAGAATCCTTGGTTCTTGGCAACCACCCATTCAATTCACCTTTTATAGGTGAATATATCTTTTATACATATTCCTTTCTGCAATGGTACTAAAACAGGTTTCAATATTGTTTATTATCAAAGAAAGATGAAGTAAAATGAGCACTTCAGTAATAAAGTAAAACTGATATTTATCTTTATAAAAGATCGTATTATTTAGATAAGTTATATCTAAATAATACGACTTTTACAAAAATCAGGCTTAAAAAATTATAACCCAATCGAAATATACTTCGTCTCCAAATACTCCTCAATTCCATGATGACCACCTTCACGACCAAGTCCACTCTGCTTAAACCCTCCAAATGGAGCTTGTGGGGTAGATGGTAGCCCATCATTTAATCCAACGATGCCGTATTCTAACTGTTCACTTATCGTAATTCCTTTTGTCATGTTTTCGGTAAATACATAAGCGGATAATCCGTAAATCGTATCATTGGCTCTCTGGATTGCTTCTCCTTCCGTTTGGAACGTAGCGATTGGTACCAGTGGGCCGAATGTTTCCTCTGACATGCAGATCATATCTTCTTTGGCATCTGTTAGTACGACTGGACTGAAGTAGAGGCTGTCTTGATTTTCTCCTTTATAGATGACGTTCGCACCTTTTTCTTCCGCGTCTTGGACATGCTTTTGTACTTTGGCTACTGCTTCCTCGTTAATGAGTGGGCCGAGGTCTACTCCTTCCTCTAAACCATTTCCTATCTTTAGTTTCTTGACTTCTTCTATTAATTTTTCTGTGAATGCCTCTATTAGGGATTCATGCACATAGATGCGGTTGGAGCTCAAGCATGTCTGTCCAGCATTTCGGAATTTTGATCCCATGACGCCATCTACTGCTTTGTCTAGGTCTGCGTCATCCATCACAATTACAGGTGCGTGACCTCCTAACTCTAGTGAGACTTTTTTTACATTGTTTGCTGACCCTTTCATTAATTGTCTTCCGACTGCTGTAGAGCCTGTGAATGTTAATTTTCGAACGCGCTCATCTTCTAACCATGCTTCTCCAATAGCCTTTGGGTCACCTGTCACAACGTTGATGACGCCTTTCGGTACGCCAGCTTGTTCTGCTAGATTGGCTAGTTTCATAGCGGTGATTGGTGTCTGTTCCGCTGGCTTGATGACCACGGTGCATCCCGTCGCGAGGGCGGGTGCAACTTTTCGAGTAATCATGGCAGCTGGGAAGTTCCATGGTGTGATGACGGCTACTACACCAACAGGTTGTTTATGCACAAATAGTCGTTTGTCTCGTTGGGTGGCAGGAATTTGTTCTCCGTACACGCGCTTTCCTTCTTCTGCATACCAGGAGATAAAGCCATTCGCGTAGTTTATTTCGCCTCGTGATTCTTTTAACGGTTTTCCTTGTTCGATTGTCATCGTACGTGCTAAGTCTTCTTTATTCTCATTGATAAGGTCATGCCATTTTCGGATGATGGCACTTCGTTCATGGGCAGAGTACTGGGACCAGCTTTTAAATGCTTCGGATGCAGCGTCCACTGCTTGACTTGCTTCTTCTGCTCCACCATGTGGAACGGTTGCGATGATGTCTCCTGTTGCCGGGTTGGTCACGTCTAATGGGGCTAGTTCCTGACCGGTTTCTTCCCCATTTATCTTTAGAGCATAGTGTTCCATGTTTGTCCTCCTCTTCGGTAGTTAGGATATTTTGCGTTTTTCCTCGTCATCTTCCATATCTTTTGTGAAAATCTCATCGTTTTCGCCTGTGAAGAATTGCTTGCCATATACTAATAGCGTAAGGATGATCCCGACTGCGAACGCCCATGTTGCGCCTTTAATGGCTAGGACGGCAGCGATGATTCCGGCAATGCCAAGGTCACGGTGACTTCTCGATTCTAAAATACCAACACGGACACTGACATATCCTTGGATTAATAACGTTAGGGCTAGGGCAATGCCTAGAATCGGCTCAACCAAGCTTACGATTGGCATCAGAATGAGCCCTGTATTCGTTCCCCAACGGAAGGAGCCTGATCCACCAAATAAGGAATTCATCGCTTTTTTACCTTCCTTGTAGCGTTCAATGACCACAACCTGCATCGCTGCCCAAAGTGGACCTGCCATGGTAACGTCAGGACCAAGAATACTCATAAGCGAGTTACGTCCACCGAAAATCATGTGAGCACGGTTTTCGTTGTAATCCACTTTTTCATCTTTTCGAACATCGTCCGCCTCTGAGATGAGGGCTTTACTTTGTAGCACATCCCCAAATAGGACAATGTACGCTGCTAATACGGTTGGCACTGCTTTAATAAATAGCATCAAGGACGGGAAGCCGACGCCGAAAACAGTGTATTCACTCCAAAGCGTACTGAAGTCAGGGTTAATCAATCCCCACTCGATCGTTGGCCATGGTGCTTCGCCAAATAGGGGACCAATGATGACAGCTAACACGATAATCGGAAAGACGCCTAATTTACCGATTAAGCCCCAGACAGGACTCTGGTTCTTGAGTTTGTTGAAATGCTTGGAAAA
Organism: Pontibacillus yanchengensis Y32; assembly: GCF_000770635.1. GTDB lineage: Bacteria > Bacillota > Bacilli > Bacillales > BH030062 > Pontibacillus > Pontibacillus yanchengensis. The sequence continues at coordinate 79,759 of NZ_AVBF01000001.1, forward strand.
AATAATATAAAATGCAATACCTACGGCAATCGATATCGACCATGGAAAGCTTTCGAAGCGTCCACCTGCTTCAAATATGGACTTAACGGCTGCAAACCCTGCACCAATGATAACGCCAGATTTAATAGCTGGTGGTACAAAGGTGACGACTTTTCGGGCGAGTCCTGTTACACCCAAGAAGACGGAAAAGAGTCCAAGCGTTAACTGGAAGGCGACGAGGGCATGCACCCGGTCCACCCCTTCTGGAAACGTCGATACATAAACCATAATCAACGGGATTGCTGGTGTGATCCATCCTGGAACAACGGGATCGCCAAGCAGGTGGTGGGTTAAGTACAAAATACCGTTTAACAGCACCACAGCTAGGGCAACTTCAAATGGCATCCCTAACAATTCCGTCATTAATGGGATGGCGGCCAAGTCTACCGCACACATCATCAGTCCTTGTACATAGTCTGGCCATTCGAATTTATAGTGGACGAATGGAAGCCTTAATTTGAATGGGCCTAACGGGATATAGGGAGATTCTTCGCCATCGGTACGATTTTTCCACATGTTGCATACCTCTTTTCTTAAAGATTTTTGGCACACTAGCGCTTAGTATGCAGATTGATAGATTTGCTCAATTTCGTTTTTTCCTAATTTACGAGGGTTGTTGGTTAGCAAGCGTTCTATTTTACTAGCATCTTCCGCCATAGCGGCTATGTCCTGTTCGGGTATATCAAAAGCACGTAAGCCAGTAGGGATATTCACTTCGTTGCAAAGCCGTTCCATCGCTGTTACCGCTTTGTCCGCTGCTTCGGAGTCGGACAGGTGATCCACTTTTTCACCGAAGGCTTCGGCAATGGTTCGGAAGCGTTCGACACAAGCGATTTTATTCCATTCCATCACATAAGGAAGGAGGAGAGCGTTACTAACGCCGTGGGCGATATTATAGCGCCCGCCTAGTGGATAGGCTAGAGCGTGTACAGCTCCTACACCTGCATTGCCAAACGCCATCCCCGCCATCAGGCTTGCGGTAGCCATGTTTTCCCGCGCTTTGATATGGTCAGGGTTCGCATAGGCTTTCGGTAGATTTTTCGATATCATCTTGATGGCCTGAATGGCTAGGGCATCGGTAATAGGGGAGGCATGTACAGATATGTATGCCTCAATCGCATGCACCAGCGCATCCACACCACTCGCAGCCGTCACGGAAGGAGGCATGGTTAGCGTCATTTCCGGTGCTACGATGGCGACATCCGGTAGTAGGTAATCACTGACGATGCCTTTTTTCAGCTGCGCTTCCTTATCGGAGAGAATGGAGATGTTCGTTACCTCCGAACCTGTACCAGCTGTCGTCGGGAGCGTGATGATGGGGCTCCCTTTTTGCGGAACAAGGTCTGTTCCAATCAGGTCACTTAATGAACCTTGGTGAACGGAGAGGGCCGAGACACTCTTGGCGATATCAATCGCACTACCGCCACCAATGGCGATTAGGCTATCGTGGTTTCCTTTTTCGAATACGTCGGCGCATTCTTCTACGATCTTGAGCTCCGGGTCGGGTTTTACACCCGTGAACACCTCATAAGAAAGCCCTTTCAATAATGGGGTTATTTGATTGACCACACCAACCTTTTGTAAAATCTCGTCCGTTACGATTAACGGATTGGAGACCTGAAGTCGATGCAATTCTTCTGTGAGTTTTTCGGTTGCGCCATTACCCGTAATGAGTTTGTTGGCAATTTTAAATGTACTGATTGTCATAGGATAGGAACTCCTTTCTGGTTTACTTTTCTATGTGCAAAAATTATGCCAACTTCGTAAAATGTCAGAAAATATCGACAATGGCGCGAGGTGAAGTTGAAAACGCTGTCATAAAACTGTTGCAATTTTGATTAGAAATGTAATCAAAAAAGAGGAGGGTGATTGAATGTGTAATCACTCTCCCCATTTTTTCATTTTCTGAACGATAGTCGATTGGCTTACTTCTAATACTTCTGCCACTTTTCTCGTTGTTTTGTATTTTCGCATCGCTTTGGTGATCATCGTACGTTCCACTTCTTCGATTGCTTGTTTGAGCGGGATGATGTCATCCTCTTCTCTTGGCGCATGCTTGCTGCTTTGGATCAGTTCCTCTGGTAGGTCGTCGCGAGTAATGTGATCTTCAGGTGTCGTCACGACTAACTGTTCGATGAGATTCTTTAACTCTCGGATGTTACCAGGCCAGTCAAAATCATAAAACGCATCGATGGCCTCAAGCGTGATTGTCTTATCGAATCCGTAGGCTGCATTGTATTCGTTTAGGAAATGCTCGGTCATTGCATGGATCTCTTTTTTTCGCTCCCGTAATGGAGGAATGTGAATAGGGACGACATTCAAACGGTAATAAAGGTCTTCCCGGAACGCGCCCGTCTTTACAAGCTGTTTGAGATTTTTGTGAGATGCCGCAATGATGCGGACATCAATATGCTTAAGCTTGGACGACCCAACTGGATAAAAGGCCTGGTCTTCAATCACTTTTAATAGTTTTACTTGCAGCTCTAACGGCAAGTCGCCGATTTCATCCAAAAATAACGTCCCCTGATCCGCCACTTCCAGCAATCCTTTTTTTCCTTTCGATAAAGCTCCCGTAAACGCACCGGCTTCATAGCCGAATAGTTCCGCTTCGATCAAGTTGGTCGGGAGGGCTCCGCAGTTCAGCTCTAGAAAACTATTGTTGCTACGAATCGATTTCTCGTGAACATGCTTCGCAATCATCGTCTTGCCAACCCCCGTCTCCCCGTGCATGAGAATCTGGGCATCGGTTTTGGCGACCCGTTCGATGATGCTAAGGAGGTTTTTCATTTTATCGCTAACGTAGAAAGGGGAATCTTCTGATTTGGAGTACGCTTCTTTGAAACTTTGGCGTAGATTTTTCAACTCTTGCAGGTCTTCCACTTGGTGCTTTAACTCTAATAGCTCCGTAATGTCTCGTACACTATTGATCACATAGAGGATATCTCCGTTGTTAGAAAAAATCGGTGTTCCAGAAACAATGATATTTCGCCCATTGGCAATCTTCTGCATCAGCGTCACAGGCCTTTCTTCTTTTAGCACATGAAGTGAAGCAGACTTCGATATATAACCAGCCTTAATCACATCCTCCATATGAGACCCGACCAGCTGTTCCGCTTTTAAATCCGTAATCCGCTCATACGCCTGATTCACCTTTACCGTCACACCATCCCCATTGGTGATAAACACCCCATCATGAAGCGAGTTGACGATGTCCGTGAAAATGGGACTGTCTAGAATCTCGCTGTACTGGTGATCTATGTGGCTCGATGTTTCCTTATTCCTCCGTAGCTGAGCCTGTAGAATGTCTCCCAACGACTGACTAAGATCCTCACTATCCAATATATCCCGCATATTTTCAATAGATAACGTTCCGATGACGTCCCCTTCATCGTTGATCACTTTAATCCGTTCCACGGTAGAATCTGAAAACTGTTCGATTGCCCTACTGATGTGCGCGTTTTTATGTAATTGCATGGGTGGGTCCTCCAATCCTGGCTGTTTTGTCTCATTTTATCATGAGTGGGATGGGGGGACAGGTACCTCGTTTCATTTATTATGAATAAATGTACTACTTATTTATCTCCTTATATTTTCCACGAACTAACGTGATGGTATGATAGTCATAGGAACTATTGATGAGTAGAAAGGAGTGTAAACCTTTTGGATTCGGCCTATCTACATAATTCAGTCTTTAATATTGAACTGAAGAGGAAAGAGTTAGAAGGAAAGAAGATGTCACGTGATGAAATCAAACAATGGTTTGAGAATAACTATCGTGTTTTTTCCAAAAAGAGTGCGTTCACTTGCTTATGTTGTCACAAACCAGTGAATATGAATCTAACAAAAGAGGAAGGAAGACCTTTTTATTTTAGACATAATGACGAGAGTGAATGCTCTTACTCTGAAAATACAAAGACCTATGAAAAGCATGTATCTAAACATGAAGAAAAGACAAAAAAAGATATTGGTCTCACCATCTTTAGGGAGATATTAGAAGGGGAACTCAGACCTTTCGATGCAGAGATTGAGAGAGGTACTCATTATAAGAAGAAACTTTCCTTTATTCCTGATTTTATTGTGAAGTTTCCTAATTCTGAGGAGAAATGGGCGATTGATTATTTTACTGCGATAGATCAAGGTAAAAACTCAGGAAGTTATGCTCGCCATTTATCAAAACGAATGGAAACCTACAAAGAAGAAGGGTTTGAGTCATTTTCTTTCGTTGATTATAGTTGGCTTTCTTTTCTAGAAGTAACTAATAAAGGGACGCTCCTTACTGCAGAAACTTATGTAACTAGTAAAACATCTGAAGATGAGGTATGGGATACATTTTTGGAGAATCATGTAAAAGACGATTTGTTAGACTTTTTTATGAAATATACTGAGGCGACTATGGAGGAGTTTGATACTAGAAATATCGCATATGTAGATGTGTACAATGGTCTATGTACAGCCTTTCGTTTTATACCGATATCAAGGCAGAATCGTAATATAACTTATTATAAACTTTCATCTTCTCAAGTACCTCTAGCGCAAGCGCTATCAGTAAATGCTGATCAAAATCACTTTGTACTTACCCAGGAGAATGAAGACGATAAAAGAAATAAATTTTTAAATGAACTAATGGAGAAGAAGCAACAGATTGAAGCAGAAGAGCAAGAACGAAAAGAAGAACTAGAAAAAAATAGAGCAGAAAAAGATAAAATTAAACAAGAAGAGTTAGAGCAAAAGAGAAAGATGTGGGCTGAAGAAGAAGATAAACGAAAAGAGAGATTGAGAACCCAAGAGCAAGTGGACGAACAAACTGAAAAAGAGATGCAAGAAAGGATGAGAAGAGCCTCTTTAAGACCTATCGAAGTTCACCCAGATCAGTGGAACTATCGTAGTCAAAGGCAGCGCCGGTATAGAAATTACACGTATCAACAAAGTCCACCGAAAACCTTGTCTATGGAAACAGAAGAGAGTGCAGACCAAACGAAAAGAGAGAGGGTTAAACAGGTTCTTTTATCTCAGCCTATTAAGGGCGAATCGTATATTGATGAGGATAAAGGGGCTTGGAGGAAAGTAATATTGAAATGGATAAAGGAAAATCAATCTGGGGGAAAGATATTTGTTTCCTTGCAACAGGTTATCGATTATATGAAAAGCTTAGGGATTTCCTTTAATCAAAGCGATAAGGTCATTAAGTATCCGATACAAGAGTTTTTTGAGTTTTATGAGAAGACGGTGAATGGGGAGTTTAAGAAGAATGTTGAGATTATTATTCAGGAATGAATAAAATGGTTTAGAGTATTACGGCTAATTGGGTATTGGGTTATATGAAATTCCTGATACCATTATCACATAAACGATAGGGGGACAAAGATAGGATTTTTTTATTGTTTAGTTATGCCAATAGTTAGGAATTAAGAAGAAGTTATATTCTTACCATTAATGTAAATTGAATAGTAGAGGATTTATCATTTCTGAATGGTTTTAATTTAATGAAGAAAATCCAATTAAGCTATCGCTTACAAATGATTTTTATAAGAATATAACTTTATATAGAATGTTAGGGGGGCGGTCTATGTTATAACTAAATTAAATTTAGAATAACAGGAAACTACTAATAACCCCTATTCTCTTATCTTCAGTAATTTCACAAAACTCTATGTCAGATATTTGTTTCGTATGCGATAGGTCTCTTTTCTTATGAAAAAATAATGACATGCCAAAAGAATCATATCTATATATCTAATAAAGCCATAATAATAGTCAGGATCCAAAAACTTATTATTATAAACCAAACCACACTTCCTATAATTATTTTTTCAATACGATCTTTCTTGTTATAAAGCTCGTCTGTTTGATAATCCATTTTTTCTAACGGCTCTTCTATAGTTTCCAAAAAATGTGTTTGTGAGATTTCCACTATAGGCGAGTCATTGGATAAAGAGGTTAACTGGATATTAAAGTACTTTTCATAATATTTCACAAAAGATGATAACGGTGAATTTGGCTTGTATACATTGTTAATACATTGATAGATATTTTCCAACTTCTTGTATGATGATGCTTGTTGAATATGAGTATCTGGAATCTCTAATATTCGAAGGAGCTTTTGTAAGTCTTCGTAAAAAATTTCTATATTTTTTATACTATTTACATTATGGATGTCATTATTGGATATGTGTGAGGCTAGAGTATTATAATATTCGTAATATAGACTATTTAAGTTATTATGATAATGTTGGATTAATTTTTGCAACTGAGAGTTATTATTTTCTCTTATACTTATTAAATATTTTCTGAGCTCTTTTTTTTTAGAGTTTATTCTTTCATAATCTGAATCTTGTCCTCCTATCTTTTTATTATATTGGAGTTGCTCGTCTATAAAATGCTTAATATCGCTCTTTTCTGGCCACTTCCTATTATTTAAATCGTTCCATTTTATTTCAATGTATTTTTTTCGCTCTTTATTTTTCAGCATTTGTTTATTGTATTTCCTTATGGATTTATTTAGGTCTTTTAATAAACTACTAAATAAATAAAGGTTTTTTTGTTGAGTTTCCAAATACAAAAGGTTAACTTTAGTAGCCCTTGAATAGGAAGCAATAAAGTTATACATTTCTTCTAAGTAATCATAGCTTTGAATTGGAGAGGATGGTAGCTGTTTCCGTAAACCGTGTACTTCATTTTCTAACTGTTTCTTCCTCTCAAGTGTGTTCACATAAAATTCTTCAATATATGGATAATCCCTTAACATGAAATTTTCTACAATATTTTCATAATAGTTAGTTTTCAAGGTATCTTTTTGCTGTAGAAGTTCCTGATAAAGATGGGAAAGTAAATTAATATATTTTTTGTACATACTTTCTTTCTTTAGAGTGTGATCATTTATTATTGAGTTAATAAGTGTATCAATTCTTTCCCAATTGCTATAATAGAGTAACTCTTCATCTCCATTAATCTTTGCATCTAATGCTTCTTTAGCAGATACGCCAATAACATGAGTAAAAAAAGATTGTAATCTTCTCATATTAAAATCAATAAAGTCCTCTAACTCTTCTTCTTCCTCATTATGTAAATCAATTGCATTGATAATGCCATAAGTAGGAATATTGTATTCCTGAAGCATCTTTATGTTATGCGTCTCTTGTTCTGTTCCAGTATGTTGGTAATGAAATAACCAAAAAGCCACGTCAGCTTGATTTAAATTTGTTTTCGTAACCATTTCATGATGTTCATGGCCAGAGTTTAAACCAGGAGAGTCAATAATAGTTAAATTCTTCAATAATGGATTAGGTAATTGAAGTTCTATATATGATAACTGATTACGAATGGTGGTCAAATCTCCTTGTTTTTCTGAAGATAGGGAGGGGAGATCCTCTATAGAGAAATGCGCTTTAGCACCGTTTTTGTAGTATCCATACAAAGTAGTGTGTTCCCCATAAGTCAGTTTTGTTAAAACGGCTGTGGCAGGGACGATGTCCACGCTTAACTTTTCTTCTTGCAACAGTGCATTGATAAATGTAGATTTCCCGCTGTTAAATTCGCCTGCAATGAGAATGGTTTTATTTTCATGAAGATTTTCTTTTAGTTGTTCAACTTCTGGTAATATTTTGTCTGTGTGTGTATTGTTTTCTAACCAATCATATAGCTTTTCCAATTCAGTTTGAAGTGTATGTACCCAACTCAAGAGTCTCTCCCCCTTCTGTAATATAAGTTTAAAAGGTAAGGCTTTATAGATGTTAGTAAGTAATAAAATAATTTTTTATTTCGTCGGATAAGAAAAAGAGGTCAATTACTTTTTAAATCTATCCTAAATTATTGAAGGGACTTCCATCTGGGTTTGTTCGTATATAGCCCCCTCCTTGTTCTTTTGAACGATTAGTGTTGGTATTGCCATCTCCATCTCGAAAATATCCTTCTACATATGTGCCGTCAGATCGATAATATCCATCCACGTAATGTGGATCTACGAAATGTGTGTTTGCCATATTAAGGTGCAATTCTGGAAATTCATGTTGATGTGCATATTTTAATGGATCAATATGTTGTAAGATATCTTGATTGGAAAAGTATTGATTATTTAGGGTTGGTACTTCAAATGTTTCTAGGGATTGAAATTCTGATTGACTAAAATCTTGATCGAACATTTTTGAAGGTTCTGTTGTTTCAAGGTTAAAAAAATCACTCATGGTATCTCTCCTACTTACGTATTTTTAGTGAATCATACTCATTTTCAAGTTCTTTTTTCATTTGGTTCATATGCTTTATGAAGGTTTCTAATTCATGAATGTAGCTTTGGTCAAGCTCTACTCTCTGTTTCTTGGAATCGATATTTACTTTAAGGTTTTTATGAAGGTGTTCTATTAATGTAGTAAACTCATTCAATGTATTATTTTTAATTTTTTCAGTAGAATTTCGAAGGAAATTACACATGTGTCTTTCAAAATCATAAAACATTTGTTGAAGCAAATGTTCCGTATTGTAAATTAACTCTGGTTTGACTCGCTCCCATTGTTTTTCTTTTATTTTATCTTGTAAGAAAGGTAAACCTGCCATTCCTACTACAGGAATGAGAACAGTTCCTCCCAGAGCAAGTACAATAGCACTTGCCCCACCCATAGTAACACCAGCTTTAACAGAAGGATTACTTGCACCTGGGTTATCTAGACTTATGGTAGAGTCATAATTTAATAGTGACATTTCATGGTCTGATTGAATATGCACGCTCTGCTGGAATGATTGAGTTAAAGCTTTGGATATTTGTTTCTCCAGTTTTTTTAGTAGGGTGAAAATATATTCACTATACTGTTGAATCCATTGGTCAAAGCGTGTACGTATTGTCATTGGGATTTGTGACTCAACTAGCGCCTTTATATTGCCTCCTTGAGAAAATTCAATTTTATTTATGATTTCTTTTTCAAGTGATTCTTGAAAAGCGCGTACAGATTTTAAAACTATATGCTGTATTTCCTCTGTACGTTCTGTTAAATAATTGTTGATTTGTTGCTCACTTTCATCCCGCTTTTCTTTCCAGTGTTGTAGTGATTGTTCTTCTGCTTGTAACGCTTCTAAAGATTGATTTGCCATTGATTTAACTGTTTCAATCTCTTGTTTTAGGTTCATATGTATGTGTTCTAAACGAAGCATCATATGTTTTTCTTTTTCTTGCTGTTTTCTACCTTCAAAAGCAATAGTCTGTAATTGTGCTTCAATGGATGGTAAACCGGATGTTTCTAGTAATGCATTATCACCAGTTATTTTAGCTTTAAGAGCTTCTTTAGAAGAAACAGTATAAATAATAGGGTTCACCATTTCAGTTATGGAACAAAGTCTTCGCTTGAGATAGTCAAGTGTATCTTCTAACTCTTCATCGTCCTCTATACGGTCCACAAAATTGGCTACAAATATAATGCGATCAGTACCATATTTTAAGATAGTATCTTTTAAAAAGGTAACTTCTGATTGCTTTAAGGGTGATGTGATATCTAATAAAAATACTATAGCGTCTGCACGTGGGATAAATTGGTTTGTAATATCAACACGGTGTTCATTTAAATCGTTAACACCAGGTGTATCAACTAATGTAACCCTATTTTTCAATAGAGGAGCAGGTTTAAATAACTTTAAGTATTTCACATCGTTTGGATTAAAGTTAGCTTCAGCAGTGTACGATTGTAGTGATTCATAAGATAGATTTTTTGTCTCGATTTCTCCATTTGGTTTGACTACTTGATAGTAATTTTGATTTCCATAAAAAATGGAGTGAATGGCTGCGGTAGTTGGTGTGATATCTGTCGGGAGTGTATCTTCTCCCAGTAGAGCATTTACGAATGTTGATTTGCCATGTTTGAATTCTCCAACTATCACAAATGTAAAGTAATCATTGATAATGTCTGTCTGTAATTCTTTTAACTTCTCTAGTTGGGGGCTGTCTTGTAGCAACTTAATTGTTTTATCCTTTGTTTCGTCTATCTTTTCTAAAATAGCATGTTGCATGTTACTCACTGTACCACACCAGCCTTTTCGTTCTGTTCTAAAGTAATTATAGTTTCTTCAAGACTTTGTTTGATATAATGAAAACGTTGCTCTTGCTGTTTTAAACCTTCTAATCGTTCTTGAACTTCTGCTTCCTCAAGTTGTGTATTCTCTAATAAAGTATTAAGCTGATGTTCTGTTTCATTTATTTTGTTCTGGATTATTTTCATATAGCGTTTTTTTACCGTTTCGGTGATTCCTTTCCATTCTTGTTTAAATACTTCTTTTTTCTTTCGTTTTGAATCATAAAATTGATTTTGTAGTTGACGTTCAATTTTATCTACTTTACTCTCTCTATCTCCAAATAACCAATTAAGTCCCGCATTTACAATAGAAGCGACACCTTCTACAAGACCTGTCAAAACGAAACCTGCAGCAACAAAAGCTTTATTAAAAATTGAAGAACTGGAACTCCATGATTGACTTAAATCACTATAAATATCCTGAAAGAATGATTCTTGATTTTTTTCTTCCAAGTCAATTGGTAGGTTGTTTGTTCCTGATTCCGCTTGGTTGTTATAGAGGAAATTCATATTCGAATCAATGGTTAGCCATTCATGCTGCAAGTGTTTTGTATTGGATTCTACAACTTCTTCAATAGTATCTTGGATCTTCTTTATTTTTCTGGTATGTAATTCTCTTTCTAATGGAGCAGTACTATTTTCCACAGCTCTGCTAATTTCTTCAATATGAGCATACTTGTTGTCTTCAAACGTGCTCGTTCCTGTTTCTTGAACCTGGTCTAATTCCCATTCATACCATTTGGTTAGTTCGTGGTATTTTTGCTCTAGCTTTCGATCAATCTTTTGGAGTGCCTCGTCTCCAATTGTTTTTATATGGTCAAGTTTTTGTCTAAATTCACTCACTTTACCATGAAGTCCATTAATTTCTTGGGTTAAAGATGATTTTTCCTGAGGAATTTGTTTTTCCAGAGTATCTTGAATTACACGAATTGAACGCTGTACTGGTCTTTGTAGCTTCACATTGCCCCGATCATACTGTAAGAATTCCGCCAGTTCCTTCTCTAGTTCAAGAAAGCCTGTCTCCTCTATGGACCAAGGTTCAATAATTCTCCCTCGTTTTGTTTTCATTTCTTCTCCATTGACTTTACGACGTGCATTTAAGGCTTGAAGAGAAGATACCATAAAGATCTTAGGCTCTGTATGTAAAATGTTAGCAAGCTCTGTTTCTGCGTGTTGGATAACTTTTTGTCTGTCTCCTTCGGTTTTCAAATCGTCTTTAAAATTTATGACCACAAAGATTTTTTGAATGTCATTACGTAATAAGCGATCTCGCAGAAAACTACGTTCAGAATCTGATAAGATTTTGTTTGCTGATAATAATAGAATAGCAGCGTCTGATGTAGGAATAATTGAGTTAGTAATATGCTCACGGTTAGGGTCCATATCATTTGTACCAGGTGTATCAATAATATCGACTTGATCTTTCAAAAATGGTAATGGGTGATGTATTCTTGCATATTTTATTTGCTTTAGATAATTAATAGTTTGTTCATATTCTTTCTCAGAAGCAGGATCTCCTTGAATAGCTTCTTTTGGAGCGACTAGTGATTTGAAATCTTTTTCTTGAATTTTTTCAGAGGTCTTCTTGTCATCTTGAAAGTGAAGATTAATGGAAGGTTCTTCAGCGTAAGAAATGACATTTAAAATGGTGGTAGTTGGACGGGCCAAAGAAGGCAGGATTTTCTTGCCTAATAAAGCATTGATAAAAGTTGATTTACCTCGTGAAAATTCCCCTACAACGGTGATTTGAAAGTTGTTTTGTTCAATATCATTATATAATTCATTGATTTCCTCAGTTTTATGATGTTCTCTACGTTCATTATATAATTTTGAAATTTGATTAAGTTGGGTTAAAACATTATGTCTAGCATTAGTATATGCCTCGAGTTTAAAACTCAATTGGTATCCTCCTTTCATATTTATATTCTCTAAGTGGGTACGAATCCAGTAAATGTGTCCGATTCCATAAAACTTTATTTCTTAATAGTAAGAGTAGTGAGTCTGATTTGCTAACCTAGGTTCAAATAAATAGTTTTAATCAAATTTATATGTTGGTTAAATACAAGTGGAAGCCAATCACTTTGCGTATATGAGTTAGCTGAAACAAAGGGAAAGTTAATTAAAATTTTCCTTTATTTTAGTACAAAATGCTTATAAATGATAGGGGGATAAGGTTTTAGGGGAAGATTTCATGTAATTTAGTTTATTTTCCTGTAAATGTGTGGTGAATAGTTTTGATGATGACAAGCATTTTCCGCTTAAGTCTATAAGTGTTTTCTTAGTTTTAATCGAACTCAATTTCCTAAATGCGGATTTGTGATTTCTAACTATTACCAAAAACGCCTGCAATATCTAAAACAAATAGAGCTCTATAACACACCTGTTCTTACTAACGAATCGATTATTAATATGAGTAATGAATAACAATCATATAAGGAGTGCTATAGGTATGACAAAACGAGTAGCCTGGGATAATGGACATGGTTTTAACACTTTCGGCAAGAGGTCGCCAGATGGGGAGAGGGAGTGGTCGTTTAATGATGAGGTTGGAACAGCAGGAATTCATCGGTTAAGGCAGTATGAGGGTGTGGAAGTGTTTAGGTTGGATGATCCTACAGGGAAGCGTGATGTACCGTTAACGGAGCGGACGAATAAAGCAAATCAATGGAAGGCGGATATCCTCGTTTCCTGCCACCACAATGCGTATCAAGGGAAATGGGGGAGCCATACGGGGATTGAAACATATACCTATGTTGGTCATTGGCCTGAAGCGAAAAGATTAGCTAATTTAGTTCATAAGCGTGTGGTAGATGTATATGGTTTAGCTGATCGAGGGCTCAAGAAAGCTGATTTTCATATGTTACGAGAATCGGTCATGCCAGCTGTATTATGCGAGTTGGGTTTTATGGATTCTACTATTGATATAAGGAAGCTGCGAAATAGAGCGTTACTTCAACAAGCAGGCGAAGCTATAGCGGATGGTATTGCGGACTATTTAGGATTGAAACTTAAGGATTCGGATTCTTTTGTGATTGAGATGGAAGGGATGAGTCTTACGAAGCGTGAAGAGGTGGAACAATGGTTACGTGAGCGGGGATGGGTTTATAGTATAAAGAATGGGTGAGATGAGGGGACAGGTCCCTCATCCCATTTTTTGGGACGAGGAACCTGTCCCCGCGTCCCATCCCACACATGTTACACTATACATATGAAAATTCGACAAAGGAGTTTATTAGATGAGTCAGGGACGGAATGATTTGTGTGCTTGTGGAAGTGGCAAGAAGTATAAGAAGTGTTGTATGAAGAAGGAACAGGTGGTGGAATTAAAGGAGCGTAAAGAGGAGAGGTTTCATAGACAAAAGCAATCGTTAGTGTATCAATTAGAAGAATTTTTTGCAGGTAGCTTAACCCCTTCCAAGGTACGTGAAATGAATGACGTATTTTATAATCGTATTACCTACCGTAGAAAGGATATGGAGGGCTTCTTTCAATTTTGGATGTACTTCTTTTACCGATATGATAATGGACTGCGTGGGATTGAATGGTTCTGGAAAGAAATGGGCAATCGTCTTTCAACACAAGAGGCCGAGATGGCGAAAAGATGGTTGGAGATGAAGCCTCGGTTTCTCACAGCGATTGAGGAGAAGGATGAGGTCATTGTATATGAAGATTATCGAACCGGGGAGACCTTTCCGTGTGCAAAAGATCTGGGTACTACGGCAACCCAGCTTGCCTGGAGTAGCACAGTCGCGTTGCTTGAGCCACTGGGGGATGTGTATTATTTTAACGGATTGAGAATGTTCCAAAGTCCTAACAAGTTACAGAAAGCGTATGAGCATGTAGACGCGCTGGCGGAAGACGCAGGGAAAGAGTTTGACGAAGCGGTGATGGAAGCTTACCCTGATATATTAGAAATTTTCCTTACAAATGCTTATCGTTCCCGGGAAGAGGTACCTATTTCTACCTATACGTACACATTCCGAGTGAAGGAATCAACAAGTGCTACGTCCTTTCTAATGAATGAGCCAGACGTGTTTATAGAAAATCAGGGAGTAGAAGAAGTTCAATTTTCTTGGGTGAAAAACTGGCTACTCTATAAAGATAATGAAGCAGCTGGGGATATTCAACTTGGAGAAGTTTATGCAAAGCTGACTGCCAAAGATGGCTTTCTAACCGCCGTTCTTTACACGAAAGACTATCAGGATACCTTGCTGGAAAAAATGAACGATAATAGTTTGGAATACCTTGGTATGGAGGAAGAAGTGATTGGCTATGGACCTTCGGTAACCCTTTCCCAAAACGCAATCTATCTCCAAGAAGGAGTCCCAGAATATTTTATCCCCATTGCTCAAACAGCTCTAACCGTTGATCTAGATGTGGAAATCCCTACACTAGGAAATAAATCTCTCCGTGAGTCAGTAGCCCAGGGAGAAACGGAAAAAGTTGAATGGTGGCTACGTGGGTCAGAGTATAATGAGCAATATCGTATGCTAGAAGAATTTGGCCATTTAACCGTTACACCTGATTATAATACGATACGTCGAAAGCTAGGCATGCCGCTGTCACCGTTTGTCACAGGTGGGGAAAAGCGTCAATCTTCTATTCAACCTATACAGATGAAAGACCCTAACCTGAACTATATCATTGAGGGAGAAGTCTCTTACTATCAGGACTTAGGTATCACACCAGAGACGAAGGATGCGTTCTATGCCCGTGACTTGGTTCTATTTTTCAAGGAAAAAGTACAAGGCAAATCCCAAGCCACGTACCGTAAATATAGGGCATCATTATATGATATTAGAATATTGCTAGAAGTGAGTGGAGTAGGCAGCTGGGAAGAATGCGACGAGGCATTTTGGTGCCGTTATGTAGTCGAGGAACTTGTCGATATGTATTACATGGTAAGCCCAACCCATATGAAAGAAATGATTTCCGTGATCAAGGCATTTGTGAAATGGTTGGACGACCATAAAAACCTAGGCATCTATCATGACGTAGCCCGCTACTTTAAAGAACATGAAGCAGAAATCTTCTCAAAAACCGTAAGCGTCAAGTGAGATGGGAGTGGGATGAGGGGACAGGTTCATCGTCCCACTAAAGTGGGACGGAGGGACAGGTCCCTCGTCTCATTAAGTCACTAGAAATCGTAGCCAATATCCGGTGAGTTTGGTGTATTCACTTAATACGATTCGCTTATCATATTCATTCATTTTGCCTGATGTTTCAAAAGGAGAAGGGGCAACGGCATAACTCAGATTCATATCTGTAGAAGAGAAGATTGTTTCAAATGTATATCTCGACCTTAGCGTATGGTAATCACTCGTTACTACGACAGCGGAGGTGATGTCCCTTTTTTCCATGATATCTTTGGAGAAAAGGGCATTTTCGTATGTACTGGTGGCTTTGTTTTCTTCTAGGATGACCTCCTCTGGAATCCCGAGTTTGATTGCTTCCTCTATTGTTGTGGTTGGCTCTGTGGCGTTGGTTAAAATGATTTTTTCTCCATACCCCTTTTGATAAAGCTTGACGGCATGCTCTAATCTCCCATCATTACCACTTAGCACAATGATTGCTTCTGATTTTTGAGGGTTTCCTTCAATGACCAGATGCTCCCTGCCGAGTATAGAGTAAGTAATGATGAGGATGATTAGAAGGCACAGGGGAACTAACCCTGCGATGAAAAGGTTTCGTATGAGAATGCGTTTGTTCATGGGTTATCCATTCCTATCTGTGTCGTTTATTAGGATTGCTACTTCTATTTACCCTCATTTAGCTTCAAAGATTCGTGTGGAGTATGTTGCGTGTTCCGTTTTTTTAACTTTTCGATTAACCATGCCAAGCAATACCCAGAAAAATGGAGCGACGGTAATGACGCTTATATTAAAGAAAGCTTGTACGAGATACGCCAAAAGTGCTGCGATGATGCCAGCTTCCAGGAAGGACTGTTGAGCATATTTGATATTTTGTAAGATAGGTATGCTTTTTATGAATGTGGTACTTAAGAGTATAAGATACACAACTAAAGCTGGAACGCCCATTGTCACGGCTAGCTGTAAGTATTCATTATGTGCTTTATCGACGATGATGTCTTCATTTCCACTAAAATAGATACGCTTCTCCTCCGGTCGATCTGGGAACACATCTGCGAATGTGTCGGGTCCTGACCCAAGCCATATGTGTTCTGGAACGAGTGGGAGTGCGTTTTTCCATATGTATAGCCTGCTTGATCCTGCGTGTTGATTGCCTTCGATTACTTGCTTTCCTTCATCTACTAATCCCGCGGTTCGTTTTACCAATGATCCATCCTCTGTCAGGCCTATTCCTATAAATAGCACGAGAAAACTGAACGAAAGAGCGAGCCATTTTTTCCAGAGTTGCTTGTGTTTGAAAACGTAATATGTAAGAAAAAGAAACCCAACAAACGTTCCAACCCAGGCGCTACGGGTGGAGGAGTAGAGCATGGATGCGAACAAGATGGATAGCAGTAGGAAGTAATACACGTTCTGTGACCTTTTTGTAGTAGATAGGTAGAATCCCATCCCAATCATCAGCATAATCGTTACATACGACCCGTAGAAATTCGGATTGCCAAAGAAACCATAACTCCTGTCCCAGCCTTCAGCGTGAGTGGTTCGTGGGAGGAAGTCTAGCTGGAAGTGTTGCAGAATTGCATAGATGGCAACCAGTCCGGATACGAATGTTAGATATGTCAGGAGGCGTCTGTCCTCTTTTTCTGTGAAAAACAAATACACGAATAGAAATAGCGTGATATAGCCCACCCATGCAATCAACCCTTCTAACCGACCCGATGCCCCAATGTAGGAAGTGGATGGATCGACGGAAAAGAGGGTGGATAGGGCGATTAGGAATAGAAAGGAACCAGCCAGGATGATGGGCGTGTTCCATCTCGGTGTGAGCTTTTTTTGGAGTAGCTGCCATAGGATATACAACCAAACCACAACCGTCATCCACTTTAAGTAAAAGAACTTCGTCGTGGTGAACGAGTAGTCTAGGAAGGTGGGGTAGATTAGTACGGGAAATAACGTTAAGAATAGTAGGATGACGTTTTTCATAGGCTCACTCATTTCTGTATCTAGTCCTTTTTTACTCTATCATATGTGGCAGAATCTGTGACCCACGAATTTCCAATAGTGGGATGAGGGGACAGGTCCCATAGCCGTCAAGCTAACAAAATTAAAAGGAAAGTAATAGAATGAAGTCACCACTTAATTCTATTATTTTCCAACTTAAGGTGAATTCTAATCCGTTATAGTCAAGAACTTCAAAAAACATTACCTACAACGTCTTACTTATATACTAAATCCAAAACATCAAACGGACTTTGGTGACCCTTCCTGTGCTCTTTCACCCCATGTCGACTGACATTTTCGTAGACGGTGAGGAAGAGTTTATACACCTTCCTAACCCCAGCTTCTAGACAAGCATTAAGGGAAGGAAGAGCTTCTTTGATTTGGTTCATGGCCTTATATTCAGAGATCTCTTTTTGATGCTTATGATACAAGTAATGGCGACATAGAAACATGGTCATGGAAGAAAGAAGGATACTTATCAACGTTCCGTATAAATGACATTCCAGCCGTTCTTGCTTCATCTTTCGCACTTTATTGATTCCAAAGAGGGATTTCCATACTTTGAATAAGATTTCAATCTGCCATCTTAAGGTGTATAAAGGATACAAGTCTTGAGGAGCTAATTGTTCATGTGTTATGTTGGTCACAAGAACTTGGATATCTTTTCTTTGTTGGGCAGATTGGACGTGCTTTCCTTTCTGCCCTTTTATATGTAAAGCCCTTTTTCGTTTCTTCTGTTGTTCAGGGGTTAGCTTCTGAGCCACAACGCGCCCTATGAAGGAATGTCGTGTGTCCCCACCTACTTGGACAAACCCATAATCTATCGCTTCTCCCGAAGCTTTTTCTTTCAAATCTTCCTCTGGTTTGATTTGCGTCCATCCCTCTATGGCATTTCCCGCCCAAAATGTCGTTCTAGAAGGAGCTCTCGTGATAAAGGAAGCTCCCCGCTTATCTATTTCCTCCATAATTGTTGCCGCATAATACCCTATATCTCGCAATACAAGGTCTCATGGCAAGAGGGAATCCATAATCTCGCGGGCGGCTGATTTGTCGCTCTTCTTTTGAGGATGAACCTCCTGGTGAAGAAAGCTCCCAGATATCAAGTCATAATCAAATTGGATACTCACTCCCGAATTCTGAAATCCTGGATAATCAGGGTGTTCGCCCTCCACCTCAAAAGAAGTGGAATCCATTATACGAATACGTGAAAATTGGTAGCTAACATCTATGTGAGTAGGGACACCGATTTGACTGGCTGCTAATTGCTTGTAAATCTTATGTAAGAAGGCAACAGCCTGGGCATTAAATCGCTCATGTAATGCCTGCTTAGAGATAGATGCTTGAAATGAATGAGAGATATGGCCACATAGAGTGGGTAAGGTGTCGTTCCCTATTGATTTATCAGATAAAGTACAAAGACCGAGAAAGGTTACAGGTGTAAGTTTACTGGATCGTATGGAAAAGCCTGTCTCGTGTGCGGTTTTGTTTACGGAATCTGGGTTCAATGTGTTTTGAATAGCCTTTGTTAACGTCCAAATATGTTTCGTTAGATCCATAGAATCATCCTTCCTAGAAAGTTTTACTAGGAAGGATAACGTTTATGGAGGGGGTTATGGAATCGTTAAGCTTAGCTTGACGGCTATGGGGACAGGTCCCTCGTCTCAATTATATATGTTAATAGTAACCTAGTAATTGGGATACATAATAAAAGGTATTAAAATTTAAATATTAATAGGTGAATAGTTCTAATTAACAGAAAATGTATTATAAATAATGATTTCGACTTGATTCGCTATTAACTGTTTTGGTTTTAATTGGTAAAATAAAACATATTGCTCAAAAATGAAAATGTTATATAATTCAAAAATCCTATTAAGATTGAAGGTGTATAGGTGTAATGATAGATGTACATTGTCACATTTTACCGAATTCGGACGATGGAGCCAAAACTATGGAAGAAAGCATTAGTATGGCAAAAGCTGCACTAAATGATGGGATTACTGCTGTGATCGCCACCCCTCACCATAAAGACGGAATCTATGAAAACGAGCGAGAGGACATTCTGAAAAAAGTACAATCTCTTAACGAAGTATTAGAAGAAAGGGGGCTCCCTTTAACTATTTTGCCTGGTCAAGAAACTCGTATAAATGGCGATATGATTTCGGATTTGGAACAAGGACGAATCCTTCCTCTAAACGAAACAAGTGGATACGTTTTCGTAGAACTTCCCTCTGATCATGTGCCTCGGTATATGAGTCAAATGCTTTTTGATATCCAAATGAGTGGTTACAAACCTATTATCGTTCATCCAGAACGTAATCGAGAACTGTTACAGAATCCTGATATGTTGTATCGATTCGTGAAAAATGGAGCCTTTACTCAGGTGACCGCTGCAAGCGTTTGCGGAAAGTTTGGGAAAAAAATCAAGAAATTCACCCATCAATTAATCGAATCTAATGGGTTTAGCATGAGGGAAGCCTATGATGAAGTGGAGAAAAAGTTTGGTATCTCGGTGCGATACTTGTTTTCTGAGAATGCAGAACTTTTGGTAGATGAAAAAATACTTGCCATGGATATGCCATCTAAAGTAAAGCAACGTAAAATACTAGGACTTTTTAAGTAATGAGAGGGAAAGGAAGGGTGAAACCCCTTGCAGTCTATATAGATTGCAAGGGGCTTATTTGATAGAGATGGTTTGGGGCAAGGGGATAAGTATTTCTGGTTACTGGAATGAGACGAGGAACCTGTCCCCTCATCCCACCCACCACTCCCACAAAAATTTCCTCCCGTTTACCTTGTATTCCAATCCATAGCATGTGAAAATGAGGAATCAACAGGATACATAAAAACGTCACGTATAACACTGGAAGGAAGGTAACATGACGACAAAATTATTTTATCAAAATCCTTATCAAACGGAGTTTGAAACGCAAGTTGCGCGAACTGGTGAGCAAGAGAGACGCCCATACATAGTGTTAGAAGAAACTGCTTTCTACCCAACTGGCGGAGGACAGCCGCATGATACCGGCAGCCTGAATGGTGTGGAAGTTGTCGATGTAGAAGAAGTAGACGGAGAAGTGCGCCATTACCTAACGCAACCTCTAGAAGAAACGAGCGTACATGGAGTGGTAGATTGGAATCGCCGCTTTGACCATATGCAACAGCACAATGGTCAGCACATCTTATCGGCAGTCATGCAGGATGAGTATGGCATGCAGACGGTAAGCTTTCATTTAGGAAAAGACACCGTATCGATTGATCTAGATGCCAAGAACCTGTCGGAAGCTATCATGAAAGAAGCGGAGCAAAAAGTAAACAGAATTATCCAAGAAAACCGTCCCATTCAAACGAAATGGCTCTCATCAGAAGAAGCCAATCAATACCCCCTTCGAAAAGCGCTATCTGTCGAGGAAGCGGTACGTCTCGTCATCATTCCAGAAGTGGACTATAACGGATGTGGCGGCACGCACCCTCATGCTACTGGCGAAGTGATGGCGTTAAAACTACTAGGATGGACACGCCAAAAGAAGCAGGTTCGTCTAGAATTTGCCTGTGGGTATCGCGTGCTGGAACAGCTAGGGAACAAGCACAAAGTTTTATCTGGTATCAAGAATACAATCAAACGTCCAGAAGCAGAACTTGCGCAAGAAGTAGATAATCTAGTCCAAGAAACGAAACAAAAAGACAAGCAAATCACCGAATTACAAGAGCAACTTCTCGAGTATGAAGCTCGTGATTTGATGGCCTATACCCAAGTAGATAGCGGCATCAGAGTCGTACAACACGTATTGATCAAACGTCCGATCAAATCGCTGCAAACCCTTGCCAAGAACATGACCAACCATTATCCTGACGCACTAGTTATCCTAGTGAGCGACCAAGAAGCCCAACTTCAGTTTGTCCTGGCCCGTGGAGAGGATTTAACTGGCGATATGAACAAAATCGCCAAAGAAGTAATGCCTCTTATCGAAGGGAAAGGTGGAGGAAAGCCGAACTTCGTACAAGGTGGGGGGAGTAAATCCCTTGAGGGAAGTGAATTTGCAGAGAAACTGAGGGAGACAGCACTTATGTTTATGAACTGGTACTAAATGAATGGGACGCGGGGACAGGTCCCTCGTCCCATTTTATTCCCTATAATGGTTATACCTGTATTCAGCTATTAATGGTAAGATATTATCAAAAAAGTGAGCATTATCTGCTGTAGTTTTATATCCACCATCATTATGTTGGAGCTTCTTCATGCTATCAAAAAGTACTTGAACCTTTTCCTTTTCATCATTATTTAAATAAGCAATGATTAACAATGCATACGCTGAGGGAGACTCGTAATCTACTGTTGGGGATTTCGTATTTCTGGAATATCTCCCGTAGATTTTTCCTCTATTCTTTAACTCTTCCTCTACAAATTGGAAAAACGTATTGGTGTTAACCCCTAAAAGATTGGCGTTTAATGCAATAAGGCTTTGATCAATCATGTTTACTTCTTGTTGAGCTTTAAATGTTTTTGTTTTTAACCTGTACACTTCAGGGAAAAACACATTTTCATTTACTTCCTGAAGTATAGATACATATTTTCCTAAGACCTCTTCTTCGAAATATCCAATCGCTTCTGCATCTGTATAAGACAAACGCAACTCTTTTGAGGGCTCTTGAGCTTTCATATCGTAAAAATCTACTATAATATTATTCGCCATTTGCTTTTCTTGAATGAATTCTTTGATTTCATCAGCCAAAACACGATATTCTTGATTCTCCCATTTACTACTTGCTTTATATAAAGACTTCATTATTCGTAAATCATCTACGGAAGAGTTGGAATGTGCTTCATGGTCTCTCCAAGCAACAAAGCCATTTTGAGAAATATCCCTAACGATAGCTGCCTGTTGTTTAAATTCCTTCTTTTGGTTCGATAATACCAAGTAATGCATATATAGACCTATACTTTCTGTTAATGCTTCATCACCATTTATAAAAGTTGTAATCTTCCCGTTATCCTTCACAAAGTTTTCTTGAATAAACTTCTCAGATGATGGCTTATTAGTCGTTAGGATGATAAATACAATTCCAACCGTGAGTACGACCATCACCATTCCTGTGAATAACTTCTTCACGAATTCCACCTCTTAGAACCTAATTGTTTTATCCCATTGGATATGGTTACCTTTCCTTCTGTTCTTCATGTAAAAATACATGCTGCGTATGAGTAAGATAAGAAATACTTGTGAATATGTGAAGTACATTATGATGGAGATGAAGCTATTATAAACACTTACAGTTTCATCAAACACCATGGCACTTGCATGCTGAATGGTATAAACAATGTAGCTCATATACCAAAACATGATGAGCGGGCTTTGAACAAACTCCGTATTCATTCCAAATATACTAAGCACAAACCATACATGTGAAATGGAAAGTAATATAACAAAGAATAGGTAGACAGATATGTGATGTAATGTATGAAAAATAGTCCTGTCTTTCCATGATTCTTTATTGAATAAGGATTTCTCTAATAAATATATATTACCTTGAAACCATCTTGTTCTTTGCTTAACTAAAGCTTTAATTGTTTCAGGTTCTTGTTCCCATGTTTTAGCTTTCGACACGATGGGAAGAACATAGCCTTTTGAGGAGAGTCTCATTGTTAGCTCTGCATCTTCAGCAAGAGCATATGGATCGTAATCTCCTAGGTCATTAATAATGTCTCTACGTAGTAACATGTTGGTCCCAGTTAATGACCCTACTCTAAAGAGAGCCCATCTTCCGCTTTGCATCATTAGTTGGTGGACCTGGAATTCCAAACCTATCATCCGTGTGAGCCAATTCTTGTTCATGTTTAAAGTTTTTACGTACCCGACTGCACCTGCAGCATTTTTTGTGGTTTCTGCTTTATTTACTAATAGTTTAACTGCATCGGGTTCTGGTTGATTGTCAGCATCATAGATAACGAAATAAGGACTTTCAGATATAGATAAACCGTAGTTTAAAACCCTCGATTTCCCTTTAGGTTCTCCGGGCGGAACTTTTATGTGATGAATGTTCTTATACACGTTACTAAACTCGTCAGCTATTTCCTCAGTCTCATCATGAGAATTGTCATTTAATAGATAAATGTGAATGTTGCCAGGATACTGTATCCCTGCCATTGCTTCTAGTGTTTTTTGTATAACTTTTCCCTCATTATGTGCTGGAATTAAAATATCGACAGGGGGATAGTTTGTATTTGAATTTTTGCTATTTTTACTACGGTCTATTACGCCGGCGATAGTGAGAAGAGAATATAGTAAAAGCATAATCCAGAAAAAAATCATAATTATTATTAAGATGTATGCCATAGTTCATCCCCTCTATAAGACTCCTCATTTAAGAAGTCATCGTCCATTTCTCTCTCCGTAACGGTATATTGGTTGTCATTTATGTTTATTTCTTTAGATAGGAGCTCTTCAAATCGTTTTAGTACAATGGATTTACCGTATTCATTTGTATTTTGAAGAAGCACTACAAATGTATTCTTGTCATATCGACCAACTAAGTCATAATTTCCTCTTACGGACTTTAATAAGGTATTACCGAATGTTTTTATTAAAGCATTTCTGGCGCGCTTAGTGTCACCATTTATAGAGATGAAAAGTAAATATCCTCTCTCATTTCTTCTCTTCAAGCCAGTCCAAACCACCTTCGTTTTCTCAATGAATTCATTTTTCGTGAAGACATTACTTTGAGTTTCGAAACGCTGTAATTTACTTAGTTCGTTTTTCATTTGACTATAATTCCTCCTATCTCTTTTTAGGATGAAGAAAATAATCCACATTAAAGTAACACTTGCAACGAATGAAACATGATCCAAAACAATAGGAAGTTGTTCGATGGAGGTAAGCCTGATTTGATAGGCTTCATATGTTAAGTAAAACCCTACCGCCAATATTTCTATTATTAAGATAATAAATCCAATAGCACTTGTAAAAAAAGTAAATAAGAAACCTGTAATCAGAGTTAAAATGATGTAATAATCCCCAAGAAATTGGCTTTCTCCATTAGTAAGAGTAACTGTAGTGAAAAGAAGAGCGAGAAACAATAAATAGATTAGTTTAGGTTTTTCCATTTTCTTTCCCTCCAATAGATAATTGCTAATTACATATATATATCTAGATACAATTCCCTTGTTACTATGGATTAAATCATATTACTTGTGAGACGCAGGGACAGGTCCCTCGTCCCATTTGGGATGAGGGACCTGTCCCTGCGTCTCATTTTTACAATTTTTATAGTAAATTCAACCCATTCATTTTCCAAGTCGTGCTACAATTGGTTGTATTATATTTCTTGTAGTAGAGCAATTTTACAGGGGGATTATGGATGGGGTTTTTTCGTGGGACAGGTAATGTCATAGGTACTGTTGGTGGTGGATTGATTGGTGGAACAGTCAAAATTGCCGGAAAAGCAGTTGGTACGAAATTTGATAAAACAGGAGATTGGATTGAAGATGTCGGAACTAGCGTAAATGGAGCATCGAAAGTAGCCTTCGATAGCGCAGGGCAATTTGTGGATGGTGCTGTACAGGGGACATATGGAATTGCTACGAAAAGCGGTTACCATCGAAATGCTGGATGGGGTGATCTTAAAGATTCTTCAACTCGAACGGTAAAAGGTGTAGGTACTACGTTGAAATATACAGCAAATGGAGCTTATACGACGTATCAAGGAGCTGTCTCCGGAGATAAGGAGTTATTGATGAGAGGTGTGAAGGATGTCGGGAAAGTAGCTGCCGTATCTACGCTAGCTATTGGAATTATTGATGTCATGGATGATGATTCAATAGAAGCAGAAACGCGTAATGACCATTTAAACGGTAGCGATCATCCAGAGACTAGTGTCCCTTTTCAAGAAAGAACGATAACTCTACCGAATGGTGATGAGGTTACTGGTACTTATCCTGTGTTCGATTCCGGATTTAGTGTTCAACTATCTGAAGAGATGTATACATCTAGTGATGATGTCCATTTTGAAATTGCCAATGATACGCTCTATCAAGCCATTCAAGAAGAACCAAATGTTGCGTCACAATTAGGGTTAGGTATGAATGATGTGAATCAACTAGCTGTTGGGGAGACTCCAGAAGGATATGTGTGGCATCATCATGAATCCCCTGGTGTTATGCAATTTGTGAATGAAGATGTTCATGAGAATACCGGTCATTCAGGTGGACGGGTTCTATGGGGTGGAGGAAGTGAAGCTAGATAACGAAAAGCATTTAGATAAGGGGGGATATTAGTGGAAAAGCTGTCACCAAAAAACTTATATATGTTGCCGTCTTTTAAAGAAGAGAATGTTAATTACCTATATCAGAGTTTAAAGTACGCTAAGAGTATGCATGCTATTGTGCACCGACTGAATAAGAAACAGAGAAATCCTTTGATTCTTCCACCAACTTATCATGATATTCCAGTTGAGGAGATTAGTGATGAGCTCGATAATATACTTCCGAAAGCTTCTGCAGAAACTTTATCCTTATGCGATGGTGAGAATTTACGAACCCAACACCTTCAGTTTTTAATAAATAATACAAAAAGCTCGGGCAAATTGTTAAGCTCTTCAGCATTTACTCCAACACCAAACGAAGTACCAATACAAGTTATAACAGGTGCAGCAATTTATTCTACAAATAACAAGCATATTAGCCATATGGGGAGCAATCAACAATGGCTTAACCAACTTGTAGGATTCTTCAAGGACATGACAGAAATGAATGTTTATATAGACTCTTCCATTTCGTTTGACTCTTTTCTATTTTATCCGACTGGTACCATAAAGGCGTTTATTACATATGATTTGTTAGAGATGGGAAACAATCAGGATTCTTGGAAGATTAGAAAGCATAACCTGTTGGTCTTTTATTACTTGATTGAGGAATTACAGCTTTATACTTCGGAAAATACGGAAGTGATTTCTGTGCTGACCAAAGAATATGACTCTGAATATAATCGACTGTATCAGGCATTACAGCGATCAGACTTCTTGTTGTCTGATTTTGAATCGATTGAAGCCTTCATTAACACTACTCATTACTCGAAAATGGAGCGAAATGAAATTGGTGTTTTTTTGGATACTGCAAACATTTTCACTGGTTTACAAAGCTTGAAGGTAGATTTTCATCACTTATTTACTTTAATGTTCGGAACCTTTATGCAAAATCACATCAAGGATCAATACGCTACTATTTATTACCCGGAATTTGAGGAGGAGAGTAAGGCCATCTATGCTCACCAGAAAGTTGAAGAGTTGAGGAAGTATTTAGAATCACAAGGTTTCACCATCTTAGAGACACATAATCAAAAGTCAAAAGCAAAAGAAGTAGTGCACGGGATAGAGCTTGATATAGATGATCAAGTGCTAATCAGCAAAATGGAAGAGCGGAAAGAGAAGTATAATGAATTGATTCTTTTTACGGGTGATTTCCACTTCTACAATATAGCTTGTGAATACAGGGATAGTGGGAAAAAAGTGAATCTTATCTCCCTGTCTGAAGCGGATACATCACAAGATATGGTTCGAGAATTCCAGGAAAGTCACTCCTTTATAACGGATTATTCGCAATGTTTTAAATTATATTAATTGGAGGATCAACATGGGGTACATAAAGCTGTTTGGAAGTAAATTATTCGGGATGGGATTAGCTGTTGCATCCATTTTTATTTTAGTATGGATCTTACCAAGTGAAGAAAATTTCTTTTTAGCTGAGGTAATAGAATTTCCTATTATTATAAGCACATTTCTTCTGTTGATGGGGATAACCGTGTATGCAACCAACAAAAATAAAGAGATTTACCAACATTTAAAAGTCCACGCGAATCCAAGTTCTTCGGAGCATTTTCGATTGCTTAAGGATTTACAGTATGAATACTTGCAGGATAACGAAGAAAAGGACCCGTTATCTCGAGAACATATACAATCGATTATTGAATCTTATTTTGCACAATATTACCTTCGAGGTAAATACAATGTTGCTCAACGTCTTAAATTAATACAAACGTTAGGATCTATAACGATTCTTGTTGGAGTGCTAGGAACGTTTGTGGGACTAGTTTTAGCTTTACGAGGAATTAATGAAAATGATATTCAAAATTCCATTATGCCTATATTGTCAGGAATCAATACTGCCTTTTATACGAGTATAGCCGGAATTATCTGCTCTGTTGTTATTAATTTACATACTAAGTTTAAAAATTCAGATCAACTCTTTCTAAATTTAATGCTGACTGTTGAAAATTCCATACTAGCTGAAGAGCAAGAATCAGCCAATAATCAAGTTGTAGAGGCCATTGCAGAAGTAGGAAATGAAATCAAAAGCTTAAAGCAGTCATTTATTGATGTTCAACGTTTTTCAGAGGGTTTTGAACGAGCAACGAACAATATGAATCAGTTTAATGCGGATTTTGGTAAAACGACATCACGCCTTAAGTCTATGTTTACTGATATGGAAACCATTATGGAAAGTTTTAATGAGCGGTCTCAACAAATTCATGATGATTTTGGACGTTTATTTGACTATTTTCAACAACAAGAAACATTCCAGCAAGAACTTTATACAGGCGTTCAATCAACCAATGAACGAATCCATACATTTATGGATCAACACCAAGCTTATCAACATCAACAAATACTAACGATGCAAAACTTGCATCAAGAGCAACAGCAATTCTTCAATGATACTTACACTTCCTTCGATTCTATAAAGGAGCAGATTGAGGGGGCTATTCATAAATCAATGGATACGATGCATGATGCCTATGAATCAATGAGTAATTTCTTAGGTGAGATGCTGGATAAACAAGAATCTATCGTTCAATCACAACTAAAATTTGAAAATAAAAACACACAGTTGATGGAAAACGTAGATAATGCAACCTCTACCATGAAGGATGTTCTAGAAAATACATCATTTGAACAACTATCATCTATCACCAGTGGCTGGACAGAGCAAACTGAAAAATTATCGTCTACGTTGGAGAATACAACGGAAGCACTTCATACGATGCAGGAAAAAAGTGACCATAGCACAAAACTTTTAGGTGATATTAATGAAGGTTTAACTCAGCAAGCTCAACGTCAAACTGAAATGCAGGATCATTTTACAAACCATTTGGAAAAGTATGTAGACCAAAATAACTCGATTCATCATTCTTTTGAGGAAGCTATTGAGATTTTCAAACAACATAAGGTAAACAATGAACAATTGTCAAATTTAGCAGTAGAGATGAAGGAAGAGTTTGCACGAAATTATCAGACCATAACAAAACAGACATCTGAATTACACAATTCCCTGCAAGGATACATTGAGAAAACATCTAAGCAAATTGAGAGCTTTATCCGTCAAGCGGAGACTAATATGGACGAAAACCTTGGTAAATCAATAAAAGAATTCCGTAATTATGTTCAAACAACGAATGAAATTCTCGACAATAGATTTAATGAGTTACAGAACCATTTCTTAATCAATGATGAATTTAGAAGAGATTCTCTGACTTCATTAGAACAATCTATGAAATCCCTTGATCAAACCATTGGACACCTAGCCGAAAAAGTAGGCGAAGATCATCAAAAGCAATTGGTTTACGAAGGGTAGGGCTGGTCATTCATGAATAATAAATATAAGCGATTAGTTGAAGGGCCTGAAAATGACAATGATTTTTGGCCTTCATTCACAGATTTATTAGCCACTTTTCTTCTAGTAGTTTTGTTGATTTTAATAGCGATGATATTGAACATCCATAAAGATAACGTAGCCAAAGGGAAAGAACTAAATGAGAAACAAGATAAAATTGAAAAGCAAGAGAAAGAAATTGAAGAAAAAGAACAAAAAATAGCGATGATTACCGGATTACGCAAAGATATTATCGTAAGCATGCAAGAAGAATTTAAAGATACAAATTTAGATATCGAGATTGATAAACAAACTGGAGCCATCAAATTTAGTAATGACCTTCTCTTTGAAACCGGTAAGTCGGTCATTCGCCCAGAGTTTAAACAACAATTAAAACAATTTATCCCTGTTTATATGGATCTTCTATATAGTGGATATGAAGAACATTTATCAGAAATTGTTGTAGAGGGTCATACAGATAACGTGGGCTCATTCATGGATAACCTCGATTTATCACAGCAAAGAGCATTTAGCGTAACCAAATTCATCCTTAGCGATGAATTAGGAGATTTCAAATATAAAGATAAGGTGAAGATGGACATTACCGCTAACGGCAGATCAGAAACAATGCTGAAAAAGGTGGATGGCGTAGTAGATAAGAAGAAATCGAGAAGAGTAGAATTTAAGTTTCGACTGAAAAACTATAGTGATGTATATGATGAGGAATAGAATTTGAGTTAGAGAATAGGGAGTGAGATGAGGGGACAGGTCCCTTGTCTCACAGATATGAGGAGAATAAAATATGTACACAGGGCTTCCTAGGAAGAATATAAGTAAAAATTAAAATGTAAGTTTTAAATTTTGGTGTTATCTGATACAACATTATTGTTACAAGGTATTGTTCAAGTTAAGAAGCCTTTTGTTTATTTTATTTACATAAAAGGGTGTTTTAAAGTAATGAAAACAGTAAAAAGAGTTGCTTACTCTATCATTATTATAATTTCAGTTCTGGTAGTGGCTGCCATTATCTATGTTCAAGTTAAAAAGAATATGCTTCAATCTGAAGTCGAAGAATACCTATCTCAAAAAGGGCATTCAAAAGATGTTCTTCAAGAAGTGGACCCTAGCTTTGGTGTCTTACCTTATTTTGCTGTAACAGTTACATTCAAAAATGAGCCTGAGGCAACGTACAGTTACACTAGAGAAGATGGTCAAATCGTCCAGCTTGATTGTGAGCACAATGATCCAAATGCAGAAGAAAACTATGAATTTAAGCATTGTGAAAACTAGTCTTATTTGTGGGATGAGGGGACAGGTCCCTCGTTTCAAAATGGGATGAGGGACCTGTCCCTGCGTCCCATTCGTCCCATTTGGTTAGTGCCCTTTAATCCAGCTAGCAAAGAAGTTCCAATCTGCTATCGAACCATCGTTATGGAGGATCCCTAGAAACACACCATCTCCTCGACCAACTTGCCAAATGGCTTGAGCTGAGTTTGTTTTGTCGGATATTTCATGGTTGAATACATAGTTAATCAGTTCATCTTTACCTGGACCATGCGTTTCGGCAACATAGGCTACTAGATACATATCGATGCAATTTGGCCCTAAATCTTTTATATTACTACGCAGGATATGTTTCTTGATTAGGTCGATGTTTTCTTGTACGGTACCTTCTAATAGATAAGGTTTGATTTCGTCTATATTGTAGGCGTCGTAGCTTCGTTTATCCCAGGGCTTTAGCTGGTCTCGATTTCCGTTTGCTTCTTGAAGTTTTGTTATCATATTTTTTAGGTTGCTTACTGTGGGGATGATGTTGCTATGTATGTCTCGTCCGTTAATGTTGTTTGGTAGTAAGATGGTACTTGTTGAGTTAACGTGCATGGTTAAGCACTCCAATCGTTATTTTTTGGGATGAGGGGACAGGTCCCTCGTCTCACCAAGATTAGCTTTCTTTCGGAACCACTTCGACTTCGAATACAAAGGCTAAATCAGATTCTTTCACTTCATCTGGAATGCTAGTAGGAGTTCCCCCAGTTACTTCGATGCGATTATCGGTGGTACCTCTCCAATAGCCGAGATAAATGCTGTCTCCTGTTGTTAAAGTTTGGGATTCTTGTAGTAGAGAGGGAAACATATGGCTTATTTTTTCAGGGATGTTGTATGGAAGCGTAAATCTCCCTTTGTCTGACCCAAATGAAAACTCAATTGTATCTGAATTGGTTTTGTAAGAGATGGACGTTCTAGCCCAATTCGATAGGAATTCATCTTGTATCATTGCTGACCCATTATCTTTTGAACGGTTACCATTTTTGTATTTTATAATTTTCATAACTAATTGTTCTTCGGGGGTTAAATTCCCGCTAACACCAAAGAAGTGAATAGAGTTTTTCTTCAGCCCGGTATGAGGGAGAAGGTTCTTTTCCTCATCCGTGAGTTCGGTAGGTTCGATGGTGATTTTAGATTCTTTTGGAGTTGATTCGTCGCATGCTGCAATGAAAATGAGTAGTAATAGCGGAATGACTTTCTTCAATTTTGGGCCTCCTGTGTGGGATGAGGGGACAGGTCCCTCATCTCAGTCTAAATATTTATTAGGTAGAGAATATGTTCATGAAAGTAAGTAACAGGATGATGAATGATAAACCAATCGTAATCATTCCGGCTTTCTTTTTATTTTTTTGATATTCTTTCATGCCGTTATAGAAGTTTAAGACGAACATGAGTAACCCTAAAAGGCTAATTATTTCTAAGACATCGGTAACAAGATAAAATACAATGATAAGGAAACATGCGATAGGTGCAAATAGATCTAATTTGGAGATTGCTCTTAAAACGAGAAACACCACCTTTTCGTTCCATTTTCATCCATTCTATCAGAGTTAGCACGTATTCTAAATTAATTTGGGACGAGGGACCTGTCCCTTCGTCCCACTTACAGGGACTGCTTGATACATAGTGCTTATCAATTTATGAAATATAAAACAGCTACACCCAAAAAAGATAAGCTAAACGTAAACATTATTTCAAACCCTACCAGCGAATTATCTGTGAGAACAAATGTAACTAGAAAAATAAGCCCTCCGATGGCTATGATTGTTCCTTTGTTTAACTCATTAGTGGGGCGATTTTTAGAGTAAGTCAAGCCAAAGAAAGCAGTAGCTAGTAAGGATAATAAACCTACAATAATTTTTTCCAATCCAGGTAAGAAATTACGTTGTAAGAGAATCATCAAAATAAAAAATGCTATTGAAATGGTTACATACTTTAAAACTTTAATAATGGGACCCTCCTAAAGATAAAGGGTGAGGGGGGGAGACTCCCTCCCCTCATCCAAAACTAAATGTAATTGGAACTGGAAGTTTCAAAAAAGAATATGTTCATGAGGATGAATTTTATTAGATTATAATAACTGGATTAAAAGGAAAAACCACTTCAGATTCGATTTTCATCCATTTTATCAAAGTGTGTATTTCTTAACTAAATAAATTGGGACGAGGGACCTGTCCCTTCGTCCCACCAAGGGGCGTTTTAGCAATGACGAATCAAATAGAGAATCAACAAGCGTATATGGAAGTTACGAATATAACAGAGGTTGGGGAAGGGATGAGAGTTTGTCTCGACTTCATTGATTATTTGAAATCTAGTGAAGGTGTTTATGTAGGGAATACTGGACATGGGTATATGAAAGTGTTGTCTGAAAATCGTACTTCTGAAGGGTATCCACCACGTGCTTTTCGTATCAATGTTGGTGCGTTTCATCAGTATCTTTTTCAAGAAGAGAAGACATTGTATTTGGATGAAGTGAACCCTGGTGAAAACGTTTGGATAACGTATGAAGAAGAGAGTCGGCCTCTTGCGGTTGGGAGAGTGAAAATCGAAAAGAGGCCTTTTGTAAGAGTGGAATGTAAGACGGATAAAGGATCTATGATATCTGCAACGTTACAGCATTCTCCTAGTGTTCACTTGGTGGAGAAGACGAAAGGGGAGACATCGGTGTTGAATCTGGAGGTTGGTGATCAGGTGTTGTGTCTTGAGGATAAACCAGGGAGGCACTTGGGGGAACAGGTGGATGAAGAGATTATTGAGAAGTGAGGTGGGACGAAGGGACAGGTCTCTCATCCCATTCCGGAAAAAGTGAGACGAGGGACCTGTCCCCTCATCCCAAAAGGAGGTTTTTTATGAAAACAATAATAGAAGCTGCTATAGAGGCAGGTAAAGAGATTATGAAAATTTATGAAACAGATTTTAATGTAGAGTATAAGGAGGATGAATCTCCTCTTACGTTTGCGGACCAACGCTCCCATGAGGTTATTAAGAGAAAATTAAAGGATTATAATGATTCTATACCAATCCTAAGTGAGGAAGGGGACCATCTCCCTTTTGAAAAAAGAAAAGATTGGAAGGAATTCTGGTTAGTTGATCCAATTGATGGAACAAAAGAATTTATTAATAAAAACGGAGAATTCACTGTTAATATTGCACTTATCCGAGAAGGGAAACCAGTACTTGGGGTCGTTTATGCACCAGCGCTTGGAGATCTTTACTATGCTGATGAGAAGAAGGGTGCTTATAAAGTATCAGAAGTGCTAAGCTCAAAAAGTAAAAACGTGAAAGCTATTAAACTTCCATTTACCAAATCGGAAGATACAGTAGCTAAAGTTGTAGCAAGTCGTTCGCATATGTCTGAAGAAACAGCTACTTTTATTAATGGGCTGAAAGAAAACTACGAATCAATTGAAACTGTTTCTGTCGGAAGTTCATTAAAGCTATGTCTGATAGCGGAAGGCAAAGCAGATTACTATCCTCGATATGCTCCGACGATGGAATGGGATACGGCTGC
Organism: Pontibacillus yanchengensis Y32; assembly: GCF_000770635.1. Taxonomy (GTDB): domain Bacteria; phylum Bacillota; class Bacilli; order Bacillales; family BH030062; genus Pontibacillus; species Pontibacillus yanchengensis. Next base: position 113,416 of record NZ_AVBF01000001.1, read on the forward strand.
TGGCCATGCTATTGTAGAACTTTCTGGAGGTAAGGTAGAAGTTGCAAACGAGGGTAAACCGTTAATCTACAATAAAGAACATCTGAAAAATCCATGGTTCTTGGCAACAAGAGCTTAGGTGATTGGGACGAGGGGACAGGTACCTCATCCCAGCCCCTTCTCAAAGTAAGAAATCCCTTGAGAACGCCATGCTCTCAAGGGAAGTAGTGGGACGAGGGACCTATCCCTCCCTACCAGTTTTACACAATGGCAAGCAATTCAGTTACAAAGACTACTAGAACAATCAAAGCAAATCCAAGTGAAGTGAAGGCTATTGTCTTGGTTTTAAAATATAATGTTTCTTTTTTACTTTGAAATTTACCGAAGTCTCTTATACTAATTGTAATCATATATAAGGCTGATAGTATCGCTAAGCCATACATTATCATTCGAATTCCTTCCATTATATCTACTCTCCTTTTTATAACTTACAAGATTGGTTGTTACAGTGATTGACGGGGATGGTTCGTCTATGTTTCGAAATAAAATAGTATGCAAGATGCCCGATACGTGTCAGATGGGCCAGGTATAGTAGAGGTAGTAAGAACCATCTACTAGGAGTTCTTTTCGTAATTTCAATAACAGCAGTTAATCCTTTTTCGAGTTGATTTGTTTGCTTGTTAAGCGCATGCATATAGGTGTTTAATTGTTCTAAGGGAACTCCCAATTCAATGTGTACAGAATCTTCTCGAAACGACTTGAATTGTAATAAATTGTACCTGTCTCGTTTCTGCCATTTTGCTACAATAGTCTGGCAAAACGAACAAGAGCCATCGTAATATATTAAAACTTTAGATTTCGGTGCTAGTCTTTTGGCTAACATTAGTATCGCTCCTTTTCATGATGACTGAAAGAGTCCTTTTGGCTATAACCCTTCCTTTTTTATATTCTTTATCGGTTATGAATAACAAATCTAGTGCGATCATGATCAGCCCAAATTGGATAAGCCCCATCACGAAGATAATACCAAGATGGAATAGAATGGAACCAAATAGAGTGATAATTTTTGTGTACTTGTTTGTGACCAGAAAGGGAAAAAACAATTGCATGAGAATGGAACTATAGGCCCCGAAAAATAAAAGCAGTGGAGAGTTTATAATATAAGGTGCGACAGAAGGTAAAGTGAATTCATCCACATTCAATATATAATATAAGGCTGTTCCATGTTGCCACATATCTCCTTGTGCTTTGAAAAAACCAGAGAAAAAGTATAATATACATACTTGTGCTAAACAGATGAAAATCGCGTAGTTATGGAAGATGTTTTTAATATTCTTGCTTTTATTGTTTGTGTCTTGTTTTGTCTCAACGGAGAAATATTCATTAATATTAGCGAACATTAAGAAAAAAAGTACAATAAATAAAATGTTGTTTCCGCCATCCATGATAAAGGGGTTCTCATTATATAAAGACCAAACGAATAAAAAATTGATTGGCGTTATAAAGTTTGTTTTAAGGCCGATAAGAAACAAGAAGTTTACTAAAATACCAAGTATATAGATTGTTTCGAACCAAACGATAGAATTATTTAGTGTATATAACGAGAAGAAATGGACATTTGAATCAGCTGGAACAAATGAATGTATTCCCCAGACATCATGTCGTTGAAAGTAGTAAACCAAGTAGGTGAACATAATATGAATTCCCACAGCTAGTCGAACAATACTACTACCAACAAGAAAATACTGCTTTTCACTGATATAGTGATATGGTTTTGCAAATAGGTTGCTCGTCAATTATGTATCCTCCTTTTTTTTACACTCTTACATCTGGAATGTAATAGTATCGATAATTACTCTCACCATCTTTTCCGTATTCAGGAAATTCTTCTATAACAAATTTAATCTCTAATTCATGAATGTCCTTTTTATCTGCTAATTGAGTTAGTTCTTTTTCTACGATGTTATAAAGCATATTTAAGTGTATATCTTTTTCAACATTCTTTTCCTCGAAAAAATCTTCATTATCATTTAATTTCTTTATCATCTCTCTTTGAGAGGTTCTTAATGCTGATAGTTTAGGTCTATTCTGATTAAATCTATTTTTCTGTAATCCGCTAGTATAAGTCTTGGAAATGTTGATCCACTCTGTATGTTTCGTTTGATTCTCTTCCTGAAAAGAAGCTCTAGCTAATACATAATTGTTAGTACTCACAGGGTCTGGAGCGAATAAATGCCAATTTTGCTTGAATATGGGCCCGACATAACTATTGATAACAGGTGCCATTTTGAAATTCATCGGATTAATGGGTAGGTTGTATAATAAAACAGCCGATATATGAAAAACACAAAAACAAGAAATACAAACAAAGAATAGTTTTGATAGTTTTGTTTTCATTTTTTCCTCCTTAAAAAGATAGAGGGAAGTAAAAGCCTATCAAGACTTTTACTTCCTAATTGAATTATCTTCCGAATTCTGTAACTTCTCCAGCTGATACTTTTTCCTTTGATGCGCCGCCTACACCGTAATATTGAGCTTCAGGAGCAGCATCATAAGCGCCAGCTTCTAATTGTGCATTATATTGGTCATTCAACCAATCACCAGCAGCTTTTCCTGCATCGTACACAGCTGCTGATACAACACCTACTGCAATCCCGCCCCAAAAGCTACTTTCTTTTTTTGCTCCGCCTTCAACCGATTCGATCTTGTTTAATTCATCCCCACTAACATAATCTGTCTGGGCATTCGCACCAAGGGAAAAAGAGAAGAAGGTTAACCCCACTACCGTACTTACACTGAACACTTTTAATTTCTTTGACATTTTCTTCATTAATAATTCCTCCTTATCAATATTTCTATTTGAGCCTAACAGCTTTTTGAAAAGGTTGAATTTCCACTCATAGGTTCTGTGATTAAAATAGATACCAAAATAACATCCATTAATTAGATATTTCACAGAAATATAACAATAGGAATATTTTAAATAAATTAGTGCTTAACAAAATAAAAAACCTCTTCATGACAATGAAGAGGTGATGATTGAACATATTTTTTTATTACTATAAATCGTTTTGTGAGAATATTAATGTTGGTCTGGTAATTCATCTGCCCAAGGATTATCGAGGTCGAAATGATGTTTATGATTTGGAAGGTCAGATCCTAACCAGACACCAGTAAATAACATCAAACCAATGATAAACCGTAAAGATAATTTTTTCACAGTAGCCCCTCCTTTTTTCTTAATTATATAAAAAGTTTTGGATTGGTGCTTTTTCTGTGTCATAGAATGAGTAGGACAGTACTCCCTGAACCTTCCATTTCCTCCTGTTTATCAGTAGAATATAATTATAGGAATATTTTATGAAGAGGGTGAGTGAATGGACTATCAACATATATCTGGTGTAATAAAGGAACTACGAAAGCATAATAATATGACCCAGAAAGAATTAGCAGAAGATATATGTACCCAAGCTCAAATAAGTAAATTAGAAAATGGAAACGAATATCCTTCTTGTATTACGTTATACTACATATCTCAAAAACTAGGAGTTGATATGGATTATTTTTTCGAATCGATTTATACACCACGATTGGATTATGTGAATGAAGTGAAAACACTCCTAAGAGAGTTTATTAGAGAAAGGAATTATGAAGAAGTGTTTCAAATCGTTCAAAACGAAAAGAACACACCGTTATTCAAATCCGGTCACAACCTTCAGTTTCTTATTTGGCATGAGGGAATTGCCGAGTATTACATGCATGGAAATGTGGAAAGAGCAATCGATTTATGTACCTACGCCCTCAACATAACTAGTAATCATTACAAGCCTTATAGTGAAAGAGAAATTGAGATTTTAAATAGCATCGGAATTATTTATAAAGAAAATAATGAGCACCAGAAAGCCTTGTACGTCTTTGAAGATGCTCTTTCCCACTTTCTTCATCTACCGAAGATTTCTGATCGTACCATACAAATACGGATTATCTATAATGCATCAAAAGTTAGCTATAATCTAAAGGAATGGCATCAAGGGATAAGCTTTTGTGAACAAGGAATAAACTTGTGTAAGAAAACAGAATCCCTCTATTTACTAGGTGAATTATATTATCAGAAGGGGCGTTGTTACTTCAATTCACACCATCAAGAAGAAGCATTTAGCCAATACCACAAGGCCCTATCTGTTTTTGAAATCCAGGATAAAACTGCCTATATTAAAGTTGTACAAGATGCAATCAACGAAGTTACTGGGGAAGAGCAAGTGGGGAGTCAGTGAGACGAGGAACCTGTCCCTCCACCCCACAGGTCCCTGGTCCCCACGCCCCATAACATACGAAAAAACCCCCTAAGAGCGCCGTGCTCTTAGGGGGAGAGAGTGGGACGAGGGACCTGTCCCCTTATCCCGCTTCTGTAGCTTCTTCTTCTTGTTCGTTATTGCCGCCGCGTTGTTTCCAGCCGATGCCGAATAGGATGGCTAGGACAACTAGGCTTAGGATGATGAACAGGATGTTTGATTCAGCTAGTCCGATTAGGTTACCAAGGATGATGCCGACAACACCGAAGTCTGCGTCGCCGAATGTTGTTCCTTCGAATCCTAGCGTGCCTAGTACTGGTAGTAGTAGGGCTGGTAGGAAGCTGATGATGACGCCGTTGGCCATACTGCCGAAGATGGCGCCTTTTCTTCCACCTGTTGCGTTACCGAATACGCCGGCTGCCGCTCCGGTGAAGAAGTGTGGAACAAGTCCTGGCACGATGACTTTCAGGCCGAAGATTGGTAGGAAGAACATGCTTAGAAGTCCTGCTACGAAACTTAGGATGAAGCCAATGATTACGGCGTTTCCTGCGAATGGGAAGACGGCCGGAGCATCAAGTGCTGGCTTGGCATTTGGTACGATTTTTTCTGCGATACCTTTGAAGGCAGGTACGATTTCACCTAGTAGCATGCGCACACCGGATAGGATGATGTAAACGCCTGCTGCGAACGTTAGGCCTTGCATGAATGCGAAGACGAGGAAGTTTTGTCCTCCGCTTAGGTTGTTCTGGATAAAGCTTGGTCCTGCGAATAATGCTACGACGAAGAATAGGATGACCATCGTTAGGGATACGGAAACGGATGTGTCACGTAAGAACCCTAGTGACTTCGGTACGTTGATCTCTTCTGTGGAACGAGAGTTTTTGCCGACTTTTTTACCAATAAGTGCAGAGATAAAATAGCCAGTAGAACCGAAGTGGCCGACAGCAAAGTCATCGGAACCAGTGATTTGGCGCGTGTAAGGTTGTAGTAGAGCTGGGAATAGCACCATCAATGATCCTAGAATGACGGATCCGACAAGTACCATCATAACACCGCTCAAGCCACCCGTTTTTAAAATCACGGCAATCATACATGCCATGAACATGGTATGGTGACCAGTTAAGAAAATATATTTAAAAGGGCTAATGCGGGCGATGATAATGTTGGCTACCATACCGAACAGCATGATCATCGCCGTTTCGGTACCAAAGCTTTCTTGAGCAAGTGCTACGATGGCTTCATTGTTTGGAATGACGCCATCTACGCTAAATGCCTCGTTAAACATGTCGCTAAATTTACCAAGTGATTGAACGAGGACATTGGCACCTGCACCTAGGATGACGAAGCCCATGATTGTTTTCAGTGTTCCAGAAACCGTATCGGCAACATTTTTCTTTTGAGCGATTAAACCGATGAGTGCAAATAGTCCGACCAGAATCGCAGGGGTGCCAAGTATGTCGTTCATTATTAGATTGATCATGTTCTCATCCTTTCATGGGGTAGTAATTCGTGTTCTTACAGGTTGTTTTCTAGTGCTTCACGTAGTTCTTGCTTGTCCATTAGGTTGTTTAGTTTCGCGATGTTCTTTTTGCCGTCGTCAATGTTACCAACGATGTCTTCAGAGCCGATATACAGATCAGCGTGTTCTGTTTTCGCAGATGTTAGATCTGTGTGGGATACCTCTGCTTCTTTTCCAAGGTCCTTCAAAATGCTATTCACGTTCATTTCCACGATCATGCTGCTTCCTAGTCCGTTTCCGCATACTACTAAAATTTTTGTCATAATAAATTCCTCCTAATTAATGGGTTGAGTATTGTTTTACTAAGTTAATAACTTCTTCCGAGTTATTCGTTTGAATCAAGTGCTCGAGGTTCTCTGGTTCTGACAGCATCGTCGTTAGCTGGGACAATGCTTGTAAGTGCGTTTCGTTATCAATCGCTGCCAATACGATAATCAGGTTGGCGCGATGTTTTTCTTTTTCGGAAAAATGGACGGGCTCTTTCACGCGTAGAAAACTCATGCCTAGCTTTTCTACACCAGCTTCAGGTCGGGCGTGCGGAATCGCAATCTGCGGGGCAATGACGACATAAGGTCCATTTTCGTACACATTATCGATCATCGCCTGCACGTAATCCTCGGTTATTTTTCCTGAATGAATCAGTGGTTGTGAAGCCTGGCGGATCGCCTGTTCCCAGTCCGTAATGGATTGTTCGAATTGGATCGTATCTTCTGTTAGCAATTCATCCAGCATAGGGCTAATATTCTCCTTTTCCTTCAGGGTGTGGGTAACCTGATAGTTCTCTAGTTCTTTGCGTAATGCTTGTTCATCATGGACGGTTGCGTATTGTTTGATTGTGTTTAAAAGTTCATCGGTGTTGGATGTTTCGTTTTGTTTTGGTGATAAAATAGTGTCCAATTGGTTGATGACAAAGCGTTTATCCACGTCGGTCAAAAGCGCAGGTACGTTAATGACCGGTGTTTCGTTTTGCTTAATATAATTGGTTGCAAAAATCACGTCGGCATGGTGCGTCGTTTCCTTGAACTCTCGATAGGACATTGTTTTTGTAATTTCTAGGTCATGCAACAGCGACTCTAACTGGGAGCGAAGCATGTTGGATGTGCCGACGCCACTCTCGCAAACAATGATAGCTCGGTACTTTGGATTAAGCGACTTCTCTTGCTTGCGTAGCCAACCACCGAAATGAATGGCAATAAAAGCGACTTCTTCATCAGGAAGCGTACGACCGATTAGTGTTTCAAGGTGTACCATGGATTTTTTCGTGAGTTGAAAAACTTCCTGATAATGTTCCTTGATATAATCAAGCAAATCGTTCTGGATTGTGACGCCATATTTTAATCGGTAGTAGGTCGGCTTAATGTGCGTTAGTAGATTTTCTTCTAGCTGGTCTCGGTCATCAAACAGGATGCACGAATAGATTTGAAAGTCATCGATGATTTTGTTGATGGTGTCGCGTAGCTGCGAAATCTCATCGGTTGGTGCGGTGGAAAAATCATCGTATTCGACCTTCGAGCTCAAAATCTGCAACGTTACATAGCGGTGTTCATCGCTTGATAGGGTTGGGTGGTTCGCTTTTTCTAGTTGCTGGTTAAGCTCGTTTATCGCCTCGTAAGCGTTGGTTTGTTGGATGATATCCTGCTGAGCCAAGTCCATTTCAATGTGCTGCTTCGTTGGTTGTTCGGTTAGGATGATGCCGATTTGATAGGCTAGATGCTCCATCGTTTCATCCGTGAATACCAATCCTAGTGTTTGTTCTGTTTGATAGAGTTGTTCTTTTATAAAAGGAAGCAATTCGTTGGTTTCGGGAGCTTGTTGCTGAACCATTTCCTCAAAAACGTTTCTTACCTGGGTCCATTGCTCATTGGAAAGGATGGAACTGAGTACGCCGGATAGTGCATTTTGCCGATCGAATTCAGAACCTGCTAGCGTGTAGCCAGTCTTCTTTTGATAATGAAGAGACAGGTTATATTCGGCTAGCTTTTCCTCAATCTGCTTTAAATCGTGCACAATCGTGCTCCGACTCATCTGCGTCCAATCCATGAAGTGCTTCATCGTTGATGTCTCGTAATGGGTCAACACATGCAAGATTAGGAGAATCTCACGCTCTTCCTGCGAAAACTTATACTGCCACGATTCGTTGATGATGAATTCTTCCGGCAAAGCCTCTCTAGTAGTGTCGGGTAGGAAAAATCCAACCCCACGCTCCCGAGTAATCGGCTCATAACGTGCATCCTCTAACCAATCATTGATATGCTCCACATCGTAGTACACAGTGCGCTGTGATACCCCCATCTTCGAGGTAAACCACTCAACCGATACAGGCTGCTGCGCCTCATGCAACTGCGACAATATATACGTTCTACGGTGATCTAATGTCATAAGGTTTATCCCTCCATCCCCGGATGATGAAGTTTGCAAAATGAGACAGGGGGACAGGTCCCTCGTCCCACTTCGGTGAGTGGGACGGAGGGACAGGTTCCTTGTCCCAATGCAATGATCATTGCTTAATTCATAGTGTAATGGGTATGCGGAGAAGATGAAAGGGGTTTCAGTATGTAAAGATTGTCAATTGATTGTTTGCAAAATTACACAGGTTGGGGTGAGGTGGGATGGGGGGGGCAGGTTCCTCGTCCCACTTTCGCGTTGTGCGTGCCGCGAGAGAGGGGAATGGGACGAGGGACCTGTCCCTTCGTCCCATGTTAAGGGGGATTTCTTGATATGGGTTGAAATACTTTTGTATAATAAAGGAAAGAAGTCCTTTTAGGAGGGGTGGCCGTAAAATGAATCTTTTTAAGAGAGAGAAACCAATGCTCACTAGTGAAGACGAAAAAGAGTTTCTACGAATAAAAGAATCAGTGGAATCAAAGAGAGCGAAATTGGTTATTGATGCTACTTTCGACCATCAAGAAGATTATGTACTAGATGGTGCTCCTTTAGTCAAAGTCAAACGTTCATATATATATAACAAGTTAAAATAGTTGATAAGGATTGCTTTAATTGGAAGGTGTATCAGTTGAAGCTATTGAAGAAATGTACTCTTGTGATTTCGGTTGGGTGAAAGTTCAGGAATTCAATTCAGATAACCCGTCTTTAAACCGGTTTCTTCACCAGGATGCCTATTATCATTCTATTGAATTTGAAGCTAACACTAGCTTATTAATATCTTCAGAGAATGATATCATAGGGTATTTTACATTAGTACGAAGCAGTATGGACTTCCCTAATATTAAGGTCCCTTGCTTAGAAGTTGCAAAACTTGCAGTACACTTAGATTATCAACAAAATGGTTATGGATCTTATATGATAGATGTCATAAAAAAGGTTGCTAGGCAAACCAATCATAGATATATAACCCTTGATTCTCTTTATTCGCAGTGGTGTTGGTATTATAAACATGGTTTTATGTACATTAAACAAGAAGAGATAGAAAATGAATCTGGCTACGTTTATATGTATTGCGACTTATATGATGAAAACATAAGCAACGATTTTTTGGAAGAGTGATTGTATAATACCAGTTCTTATTGCCAAAAATGGTGATAAGAGGTGAAGTTAATGTCATTATTTAAAAGAAAAAAAACCAATCTTAACAAATGAAGATGAGAAACGATTTTTAGAAGAGAAAAAAGAAAAAGAGAATAAGAGAAAGCAAAATAATAAAAAGAAATAGAATCAAAAATTCTTTTTACATATTTATAAGCAACTAACCCTGCTAATACACTTTGGCTAGGGTTTTTTATTTTTTTGAAAGAGGCTGAGACGAAGGCACGGGTTCCACGTCTCAGTTTGGGACGAGGGACCTGTCCCTTCGTCCCACAAAATGTCGAATAGTAGCAGGATTTGGAGGAAATGTGTGGAATAGTATTAGATGTATCACTTTGCCTCCCCTCTAACCCCTTAGTTGATATCCTCATATGTTGTAAGTTCCCTTCGCAAATCCTTTCCTGATCTAATTTTTCTCTAATTTATGCTGAAGCTGTTTTTTCGTAGTGATTTTGTTTAAATGAGAAATGAGGTGATTCATGTTTGCCTAGAAAACCAAGAAAGAGAAGCTATAATGGTGTGTATCATGTCATGTTGAGAGGGATCAACAAGCAAACGATCTTTGAAGATGACGTCGATAAGAAGAAGTTTTTGGAGATTGTGAAGAAATACAAGCAAGTTTGTGGTTTTGAGTTATACGCTTATTGCTTGATGGATAATCATGTTCATTTGCTTCTGATGGAGAAAGAGGAGACTGTTTCACAGGTGATGAAGCGGATTAGTTCAAGTTTTGTCTATTGGTACAATATGAAATACGAGCGAATCGGTCATCTCTTTCAAGAGCGTTTTCGAAGTGAGAACGTGGAAGACATTCGATATTTCAAAACAGTTCTTCGGTATATCCATCAAAATCCTTTGAATGCCGGTGTGGTCTCCAATGTGTGGAATAGTGAATGGACGAGTATTCATGAATATCTTCATAGATGGGTTATGGTCGATGTCGATCGAGGGTTGAATTTGTTTTCGCACGAACGAGAAACAGCTATTCGAGCCTATATCGATTACATGAAGGAAACCAATGATGATGAGTGTTTGGAATATGTGGACCGAGTACGGGTGCCTGATGAGGAAGTGAGGAAGTATTTGAAATCGATCGGGATAACAAGCGCTACGATGATTCAACGGATGCCGAAAAATGAAAGGGATGCGTTGTTAGCTTTGCTTAAAGAGAGGAAAGGTTTATCCGTTAGTCAGATTTCTAGAATAGTAGGTGTATCGAGAAGTGTGGTAGGCCGTGCTCAGTGAGTGGGATGAGGGGACAGGTACCTCGTCCCAGTGGGTTGGTCTCGAAGCTGTTTGAACAACTGATGGAAAGTTATTACTTTGATAATAATTAGGGTTTATAACGTATGCTATAATATGAAAAAGGAGGTTTGTGGAATGGCGACAAAAAATGATTCAAAGCAAGATTTAGACTACAAAAAAATTGCTAAACGTGTCTTCGAAAAACGTCAACGCCGTATTACAAACTACCGTCCGGAGAATGATGATAACATTTCCAGCATTGAAAAATATTTAAAGAAATACCCTGGTAATAGAAACCGCTAAAATTAGCGGTTTTTTTATCCTCTAGGAAATTATAAAATTCAATGCTTGTGTATAACTGAAAAAGTGAAGTAGCCCCGTCCAGCTCCAGCGCCCAGCGACTAGTATGCTTCCCTCGCCTCCGTACGATAAGTTAACATCGAATCACTTCGTTCTTCGTGTTGCCTTTATCTCCTACGGCTCAGTCCAGCATATACGTCGCTACCCGGGCGCTTGCGCTTTTGTTCTTTCGCTTCACTGTAAATGGAGTTTGAAATGACTTTCCAGAATCTAATTTAATCCCTTTTATTTTCAAAGCTCTTGGTGCTTTGTTTTGAAAACCCTTTTTAGTTAAAATCATGTCTAACCATCTACTGTAATATCGAATGAGTCATACACCCTTTCATGTATATGGATAAGAACTGTATAAATCATTGTATGTGTTGCTCATTAGTACAATGTACTACATAAGGTATTTCTTGGTGATTAAGTTAAAGTATTTGCTATATCAACTTCTGTATTCATATCCCAATGAAAAATTTTAAGGGACAAGGTACAGAGATCACTGAGAAGCGGGGAGAACAGGTGCCTCGTTCTGGGATGAAGGGACAGGTCCCTCATCCCACATTTACATCCAACACCCCGGGTGAAGAGGAAAATGGGACGAGGGACCTGTCCCCCCATCCCAAAAAATTTCAAAAAACGTGCAACTTTTTTGTTAGGTAGCTCATCAGTATAAATAGGAAAGGAGGGCGATGTGTTTTGGAGAATATGCTGGAGCGGTTGCGGCAACGGGATGAGAAAGCGCTAGAGTACGTTATGTATCAGTATGGGAACGAGTTAAAACGGAGTGCTTATCTCATGGTAAAGGATCAGCAGTTGGCTGAAGAGATTGTGCAGGATGGTTTTGTGAAAGTGTTTGATAAGATTCACCAGCTTCAGGATGAATCCAAGCTCAAAAGCTGGCTGATGACCATCGTCCTCAATCAGTGTCGATCGAAAATCAGGACGAAGCGGTTTCGGTTTCCGTTTTTGCCTTTTGACCCGAGTGAACGAGAGATCGAGGCAGGGGAGGATGAGTCGCCAGAGGAGCTGGTTGTTCAAATGCAGAAAAGCGAGTCGCTTGTGGAGCATATACATAACCTGGATCACCATTACCGGGAAGTTATCATTCTATTTTATTATCATGATTATTCACTAGAAGAAATGGTAGAGATTACGAATGTGAAAAAATCTACGATAAAAAGTCGATTGCGCCGAGCTAGGATGCAACTCCGCGATCGGTTAGAGAAAGGGGAGACGATTAATGAAGCGACGTAACATTCAGCAAAAGGTAGATCAGGAACTGGAGCACGTCACATTCCAATCCCAATCCCAAGTGCTGGAAAGGGTTAAGCCTGCCTCCAAGAAAGAGCGGTTACGAGCGTGGTTGAACAAAGAAGTGGAAGTTCCACTCGTCCCAGCCGCCACAGCAAGTCTTTTACTAGTTGTTTCGTTGACGTTCAAGCCTTTTTTCTTATCCAATAATCAAGAACATCCTGCTATTCAAGAAAACGACGAACTCATCGAACGAGGTGGGAGCGTGTACTGGAAAAGCTCTTACATGGAGGTGAAAAACCATGCGCGTGAAAATGAAAATTAAGCATATAATAGCTGTTCTAACGGGTTTTGTTGGGTTACTCGCGTTGTTTATTTTCGTCATGTCACCGAACCTGTCCAATTCCAACGCTCAACAATCGGAAAAAGGTGATCTTTTCGCTCAGCTAGAAACGTTATCGGGGGAAGAGCGTTGGAAACGTATAGAGGAAGACATCATTAGTCGATTTCGAATTAAGCCCTACGACGTGTACAAAACCGCTGGTAGCACAGAATTGACGAATTTAAGTGAGAACAAGAATGAGGAATGGATTCCTTTTATCCGTGAATATATAGAGGAAATCCCGGAAGATAAAAAACGCCCCCCGCAAAATGGTTACTATAAGGAAGCGGTGGAAAAATTGGCGAAGTATTATGAGAAGAAGCAGAACTGGGAAGAGGCCACTAAGGTTCTGAGTCAAGGGATGGACGCTTTACCTGAGGATACAGATGGGTACCAGACATTTAAGGTGCAAAAATTACTCGTAGAATCCTACCAACACCCTGCATCTGCCCTGGAAAAGTTGAACGAGATCAAGCCTTATGAAGTGAAGGAATACCAATACGCTGAACTTTTAAAACGGCAAACAAAGCTTTTGATGGACGCAGGGCAATTGGATGAAGCTCACGAGAAGTTGACGAAAGGCATGGAATATATGGAGCAGAATCATGCCGTCCTCCAATCCATCCAAGAGCGTTTGGAAGCGTGGAAAAACGGGGAGGATCTCGTAACCTATCAAGGAAAACTGCAAACGGACGACGGGAAGCCACTTTCCCACGCAAAAGTTTTTCTCGTGAATCCTGATAGGAAAGGCAACAGTTTTACAGAAAAACAGTCCCCTAGCTCGATTACGGATGATCAAGGGAATTTTAAAATCGAAGCCCTGCCAAAAGGGGATTATCAATTAATGCTAGGTATGACGCTGGACCAAGTGGATGGATACACCTGGCCGGTTGAATCCGATGAGTGGTTAGACGTGCAATCCGATGTGAAAAGGAACATCACGCTACCTTCTCTTATCAAAATTAATTCGCCTATCAATGACCAAATGGTAAAAGGCGATAAGGTAGAGTTTTCATGGGAGCCTGTGGAGGACGCAGCGTATTATCAACTTCACTTCGGTATCCAATACGAAGGCGGCGGCATTACTACTACCGCATCAGAACACATCGAAAGCAATGCGTTCGAAATGTCGAAGCAAGCATTTTTGTTCCAATCATTTGGTACGGTTCAGATAATGGATGGTGACGGGGAAATGCAGATTGTGCCAGAAAGCTTGCTCGGATTGAGTAATCCAAACGTTGATATGTACTGGTATGTGGATGCTTATAATAAACAAGGAGAAATCCTCACAAGCAGCAACGGTTTTCGGTTATCGAAGGAAAACGCAGCGCAAATTCCTTATTTTCACTATGAAAAACAAAGCCTAACAGAAGCGGACGAACTTTTATTAGATGGGAAGCTGGACGAAGCTTTTGCGGCGTATAAAAAGGATGAGAATGACCTGCACAGCCAGCGCATGATCTATGAGATTATCTCTTCCGACCGAGATATGTCACGGTACGAGCAACTTCAAGGAGCATTGCCGTATCTAAAAGAATTAGCAAAACGCACGGATTTGAAAAACTACTGGCACCAACTCGCCACCCATGCCTACTTGGAAGGGGACTGGGAGCGTTATAGAAAGTTTGTCGAGAAGCAAGACGAGAGGGAAATCGTGTGGGATGGCTATGACTGGGGCAAATACGCCATCGTATCAATGAAAATGGGCAAAGATGATGAAGCGGAGCAGTATTTTCTGAACTCTCTGGAGGAAGATGGTACAAATCGCTTCTCCTTAAGCTACGCAATGCTAGAGCTTCATCGAACAGGTAGCTTTGAAAAAGCACAGCAGATTGTAGAAAAGTACCCAGAAAGAAGCCTGAGCTCACAAGACTGGGCAAAGCGATTAGAAGAAATTAAGCGCCAAGTAGAGCAATCAGCTAAAACAAAAGAACTATTCCAACAAGGCCTAAACCGCTACACAACAGACGGCCACCACACCTTCAAACAATGGGTCAATCAACTAGACAACGAACTCCTAAGCGAATTTTTCGAAGAATTGGAGTGAGACGGGGGGACAGGTCCCTCATCCCATTTTGAGAGTGGGACGAGGGGACAGGTCCCTCATCCCAAAAAATGTGGTGCCTCAAAATTAAAATAGGAAGACAGATTTACTAAGGAGAAAGGTTCACAGATCATAAATTGATCATGTGAATCTTTTTTATTATGCAGACTTAGGTACCAGGAATTTAATCAGTTCTCCTTACCCCAATGAAGCCAGATATTGAGATGAGTGGACAGGTCCCTTACCTCACCCGAAAAATGGGACGAGGGACCTGTCCCCCCATCCCAGGGACCTGTCCCCCATCCCACACTCCTTGACGTGAATTAGTGATGTAGTGTACTATTTAACTAGTTCACTATAGATTTTATATTCAAGGAGGTTTTCCAATGAATGCATTTCTAGGATTACTTAAGAAAGAGATGCGTTTGTCTCTACCTTTTCATTTGGTAGTGTTTGCTTTTGTTATTTTAGTTCTGGGACTTACCTATTGGCGTTTAGGGAGTATAGAGCAAGTTTATTTTCTAGGTCCTATTTTATTTCTGATAGGGTTACACATATGGTATATCCCTGGCCATGTGCTCTATAGCTTTGGTAGAGAGGCGAGGATGATGCATGTATTCTTGCACTCACCGCGCTCTATTCATACGTTACTAATGTCAAAATTGCTAAATAGTATCGTTTTTTTCTTTATTTCACTTGCCCTATTAAATGGTCTTTTATTCTTCGTGTTATCTAATATCGATACGTTGAATGATTATCTAGCTACCTTTGCGAGATTTTCATTGTGGATCGAGGCTCATTTTGTGTTACTTTCCATTTATTTTGGTATTTTTGTCTTTTTCTTATGGACAGTTCATCAATTTCTTAAAGGTGCGGTTGGGAAGTGGAGTTGGTTACTCGTTGGAGTTTTATTTATCGCTCTTCCTACCGTACTTGGATGGTTTGAATCACAAGTTTTGGCTGATTATTTGAATTGGGGACAGCTCACTTACGACTTTCCTTCCCTTGAAGGTAAGGTGGAAGAATTCGGTAAACTTGAGCTGGAAGGAAATTTCTACATTGGGACATACGTTTTCCACTTTATCCTTTGTGCTATACTCTATTGGTTAGGAAGTTTTATTCTAGGCCGCAAAGTAGAGGTGTAACGATATGCCCCAGGATTTTCAAAAAGATAAACCCATATATCTTCAATTAATGACCCAGCTTTCAAGTGAGATTATACGTGGAGAACGAAAAGCCGGTGACAAGCTTCCCTCCGTGAGGGAGTACGCTATAGAGGCAGGAGTGAACCCCAATACGATGTCCAAGACGTATAAAGAGTTAGAATCGATGGGAGTCGTAGAATTCCGAAGAGGTCAGGGGACTTTTGTAACGGAAGATTATAATCGACTAGAAAAACTACGAACGCAAATGAAAGAAGAATATATAGAATCTTTTATTAAGGATATGAAAGAACTAGGATTTTCGGCGAAAGAGACGTTAGATGGATTGCAATCGTATTATGAAAAGGAGGATGATGGATGATTACATTGGATCATGTGACAAAAAATTATCTGAACACCTCAGCTCTCAATCAAGTAAACCTTGAATTCAAAAAAGGAAGTATCGTAGGCATAGTAGGGGAAAATGGCAGTGGCAAATCAACTACATTGAAATTGATTGCTGGATTGTTGAGACCGACAAAAGGGAAAGTACTTGTAGACGAAAAAAAAGCTAACCGCCTAATCAGTCGGAAAGTCGCTTATATGTCTGAACTAGAATCTGTCTACCCTTTCTTCACTGTAGGAGAAGCTATAAACTATTTTGAATCGCAATTTGAAGATTTTAATAGAGAAAAAGCGGAGGAAGTTCTTAAGTTTTTACAATTAAGCGATGACCAAAAGGTGAAAAATCTCTCTAAAGGAAACAAAGGACGTCTGAAAATGACGATTACGTTGGCTAGAGAGGCACCATATATTTTATTAGACGAACCGTTTGCAGGACTGGATCCTATGGTACGTAACTCGATAGTCAAAGGACTTATCAGGTTTATCGATTTAGAGAAACAAGCTCTTATTTTAACAACTCATGAAATAAGGGAAATAGAGCCTGTATTGGATGAAGTCGTTGCGATACAAAATGGCAATATCATTGGCAGAGAGCATGTGGAATCGATTCGAGACAATCAAAAAGATGTAGTTACATGGATGGAAGAGCTATACAACTAAAATGCTAACAAATTAAAAACCTCTTTTCTTACAGGAGAGGTTTTTAATTTGTCCTTTTTTAGTAGGGCCGTTCCTTTTTAAAGGGATACATTAGCAAAAGGAGTTCGAATATGTTTAAGCTATTTCAAGCGATTTTTATGGTGCTCTCTACTGTTGGAGTAGTATTTTTATTCTACAATTTGTGGATTGGTTTAAGTATTGTGATTTGTTCACTCGCATTTGAATCAATCTGTTTAATAGTATTTATTTTAAAAAATGGAAGGAGGGGCGATCATAATGAGCAAGAAAATGTTTAGAGTGCTTGTCCTTTTTGTAGTGATAGGAATTTTCCTTGTTACCTTTTATGTAGATATGTATAAGCAATCTACGCTCATACCAATTGGTGTCGCTACGTTAGGTGCTATCATTATCCAGATTGGGTTAAGTAATATCAAAGAAGGAACTAGTGATCAACATTCCAAAAAGATAGAAGATAAGGCAGCTAAAGCTACTCTAACCATATCCTTACTTGTCGCCAGTATAGGAAGTGTCCTAATAAGTTTTCAAAACGAACAAATATCTACCTTCCTAACTGGTTACGTTTCTTTCACCATTATCACCTTCATCCTAATCAAATACATCTACAAAAAAGTAATCTGAGATTAGTGGGATGGGGGGGATAGTGGGATGAGGGGACAGGTCCCTCATCCCATTATTGAGATTTGGGATGGAGGGACAGGTTCCTCATCCCATTTTTTGTTGTTTCGAGATTCATCATAGCGGGAAGGAAAATACTAGAAATTACAAATGAAGGGGGCTGCAATGATGTCAGCTAACGGAGATTCTATTAATCTTTATAAAGATACTACGGGTAGGTGGCGTTGGCAGCGTAAAGCGTCCAATGGTGCGATAGTTGGAGCTTCTACGGAAGGTTATGTGAATAAAAATGATTGTAGAGACAACGCGAAACGGAATATGGTCGAAGTGAGCATACATGAATAATGAAAATCTCCCAGTGTTTAGGCGCTGGGAGATTTTTTTTACGTGGAGTGGGACGAGGGACCTGTCCCTTCGTCTCATCTTTTAGGAACAATGAAACCATCTATTATTTGCATGTTATTGAATGGATTGTCCTGTTCTATTGATTGTATTGTGAAGTCTGGGTGGAAGTGTCCCAATTTGAACATCTCTCTAATATGTTTAGATTTTTGAGAAGTTGTGCTTTGTTTTGTCCCAAAATACTCCAAAATTACATCTAGTGAAGCATAGGGTTCAGTGCTTTTATCAAATAGAAAGTTGATTGTACCTAGTGCGTGAATGACCCCGGCAGCCCAATTCTCAATCTTCCCTCTTAAGAAAGGAACCTCTTTTTTTCGAGCCATTTTCTCGATAAGTTTTTTACTGAGCTCTGCGTATTCGTCAGTTATGTATTGGTTGCAGAAATCGGTGGTTAAATCTATTAATTGTTTCTTACGAGCTTCTATTTTTTCTTTATCTTTTGCGATATGTATCTCCTCCTTTTACGTGGATTATAACACAATAGAGTGGGATGGGGGGACAGGTCCCTCGTCTCAGACCAAGCAAGGTTTATGCTAGACTATAATTTTGACATAATAATCAGTACAACGCTTGAGACGAGGGACCTGTCCCTCCGTCTCACATACAGGGGGGAGAATAAAATTAAACATTATAATCAATTTACTAAAGGAAAGAAAAAGAATAGAAAAGGGCGTTTGGCTAAAGCGCAGGAGTTTATCGATAAATATAAAGGTAAGGAACTTTATAAAGGATATGCTAAGCATTTTAGTATTGATAAGCTTGTGGCTATACGAGATTTAGAACAACTTGGCTATGAGTTTAGTGAAGAATTTAAAGAAGAAATGGTAGCAAAGCATGAGAGAATAGTTCAACATCGCAAGCGAAAGAAAGAAGAAAAGAAACAAAGAAAGCAGCGGGGAGAGGAAGAAGCTCTTTTCGATAGTGATGAGAACTTCGCTTTCATAGCGGGGTATACATCAGGGGGCTTTCCGTTTGGGGTTCCATGGGACGATTGGGATGAGCCACATTTGGAAGTAGATGAGGAATTCAAGAGAAAACAGTTAAATGATTATGAAGAGGCTTTTTCTGAACAATCGGTGGTATATGTGGAACAATTAAATCAACAAGAGCTTCAGGAACAGAACATTATGCTTGTTGATGAGGATGCACTTGATCAAGCCAACTTTTCTAAAGGTGTTCAAAAAGAGGAAGCTCTCGAAGAGGTTTTTGAGCAGCTTATACAATGGAGAGCGGGCAATAAGTCATCTGATGAAATGATGGATTCGCTTGTTCATTTTACGGATAGGCTTTTCATTGAATAGAGGGTGAGATGAAGGGACAGGTCCCTCATCCCACCCCCAAAAATGGCGGGACGAGGGGACAGGTCCCTCATCCCACTCTCCAAACTGGGACGATGGACCTGTCCCCCCATCCCAAAAGAAAGGGTGAATCCATGAAAGAGAAAAAATCAAAAGCTGAACGCAGGCGCGACCGGGAGATTTTGGAGCTTTATCATAAAAAGGTGACAGAAGAGGCGCTAGAGCCATTATATGAATACTTTGAGCAGTGGAAGAATGGTGCTTATCCTTATGATGAGTTAACGGAACGGATTCATGAGTTTCATAAGGAGAATCAGGAAATCTACAAGAAATTCAACTATCATGGAGGTGAAATGCTCGTCTTTGAGGCAAAGAAAGAATTGGACATGTTCTCTGAAAAAGATTGGGAGAAAGAGCACTATCATCGATTAAAAGTATTGTTCAACATGGATGACTGATGTGGGATGGAGGGACAGGTCCGTCATCCCACTCTCCAAAATGAGACGCGGGGACAGGTCCGTCATCTCACCCCCGAAAATGGGACGAGGGACCTGTCCCCTCATCCCATCCCCGCATCCCACCCAAATCCCATCACAGGAAACATTTTCTTGTATATCACACCTTTTTCAAGTGTTAGAATTTCTTAGGAACTTATTGGGAGTTTCTACTAATACATAAAGGGGATTTACAGCATGAATAAACTACCATATAAAGTGATAACAGGAGCGCTTGTGGCTTCTATGGTGACGCCGGCTATTGTAGCGACACCTCATGCACAGGCTGAAACGAATGAGATTCAATCGATTACGTTTGAAGCGGATGATAGCACGGTTGAGTTCGCGTACGACGAGTTTGCTTCAGCTATTTTCGATGAGAGTTCTCAGACGTATGAGTTTGTTTCGAACCACAAGATCAATGGTATCGGCATGGATCAGGATACATACGTGAAGTACGATGATTTTGCGAATGAGATGCTCAGCAATGAAGACGAAAATCGCAACGCTCACACGATTTTGAATGATCTATCAGATAAAAAAGAAACGACGTTCACTGAGGATAAGGTAAAAGAAGTAAAGCCATACACGACGACGCACTCTATCAACGTCCTTTCTGATAATAAAGTCGAAATGAATGGCTACGAATATACACTAGGCAAAAACGTGCAATCCATTTTTTCTAATCCGAAAGCGTTTGAAAATGCCAAAGCTTCCGTACGTGTTGAAGATGGCGTAATTACGAAGGTCAATGAACTACACCTGAACGCTAGTGGGTCTGCGGAAAATCCACTTGTACTAAATGCATCAGATGCGACCGTACATGGAGCGGTACATGTTGCTGGAAATCATGTTTCTATTAAAGGCTTAACCGTTGCAGGCAATCTTCAGGTCGAGGGCTCTAATATAGAGGCATCTGATGTGACAGTGGAAGGTCAACTAAAAATAGATTCCGCGTCCTACGAAATGTCATCCGTTTCTGATTTTGCTGTGGTGGATCAGAACTTGGCCAGTGCAACAGCTGAGCACGGTATGATTTTTGTAAAAAGTGGATCGTATAACATTGATGAGCAATGGACCATTTCGAAAAATGTTACGGTGATTGGCGTAGGAGAAGTTTCCGTTCAAGCAACAGCAGATAAGCAAGCGAGCTGGGGCAACGCAAATGGTGCTAAGCACTTGATTTCCCTGCAAGGTTCAGAGGCTACGCTAAAAAATCTATCCATCGATGCCATAGGCACTTACGGTGTTAACACGTATAACCAAGCGGATGTGACCCTTGAGAACGTGCAAATTGACAACGGCCAAGGTGCTGCTTTGACCGTGAACGGCTCTTCCGTACAAGCAACAGAGCTTGCAACCTCTGGCAATGCCTGGGGAGCAGTGAACGTAGACCCTGGTAGCGGTGTGGAAACAGCATCCACGTTCACCATGAACAGTGGCTCTCTAAATGAAGCTGTCCAGGTATGGTCCGATGGCAGTAACGTAAGCGAAAAAGCCACCGTCAGCGTTTCCCTACCAGACGCTTTTGAAAAACAAGCATTTGCCGGAATGGAAAATCGCTATGTATGGACCACAGAACCGATGCCAAACACTGCATCCATCACACAAAATGGAGAAACAACGCTGTATCAATCACTAACTAACGCAGTTGACGCAGCACAAGCAGGCACTACGATTGAACTTGCAGCTGGCACGTATAAGCTAAGTGAACAACTTACACTTGAAAAAAATACCTCCATCGTTGGCGAGGGAGATGTAACGGTTCAAGCAGAAGACGCTAGGAACTGGAGTGAAGCAAATGGCTCCAAACATTTACTGTTAGTATCTGGAGCAGAAGCTTCCGTGAAAAATGTTACCTTCGACGCAGCTGGCACATATGGCGTGAACACCTATGCAGAAGTTGATCTTACCCTTGAAAACGTAAGTATCCAAAACAGTAAAGGCGCAGGTCTAACCGTAAACGGCTCAACAGTCGAAGCAACAAACCTACAAACAAGCGGCAACGGCTGGGGAGCAGTCAACGTAGACCCAGGAAGCGGAGTAACCACAACATCATCCTTCACGATGAACAGTGGCTCCCTTAACGAGGAAGCCCAAGTCTGGTCAGACGGCAGCAACGTCACCCAAGAAGCAGACGTACAAGTTACATTACCAGAAGCATTCAAGAAAAAAACAATAGAAGGCACACAAATCTGGACCACAAAATAATGGGATGAGGGGATAGTGGGATGAAGGGACAGGTCCCTCATCCCATTTATAAGTAAATCGACTCATCTGCTTTTGGTATTTAAACAAAAAGAAGAAACCCGTGAATTGGAAAAGAGTTAGAATAATATAGCAGTATTATGGAAAATTAAACCTATCAGTCAACAAATGAGGATGAACTGGCATTGGATAATTATACGAATAATAATACTGCTAGAAGGTATAAAGCTCATGTGAGTACCATGGGGACAACTCAATTTCATTTAAGAAACCCTTATATTATTGCATGGTGGTCAGTAGCTTTTCCTGGTTTTGGACATCTACTATTATCGAAATATTTAAGAGGTTTCGTACTATTTGCTTGGGAAGTGATTGTGAATTTAAATGCTAACGTCAACTTAGCGATGGTCTATTCCTTTCAAGGAAATATATCCATGGCGAAAGAGGTCTTAGATACTCGTTGGCTTCTTATCTATATCCCTGTATATATATTTGCCATCTGGGATAGTTATCGAACAACAGTTGATATGAATAAGGTTTACGTACTTGCAGAGCGAGAAGATCATGAGATTAACACCTTTAGTATCGGGGCGTTAGAAATTAATTATTTGGATAAGAGGAGTCCCTTTTTTGCTGCATTATGGTCGTTGTTTATGCCTGGATTAGGGCAATTATATATTCACCGAATTATTACGGCATTCGTTGTCATCATTTGGAGTGTTATCTTTTTTTATTACTCTCATCTGTTAGAAGCTGTATCGATGCTTTTTTTAGGGGATATAACTGAAGCGACCAAAGTCTTAGAGCCAGAGTGGTTACTGATGTTTCCTTCCGTATATGGTTTCGCTATATACGATGCTTACATCAATACGGTGGAGAATAATAAACTTTACGAGAAAGAACAAAGGCGTTTTCTCAAGAAAAATTACCAAGCAACTACGTTTCGCATTATAAAAGGGGAGAAGTTGACATGAAAATGCAGCTATTTTCAACTTTTGAAAATCATGCTTATTTAGAGATAGCGATTACTACTTTAGAAAAAATCGGAATCAAACAGGAAGACATATACGCAGTTCCCCTTGATAATCGTCAGGAAAGTGGAAAACTATTTGATACAATGCATAGATCAGATGGAATATCACTTATTGATATTGCGATGCCATTAGCAACAGCCTTTTCGGTAATTACGGCAAGTATAGGGTTCGAACTAAAATGGGGACCGATTTATTGGGGGTTAATTGGAGCAATTAGTGGTTTTATTCTTGGAATTGTGATTCGTCTGCTGTTTGTTTTGAAAAGTAAAAACAAACAGCAAAAACTAAAGGGAAAACACTCCGAAGTTATCCTCATAATAGAATGTGAGGAAGCAAAAGGAGAAATGGTTGAAAAAATCCTATGGGAACACCTAGCCATAGGAGTCGCCAAAGTAATGGGATGAAGGGATGGGATGGAGGGACAGGTACCTCGTCCCAATTTGGGATGAAGGGACAGGTCCCTCATCCCATTCCATAAAAAATAGACTTCCTACGGCTGGAAGTCTATTTTTTATCCTACATATGCATCTACTAATTTGACACTACTTTTATTTTTTCTGCCGTACGCAGAGGAGGATCTGATGAAGATTGAGATCCATCCCAATTAACAATTATCTTATTACCAATTTTTAAACTTTTGTACTCTTCCCTTGGGAAATGATAGTAAGCTCCATCTTCTTCTTTAGCCATATCTTCTAGTTCCTCAGCATTTTTATTAGAAATCTCATCTTCACTTGTGTTCGGAATCAACAATATTTCGGTAAGATTATTTACGTCATCTTTCTTCAAGGCAACGATTCCTTCCTGTTGATTTGAAGATTGACCGCAAGAACCTAATACAAAGGCAACGAGAATGAAGGGTATCAACTTTTTCAAACGGATGACCTCCTTATAGAAGTGAAATCAAGTTTTCACGTTTCAGATGTTCTAAGGGTATCATATTTTTCCAATTTTGTAGCATTTAAAAAAGGGAGACAAGAGGCAGTAAATCTGCCCTCATGTCTCCCTTACCTATAACCAGAGTGAAACAAGGAACCTGTCCCTCCGTCTCACTACACCTCAACTGTTTCTGGTTCGGATACTTTCGGCTTTCTAACAAGTGCCATAATCCCAGCGATTAAATAAGCAACACCGCCAAAGAAGCTAAGGAATAACGTAGCAATAGTGCCAATAACAGCTGTTACGATTAAAATAATGCCTGCAGCTTTTGGTTTTTTGTTCCCTTTTAAAAAGAAGAGAGACAGCCCGCCTAATCCTATGCCTGCTAAGGAAGCAACCAATAGATACGTAGTAAAACTACTAATCATATTAGCCATTTCCTCCAGGTTGATTGTCTGTCCGCCCTCCATTTGGGAGTACGTTTCATTTAAGGAATCTTGAAGCATTTGCTGGAATTCAGGATCGCCCTGTACGCTCAAGAAAATAATGCTTAGTCCAAATAACCCTGTAAACATAACCATACCTATTATAGTAATGATAATTTCTGCTTTTCGGCTCATATATAAACCTCCTTCAAACATGTAACATAGCTCCCTCTACTATATCATGGTAATGGCAATAAGACATAACTACAGCATTTACCAATTTGTTAAGTTGAAAGAGCCCCAAATGGGACGATGAACCTGTCCCCCCATCCCAGCCAGTGAGACGAGGGACCTGTCCCTCCGTCCCACCAACTTGAGGCAAAACAACCATGGAAATCCTCTTCATTAAAGTCGATATAAAGAAGGTACGATAATGGAGAGGAGACGTGTGATGTTTCGCAAAATATTGGCTTGTTTGCTTTTAGGAAGTATGATTACTGGAGGAATCCCAGTGCATGGAGAAAAGAAGGATTATCGCTCCTCTTATAGCACTTGGGTATGGAGAACGTATCAAATCGTTAATCACCAAGAGGAGTTGTTTAGGGAACTGGAAGCAAAACGAGTCCAAAAGGTCTATCTGCAAGTGAACAGGGATATTCCAAAAGAGGAGTACAGAGCCTTTATTCAAAAGGCTAGTGCAAAAGGGATGGACGTATATGCATTAGAAGGATCGCCTAGTTGGATTGAAGCAGACAATAACCGAGCTTCGTTGTTCAAAAGTTGGTTGCAGAAGTATCAAAAAGAGGCTGGTCCGTCGCAGGAGTTTACTGGTA
The DNA here is from genome assembly GCF_000770635.1 of Pontibacillus yanchengensis Y32. Lineage (GTDB taxonomy): Bacteria > Bacillota > Bacilli > Bacillales > BH030062 > Pontibacillus > Pontibacillus yanchengensis. Next base: position 138,432 of record NZ_AVBF01000001.1, read on the forward strand.
TCCATCTTGATGCCGAGCCCCATGCGCATGCCATGTGGGATACAAATCAACAAACAGCCATTACAAGATATCAAGCTATCATAAAATCGTTTCGTAAAAAGGCTGCTGACTTGAATCTCCCACTTGAATCAGATCTACCCTTCTGGTTTGACGGTGTATCGTATGATAACAAATATGGAAAAGGCCGTCTCAGTGACTGGGTCATCCGGAACACAGATGCGGTGACCATTTTAGCGTATCGAAATTTTGTTGAAGGTCAGAATGGCATCATTCCATTGATTGAGCATGAGCTGGAGTACGCTCACAATATGAACAAAAAAGTAGAAGTTGGGGTGGAAACAAAAGATATGACCCCTGACTATTTGACTTTCTTTGAGCTGGGGCAAAACCAAATGAACAATGTCTTTGGAAAAGTAGCTACCCATTATAGTAATGTCTTCAGCTTTAATGGATTTGCCGTTCACGAATTTAATAGTTGGCAAGAGATTAAAAGTGACCCGATTTCCTATGAAAAAGACAACTATATACTGTACAAATCGAAGAAGAATGTTGGCGAGGATCATAACTGGGTGATTCAACTGAATACGGAATTAGATGAGAACTCTATTAATAGTAAAACGGTCTATGTAAAAAAGGCTAATGGAGAAAAGGTAGAAGTAAGCGTGAACCTTAAGAGCGCTGATCGAATAGTGGTTCAACCACCAAACGGAGGATATGAAAAAGGAGAATCTTATACATTATTCATAAGTAACGAAGTGTTATCAACCCAAGGAAAAAAGCTGAAAAACAGTGTATTCATGCCATTCCTAATAAAAAAATGAGACTAGGGAGTGGGACGCAGGGACAGGTCCCTCGTCTCATTTTGATGAGGGGCTCCTTTTGGGATGAGGGACCTGTCCCTCCGTCCATTCCTTCACCACAGTAAAGCGGTGGGGGTCTGGCGGTGGGGGTCTGGCACCCCAATGAGCAGAGGGACCTGTCCCCTCATCCCATTATCGTTTATACTAAAGTCAGTATAGTTTAGAAATGAGGTGGGTTTGCATGATCAAGCATTATACGATTCACTATCAACAAGGTGTGGGTGTTGAGAACGAAGATGCTTATGTCTTGAATGAAGAAGCGGGTATCTATGCTGTAATCGATGGGGCAACGGGGATTGGTGGACTTCCTGGGAAACTATCTTCAGCAACGATGAAGGAAGCTATGGATGCTGCGGAAAGTGGCATGTCTCTTTTTAAAGAGGTATCGCGAGCTAATCAGGAAGTAGGCAAAAGGAATGCTGAACAAACCGGTCATCATCATATTGAGGATGTTCCCCGTCAGGATCGTAGCACATGTGGGATGGCAGCGATTAAGCTCTATGAGTCTGGCCAAATGGAGTTCGCTCATGCTGGGGATTGTATGTTGTTCATTGAATATAATAACGATGATATCCGATGTGTAACCTATGATCATGTGTCCAAATTTGATAGCGTGACAATCGCTTCTGTGGAACAAGCCTGGGAGAATATTTTGCAGTCAGGGGAAAATCCAAACACATGGCCTCAGGAAAAATTCATTCAAACGCTAAAAGATATTCGCACACAGAATATGCCGATTCTGAAGCGCAACCGTTCCAACATTAATAAAAAACATGGCTATAGCATCATAGATGGAAGCAAAGATGCCGAACAGTTCATGGAGCATGGAAAGCTCTACTTACATAACGCGACACGAATTCTCATGCTATCCGACGGCCTTCAGCTACCCGATAGCAAAGCCAATGGCCAGGAAGTTTGGGTGGAAACCGCTAAATATGCTTTTGAACATGGCCTAGAGAAGCTGCAGGAGCGGGTGAACGATCTTGAAGAAACAGATCCTGCATGCATCCAGTATCCACGGTTGAAGCAGGCGGATGATAAGACTGGGGTTTTGATTGAGTTAATAGAATAGTAGATAAGCGTCGCTTCTCCCGTGATTGGAGGAGCGATTTTTTGATATGAAACAAAACTCACCTCCATTCGTATAACAACTAAAGGAGAGATGCGTGATGCTCAAATATCTAGGTATCGGCTCGGTCATTACGCTAGTAGGTCTAATCCACGGCTTCTACACAAAAGATTGGGAAATGGCGCTGACCATCATTGGTGTAGGTGGTGTGGGGCCCTTGCTTGGCGTGGCGTTACTGACCGGAATTTTTGTGAGCGGCGACCAGCATCGATTTAATAAAAAAGTGGAGATGGAAGAGGATAAGCAGAAAAAAGATTCATGGATTACGAGGTTGTTGATGATTAGTGCGCCGAATATTGGATTATTGATTGTGTTGTTTGTGGTTAGTTATGTAGCAGGGTAAGAAAGGAGGAGGGGAAGAGTGGCATTTATTCCTTTTCCTATATTTGGTGTTGTGTTTGGCTTTATTGGTGTGTTTGTCAATTTGAAAAATGTTATGAATGGCGATATAAGTGAAGCATTCGTGGGGATATTTCTAGGAGTTATTGCTGGTGTATTAATCGATATTTTCTTGCTACTGGTAAATAGGTTGAAATAAGAAAAAGGGTCTACTAACCAAAGTAGACCCTTTCTTCATCCTTAAAACCCTTCCATCGCCTGATCCTTCAACTCTTGCTTCCACTGCTCCTTCATCTGCTCATAGTTTTCTTTCACCTCAGAAGCGGCTTCTTTGCTGTGGCCGTTTTCGGCTAGTTTCGTTTGCATGGAGCTATAAATATTGTTGAAGGCACTGTCCATATTGGATTCTAAGCGATTTGCGGCTTCTTTGTATTTTTGATAAAAGTACGAGTAGGAAACATCTTCCCCGTTGTTTTTCTTCTTTTGATATTCTGCTAAGGCATGTTGAGCTAGTTCATCTATTTTGGCTTGGGCTTGTTGTTCTAATTTATCTATAGCTGGTTGATGATTTTGTTTGATTTCGCTTACGGATAAATTTTCATCCTTTGATGTGTCTTCGTTGGTAGATGATTGAGATTGTTGGTCATTGCTAGACTTCGTTTGTTGCTCTGATACCTCTACCTGGAATTCAGAATCGACAATCTCGTCCACTTGCTGATCGGCTGTATCGTAATCCTTCAGGAAGAAAAGGTAAGCTACCCATCCTGCTCCAATCAGAACGATACTAAAAAAGATAATGCCAATCCATTTCCTCATGCATGTTCACTCCTGAATGGGACGCTGGGACAGGTCCCTCATCCCAATTGGGACGAAGGGACAGGTACCTCGTCTCATCGATTTTAGATGAATTATAGCATGTGTGGAAATAATGTTAATAGCACAAAAGTCCAGTTTACGCTCTCAATTATTGGATTGATTACTAGATTGTGTTAGATTTCTTCTAGTAGTCGGTGCCAGACCCCCACCCTGATAGTGCGGTGACGCTGTAACGCGGTGGGGGTCTGGCACCGATAAAAAGGCACCGATAAAGGCAAGAAGGGAATATCATGCAATTATGACGGGTATTTATCTACATACGTACGAAAAAGTACCATACAAAAAGGAGCGTTACATATGAAAAAACTAGTGCACAAAGCCAGGTGGGCTTTATTACTTGGGTTGTTGTTACCAATACTCCAGCCTGGTTCAGCAGAGGCTGCTTTTGGTCCTGATGAATGGCTGGAATACAGATTAAATGATGCGAATAATCCAGTGTATCAGTCTGAAGGGGAAGCTCCTCTAGAGAGCAAAAAGTTCGATACCAATGATCAAATCCGTTCCACGCCAGTTGTGGTTGGGGATCGTATTTTTATTGGGAATCATAATACTGGAGATTTGTATGCGTATAACATCAAAACAGGGGAGCAGTTGTGGACGAATCAGGCACCGAACTGGGTGCACTCGGAGATGATTTTCCATGACGGGACGTTGTTTGTTGGATTTGGAAATCGCTTTTTTCAGGAAAATGGTTTACGAGGAACGAAGGAAAGCGGTGTAATGGCGCTTGATGCAGATACAGGCGAAACGCTGTGGACTGCGAAGACAGAAGGCGAGGTCATGCCAACACCTGCGTACCATGATGGCTTTGTCTACGCGGCGACTGGCGACCGCCATTTGTACAAGCTGAACCCTGAATCAGGTGAAGTGAACAAAAAAATTGAGATGGGCTCCACGTTTAGTATGTCGTCCCCGAATATTTCCGATGGCAATTTATTTGTAGGTGGAGGAGCACCGAAGCCATACACCTTCTATTCGGTGAACTTGGAAGCAGATGAGATTGCGTGGCAAACGGAATTTCCGGATGCATTCGCTGGACTCGACGATGTCCCGCCTGCTATGGATGAAAACATCGTCGTTACAACAGCGCTTGAGAAAAAGACGCTCTCCTTTAAAGAAACGTATCAGCAGGAAGGTTTCTTCCAAATGTATCAAGAGATGACCAAGTGGCTATTGAATATAGAAAGTCGCATCAAAAAGCCCGAGCATATGATGTATGCCATGGATAAGGAAAGTGGCGAAATTTTATGGGAAAGCAGCCTTGGCATTGGAGACATGGTATCGAATAATAAATCAGGCGCTCCGATGATTTATGATGGGAAGATTTTTTTAGGAAGTCCGATTACAAAGACGTTTTACGCTTATGATTTGAAAACGGGAGAGCAGCTGTGGAATTTCCCTAATGCTGTAATGAAAGCTCCACCTGTAGCAGCAGATGACGTTGTGTATTTCACGAATAAAAAAGGATTTGTGCATGCCCTTGATACAGAGACAGGCGAAGAGATCGGACGCAAGCTACTTGGTGGAAAACTCGCCCCATCCGGCCCGATTATCATGAACGATACGCTAATCGTCGGGAGCCAGGATAGCAACGTATATGCACTACCAACAGAAGAAATCCGCAGTGCGTCTGATGAATATGATCAAGAGCTAGCTGCAACAACGAGCGATAAAGGTGGTTATGTATTTTTTGCTTATGTACTGCCATTACTCGTGGTTGGAATTATCGTCGTAGCAGTGATTGCTATCATTAGAAGACGGGGCGGTGCCAGACCCCCGCTGCAGTAGTGTGGTAAAGTGCTAGAATAGGGAAGGAGGCCAACGCGGTCTTGTTCCCTTTTTTTAGTAAGGCTCAACTCCCATATAATCCAAAAACTGTTAAATCCCTCTTTAAACCACACCCCAAAAAAGATACCATTAACAAAAAGGAGGCGTACTATGAAAAAATTCTACCTATCTATGATGTTGGCCGTTATTCTTAGCTTTGCTGGCATGCAGAGTCCTGTCCTAGCTGAATCAAACTCGAACGAAAACATTGCCACCGACAAAATGTGGACAATCACATTCAACACCTCGATCTCACTAGATTCTGCAAAAGAACAAATAAACGTACATAATCAGGATGGAGAGGCTATCTCCACCACGATCTCCTATGGATCCAATGAAAAACAAATTCAGGTTCACCCACCTAAAGAAAACTACGCTCCAAACACAACGTACACGCTTACGGTTCAGGATGAAATAAAAAGCAAAAATGGTGTGAAAGCTGCGAACCCTCACACCATGGACTTTACTACCCAGAAGGAAGGTTGGGGAGATTTTCACTCCATAAAAGAAATGCAAATAAAGGACCCTCAAGGGGAAGCCTATACAGTTCATTTCCTAGCTGATGAAAAACCCCCAGCTGTCACTTCTTCAACCATGTGGTTTGATAATCCATACAAAGCTGAATTCAAACTTGCTCTTGAAAGTAATACGTCTAAAAAAACCGTATCTACTCCCATTGCAGATTCAGAGGACACCACCTTTTATCAAAATGAAGCGGTAGCTTTAGATGATTTGGTGAGGAAAATAAACGATAGCGTATTTGTGATTTCTCAAATGGCATACTCCTCTTCCACAACAGATTATTTTTATACTGTAAAAGATGGCGAAATAGAGCCAATCACCTTTTCTTTCGCAGATGGAGAAACGTCCACTAACATAATGAACACATTTAAAGAGTTTGAACATCTAAACGAAAACACTTATCAACAAGCTTTTTATAATAATGCATTTGGCTTGACGCTTCATACACAATACACGTTAAACCACAATAATGTAGTGTTTAATCAACAACAAGGTATGGATAAAAAAGAATTCCAGAAAAAAGCGGAGCATATAGTAGATTCTGTACACGAGATCTTTTACGATGACCTTATAGATACTGTCGGCAGTTCCCAAGAGCGCGATTTCTCTAGAATAAAAGATGACCTACGCCCGCTGGTTACGCAGGACCATATGAAGGAAATAGAGGATGCTTACTATGATGTCTGCTTAGAGTGTGAGGCGTGGTACATGAATGTGGATTGGTCTTGGGATATTCACATGAATACCTTAGAGAATACACCTAGCCACATGACAGCAGAGACGGTTGAGTTAGAAGGCAATCTGGCTTCAGGAGGCTACGATGTCGTTTCGCTTAAAAAGGAAAACGGAAACTGGAAGCTCGCCCATTTCCAAGGAAGTCTGTTTGATAGTAACCGTCATTTAGATTTATCAAAAGACCAAGCCAAGCAAATTGCCCTAGAGCTGAATACAGTGAACAATGTCACTTACCTAGGCAAAACAACACAGGAAAATACAGACCATAATGGAGATACGTACACGACCACTATGTATCGCTTCTCCGTTAATGATGGTGAAGTAACAATGAAAGTAGACGCATCCACAGGTGCCGTTAGCGGTGCCTGACCCCCACTCCGGTAGTGCGTTAAAGCGGTATGGATCGCATGCACATGTTATACTATCCTTAAACAGGGTTAGCTGGAGTGATGCTCATGCTAGAGAAACTAAAACAGTTGTTTACACCGAAGCAATGCGCTATCTGTAAGCAAAAACCACAAGAACCACGACCGTATTACAATGATCAGGGCGAGAAAGTGCTCGTTTGTCAAAAGTGTGTGCCTTATGCAGAAAGGCGCGCGATGCGTCGGGTATAGATTGTAGGTAATAGAAAGGACTTCCTTGAGGGGGAGTCCTTTTTATTATTTATCTATATTAGTCGGAACCTATATTTCTCGTTACTACGAATTTAGGAAAATTTCGTCCTATGTTAACGAAAGATATCAGTTTATTAAATTACCTTACAATGGCTGCCATATTTCAGGGGATAATGTAAGTTATTGCGAACTTGTCGTTCGTTATAACACTTTATAGTATAAGTAATATAGTGTATAATGAGTTAAACGTTCTTTAAAAAGAACGAAATAGGTGATTTGTAAGAATTTTTAAAGTGATCTTTATATATTTTTGAAGAGTGGTGAGATTCTCTTGAGAAAAAGATCAAATATTGGTATCACCGTTCTAATAATCAGTGTATTCACTTACATTATTACACAAATGGTGAGTGATGGTAATGCTAACATGACTTATCTTAGTAGAGATCATACAGAGAAAAGTATAGAGCACTTTAACTATCCTATTATCCATGATGGGTGGGAATTAATTTGGAGAGATGAATTTGATGGAGATACAGTTAATCCTCAAAAATGGAATTTTGAAGATTGGGCAGCAGAAAAAAACAATGAACTTCAATATTATACTCCTGCCAATGTCACTCAAGAGGATGGGTACTTAAAGCTCATCAGTAAAAAAGAAAAGTTTAAAGGAAGGGATTATTCTTCAGGGGCTATTCATACAAAAGATTTATTCAGTTTCTTGTATGGAAAAGCTGAAATGCGAGCGAAACTACCAACGGGACAAGGTATTTTTCCGGCGTTTTGGATGATGCCAAATAAAGAGCAAACCTGGCTACCGGAAATAGACATTATGGAGATGGTCGGACATAAACCCAATGAAATATGGATGGTTTTACACTGGTTAAATGATAAAGGCGAACTACAAAGTAAATCTAATAATTATATTGGTCCAGATTTCTCTACAGATTTCCATACCTATAGTGTCGAGTGGACACCAAAACAAATAACGTGGCTGATTGATGGAGAAATAAGGTATGTTGAAGATCGTTTTATACCTAATGAACCAATGTATTTATATCTGAATACAGCTATAGGTGGGAATTGGCCAAAAGCCCCTGATGCTACCACACTGTTTCCTCAATTTTATTCAGTAGATTATGTACGTGTATATAAGTATAGAGGAGGGGGGAAGTAATGTTACTCACTACATTAGGGATTTATCTCGTGTTTCTTCTTTTTAGAATATCTTACATCTTTATTCCTATTTTTTCTGTGAAGAATAAGAAAGAATTATTAATTTCTTCAAAGGAAAAGTCGATTAGTGTACTTGTGCCAGCCTATAATGAAGAAAAAATCATTTTGAATTGTTTGAAAGGAATACAGACTCTTAACTATACAAATCTTGAAGCCATTGTAATTAACGATGGCTCAAAAGATGAAACATTCAATATCTTAAATGATAACCTGAATTTGAAACCCATTAATCGATTGGTTAGAGATGAGATGCTCTCTAAGTCAGTAAAGGGATACTATCAATCTCGGCATTACCCATATATTTTCGTAATTGATAAAGTGAATGGCGGGAAGGCAGATGCGTTAAATGCTGGTATTGATATAGCTGATAAGGAGCTTATTATTACATTAGATGCTGATAGTGTGTTGGAATACAATGCATTACAAGCTATGAATCTGGCATTTGATAATAAACAGGTTATTGCTGCTGGAGGGGTAGTGCAGATTGGACAAGGATTTCGTGGTAGTTATTTAAAACCTAAGCCTATTTTTATATCAAAGGGATTAATCAGATTTCAAATCATTCAATATTTTACAGATTTTTATTTGCATAAATTAACCCAAACGAAAATGAATTCAATCACGGTTATATCAGGAGCATTTGGCGCATTCCGCAACTATGCATTACGGGAAGTTGGAGGGTACCGTAATACTGTCGGTGAAGATATGGATATGACCCTGAGAATTCAGAGTCTTATTAAAACAAAATATAAGGGATTTAAAATGATCCTGGTACCAGAAGCCATTTGCTTTACAGAGTGTCCTCAAACCTTTAATGACTTGTATAATCAAAGAATTAGATGGCAAAAGGCATTTATTGATTGTATATGGTATTACAAGTTTTCTTTCTTCAGGAAGCTTGGGTTTGCGCCATCCTTGTTCTTATTAGTTGATTCATTGTTATTAGGTACCCTGAATGCAATTATGATGGTGTTTCTTCCTTTGGCATTGCTCTTATCACCACAGTATTACATGATATCACTGGGGTTATTTACCATAACGTACATTCTATCTTGTTATCAAAGTATAGCAGCAATAATGATTTGTAAGAGATTTGGAGTTGTCTATTCGAAGGGGGATTATTCAAAAATTTTATTGTTTATCCCACTTGAGATTATTTCGTATCGGTTACTTGGAATTCTTTTTGTAACAGTAGGTACTGTTTTGTATTTAAAAAATAAAGAAGATTGGAAGGTTTCACGTAGGGTAGGTGTTAGTTATCAAACTTATGATTAAAAACATATCCTACTAAATTCGGAGGGACAGTTATGAAAAGATATCTTTTCAATATCATTTTCTTAATGTCGTTTATCATATTGTTTTCAGGAGCTTTTATGTTTTACTATGATGATTTTGCCAAAGCATTTTCACGTAATGCACTTTTTTCTGAAGATAAATCTTTTAAAATCAAAGAGTGCCAAAGGTGGACTGATGACATCCGTGAATTTAATTTAATGATAGGAGAAACGGCTGAAAAGATACCAGTATTGATGTATCACAGAATCATCGATGATAGCGACATAAGTGACGTACACTTTAATGAAAATAACAATTTATTAGAAACAGTGGTGTTAAAGTCAGAATTTGAGAAACAAATGCAGTACTTGCATGATGAAGGATATGCTGTTCTTAATTTACAGGAGTTTTTGAGTTTTATAAAGAATGAATTTGAGGTTCCTGAAAAAAGTGTATTGATTACCTTCGATGATGGATTTAAAGATAACTTTACTGAGGCGTATCCGGTGCTCAAATCTTACGGATTTACTGCTGTTGATTTCATAGTTACTGGATTGGTTTCTGAACAGAAAACTGAATATGACCCTAGAGAATTTCAATACTTTAGTCTCCATGACATAAAAAATAGCTGTGACGTGTTTCAATTTCAAACTCATACGTATAACTTTCATCAAAGAACAGAAGATGGAAAAGCTTTTTTAGTTTCAAAATCAAAAGAAGAAATAAAAAGTGATTTAAAAAAAAGCTTGCAAAATCTAAATAATGCTAAAATTGCCATTGCCTACCCTTATGGTAGTTATGATAAGGAAGCGATTGAAGCTGTAAAAGATATTGGATTTAATGTGGCATTTACCGTTCAGGGAATAAAGGCTAAGCCTTCCAAAGATATATACGAGGTACCTCGAATTGCCATAACTTCAGATGATTCAATTGGAGATTTTAGACAGAAGCTTGAAGGAGAACATTAACAGATAGTATTTGGATTTAAAATATCCTATTATTATAAACAAAAAACCTTATTGCCTCAGGATCTCCTCTTGAGTGCAATAAGGTTAATTTAGTATTGTATTCACGTGTTTCTCCCCCTAGAAATCGGCTGGTTCCTCTATCTTCTCGGTTTACGTTGATCAATCATATCTCGAATTTCAGCTTCTGTAAGGATCATTGGTTTTTCCTCCCCCTGTTTTCGTTTAAGCGTATCGAACTACATACAAGCCATCTATCTCGGACGGCGTTCTTCCATGATGTGCTCAAGCTCGAAATCGTTGTAGTTATACATACCATCTACCTCCTTTTTTGTGTACATCGTTTATCTTGGTCTGCGTTGGTCCATTTCATACGCTACTTCGAATTCGTTAAACATGCTGTCATCCTCCTTTTGGTTGGTGAGTTGTTGTTGTGTTTCTTTCTATCTTTAGTATAGGGAATGGCGCGATTTTCCATAACGGTTGCAAGCATGAACTTTTACCGGTCTTTAGACGGAGGGAGCTCTCAGACTGCCCAGGAATGGGACATAAAAAGCCCCACAGGCTTAATCTAGCCTGTGGGGCAATAATGATTTCTGAGGATAAGCGAGCAATACTGATACTGTATCGCCCAGCGATATGCTCGCATCGGGTGGATATATCGCCTAGCGATATACGTGCTATACCATAGGTGTTGCTCGTACCGCCGCCCGATACGCTCGCTCAAGGCCCAATTCATGCTTATCGCCCGGCGACATTCGCACTGTAGCACAGGTAATGCTCGTACCACCCAACGACATACGCGCTTTAGCACAGTTCATCCTTGTACCACGCGGCTGATGCTCGCTCCGGTCCAGTGCATGCCCATATCGCCCAGCGACATACACGTTCCTAACAGAGGTAACGCCGTATCGCTGGCCGATATTGCGCAATCTGGCGGCACTTAAGCTCACCTCATCCACTAATATGTATGCTCTAGCCTAATGTACACTCGTATCACCAATCGATACGCTCGCTCTTCCGCAACACAATGCTCCATCACACAAAACCACTACATCACAAAAAAAGACCTACAAGCTCCAAAGAGCCTGTAGATCTTTTCATCTTAATATCCTAATTCAACGAGAGAAATATCAACTAATTTAGAAGACTTCTCTGTGGTTTCAAAGTCTACTAGTAGTTTGTAGTTATCGCCGATATTTTCATAAATCATGATGTAGTTGTTACTACCGATTGTGTTGACACCTTCATAAGATGGCTTACCTAGTACTTTAACGAGTTCATCACGGTGAAGGTCCATGTCAGATACATAGTTTGCAAGAACATGGATGTACTCGCTCTTAACTGAGTAGCCATATCCATACCCTTTGTCAGGATAGCTCATAATGTCTGCGCCTTCTACTTCACTTGTTTCAAAATCCGTGCCTACTTCGTCCTTCACATCCTGCTTCGTTACGCCTGTTTGAAGTGGCATGCCTTTCATTTTGCCTTCCATTAATAGCTGTGCAAATTCTGAATCAAGATAAGGGTCTTCGTTTCCTGATTCAGCAGTTGTGAAGTCCATCGTTACTTCTTCTTTTAATGTTTTACCGTTGGTGAATTGTAAGTCTGAATCTACATTTAATGTGTAAGCTGTATCAGGATCATAGTTATCTGCAGGCGCATAAACGTAAGCTTTTTTACCATCAAATGTTACGACATTTTGTAGCGCTTCGCCTTCCTCATTCATAACAGCGATGTATTTGCGGTTAGCAGCCGCGTCATCCACCTCAGTGTTAAAGGTAATCGTCCACTTTTTGCCTAAGCTTACGTCATCCTCTGCTTCCATTTCTGTTGCAGCGCTTACGGAAATGCTAGAAACAAGCATAATTAAGAACGTAAGCATGACTGAACTCCAAAGTCGTTTGTGCATGAAATACCTCCATTTAAATAGATAGTCTGTCATTCTATTCCCATTTTGGAATGATTTTACGCATGGGATCATCCCTTTAGACGAAACTATGAAAAAAAGGTTTCAAACGATTTAGAAAATATTATATTGTAAATCCTTTTATCTCAAAAATCTTCCTTTCGAGAAAAATTCCTCATTTCCGTCATATGTGGGTTTCAACCCTTGCTACTAGTGGAACAACTCTAGTACATACTTATTTTTTTACTAAAGGAGTTTTTATTTATATGTATAAAGTAGCAAGGATAGCATCGATAGCTTTAATAGCCTTTTTCATTCTATCTATCCAACAAGAAGTATCAGCACTAGAAACGGATCGCGAGCGAAACGTTGAACCGACAAAGACGTTTACGATTAGCTTGAACACAGAAGTTCAATCATCTGCATTGGAAGATGGTTTTGTTGTGAAAAATGCAAACGGTGAAGTAGTGAACACAGATGTTTCATTTGGAGAAACTCAAAAGAAAGTAAAAGTAGCTGCCCCTGAAGGTGGATATAAAGACGGGAAAACCTACACACTACATATTTTAAAAGATCAGGTTTGCGCAACTCAGCAATCATGCATGAATAATAATATCGAGCTTTCCTTTACCATTGATGGAGATTTCAATCCAGAAAAAGTACTTCAGAAAATCATCGACGAAGAAAATGACGTTCAAACCATGATTCAAAATAACCTACAGCAGTGGGAAGAAGTGCAAAAGCCAATCAGTGATATACCTGAAGAGGAATTCCGCCAGAGTCTAGAAGGTGGCTACACAAAAGAGTATATTGAGAGTCACTGGATGGAAGATATTTATCAAACAGCGAGTCGCACAGATTTCTATGAACCTCATCGTTTCTTCCCACTAGCTTCTCATAAACTATCAGAGCTTATAGAGCATGAAGTTGTAAAAGTGGATGAGAATACACGTGAATTATACGTATCAGAATTTTACCTTCACGTGCCAAAAATGTGGAAGTACACCATGAAGAAAGTCGATGACGAATGGTTGATTGATGATATGCAATCCATCTTCCACCCAATCGATCACCAATCCATGATTACCAATACCCTGTATAATAACGGTACTTACGAATTTGGTGCATTCTCAGGAGAAAACAGTCACACCATAGAATCTGATTTACCTAGAGCATACAAAGTTATGTACAAGGAAAAAAGCAAAGATGATGAAGAATACGAAAGAGTAGAACCGGTTAAATCTTATTCCCTTAACGATATTATCGCCAAAGAGCATTACTATTTCACGACGAAAAACCCTGACGGAGAAAAAACAGGCGAATACCGCGTAGGCGTTGAAGATCACATGCTTTACGATGTAACAAACGAACAAGAATTAGACTCAGAATTCTACAGTGAGTAAGTTAGAAGAGCTGTCCCAAGGGCGGCTCTTTTTTTGTGGGACGAGGGTGGGATGAGGGGACAGGTCCCTCGTCCCACTTTTTGGGATGAGGAACCTGTCCCCCCATCCCAGGAAAGCGACGGAGTCTTTCGTTGTTTGGCGTATTTACCTTTTGTGTAAATATGATATATTAATAGGAAAATAGTGGGTTAAATCGAATCACAATAAATCATTTTATAATAGGAAGTGAACCTTTGGACAAAAAACGTAAAGGAAAAGGTACATTTATAGCTGTTGGTACTGCGATAGGTGTTGCACTTGGGGCAGCATTTAATCAGTTAGCTCTTGGTATTGCATTGGGAGCCTTAATAGGAGCAGGCATTGATTGGTTGTTACATATTAAAAATCTGAAGCAATAAAGTAAATCATTAGAACAGAGGCGAAAGCTCAATATTTATGCACAGGGCAGAATAGTTGAACGCTTATATAAGAGAGAGGGAACATCCCTGATAAAGATAGGTGAGTAAAGTCATGAAAAAGACAGTATCTATTATATTGAGTATCGCTGCTCTAATCTTCATATTGGCAAATATCCCGAATATAGTGGCTCATGTTAAACTTTATTCATTCAACGCTAATAAACAAGTTACAACCGAAACAAAAGTCCTGACTTTTGACAAGGCATTCGAGACTTTGTATCAACAAAGAGAGTTGGCTCAACGTTTAGAGGATTCAACAAAATATTCATTGATAGGCGAACAGGTCAGAAAGGGTATTGATGACGCTTCTGATTACGAAATATTTTTAAGGAAGCATTCTCAAATCAATTCAATCAAAGTCGAACTACCAATCAGCACTTACAAAGATGCCGATAGGACAATTGAGTTTATATCAGGAAAAGGTGAAGTTTTAGAAATATCAGAGAATGGTCAATGGAAAAAATTCAATGGTTCCTGGGATGATTTATGGAACGATTTAATTGAACAATATAACCAGAATGATAATTAAAAGCGAGAATTATGGGTAGTTTAATTAGAAAACTTAAATATTACGATAGAAAGCGCTCAGATTTTCCTGAGCGCTTTTTTTAGTCATTGAGACAAGGGGACAGGTCCCTCATCCCGTTTTTTGGGATGAGGGACCTGTCCCCCCATCCCACCACAACAATAATAAAGAAGCCTATCCTGACGGGGGATAGGCTTCTTGCATAGGGAGGCTCACTTGATTGGGAAGTGAGCTTTTAATATAGGGGAAGTACATAAGCTAGTCGCAAACGTAACGAACATTGCGACTCTAGCATCTGCATTGCACCCAACTCGGCTCCAGCAAAAGCCATGTTCAGCGATTTTTTGTGCTATGACGGTAGCTCAAAATCTGCTGAATGAGTTGGTTACATACATACCATACGAGAGAGGGGGGTGGAGCATGAGGGTAGATGGGGAATGGATTATTTTACATTTTTATTACGTGAGTCAGAACGGTCATGGTGGGATGTCAGGCCTTGTAGGAAATGGATATTTTTTGTTCAAAAAAACGTCACACGAACCAAATGGTAGTGAATATCCAACAACTGTGGTAAAATTTGGGCTGGATTGTAATCTATTTGTAACAGGGGTGTAAAATTATGAGGAAGAAGAAGAACGGTAAAAAGTCACAAGTCCCTTTTCGGTTGAATGTGCTCTTTTTCATTATCTTCTTGTTATTCTCTGGACTGATCCTTCAATTAGGAGTCGTGCAGATCTTATATGGAGCGGATGCGCAAGAGGAGATCAATAAGACGACCAATCAAAAGGTAAGTGTGCCTGTGCCACGGGGGAAAATGTATGATCGGTATGGCAATGTCGTGGCAGATACGCAACCACTCTATTCCATCACCTACACCCCGATGGAAAAAACGCCAAGTCAGAAGCGTCACCTTGAATTGGCGAGAGAATTAGCGAAATTGATTGATATGAATGACGAAGATACAGAAAATATTCCAGTTCGGGATCAGAAGGATTTTTGGATTTTAAATAATGAAGATGCTAAAAAAGAACGTCTGACGGAAGAAGAACTGAAGTACACCGATGAGGAGAAAGCAGCGGACGAACCAACTCCTTATGAGATTCTATTAGATAAAATTGATCCAGAAGAAGATCTTGATTATGGCAAAAAAGAGCTAGAAATCATAGCGATAAAGCGAAAAATGGACAGTGCCTATGCCTTCACCCCTCATGTCATTAAAAATAAAAACGTAACACAAGAGGAATATGCAAGGGTAGCTGAGCACCAACAAAATTTACAGGGAATTAACGTGTCAACAGATTGGAAACGCGCTTATCCATATGAAGGGCATTTCCGTGATTTCCTAGGAAGCGTCACAGAAGATGGGTTGCCGAAGGATAGTCTAGACTATTTCTTAGCTCGAAATTATAGTCGAAACGCTCGTGTTGGCGAGAGTGGGCTCGAGGAAAAATACGAGCCTCTGTTAAAAGGCCAGAAGAAAACCATCCAATATGAGACGGATCGAAGTGGAGAGATTGTTGACGAAAACATCATTAACAAGGGCCAGCAAGGAAAAAATCTGCAGCTAACTGTTGATATGGAACTGCAACAGAAAATGGATTCGATTCTTCAAGAGCACCTGACAAAGGCCAGAAATAAATTCCCATACGAAAATCGTTTTCTAGATGAAGCGATGGCTGTAGCGATGGATCCGCAAACCGGTGAGATTCTTGGCATCTCAGGGCAAACGTGGAACGAAGATGCTGAAGCATTCCGAAATACTGGTATTAACGCTGTTACCTCACCTGTAGCACCAGGTTCTGCAGTGAAAGGAGCAACGTTGCTTGCTGGATATGATTATGGCGTAGTATCAGCTGGGGAACCAATCTATGACCAGCCGATCGATTTGGCAGGAACGCCACTAAAGGCTTCCTATTCCAATTTAGGTTATGTCAATGACATCGAAGCACTAAAAAGATCCTCCAACGTCTACATGTTCCATATAGGAATGAGGATTGCAGGCGACCCTAGTTACGAGAAGGGAGAAAAATTGTCCTATCAACCAGGGCGTTTCCAGGTGTTCCGAAACTATTATGCCCAATTTGGATTAGGTGTGAAAACGGGCATCGACTTACCAAGCCAGACCGAAACGGCCGGCCTGTTAAGTGATAATTTCCGAGCAGGTAATATGCTTGACCTGGCAATTGGACAGTATGATACATACTCTGCTCTACAACTAGCACAATATGTATCTACTATTGCTAATGATGGTTATCGATTACAGCCACGCCTCGTCAACGATGTCAGAGAACCCATTACAAATAAAGACAACAAAGATCAATTAGGTCCTATCATTCAGTCGAACGATACCAACGTGTTAAACCGTATCTCAATGGATGAAAGGTATATCCAACGCGTACAAACAGGCTTTTACCAAGTATTCAACAATCAACTAGGTACAGCAGATGGCTATTTTGCTGATACAGAAGGATACAAAGCAGCCGGAAAAACCGGAACTGCCCAGGTAAACTACTACGAACCATTACGCGATGAAAACGGCAAAACCTATGATTACAAGCGTCACGAACTAGAAAACCTAACACTCGTAGGCTACGCCCCATACGAGGACCCGGAAATCGCCTTCTCCGTCCTCGTACCAAACACCGGATCTATCTCATCACCAGGTTACACCCAATATCAAGCCAATAAAGAGATTGGTAGAGATATTTTAGACGCCTACTTTCAATTGAAGGAAGAGCGCGGCCTGAATGGGGATAATGGTGAGGAAGAAGGTGAAGATGAATCTGAAGAGACGGAAGAATAGGTGGAGCAACCCCGCTCAGGGCGAGCGGGGTTTTTTGTGGTTGCTGGGGGACCGCGGCCCCGAAGAGAGGGTATCGGCGACTTTTAGGGGGAATGTTATAAAAATAGAAATCAGAAAATTTGGTTTTCTAAGCCGAATCAGTTTAGTATAGTGTATATACAATGACGTAGCGTAGGGGGAAAAATATGAACGTAGCGATTTATCAAATGGACATTATTCCTGGGGATGTAAAAGCCAATCACGAGCGGGTACGGAAGTGGATGGAGCATACGGTGAAAAATAGTGAATACAATATGGTCGTTTTACCTGAAATGTGGACGACAGCCTATACATTGCCTGAATTACATGAGGTAGCAGACAAAGAGGGCGAGCCAACGACCTCCTTTTTACAGGAGATGGCCCGGACCTATCAGGTACATGTAATCGGAGGATCGTTTGCCAACATTGTAGATGGAGAAGCGTTTAACACTGCCTGCGTTGTCAATAAACAAGGCGAGGTCGTCTATCAATATGACAAAATCCATCTTGTACCGATGCTTGACGAACCTACCTATCTAGCAGGCGGGCGAAAAACGGCAGAGACCTTCGAGCTGGACGGAGTAAAAATGGGCATCATCATCTGCTACGACTTACGCTTCCCGGAGCTAACCCGCCAACTAGCACTAGAAGGAGCAGAAGTCCTTTTCATCGTAGCAGAATGGCCACTAGCTAGAAGAAACCATTGGATGACCCTGCAAAAAGCCCGCGCCATCGAAAACCAAATGTACGTCATCTCCAGCGACAGATGCGGCAGCTACAACGGCACCACCTTCAGTGGCACCTCGATGATCATCGACCCCATCGGCGATGTGCTAGCCGAAGGAAGCATTGAAGGCGAAGAGACTGTAGAAGCCCAGCTGGACTTGAGTGCTGTGGAGAGGACGAGGAAGAATGTTCCTGTGTTTGAGTCGCGGATGAAGGGGCTTTATAAGGATCTGTAGTAGTATATCTGAAAGAAGAAAGGAAGCCTACTGTAAGGCTTCCTTTAGTTTGTACCACAGCATTTTTTGTATTTTTTACCACTGCCACAAGGACAAGGTTCATTTCTGCCTACTTTTTTGCTTTTGGTGGGAGTGTTTTGGTTTTCATATTGTTGCATATACTCTTGGAGTTGCTGAAAAATTTCTTCATCAGATGGGGTTGTTTTGGAATTGATTTTCTCTTCCCATACAGGCAATTTAGGATGCTCAATTTCGTTGATGACACAGCAACAGTAAAGGTCTTCATCTAACTCAAGCATGCTCTCTTCGTAGCCGTTTTCTACCATATATTCTACTTTAGGGATACCTTCCACGGTTAATTGAGTACATAGGGCAGAAGCTATTAATGTTTTTTCCATGGGACCCTCTACTTCGTCGAACATTGATAAAAGTGTATCATGTGCTAGAGACGATTTAATATTTTGTATCACATCAATAGCATAAAATGACGCTCCATCCTTAAAGCAATATGGTTTTACTGCTTGCACCACTTCATCTGAACCGATTTTAATAAGGGCATGAATGACTTCTTGAGCTAACATATCATCCTCAAAATCAACCTCTAGTAAAGAGGCTAGCGCCGGTATTAGAGAAGGTTCATTAGTTTCTCCTGCAGCATATACATAAATAATCTTACTAGCTGAATTATTATCTTTTTCTTGTATAACTTGTAGAATGTCCTTTTCTGTTAACCATTCTTCTTGAATCATCCGATCTATGATTCGTTTAGCTACAATAGAAGCTGTGACGTCGTTTTCTTGATCAAATTGATTTATTAATAATGGTAATTCCTCTTGTAAATCTTCCATATAAGCATTAGCTATATCAGTAATACTTTTGAATTTACCATCGGTAGCGTCTAACACTTCCTCCCCATACTCTTGAAAAAAACTAGTATCACAATGTAGAAGAAGGCGGAAATACCAATGAAAGTCATCGTCATTTCTTTTTAACCGTTCTAATAGAGCTTCGAACCCCTTACGTCCAATTGTATAAGTATGTAGCTTAGGAATAATTGAATTGTACGTTGCGTTAGGACCACTTTTATCATTTGCCTCTAATGCTAAAAGGAAAGCTTCTTCGTCCCCAAGGTGACTGTTATCAATATTGTATAATGCAAAATTCTGTAGTACCTTGCTGTCACTTAAGATATATGGTTTGACTTTTGATAAAAAGCTGATAGTGACTCATCCTTTCAAATTGATTGTGATGTTGCTATTTTATCATAGATTTTGAGGGGGGATGCTTGGCATGATTCCCGGATTCGGAGCAATTTTTTTGATTTGCGAGCAAAATTTTAGATTTCAGAGCAAAATCCGGAATTTCCGAGCATAATTTCAAATTTGCGATCATTTTTTAAAATTTCCGAGCAAATGCCCAATAGAACATTCTGCCTCTAAAGTAAACTTTCAAGTGAATATCGACTACCTTTATTTTCGCCAATCTTAACTACATCCAATTTGGATAAGATGTGTTTGGCCGTGTGGCGAGAATTGATCATAAGAAAATCACGAAGTTGGGGGTTATTAATGCTCGAATCTATCAAGAGAGCAAAATCTCTTAACGCTTGAATATGCTCATTAGTTGATAGGTGGGAACAGCTGGGGCATACCCATTTTGAGTGGATACGTTTCATAGATAGATGCCCGCATTCATTGCAAAAAAGACCTTTTTGAAGGTGATCTGGCTTTAATTGATGAAGTGTTAATATATCTGGCGAGTATTCCTGATGATGCAGAAGTAGTTCATCGCTAAGTTGAAATAGGGAAGAGGAAGTCAGATGTGATGTAGGATACTTTTGTTGGAGGTAACTAATCTTATGAGGGAGAGTCTCAATTCTAATAACATTACTTGTAGCATTTGAGTGTGTGTCGGAAGCTTTTAAGACGGAATAACGATTCGCGCTCACCACCAGGGTTTCTATAGGAAGAACGGGGTAGTTATGTTCAAATAGCCATTGCTTAAATTTCGCTTTTTGCGCTTCCACTTGTTGAATAGGGTCAGGTAGTGCTGATTCATTAGCTTCATTGGTACGAATGACTTGCTGAAATCGATCATCAAAAAATAGGGTACCTGAAATGTTTTTAACTTCGATGATTAACATAAAAGAGGGAGTTACTAGTAAAGAATCCATCTGAAAGTATTTGTTGTAAGAAAGTTTGAGGCGTAAGTCGAAAAAGAGGTGGAAGGTTCCTTCCGTGAAGGATAGGGGATAGTGAAGGGCTTTCTCACCTGCGTAACCAGCTGCAAAGGTGCGATGCTTCTCCTTGATTTCTACCCATTTAGGATGACTTTGTGGCAACCGCCTAGTTAGAGCCTCTAGTTTCCTTAAATATATAGGCTGCGTGCTGTTATCTTTAACAATCATATCAATCTCCTTTCTGCTGATATAATACTATTAGACATTTACAGGTGGATTCCTTGTTTCGGAGCAAATTTTTTTATTTCAGAGCATAATTCGAGATTTCGGAGCAAATTTTGAAAAATCAGAGCAAAATTTGAAATTTGCGATCATAATTTCAAATTTCCGAGCAAACACCGATTTCCGAGCTCCGCACTCCAGCAAAATAGTGCCAGGATCGACCACCCCCCCCACCCACACAAAAACCAGGGCCTCCCAGCCCTGGCTCTCCACCACACTAACGAATATTCACCTTAACCCCGCCAGAGCCCTGCGCACTCGACGGCGAATCATCGATCTCATCATTATACAAATGACAAGCAACATAGTGACCCTTGCCAATCTCCTGCCATTTCGGCGTTACCTCAGCACAGGCCTCCATAGCCATAGGGCAGCGGGTGCGGAAGACGCAGCCGCTTGGTGGGTTGATGGGGCTTGGTATTTCGCCTTCGATTACGATTTGTTCTCGCTCGTCCTCGACGTCTGGGTCTGGAATTGGGATTGCAGACAGCAGGGCGCGGGTGTATGGGTGGAGCGGGTTATTATAAAGCTCCTCGCTTTCTGTGAGCTCGACCATGTGGCCCAGGTACATGACGCCGATGCGGTCCGATATGTGCTGCACCATCGATAGGTCATGGGCTATGAACAGGTAGGTGAGCTCTTTTTCCTGCTGTAATTTTTCCATCAAATTCACAACTTGCGCTTGTACCGATACGTCCAGCGCAGAAATCGGTTCGTCTGCGATAATGATATCAGGGTCCAATGCGAGCGCACGCGCGATACCGATACGCTGGCGCTGTCCGCCGCTGAATTCGTGAGGGTAGCGGTTGGCGTGGTCGCGGTTCAGCCCGACTTCTTCTAGTAGCGCGTAAACGCGGTCTAGCTTCTCTTTTTCGTTGGAGAACATTTTGTGAATCTCCATTGGCTCTGAGATGATTTCTTTTACTGTAGAGCGTGGATTCAAGGATGCGTATGGATCTTGGAAAATCATCTGCATCTGACGGTTCAAAGCGAATTTTTCCTTGTTGTTCATTTTATGAACGTCATCGCCTTTATAAAAAACTTCGCCTTCCGTCGCGTTATATAATCCCATAATGGTACGACCTGTCGTGGATTTACCGCAACCTGATTCGCCTACAAGGCCAAATGTTTCGCCTTTATACACTTCAAAACTGACATCATCGACAGCCTTCAAATCCTGGCCTTTGCCGAGGCGAAAGTATTTCTTCAAGTTTTTCACTTGTAGGGCGACTTCGTTTTTCATGATGATTCCTCCCAAAAGCGGCGGGCCGCGCAAAGCTCTTTTTCATAGTAAGTGCCTGCTAGATCAATTACTTCCACGCTTCTGCCGGTTTTCGGTGCATGGAGCATTTTGCCGTCTCCGTAGTAAATCCCAACGTGATGGACGGCGCCTTTTCCTTCTTCATAGGCAAAATAAATCAGGTCACCTGGCTGCATTTCATCTAACGGAATATCCTTTCCGCGATTGACCTGGTCGGATGCATCACGCGGAATTTCGTAGCCATTTGCTTTGAGCATGTTGTAGCTAAAGCCTGAGCAATCATAGCCATAGGAGCTCATGCCGCCCCAAAAATAAGGAAGGTCGATGAATTTTTCTCCAGCTGCGACAATATCTAAGCCAGTTCCTTTAGGTATCTCATCGCGAGAAATGTACACTTCCACATCTGTTTCTGGTAAAAAACCATCTCCATTTGGTGTGTGTACCTTCACGAAGCCATCCTTTATATCGAGATAAGGGAGGATGGTTAGGTAACTCAACTCAAATAGTGCTTCTTTTTCTAAATTATATAATGTCGTGGAAGGCACCGTAACGAGTGCTACAGGACCTGCATCCCAGTGGTCATCATCGATTTCTTTCAGTTGTGCGCTTGGGACCCAGCCAGGGTAGCCGCGTTGGTCTTTTTTCGATGGCTGGTGTAGAGCAATGATGTGAGACCAGCCGTCTTTTTCCTCGAGCAAAAGAACTTCCTCTCCGTATAGTAGCTGAGATTGTACGAGGTTATCGTCACATAATGCCACGCGTGGTTCGTACGTCATCGCGTCATACCATTCCTTTAATTTTAAAGGGTTCGTTAGTCCAGGTTGGTCGATTTCTCGGGCTGAGGTGGGGGAGGTCCATACCGTTGCAACGGGAACCTGCACCACCCAAGTTGTGTTCGCAGTCATACAATCGTCTCCTTATTGGTTAATTTTCGTAATATACGTGCTCGATGCCTAGTCCTGCTCCTTCTGAAAAGGAAATATGGCGGCCGTCATAGTTGATACCACCATCTATTAAGTCCTTACTCAACATCAGAGGTGCGTCAAAATCAACACGTGTGATGTTGCGTTGGCTCGCTGCAAAATGGGCTGCTGCTGTAACGCCAAGCTTGGTTTCAATCATGCTGCCGACCATACATGCTACGCCAAAACTTTCGGCCAGCTTATTGATTTGCATAGCGCGGTGAATACCGCCCGCTTTCATTAATTTAATGTTCAAAAGATCCGCGCTTCTGGTAGTGAGAACGCGTCGGGCATCGTCTGGTGAAAAGATACTCTCATCGGCCATAATCAGCGTATTGGTATTATCCGTTACCTGCTTCAGCCCTTCTATGTCATGTGCTTTTACGGGCTGCTCCACCAGTTCCACGTTTAAAAAAAGCTCTTCCATACGCCGTATCGCATAAATGGCTTCTTTTGCGGTCCAGCCTTGGTTGGCATCGAGGCGGATAGTAGCTTCTGAGCCGATTTCGTTGCGTATCGCTTGAATGCGGGCGATATCGGTTTCAATATCGTTTTTACCTACCTTGATTTTCAGCACGTTGAAACCATTTTGTATGTATTCCGCTGCATCCTCTGCCATCTCTTCAGGACTGTTCACACTAACGGTGTAGTCTGTTTCCAAGGAGCTCGAGCTTCCGCCTAACAATTGAAAGAGAGGGAGGCCACATTTTTGCGCAAAGCAGTCGTGTAGCGCTATATCGATAGCCGCTTTGGCACTGGTGTTGCCCACCGTTGCCTTATGTAACGTATGAAAAACGTTCTCTCGCTCAAGCAGTGTCATGCCAAGTATAGCGGGCTTCAGTATATGCTCAATCGTTTCCTTGATGCTAAAAAGACTCTCGCCCGTTATGACGTGGGTGGGAGGTGCTTCTCCCCAACCAACGGTGCCATCGTCGCACGTTACTTTTACATAGATAGATTCTGCAACAGTAACCGTGCGAAGTGCCGTTTTAAATGGCTTGTTTAATGGAATCGCCACGGGATACGTTTCAATCGACTCGATCTTCATAGTTGTCATCCTTTCATTTTACTCCAGGTGTGATATGGAGCGATTTGCTGTGGCTTGATAGACTGGCTGTAGCGCCTAGCGGTACAGCGAAATGTGGGAAGCAATGTCCAATTTTGAAGCCGGAAAGAACCGGTTTATGTAAATCAGCAAAATAATGCTCCAACACTTTGGAAAGTGGAATCGCTGCATCCTGTTCTTTCGGCTCCGCCTTGCTAAAATCTCCAACGATAATACCGGCTGCATCATGTAATTTACCGGCTTGCCTCAACTGATTCAAAAAAGAATCAACCCGGTATGGTTCCTCGCCAATATCCTCGATAAGAAGCATTTTTTCAGCTGTGTCAATTTCGTATTCCGTACCAATAGATGTAACGAGTAACGACAAATTCCCGCCAACAATTTCGCCAGTGGCTTCTCCTTCAGAGAGCACAGTAAGTGGGGAAATACCTTCATCATATGTAAGAGAGGTTGGCTCAAATAGTTGCTGGAACATCTCGCGTGACAGCGTGTCGAAATCCTCCTTTCCAATATCCGAGCTTAGCATTGGCCCATGAAACGTAACGAGGTTAGCTTTTTGTCGAAAGGCCGTATGAAGATACGTAATATCGCTATATCCCCAGAATATTTTCGGATTATCACGAATCAAATCGAAATTTATTTCCGAGGAAATACGACTTGTTCCGTACCCGCCACCAGCACAAATAATGCCAGCAATATCAGGATTCTTGAACATATCATGAAGATCTTCCAGCCGTTCCTCGTCTGTTCCTGCTAAATAGCCATTTTTCTCGGACACATATTTCCCGAGCTGTACATTCAGCCCGAGCTCCTCCTGCAAAAAGGGGAGAGCTTTTTCTAGATATTCTTGGTTAGGATGACTTGCTGGTGCAATCACGCCAACTGTGTCACCAGCTCGTAATCGATTAGGTAGAATCATTTAGGTGCCTCCTTTATATGTATAGAGGTGGTGCACTAGCTTAAATCAGAGTCGCCGATAGATTAACCAATGAGAGTCGCTAATATTACCCGATATCGCTCCCCGCCAGGCCACGCCCACCAGGATTTCCAACCATATCGCCCCTCGACACAGTCGATACACTGCGCTGAAAAGGGCGGGGGATAAGGGTCGAGCTCACCAACTCCACTCTGAAAAAAGAGGACTGCTCACACACACGAACGTGTGCATGAGAGCCCTTTGATTTCATCATTATGCGAGCGTGTAGATTATTCCTTATCCGCCCATTTAAGCTCAAGGAAGCCTACTGGGTGGCGTACGACGTCTTTTACGTCAGGTTTTTGTAGTACTACTTGGTTGTAGTAGTGGATTGGGAAGATTGGCATTTCTTCGAATAGTACTTTTTCTGCTTCGTACATGTATTCCCAGCGTTTTTCGTCATTTGTTTCGTTTTTGGCTTTTTCGATTAGGTTGTCGTATTCTTCGTTGGACCAGCCTGTACGGTTCATCGTAGAGTCGGTTACGAAGCTTTCTAGGAAGTTAACTGGGTCTGCGTAGTCAGCTAGGAATGAGCTACGAGATAGTTGGTGTTTCAGGTCTTTTTGATTTTGAAGGAACACGTTCCATTCTGCGTTCGCTAGTTCGATATCAACACCAAGGTTCTTTTTGTACATTTGTTGCATTGTTTCAGCGATGGCTTTGTGAGATTCGCTTGTGTTGTAGTTTAGCGTTACAGCTGGAAGCTCATCATAGCCTTCTTCTTTCATACCTTCTTCAAGCAGTTGCTTCGCTTTTTCTGGGTCTGGCTCGACCATTTTTCCGTTGTGTTCGCGGAAATCTTCACCAGATGGACTTGTGAAGCCAGGAGAGACGAAACCATATGCTGCTTCTTCTTTATTCTTCGTTACATAATCAACGATTTCCTTCTGATTGATAGCAAGCGCAAAAGCTTTACGAATCTTTTTGTTTTGGAATGGTTCTTTATTAACGTTGAAACGATAGAAATACGTTCCGGCTTGGTCTTCAATGACTGCTTCTTCACTATCCAGTAGCTGGTCTGCCATGTCAGATGGAATAGCGGATGAATCTAGGTCACCACTTTTGTACATTTGATATTCCGTATTTGGATCGTTCACCATTGCCCAGTGTACTTTATCCAGGTTCACGGTTTCTTTGTCCCAGTAGTTTTCGTTCTTCGCCATCATCATTTCGCTGTCGTGCTTCCATTCGGTTACTTTGAATGGACCATTTCCTACGAATGTATCTGCTTCTGCGTACCATTCTGGATTGTTTTCAGCTACTTCCTTATTAACAGGGAAGAAGGCTGGGTTTGCTGTTAGGTTAATGAAAAAGCCTGTTGGAGATGTTAGGGTTACTTTTAATTCTTTTTCACTAACAGCTTCCACCATTACATCGTCACGAGACCCTTCACCTTTGTTATACGCTTCCGCGCCTTCAATGAAGTAGGCTAGGAAGGCTGCTGGAGAAGCAGTTTCTGGATCGACTAGGTTCTTCCACGCATATTCAAAGTCTTCCGCAGTTACATCGTCACCGTTGGACCATTTCGCGTTGTCGCGGATTTTGAATGTGTACACGGTGCCGTCTTCTGATTTCTCCCAATTTTCTGCGGTTGCTTTTTGAGGAGTATCATCTTTTCCAAGGCGAGTTAGGCCTTCCATTACGTTGTTCAAAATGTTCCAAGAGTTTGCGTCAAATCCGATTGGTGGGTTCATGGAGGTTGGCTCAACACCATTGTTCATGTATAGAACTTTTTCCTCGCTACCACCATCGCTGTTGTCGTTGCTAGAATCATTCTCTTCATTTCCTGCACTTTCGTTGGCGGTACAGGCAGCTAGTACGAGAGCTAGCATCGATGCCAATAAAATCGACAAGACTTTCTTCATAATTGATTCCCCCTTAGTGTTTTATGTTGCTATATGCTGTTTTGCCCGTTCATCCTGAAGCCAGCAGTCCACCTCGTGGGTATTCGATAGCTCGGAATGAATCGGATATACTTTTCCACACACCTCCATGGCTTTGGGGCACCTTGCTGTGAAGGGGCAGCCCTGTGGAGGGGCGAACAAGTCGGGTGGCGTTCCGTCAATCGGAACGAGTTTCTCCTTGCGCTTATCCAAGCGCGGTACGGAGTTTAGTAACCCTTGTGTGTACGGGTGCTGTGGGGTATAGAAAATTTCTTTTCGTGTGCCCACTTCGATGACTTTACCGGCGTACATGACGGCGATACGGTCAGCGATTTTTGCGACGACGCCGAGGTCATGGGTGATTAAAATAATCGATACGCCTGTTTCCTGTTGAATCTTATTAAAAAGCTGAAGGATCTGCGCTTGAATCGTCACATCAAGGGCGGTGGTTGGTTCATCTGCAATTAAAAGCTCAGGTTCACAGATAAGTGCCATTGCAATGACGATGCGCTGTCTCATGCCTCCGCTAAATTGGTGCGGGTATTGCTTCATGCGTTCCTCTGGGTTGGGAATGCCAACGAGGTTCAGCATGTCGATCGCTTTTGTTTTCGCTTCCTTGCTCGTTATGTTTTGGTGCTGTTTAATACCTTCTGTCAGTTGGTTTCCAATCGTTAGCGTTGGGTTTAACGCTGTCATCGGATCTTGGAAAATCATCGAGATATCTACGCCGCGAATGTCGCGAATCGCTTTTTCGCTAAGTCTCGTGAGATCTCTTCCTTTAAAATAAATCGATCCGTTGGCAATTTTGCCAGGTGGGGAAGGAATCAGCTTCATGATGCTGTTGGCCGTAACACTCTTCCCACAGCCTGATTCACCAACAATCGCTAGCGTTTCCCCTTTATGTAAGTCAAAACTTACACCGCGTACCGCCTTTACCTCACCGCCGTATGTCTGAAAGGAAACGTGAAGGTCGTTTACTTCGAGTATTTTTTCCATCGCTGCTACCTCCTTAGCTTCGGATCCAGGGCGTCTTGAAGTCCGTCCCCTAGTACGTTAAAGGCAAACATCGTTGCCGAGATAAAGAATGCTGGGAAAAATAAGCGCCACCAGTGTCCAGATAAAATAACTCCTAGTGAGTCATTTGCCATAACACCCCAGCTTGCATAAGGAGATTGGATACCAAGTCCTAAAAAGCTTAGGAACGCTTCTGCGAAAATGGCTGTTGGAACCGTTAAGGTCATTTGGACGATGATCGGTCCCATCGTATTCGGTAATAAATTTTTCTGGATGATTCGTTTCGTCTTAGCCCCAAACGATTGCGAGGCGAGCACGAATTCGTAATTTTTGAGCTGAAGCACTTGTCCTCTGACTATCCTGGCCATGCCGACCCAGCCGGTTACGGTTAAGGCGACGATGATGGTGGCGAGACTTGGTCCCATTACCACTAGTAATAAAATCACGACGAGTAAGTATGGTAATCCATATAAAATCTCAATAATACGCATCATCACGCTATCCGTGCGTCCACCTTTATAGCCAGCAATACCGCCGTAAGCTACCCCGATGAAAAAATCAATCAAGGCTGCCATGATTCCGACGAATAAGGAAATCCGCGCACCGAACCACGTTCTCGTGAATACATCACGACCAAGTTTATCGGTACCGAACCAATGGTCAGAAGAAGGTGGCTTATTTTGATTGGATAGTGTCGTCTCGCCTACGGTATGAGGGGAGAGCATTGGTCCGAAAATAGCCATGAATCCGAGCAATATCAAGAAGACGAGCCCGCCCATAGCCATTTTATTTTTGCGAAGTCGATGCCATGCATCCTCCCAGTATGATAAAGAAGGCCGGACAACGGATTCAGCCTCGCTCGTGTCTTTTTGCTTCGGCTTAAACCAATCATCTGGAATATCAGAAGGATTTGTTTGTTGTTCTTTTTCTTCTGTAGCTGGAAGCACCTTTACTCTCCTCCTTCTTTATGAAGTTTGATACGTGGATCCAACAACCCATATGCGATATCCACTAAAAACAACATCCCGATTAAAAATGCGCTGTAAAAAACGGTTGTCCCCATAATAACGGGGTAATCACGCTGGTTAATGCTTTCGACGAAATATTTCCCCATGCCAGGAATCGCGAATATTTTTTCAATAACGAAGGTTCCTGTTAAAACACCTGCTAACAAAGTTCCCATAATGGTAACCACGGGCATGAGCGCATTTTTTAACGCATGTTTGATGACAATTTTCCAAGGCTTCAACCCTTTAGCGTGAGCGGTCTTTATGTAATCCTGCGTCAGCGTTTCAATCATGCTCGAACGGGTTAGACGCGCAATGATGGCCATCGGACCAGTTGCCAAGGCAATGGTTGGCAAAATCATGTGCATAGGACTCGACCACGTTGCAGCAGGGAGGACGTCCCAATCCACAGCAAACTTTTGAATCAGTAACGTCGCTAGCACAAAGTTTGGAATGGATATCCCTAGTACAGCAAAGGCCATCGCCATGTAATCGATGATACCGTTATGTCTTAGTGCTGCAAATACACCGAGAATAATGCCAGAGATGACGGCGACGACAATGGAAATAATACCGAGCTCCGCTGAAATCGGGAAACCTCGTCCAAGCAGGTCGTTGACGGTTTCCGTCGGCTGCTTTATGGAAGGTCCGAAATCAAATGTCACGACAGATTTCATATAAATAAAATATTGAACGAGTAAAGGTTCATCTAAGTGATAGTGCTCTTCCAGGTTCGCCTGAACGGTTTCGTTGGTACCGCGTTCTTCGTTAAATGGAGAGCCAGGAATCGCATGCATCAAGAAAAAGGTGAGCGATGCGATGATGAAAATCGTTAAAATCATGAGCACGAGTCGTTTGGTTATGTATTTGACCATGCAAAGCTCCCCCTAACTGAATGACGTACGCATCGCTAGCTCCGTCATGACGAGCATCGCTTGATAGGCTTCTAGAATATCTTTTGCTTTAAAAGATACGGTAGTTGAGTTTGGTTCAATTTCGGTACCAGGCATTAAGTTTGCCCACTCCGCTTGGCCATAATTAGCGAACTCAATTCGAAGTGTTGGACTGTCAGGCGGAACGAGTGGTTGAACGTTGTGACGATTCTCGATGGCCTGCGCTGTTTTTTCTTGGAGCAGTGCTCCTGCTTTTTTTGGAGTTAATGAATGAACGGATGAGCGGGACAGCGATTTTTTAACTGCAGCCGTCGTTACATTGGGAATCAATGCTTCTGCCTCCGCAGCAGCCCGGTCATCGCCGGCAACCATGAGAATCGGAATGCCATAATATCCTGCTACATAAGCGTTCAATCCAAGTTCTCCTACGGCTACATCATCTATGTAAAAACTGCGTACCGCGTGGATCATCGAATGGGACATTACACCAGGAGTGGCTGCTCGAGCGTGATAGCCGAGAAACATCGCTCCAGAGAAGGAATCATCCAGTCCCTGCATCATCGAGTAGGGCTTTACATCGCCTGTTATTAGCTCTGCGTCAGGATTTAACTCATCAATCAAAATATTATTCATTTTGGAATGACTGTCATTAACGAGGATATCCTCGACTTGATTGTTGAAGGCAGAATCGATGACATAATTTGTTTCTTCTGTCATGATACGCCGCGCGCGTTCGTAATTATGTTTATCTGAATCAATGAAGGATTGGTCAGGTATTCCCGTTATCCCCTCCATATCAACCGATAAGTAGAGTTTCATAGTCAGATCCTCCTAGAGTTGTAGTTTATTGCTAATTTTGATAATTTTCATATAATTTTAGCAATGTTTTCAATATATAGCAATAGATAGAAAGAATGGTTGTCGGAAATTGTAAGTGATGTGAAAAAGGTGGGAGCTTGTTAAAATTTTTTCTTATAAAAATGGTGTTTTTTTGGTTTATTAGTGATCCAAAGAGGGTATAAGTTCGATTACTTTTTAGAAAGATGAAGAAAAGAAGGAATAAATATGAAAATAGAAAGGGGGAGAATGCGGTATGCAAAAGGCGTGTAACAGTTTACTAGATTATGTGAATGGAGCGCTTTCCGAAGAGGATGCGTATCAGTTCGAAAAGCATAAGAAGGATTGTGCGTATTGCCAGGAAGAGTTCGATGATTTGATGGAGATAATGGACGTGTTACCTTTTGCTGCTGAGCCTGTTCATCCTCCTGATGACATGAAAGCTCGCGTGCTACCAGGTGTAGAGGAGCATCAAGAAGATGAGCGGGTTGTTTCGATACCGAACAAAAAGAAGGATTATAAACATTGGGTGATATCCTTGTTGGCAGCAGGGCTTTTGTTTTCAATTAGTGGGCATGCGTATTCGATACTATCGAAAGATAAAAAAAGTGGTCCAGCAGAAACCGTCCAGGTAATCGATCAGGTGACGAGAAAAATAGATTTACAGGGAGAAACAGCAGGGAAAGCAAGTGCAGCTTTTATAAAAAAGGATAGTAGAATGACGCTTGTCGTAGAAGCTGCAGGACTTGAACCTCTTGAAGGGGAAGAGGTATATCAAGTTTGGTTAATCGAAGGCGAGCAGCCACACCGAGCAGGTAGCTTTGTTACCAACTCAAATGGTGAAGGAGCCGTTTCGTACACGATAGAAACGGATAGAACGTGGGAGCAAATTGCTATTTCGAAAGAACCAAATGCGACAAGTGAAGCACCTCGTGGCGATGTTATGTTGAGCTCCACTTTATAATAAGGAAGCAGTTCATTTTGAAGGCAGACTCTTTGGAATGAGCTGCTTTTTTATGTGGTATTACCAATTAATTGAAACGGATTCGAGCAGAAATCGTAGAGATAAGAAAGGAAGATAACACAAAGCGGAGGGTATCTATGTATAAATTGCTGTTGTTTTTACTGCCTTTGTCACTGCTCGGCTGCTCAATGGAAGCTACATCCTCAACGGAAAAAAAACATATCGATACGATTAAACACGTATTGGAAAAACAATTTACGGGACCCGATGAAGAGTTGGTGGAATTATTCGAGGACCCTGAAAATGTAACTGTCATAGGAGGAGAAGGAGAAAGTTCCTCACCAGAAACTCCCACTGAACTTGATAAATATTTGGAAAAACAATATAAATCCTATTTCACTCCCAATATGTATGAGCGTTTTATTGGTAATTTTGCGATGGATTATCCATTAAGATCTCATGCGACTGACTATCAATTTCGTGTGGGGAATATAGAGCTGGACCAAGCTGAGTCTACGGAAGGAGCTTATGACTTCACGGTACATGTGATGTATGGAAAAGATGGAATGGATGAGAAAGAAAAGAAGGTAGAGGGAAGAGTGAATGTGAATGGTGAGGGGAAAATATCTAACATTAAGATTCTCGATGATCATGGGCTGCATGAGAAGTTGAAGTGAGAATAGAATGGATAAAGTAGTTGAGTGGGAGTTAAGTGGTTCGGTTAGTAAAGTAGAAATATAAATGGCAATCGTTTTACAAGCGAATTTGCATAGTGATTCGCTTGTATATTTTTATGTCAAAAAAACAAATAACTAAATTTGCACTAACGAATACGACTATTGAATAAGAGAAGTTCGATATTGAGGGGAGGATTATTTTGAAAAGTAAATGGATAGCAAGCATAGCCTTTATTTCACTCATACTTAATGTTGTATTATTTATATTTATTTTTAAAGAAGAAGAAAATATTAGACCTGACACTCCTATTGAAATGGCTTCTTTAATGATGGAGGCGGCTGGAGATGATGATCAATACAAGAGCATAAAAGGATTGTTACATCAGCGATATAGAGAGGTTATTTCTGAAGAAAAATTACAACAAATTACTCAAATGCACACAGGTGGTGCAGAATTCTTTTCATACGCTGTAGTAAATTTCAAGGGGGAAAACGGAGGGGATGACGTTTTATTATTAAAATTAACAGATGAATTGGATGATGGGAAAATCAAAATCCAACATATAAAAATAGTCCCGGACGAAATGGAACGAGTTCTGATTGATTAGTTCTTATTATACGAACAGGTACATTAAACAACGAATTATTAAACTACTAAGTTTGTCTGTATTTATAGTAACGATTTATTTTTACAATTAAACCTGCAATTAAGAAAACTATTGCGTTGGCTAACAAACCAAACATGATAAATACACCTCCGTACCCAGCTCCTTCGTGAGTAGATGTAGGATCAAAGATTCTACTGAACTGTAAAAACACAAACCCTAACAGGAATCCAATTAATGGAGCAGAAAAAATCATCCCTATACTAGATAACCACAAATGTACTTTATCAGTTTTGTGTAAATGGATAGCAAGCCAGTCTGAAAGAAAGATAAGTGCTATAAGTAAAAACCAAATCAAGTCATCCCTCCTATTAATAAGTTTCTTTTTGTATAGGAAATTATAAAATTAAATGTTTGTGTATAATTAAAAAAGTGAAGTGGCCACGTCCAGCTCCAGCGCCCAGCGACTAGTATGCTTCCCTCGCCTCCGTACGATAAGTTAACATCGAATCACTACGTTCTTCGTGTTGCCTTTATCTCCAAAAGATTAAGGGGAAGTTCGATTAAGAACGCTACATCACGTAGCAACATCGAACCAACCCACATCGTGTGAGCCGCAGCATATACGTCGCTACCCGGGCGCTTGCGCTTTTGTTCTTGTAGAAGAAGGTTAGCTACTTACATAATTATTTTAACATTAATTTCCATTAATTCCAAAAGAAATATAAAGTCAGATATAGATTTTGATAACAGATGTTATTTTTAACAGTTAAGAATACCTTGGTGCCAACGTTTCGAGAGTTTCCTGTAAGTTTTTTATCCAAAAAAGTGATCCAAACCAACCTCCTTTTCGAATGCTTAATAAGAAAGATAGAGAAAACATTCTAAAGGAGATGAGAATTGTATGGATATGAAAAAAGCGTTGTTGACGGTACCTTTAAGTTTTTCCTTATTGATCCCGACGGCTGCCGATATAGTGAACGCAGAAGATCATATGAAAGATAAACCAACTGTAGCGACAGAGGCTGTTGAGTTACGAGCTCAGCTAGATAAACTGTTAAGTGAGCACGCATACCTTGCAGTGGAAACGATGCGTAAAGGCGCTGAGGGTGCAGCTGACTTCGAACAATCAGCACAAGCACTAAGCGGCAACACGGAAGATTTATCAAACGCGATCGCATCTGTTTACGGAGAAGAAGCAGGCAAGCAATTTAAAGAAATGTGGAGTGACCATATTGGCTTTTTCGTTGATTATGTAAAAGCAACAGGCAATGAAGACGAAGAAGCGAAGCAAATGGCGCTAGACGAACTAGAGCAATATCGCCAAGACTTCTCGAAATTTCTAGAGTCAGCTACAGGCGAACGCTTAAAAGCGGATAAGTTAGTGCAAGGTCTACAAGCACACGTAAACCAATTGATCGGAGCTTTTGATAGTTACGTAGCTGGTGATTATGAAAAAGCATACGAAATGGAACGCAAGGCAATTGAACATATGTATGGCGTAAGTAAAGGCTTATCCAGTGCTATCGTTGATCAATTCCCAGACAAATTCAACGACACAAAAGCTGTCACACCAGCAGCAAACCTTCGTTCTGAATTAAACCATCTACTTTCTGAACACGCTGGACTTGCGATGATGGCAATGCAAAATGGAATCGATGGCTCAGAGGATTTTGAAGCTTCTACAGAAGCGCTAAGCAACAACACAGAAGATTTAACAGCTGCGATTAGCTCCATTTATGGCGAAGAAGCAGGCATGAAGTTCAAGGAAATGTGGTCTGGTCACATTGGTAACTTCGTTGAGTATGTAAAAGCTACAGCGAATGAAGATGAAATGAAGAAAGAAGAAGCAATGGAGGCTCTTGATCAATACCGCCAAGACTTCTCCATGTTCTTGGAAAAAGCAACAGAAGGCGGCTTGAAATCTGAAACGCTAGCAAAAAATCTACAAAGTCACGTAGACTATCTGATTACCACTTTTGATCAGTATGCGAAAGAGGACTACGACGCAACGTACGACACGCTACGTGAATCCTATGCACACATGTTTGGCGCCGGAAAAGCACTATCTGGCGGGTTCGTAAACCAATTCCCAGACAAATTCGCAATGGATATGCCGTCTAACATGCCAGACACAGGCATGGGTGGCACAGCTCAAGATAGCTTCAACTTCACTTGGATTATCTTATCCATCCTTGCGATGCTAAGCGGTACTGCTCTTTATGCTCGCAAACAATCACAACAACAGTAAGTTTTAACACTTTTTCTGGCCCTGGGATTGTGTACCGGGGCTGGAGTTTTGGCTGAGCGGTAGAAAGCTAAATCGTTAGCATCGAGCTTCATCTAAACATGCACGAACTCGAGTCATGGCGGTGTCTTTTCCGACCCATTTCCCATTCCCATTGCTGAAACGCTCATGCCATGGCTCTTGTTATAGATAAAGGGTGCCCTTTCTTATGCGGGGCACCCTTGTTGTTTGTAGTATTATAAAATTTAATGCTTTTGTATAACTGAAAAAGTGAAGTAGCCACGTCCAGCTCCAGCGCCCAGCGACTAGCAAACTTCCTGCCCCTCCTTACGATAAGTCAACATCGAATCGCTAACGCTCTTCGTGTTTCCTTTATCTCAAATAATTAAGAGGGAGTTCGATTAAAATCGCTGCGTCACGCAGCAACATCGAACCAACCCACGTCGTGTGGGCAGCAGTTTGTACGTCGCTAAACGGACGCTTGCGCTTTTGTTCTTTAATTATTGTTGCTTAGTAGTCCACTGAAAAAGTCTCCTATCGCAGAGACGACGCTTTTCACGAAATTCCCGATTCGATCGAGGAAGTTTTGTCCTTGTTCGGAGTTTAAGAATTCATCGACTTTTTGCTTCATCTCGCCCATACGGTCGCCGACTGCGTTCCAGTCGATATTGATATCTTTTAGATTCATAAATAAATCTGTTAAGTTAGTAAGCTGTTCATCTGTGATATTAAGATTCAGTTTCTCCGCCTGAGTTTGAATGAGGTTCTGCATTTCTTCTTTATTTTGAGGTGTATTGTTTGCTAGTTCAGATTTAATCGCCGTTACGAGTTGAGTAGCTTCTTCTTTCCCAAGATCCTCACCAAGTTTTGCGGTGGTAACCATCTCTTGGTTGGCTGCTTGTTTCACATCTTCAGCGATTGCCTCACCTGTTGACGTTTCATACGCTTTTAAAAGTCCAGTAAGGGCAGCGGTTCCTGATACATCAAATGGAGCAGTGGCATAAATGTGCGCATCTTCCACACCTGCTGTGGCAAGGGCGCTTTTGTACATATCAGCCGTTACCCAATTGATATGATTGGTTTCAACTGTAAGCCCGTCGCCTTTTTCACCAATCGTAATTTTACTACTCGAAATCGCTCGCGTTCCGATTTGAGCTTTGGAGATATAATCGCCCAAATACTCATGTTCTTCCTTATTTGTAACAGTTACGGTCATAACATTTTCAGAGACATCCATTTCATTTAGTAGAGACTGCTTTTGCTCCTCCGACAAATCTGCACCTAGAGAAACAATCTCATCCCCCGGAGCCGCATCCGCCAACACAAACTGCGGAAGCCCCACCATCATCAGTGCTAACACCAACATTGTAGCTAATATTCTACGCTTCATATTCCCTCTCCTGTCATTTTATGGGTAGAAATACGTACACCTCTATAGTACCACAAACTGAGACGCGGGGACAGGTCCCTCGTCCCACTCCAAATTGGGATGGAGGGATGGGATGGAGGGACAGGTCCCTCATCCCAGCACCAAAACTGGGACGAGGAACCTGTCCCCCCATCCCAGCTTCGGTCAAACAAAAAACCGCTCCATTCGGAACGGTTTAGATATCAGGAGTGGGCGTAGGTTCGCCATATCCATTCTGATAGATTTCATCAATATGTTGACGTATATCTTTAATAGACTTCCCATCTCTCGCATCAAGAATGGACTTTGCTGCAATCTCTAGACAGACACCGCATTTCGTTGCATGGCTATCCCACACTACTTCTCCATTATCACCTTCGTCATGGATAAAGCAGTCATAATTATTCATGTGTCCAACGCTATCGCCGCAACCACAATAGCATGGCATCTGTTCCAGTAAATCTTTATGTTGTGCGACTGCAGTATAAAGCACTTGCATGTCTTCAGGCTTATCGTCTAAAAATCCAGGTAACGTAGATGAGCTTGACGTTTCCTCGCGTATATCTCCCATCGCTGTATGTTCTGCTTCATTCGAATGATCAGAGGAGCATCCAGAAACCACAGCACTTATCAGGAGTATTCCGATTAAAAACAATTTTTTCATGAACTCGCACCTTCCACTATATATTCCTTTTAATAGTAGAGTGTGGAAGGGGAGTGGTCAAGCTATTTTCAGAAAATGTAACAAAACGTTCACGCTGAGACAAAGGTGGGATGGAGGGACAGGTCCGTCATCCCGCACCAAAGTGGGGCGCGGGGACAGGTCCCTCATCCCACCACCAAAAATGGGACGAGGAACCTGTCCCCCCATCCCATTCCTCCTGTCTCACTGCATCACCAGCCTGAAGATCTGCCTTGGGCGGCCGCGGGAGGTGATTTTTTCTGTTCCGATTACTTCTATTAATTCAGCGTCCAGCCATTGGAGCATGATGCGGTGGGCGCTGCGGGTGGTGATGCCGAGTAAAGAGGCGAGTTCCTGGGCGGTGAATTGGTTGAGGTTTTTCCGGTGTATCAAAGCGAGCAGTTTCGTCATATAAGAAGGCGAGGTTCCCGCTTTCCTGGCGCTCTCCAGCAGCGATTGGTCTGTGACCGCGAGCTCATATGTGAGGGGAGGTCCCATTTCCACAGGCCCGATCACGCTTTTATCCTCCCGCACGATAAAGCACGTGCTCGCGCCGTATTCCTGAGCTTGCGCGAGCGCAACCCGTGCGTGATGACCTGCTTCTCGCGATGAAAATCCGAAGCCGACGCCAATGCTAAGCGATAGATCAAATTTCTTCTTCGTTTCCTCTAATAGTGGCATGTATTTGTACCCTTCCGTGACCCGCTCAAACACACCACGCGTCGTCACAAATAAATATTCCTCCCGATTTAATTCCGTCAAATACCCTTCCAATTGCTCAATATAATCAAGCAACACCCGGTGCAGCTGCAAATTCAAGCGCTGGATTCCTGTCTCCGAATGCTCTTTCGCGACTAACTTGTCGTATTCGTTGATCCGAACGATGCCGAATACGATTTGCGATTCTCGATTTTTTCGCGTATTAGTCGACAGCAAAGCCCGCTCAAGCGCCACCGCAATATCCTCATCCGTTGGCAGCACCCACTCCGCCACCACGCCTTCCGCTTGCAACGCTTCCGCCACCAGCTTCATGCCCGTTAACACACCCCCGGCCCGCCCGCTCGCGACCTGCTCCTTATGAAATCGGAGGATTTCTTCTTTTTGATCTAAGGAAGGTAGGTCTTGATATGGAAAAAAAGTAAACGCTTCGCCTAGCTCTTTGGCCGCAGTCTGGCAATTTGCTTCCTGCAAGGTATCGAGGGAGATGCCAGTAAGGGGTTCTGCTTTTTTAGCATTCAATCTATATAGGGCTCGGTATAGGCTGGAGCCTTTTAATGGGATATAATGTGCCGGAATATGGGCGGGGATTTCGTCTTTCGATACGATATAAGGAAGGTATCCAGAGTAAAAGAGGACTTCGACATTTTCCTCGTCCATTAGTTGTTTTGTAAAGATAGGAGCGTCATAAATATCACCAGAAACCCTATACTCCGCCTCGAAGTTCGGGAAGGAAGCCAGCACGGTTTTAATTTTTTCGACGATATCCTCCGGTCCAATCACGCCAATTCGAATCGTTACACTGGTCATCCTTCTCCAACCTCCTAGGTTCTGTTAGGTTTTCCAAACGGGCAAGCGCTCTGCCACAAACGTATCATCTGTTAAGTGAGGGTATTCTTGATAAATCCGGTCGATTTCCTCCGCTTGCCCAGGACTTAACACTTCATCAGGGGATAAGCACCAAGCTCCTTTTATCAACCCTTGGCGAGCCAGCACTTCATTAATGCCTGCGATACAACCTTTAAAGTTATGCTTGGCATCAAATAAGACAGCATTTGTATCGGTAACCTGTTGAGCAATGGTCAATAATTCAGGGCACATGGTTTGCTGCTGCCGTGCGAATTTTATTTGCTTAAACAGCTCCACGGCTTGTGTGGTCCAGACCGCCCAATGGCCAAGCAGTCCGCCGACGATCTCTTTTTCCACCAATTCGCCTTGTACCGGGAAGCGATACGTCGTAAGCAAATCGCTCACAATCGTGTCGTCATTACCCGTATATAAAGCTATGTCATTGCATCGCTCTGAATGACAAACGGCACGCGCGACATCAATCGTCTGATAGCGATTGAATGGTGCCATTTTAATAGCGTGGACGTTTGGAATGTCAGCAAACGCACGCCAAAAATCATAGGAAAGTACGCGGCCGCCAACGGAAGGCTGCAAATAAAAGCCAAAAACAGGAATCACGTCAGCAACAGCTTTGGTTCGTTGTATAAGTTCTTCTTCACTGAGTCGTTGTAATCCTCCCATGCTTAACAGGCCCAGATCATATCCTAGCCCTTTCGCCAATTTCGCTTCCTCAACAGCTTGTTCTGTCTCCCCACAAATGCCGGCAATCTTAATGAAAGGAGCGTTCCTTTTTCGCGCTATGATTTCTTCCATCGCTAAAGCTAGCACCTGTTCGTATAAACCATGTTCCCTTATTTCAAATTGAGTTGTATGAACCCCAACCGCAACACCACCAGCTCCAGCGTCCATGTAGTATCTCGTTAAGGCTCGCTGACCTTGCTCATCTAACGTCCGATCCTCGTTCAGAGCGAGGGGGTGGGCTGGAATAACCGTACCTTCATGCAGCGCTTTTTTGATATCAGCTTGTAGCATTTAATACGCACCCTTTCGTTCTTGAAAATGGGTCGGCTTGTTGATGGTTTCCCCGTCATTGATCACCCATGTAGCGGTCCATTCGATCATTTCTTGAAGCGATACGTGGGGATAGCCAAATAGACGGAACGCTTCTGCAGCATTGGACAGGAGTGCTGTATCTTGTTCTTCTCCTACAAAAACGGGCTCCTGCTGGAACAACTCGCCAAATTGCTCAGCCAAGCGTTTAATCGATACCGTTTCCGGACCTGTGATGTTCAGCATGCTTGGAGGTGTTTGGCAATGAAGCAGCGATTGGAGCGCCATTCGATTCGCGTCCCCTTGCCAAATCACGTTGGCGTGCCCCATGCTTAGGTCAATCGGCTCCTTTTGATTCACCTTCAGCGCGATTTCCAACAACACTCCGTAGCGCATATCAATCGCATAATTTAACCGGAACAGGAGCATCGGCGTATTATTTTTGTGGGAAAAATGGGTGAAGACACGCTCGCGTCCAAGACAGGACTGGGCATATTCGCCAACAGGCCCAACCGCATCGGTTTCTTTCGCGCCGCCCGCTCGAATCGGGGTAAGGGGATAGACATTCCCAGTTGAAAAAACGACAATACGGGAATTTGCAAATTTTTCTGCGACACGACCTGGTAAAAAGGCGTTCATCACCCAGGTGAAGTGCTCATTACCGGTTGTACCAAACTTGTTACCAGCCATATAGATGATATTTTTTACGTTCGGTAGGCTTTGAAGGTCGTCGTCTTGAAGCAAGTCAGCAGCGATCGTTTCAATCCCTGCGGCCTCCAATTCCTGCTGCAAACTTCCAGATGAAAAGCGGGACACCCCATACACCTTTTTGCCAAGACCACCTTGAACGACAGCATTTTGAGCAAGCTTGGCGAGACTAGGCCCCATCTTTCCACCTACCCCTAAAATCAGAATATCGCCATCGAGCTGAGCTAAGTCATCAATCAACGCTTTCGTAGGCGTTGCCATCGCGTTTTCCACCTCTTGAACCGTTAACATGTCAACCACTCCCCTAACCAATATATATGATGTAAAAAAATTCTGAAAAATATTCTATATGTAAAGTGTATGAACCTTCTTATTAAAAGACAAGTCTTTAAAATGTCTTTAAATAGCGGGAGTTTTTAGGGTATAAAAAAGGAAGAGTGATGCTAAAAAAATAATTTTATTTGTTCTATTATATCTTGTATAATTATGGATTAAATTCCCAATTTAAAGGCGGTTACTATGAATAACAAAACCAGACTTATTTTATTAATAGCTTTATATTTCTTAAAATGCATATTCGATTATATGTTCACAAACTCATTTAATTGGAGATGGAATATAGTAGAATCTGTAGTCGCATTTGCATTTATTATACTTTTTATCGAATTTGACCTAATTGAAAAAATGAAGAAGTGACTAATATACCAACCACCATGTAAGCTAAGCGGCTACACCATATCCCCCTCCTTTAACTGCTATCGTTTGCATTACCTCAAATTTTTAGATAAAACTTGTGCTTGCTTTTGTAAACCAAATTTTACTTCGTGTTGATGAGCTATCATATGTTCTGTAATTCGTGTTCTCTCATAACTTCCTTACACAACCAAACAACGTCCTTTAGGCAAAGAGCACATACGTCGCTACCCGAGCACTCCCGCTTTTCTTGTGTCCTTAATAAGAGTAAAAATCCTCGTCCTCCACTTCATGATTGAAATTGGTAATTCGCTTACATAAGCTTACTTATAAAGGAGGTGTGGCGGTATGAAAAAAATTGCCGTCATAGGAGTGGGGATGATGGCGGAGGTGGGGCATCTTCCTCACTATCAGTCTCATCCTGACACAGTAATCCAATGTATTGTCGATCAGCAGGAAGAACGAGCGAAGGCGATGGCTGAGCGGTTTCAGGTGCCAGCTTTTTATAAAGATGTAGAGGCCATGCTTGCGAATGAGGATATTGACGGTGCGAGCATTTGCACCCCAAATAGCACGCACTTGCCAATTGCTCGGAAGTTGCTAGAAAACGGGATTCATATACTTATTGAAAAACCAATTGGCACAGATGTAGCAGAAGCAAGAAATGTGGTTGAGCTGGCCCTACAAAAAAATCTCGTATGCATGGTAGGTATGACGCAACGTTTTCGTACAGAAGCGAAGATACTGAAGCGGATCATTGAGCAAGGTCGACTTGGCTCCATTTATCATGTGCGTGCTCAATACTTGCGTCGCCGCGGCACTCCACAGGGGTGGTTTACGAATGAAGCACTGGCGGGAGGGGGGACGATGATGGATATTGGTGTCCATGCCCTCGACCTTGCCTGGTGGCTAGTTGGCACCCCTACGGTAAAAAGTGTGACCGGGAGTTTGAAGAGTGGCATTGGCGATTATGAAACGCTTTTTTTAAAAGGTGGTTGGGATTCTGCGGTCGCAGGTCCAGACAAAGCCATGTCTGTTGAGGATTTTGGCAGTGGGTATTTTCGCTTTGAGGGCGGTCTAACCTTAAACGTTGAAGCAAGTTGGGCAATCAATGGGCAGGAAACGGATGGCTTGTGCATAGACATATATGGTAAGGAAGGTGGTGCGTCCATGCAGCCTCTATGTATCTATCATGAACTGGATGGTATTTATGTAGAGTCGAAGCCTGTTTTCTCCAAAAATGATGTCTTGCAAGAGGAAATCTATCATTTTATTGACTGTATGCTTCATGGAAAAGCACCAGTAAGTAGTGGTCTGGAAGGGGTAAAAGTGCTAGAGATGCTAGAAGGCTTAGCACATTCTAGTCAGGGTGATGCAGAATATACATTTTAACAGGAGGGTCAGGATGAATGTTGGTGTAATTGGTGCCGGAAGCATTTCAGAGCTTCATCTAAAAGGGTATGATCGATTGAAAGAAGTACGGATTCTAGCTATTTGCGATACGAATTTGGAACGCGCACGTGAAAAAGCCTCCCAATTTGGTGCGGAATATGTATTTGAGGATTACAACGAACTGTTAGCGTTAGATATGATCGACGCCGTGAGTATTTGCACATGGAACAATTCCCACGCAGAGATTGCAATTGCTGCGTTGAAGGCTGGGAAGGATGTGCTCGTAGAAAAGCCGCTATGCATGAGTGTTGCTGAGGCGCGGGCGATGGAAGCAGCTGTTCATGAGTCAGGTCAGATGCTGCAGGTGGGATTTGTAAGGAGGCATGGGACGAACGCGAAGGTGCTAAAAACGTTTATCGATAACGGCGAGCTTGGCGAGATTTATTATGCAAAAGCGACGTGTACCAGGCGCATCGGCAATCCTGGTGGCTGGTTTGCGGATAAGGAGCGGTCTGGTGGAGGTCCGCTTATTGATCTCGGTGTTCATATGATTGATCTATGCTGGTATCTAATGGGCAAACCAAAGCTCACTTCCGTCGTTGGACACACGTATCACAAGCTAGGTAACCGCAGCAACATTGAACACCTTTCCTTTTATAAAGCAGCTGATTATGA
The DNA here is from genome assembly GCF_000770635.1 of Pontibacillus yanchengensis Y32. Lineage (GTDB taxonomy): Bacteria > Bacillota > Bacilli > Bacillales > BH030062 > Pontibacillus > Pontibacillus yanchengensis. Next base: position 181,917 of record NZ_AVBF01000001.1, read on the forward strand.
CCCAGACGTGAATACAGTAGAGGATATGGCCAACGCGCTCCTTCATTTTGAAAATGGTGCGTCGATGCTGGTCGATGTCAGCTTTAGTCTTCATCAAAAAGAAAATGAAGTGTCCGCTTGCTTGTATGGTGATAAAGGCGGCGCGGAGGTCGAGCCTGAGCTCGGTATTTTTACGGAAAAATACAATACTATTTTGAATGCCACTCCCCAAATCGATAGCCTAACCTTTGATTTTGAAAATGGATTTAACAGTGAAATCGAACACTTCATCAAAAGCTGTAAACGGGAAGAAGAGCCCATCAGTCCGATCGAGGATGGAGTGGAGATGATGAAGATGCTGACGGGTATTTATGAGTCCGCTCGGTTGGAGCGGGAAGTTCGTTTTGATTAGAAGTGAAATGCCTGATGTTCTAGTAAGTTGCAGCAAAACTTATAATAACGCCTAATGTTAAGGCCAAACAAGCTACTGCATTCGTTTTATCATTGTTTTGCAAAAAGATATAACTGTTATTAACCTGAACGATAAAAAAGATAATAATTGTCAGTAAAATGTTAAAGTCCCAAAAAAGTATTTGACTAAGCAAAAGGATTGCTCCAGCTATATTAATTAGTGTGGGAATGAATTTTTTGAATTCCATAAAGTATTTCGTCCCTTTTAAAGTTGTTTTTATTTTTTATAAACACCTTAAATATATCATTTCTGAAAATGAACATTAAATAGTGCCGGTGTTAAGAAAGTGAAGGTATGGTTAAGAAACTAATGGACATGAAAGATTTCAAGGATGATCTATACAGTATTTGGTAATATTTTAACGAAGCCGCCACATAGCTCATGTGCACCACCAAATAAAAAGGGGGACACCAATATGAAAACAAGCGTAAGCATGTATAGTCTTGATCAATATGTTCGGGAGCATCACTGGGATGTGTTTGATTTTATTCAATTTGCGAAGAGTATCGGCTGTGATGGTGTAGAGCTATTGGATATGTATTGGTGTGAAGCAGCGGATATAGCCAGGGTGGTTGGCTACTTGGAACGAGAGAATATGCCTGTGGCAGCGTACGATACATCCAATGATTTCGTACAAGTGACGGCAGAGGAGCGGAAACAACAAGTTGCGAAGGTGAAGCGAGATATTGATATCGCGGCTCATTTGGATACAAAAGTTGTCCGTATTTTTTGTGGAGATCAGAAAAAATGCATCCATTATAGCCAGGGACTTCAATGGATTCAGGAGTGTATGCAGGAGTGCGTTGATTATGCCGAGAAAAGAGGTATACAACTGGCTATTGAAAATCATGGTTTTTTTGCAGGAAGGAGTCATCAGGTTCATCAGATGATTTCCGACATCAACTCCCCTTATCTCGGGTGCACGTATGATACAGGAAATTTTCTATTAGTCGATGAGTCTCCGATTTCAGCACTGGAAGTATTAAAACATCACGTCAAACATGTTCATTTTAAGGATTTTCTGAAGGTACCTGACGATTTTCAAGGGAATACCATCAAGGGTGTATCGGGAACAAAATGGGTAGGTGCTATTGCGGGGCAGGGGGAAGTGGATTTGCAACGGATTATTCATGTATTAAAGCAGGTTGGGTACACAGGTTGGTATTCTATTGAATATGAGGGCTTGGATGACTCTAAGGAATCTGTGAAAAAATCGATGTCTAAGCTAATGGCACTTGTATAAGGTTGCCCCAAAAATCGTATCAAATCCTCTAAAAGGGGCACGCTAGTCCACAGAAATCATTGGAGGGATAAGCATGAACATTTTGGAGATTGGGGATCAAGAGGTGATATCTGCAGGGCAACTGCAGGAGGCTGCGAGAGACGAGGTGGCCATTCAATGTAGCTTGCAAAAAGCTGTCATGATTGTGCGAGAGCATTTATCAGTGAGTGAAACGAACGTAACCTTTCTACTCACTGACAGTTGGACAGCTAGACCGGAATGTCATCACGTTACAGAACTCCTAATTACAGAAAAAATCGGCACAGCTAAGATGGGTAGAATCATGGAACGAATCAATCCCATTGAGCAAAAAATCGGGGCACACTCAGACATTTTCTATGCATTCATGAGACAGCTTTCCTTTTCCATGAGCTGCTTTGGGCATATTAAGCGAGTACAAGGCATGCGAACAGAGCGCGATGAGGAGGGCTTCGACCACATTTTATCAACAATCCGGTTCGAAAACGGAGCGATGGCTCAGGTCGAAATTAGCAGTACCAAAGGGCTGAAGCCTGTGTATGAGATAGATATTTCCGGAACTGAGGGCAATGTTCATTACCGGAATGAACCTACTACTTCCTTCAAAATCGAGATGGAGAATGACCAAGCCTTCCAAGTAGAACCTTTGGAAGGTAGTAGGGAAACAGCGGATTTGCAACGGATTACCTTTATGGAGCTTTTCCAATTGATGAAAATGACAGAGCAAGCATTTCAATCGGCGACAACTGGACTTTCCCAGGAGGTGTGAATGTGAAAGTAGGGATTCTTAGTATTGCCCACATGCACGCGTTTAGCTATGCGAAGTGTCTTTTGAAAATGAACGACGTCGAATTGGTCGGTATTTTTGATGATAATGAGAAACGCGGAAAAGAAGGGAGCGAACAGCTAGGCGTAAGCTATTATAATTCATTGGATACATTCCTTTCGACGGACCTAGACGCTGTCATTGTTTGTAGTGAAAATAGCAAGCATAAATCGTTTGTGATCGAGGCTGCACGGGCTGGGAAGCATATTTTGTGTGAAAAGCCACTTGCTACGTTGAAAAAAGATGCGCTTGAGATGATAGATGTGTGCAGGGAAGAAGGCGTCAAGCTACAGACTGCTTTCCCTGTACGCTATAACGAGTCTATGGTAAAGGCAAAGCGGGCGGTAGAGCGCGGTGAGATAGGTGATATTTTATCGATGAGAGGTACGAACCGGGGAAAAAATCCTGGTGGCTGGTTTGTGGAAGAAAATCAATCAGGCGGTGGAGCGGTGCTCGATCACACGGTGCACATCATTGATATTATGAGATGGTTGTTAGAGGATGAGGTAGAGGAAGTGTACGCGGAAGTAGATACGTTTTTTGCAAACGATGCAATTGATGATGCAGGGTTAATGACTCTCAAATTCCGAAACGGCGTGCTAGCCTCCCATGACCCAAGCTGGTCACGAAGCGACGCCTACCCAGCGTGGGGCGATGCTACAATCGAAATCATCGGAACAAAAGGAAGGATTTATGCTGACGCTTTCGCTGAGCATCTGCATGTGTATTCCAACGAAACTGGCTACTCGCAACCATTCGTAGGAGCGGATATGGATCATAGATTAGTAGAGGATTTCTTACGCACTGTGAGAGAAAATAAACCCACGTCGATTACAGGCGAAGACGGCATGCACGCCATGGACGTCGCCCTCGCCGCCTACCGCTCAGCGAAGCAGCATCAGGCTGTGAAGGTGAAGTAAGCTTTAGCGTATCGGGGGGCGATACGCAGGTTTCGGAGGATGGTCCATGCATAACGGGAGTGAACCCATGCATATCGGAGGTAGACTCACGCATATCGGGGGGCGATACGCGGATACCGGGAGTGAACCCACTCATATCGGGAGGCGACTCACGCATATCGGGGAGCGGATCCACGCATATCGCGTAGCAACACACACCTATCCTCCCGAAACAGCCAGGTTATATAACGATTCACATCAAATTCATAAAATAGGAGGAAGAAGTTGGCTAGTTATGAAGAGACTCTGAAATATGATGGGGTCCACCTTATCATTGGTATATTGATTTTTAGTATATTCCAGCAATCTTTCGAACCGTTTTTGTTGCTATATGTATTGTTAGCTCTTTTGTTCTTGGAAAAGTGGGCGATGAAGAGAGTAATAAAAGGAGTTGCTATAGTAGCTTTAATATTATTTATGCCTGAGGGAGTTCGATGGCTGAAGGATGTTTTTATTTGGTAATCTGGCTAAAGGTTATGAATATCTTCTCCTATTAAGTAAAGAAATAATCGTACCCTGTATAAAAGAATAAAGTGATTGTGTTTTTTCTTTTTTTATACAAACAGTCCTATAGTCATCAGCGTGAATATTAACAGGGAAGTACCAATAGAGAAATAACCTTCTATTTTTCGACCATCCTTAACACTACTAATTCCTGATAAGACGAATATAGTTGAGAGCAAGAAACCCATTAGTTCCATATTGTTTTCTGCAAATTCATCGTTATTCAAAGCGTAGATAGATACACTAAGCGTGACTATCCCCAATACTGGCATTATTATTCGAATTATACTCACAGTCCATTCTCCTTTTCTTGCCACGTCCAGCTCCAGCGCCCAGCGACTAGTATGCTTCCCTCGCCTCCGTACGATAAGTTAACATCGAATCACTTCGTTCTTCGTGTTGCCTTTATTAACTTAAAGGAAGTTCGATTAAGAACGCTACATCACGTAGCAACATCGAACCAACCTACGTCGTGTAGGCCGCAGCATATACGTCGCTTATCGGGCGCTTGCGCTTTTGTTCCTCGTAAGATAGGAATTTACTAATAATGCCAATCCTAACACACAAAATCACTTACCTGTATGTTTTCATTTAGAAATAAATGGGTATTGTCTTTACTAGAATGAACGAACTAAAGATGATACTGGAGGCATACAGTCATGGAAGAACAACAAATGAAAGAAATCCTTGAAGAAGTCATCGAATCAAACGAAGGCGAAGAGCATGCATCTGTTCAAACAGTTGTTGATACATTAATTGATCGCTTACAAACCAAAGAAGTATAATTGCCAGGATGCTGGGAATTAGCATCCTATACATATAAAAGAGGTGCCTGACCCCCGCCGCAGTACTGCGTTAAAGCGATGGGGGTCAGGCACCTTTTGTTTTACACTTTATACTTTTCCACTTGATCCTGCAGGTCCTGGGCTAATTCTGCTAAGTCTCTAATGCTAGAGGAGACTTCTTCCATGGAGCTGCTGGATTGCTGGGCTGAGGCGGCGGCTTGTTCGACGCCGGCTGCTGATTCTTCTGATACGGCTGCGATTTCTTCAATGGATTGGTTCATTTTTGTGCTGTTATCGGAGATTTCGTTAAGATTACCAGAAATCGTATGGATGCGTTGAACCATTTCCGACACAGATTGATTGATTTGGTTAAAGGATTCGCCTGTTGCTTGGATTTGTTTAGAACCTTCATCCACTTCTTTGTAGCCATCCTGAAGGGAGTTCGCGACGACATTGGATTCTGTTTGGATATTTTGAACGATAGTCGTTATGTCTCCAACAGAGGACGACACCTGTTCTGCTAGTTTACGAACTTCATCTGCTACAACCGCAAAGCCTTTTCCATGTTCGCCAGCTCGTGCTGCTTCAATAGCCGCGTTCAAGGATAGAAGATTCGTTTGCTCAGCGATATCCCGAATCACTTCAACGAGCTTGGTGATTTCTTGCGACTGTTTGTCCAATCCTTGGACTTTTTCCGCTGCTTCTTTAACGATAGTATCGATGGTCATCATTTGCTCGACAGATCGATTCATCATTTCGCTGCCTTCCTCGGTCATCGAAAGCACTTCCTCTGAAGCGTTAGCGACCTCGATGCCACCTTGATGAGCATGTTGAATTTTTGTCGTGAAGTCTTCCATCATTTCAGATAATTCAGAAGAGCTATTCGCCTGGGATTCAGCACCTGAGGAAAGCTCGGTCATCGTTGATGCGATTTGCAAGCTACCTTCTCGTACCTCATTGGCAGACTGGGTGAGTTCCTCGCTTTGACTCGAAACAGATAGCGCTGCTCCACCTACATTTTGAATGAGGGAACGCAAGCTTTCTTTCATTTCGTCCACGGATCTTGAAAGTTGGCTTATTTCGTTATGTCCTTGTTGTGCCAATGTAACTTGTAGGTTGCCTTCTTCTACTTCCTTCATCTTTTCCTGTAAGTTCTTAATCGGCTTTGTAAGTCTTCTTGTGATGAGGGTGGAAGCAAGAATGGATAGAAGAATAACCGCTCCTAAGCTAATGCCAATTGGAATCAAAATAGGTGTTGCTTTAGCTGCAAATTCTGACTTGTACACGGAACCAATAATAATAAGGTCAGAACGCTCATTCACAGCATACCCCATAGCTTTTTCTTCGCCTTCTAGCTCATAATCAACAATTCCGTTCGTTTGATTTTGAGCGATTAAATCCTGATAGTAATCAGCATCTGAAACGTTCTTTCCTATATAGGATTCATCTGGATGAGATAAAAACACACCACTTTTATCCAAAATGGCTGCGTACCCTGTATCGCCTATCTTAATGTTATTAATAGTAGAAACTAAGGATTCAAGATTAATATCGACTGATACGACTCCCTGAAGCTCTCCGCTCTGCATGACCGTTTGCGCCGCGCTAATTAGTAACTCTCCAGACCCTTCCGTGCGATATGGTTCCGTCCAAATGACTTCTCCTTGGTTTTCCACTGCTGCTTTATACCATGGTCGTTCCCTTGGGTCAAAATCGGAAGACAGATTAACGGAGGAGGACATGACAATATCCCCGTTGTCTTCTTGCCCGTAATAAATATTCGTAATCGAGTCGTTCATACTATCCATATCTACAAAATTGAGTAGCATTTCTTCTTTAAAATGTTCAAAGTTTTGTAGTTTACGATCATTGGCTAGATTCTGTACCACTTGCTCTTGCGTTTTAAAGTATGAATCAAATGAGTGATTTAAGCTCTTCATCTGTTGTTCCACGTTGCTGACTAGTTCATCGGTAGTTTGCGATACACTAAATGTGTAGCTGACACCAGCGATGATCAAGCCTCCAACCATAATTAAAATTAAAAAAGGGAGTAGGATTTGTCGCTGAATCGTCTTATTAAAAAAGCTCCCTGGTGTTCTGCTGGATCGATTCTTTTCTGCTTTCTTCTTCATTTCGTTGATTCCCCCTGTTAGTAAAAGGTGTCCTTTTAACATCATCATGTTGAAAATGATACATCTCGATATAAAACCTGATTACAGAAAAAATTCACCGAAGAACGGTGAATAACTAGTACCATTTTCGGAGGCTTGGCAACCTTAGTATGGAGTAACTCGATACGGTAGGTCCAAAGCTTTGCGTCCTTATCTTTCGATAAGTTTGCCATTCTCGTAAAAATTTATGATGTTTTGGAATCATGTTTAGATTCTTATAGTTGGACGTCTTATTATTTTATATATCGGCAAAAATAACTAGTTTTTAATGGTAAGAAAAAGTTTTTTACACTCTTTAGAAATGTTTCTAATGACCTAGCCTTGTTCAAGATAAGAAGCATAATGTGGAAGACCTGTATTCAAGATATTGTAGAGTTTCAGACGTTGCTCTGAGGCGACTTTCTTTAGAATAGGAGATCGTTGTTTTGTCGACGACCTATAGATCCTTCCCCAAGGTCCGTCGTGTGTCCGCATATGCTGGTGTGCCTTTGTGAGCAAGTTTTCGAAATTAGGAGCGACTTTCTTAAAATAGGAGCGACATATGAAAATCAGGAGCGACTTCCACCATAATCGGAGCGACTTTTTCAAAACAGGAGCGACTGCGATTTTGACGACGTGCAGCGCCCTGGTGGAGTTGTTCGATGTCCACATCGAAATGGAACCATCCGTTCCGGTGATAAAAATTTCATAATATTTTCTTACCTTGTTCTCAGAATAAGCAAAACGTTATATGATAGAAGTTGGAATCCATCATACACGAAATGCATACATAGTCGACGCTGATATTCAAAGGAGTTTTACATAATGGCAGTGGTGTTGAATGTGATCTTTTTTCTAAGTACGTTAGCATTTACAAAGCAAATGAAAGGTTCTGTGGCACGAAAAGTGTTTTACGGGATTGGGCTTGTCATGAGTGTTGTGGGAATCATTGTATTAACAGTAATGTCAGGTTGGGTTGCTTATACGGCTGGAATGATTTCAGCGGGGATAAGTTTATTAGGTGTGCTCGGTTTGTTGTATATGATGACGAAATAGGAAAAAGGTTTCAAGCCAGGTCTGTGTACGACCTGGTTTTTTCTTCTGCTAAAGAATCCATAAACACACAAGACCTAATTTATGACAAATACCAATGACTTATGACTTAATTTAAAGGTTTTTGTAGGGTTTCCCTCGTATTCTGTCGAATTATATTTATTTAGTTAACCCTACGTCTTAATACGAATTGCATCTTTTAGGGGGGTACATATGTCTAATGAACATTCTAGGTATTCACGTCTAGCAAACTTAACAAAAATGATAAACACCAAATTAGAATTACGTGAAGTGCTTCAGCATGTCGTCACAGCTATATCAGAGGAGATTGTTTCCTGTGATTCCGTTGGCATTTATTTGCCGGAGGGAGATGGGACGTATCGAGGCTATGTCGGAAAGCCTGAAGTCCTTAATGGGATGACGCTTGATATGCATGTAGTTGATCCAGAAGAAGATCCCCTTGCCAAAGAGGTTATAAATACGCAGAAATCGGTTTATATTGCTGACACAGCAAGGGATAATCGACCAGATCAAAATGCTGTGAACGCATTTGAGATAAAGTCTTTATTAGTGACGCCAATTTCTTATGCTGATGAACTGTATGGCCTTGTGTTTTTGTTTGATTATGGTATTCCAATGGATTTAACAGACACAGAGATTCAAACAGTAGAAGCGTATGTAAACATGGCAGCGGTAGCAATTCGGAATGCGGAAACGTTAACTCGTAAGGAAAAGCTGCTATCAGATAAGCAACTTTTGTTAGATGTCACAAGAGAGCTGTCCTTATCCTCTACCATTCAAGAAGTATTAGATAAATGCTTCCATTATGTTGGACAAATTTTGGAAAATCCGAATATTGGGGCTCATCTTTTAGACCCAATTGCCGATAAAAAAATTAAGCCCGCTAAATTGAGTCATCATAGTGACTGGACGGAAAAAGATTGGAAGGAAACGCATCAGAAAGTCCAAGTTGATTTTAGCAATGATCAAGTTTTCCAAGAAGTAATCCAATCGAAGAAACCGGTGTACATTAGTGATGTGACACAGGATTCCCGTCCTAGTCAAGAGGCTTGTAAAGAATTTGGGATTAAAGGGGTCCTGATGATGCCCCTACGATCGATGGGTTCTGTGCTAGGGACGATTGCAGTCGTGAATTTAAACCAAGTCGGTCGTATTTATCAAGATTCCGACCTTCAATTAGCTCAGTCGATTGTCGACACGACCGCTTCTGTACTAGCAAACCTTTTGTATATGGAAAAGCAAGAGGAAATCATCGAAGAGCGAACGTCAGAATTGCAATGTAAGAATGAGGAGTTAAGTGAGGTTGTCCACGAACTGCAGCGATTGAGTCGGGAAAATGAAATGATTTTAAATTCCGCTGGGGAAGGGATTTTTGGGCTAGATAACGAAGGGACTATCACGTTCTGTAATCCAGCAGCCTCTCAATTGTTAGGCTATGAGCGAAAAGAGGAATTGATTGGCCAACATTACGCGCAAATTTTTTACCGTTTCCCTGAAAAAGCGAGTGCTGAGGACAATGATATTGAAAAAATTGCCTCGATGGAACATTTCGGATCGGATGAGAAGTTTTTCAGGCAAGATGGCTCTGAGTTTCCAGTCGAATATATTGTCGCTCCGATTCGTGGTGAGGGGGAAGAAGGAGGCTTTGTGGTCACCTTTAAGGACATTACCTTCCGAAAGCAAATGGAGGAAAAAGTGAAATATCATGCGTATTATGATAGTGTCACCAACCTTCCGAACCGGGTGCTTCTAAAGGATCGTCTCGAACAAGCGATTAATTATGCTCAGTTACATGAGGAGCAGCTTGCTGTCTTATTCCTTGATTTGGACCGCTTTAAAAACATCAATGACACATTTGGCCATAGCTATGGAGATTTATTATTGGAGCAAGTCGCTAATCGTTTGGAAGATAGTGTTCGAAAAGTGGATACCGTTTCTCGCCAAGGTGGGGATGAATTTACGATTATCCTGCCTAATATTCAGTACCATGAAGAAATTGAAAGCATTTCAGAACGGATTTTGCATTCATTTGCGAGGCCATTTGATTTGAATGGGATGGAAGTGTTTGCTTCTACAAGTATTGGAATTAGCGTGTACCCTCATGATAGTGAAGATCCTGAGGTATTGATAAAAAATGCCGATACGGCAATGTACAAGTCGAAGGAATTGTCCGGAAATAAATATCAATTTTATACGAAAGACATGGACTTTAATACGATGGAAAACGTCAAAATTGAAAATGCCCTATACAAAGCATTGAGTAAAGATGAATTTCGTATTTTTTATCAGCCTCAAATGGAAGCCCATACCCATCGAGTGGTTGGCGTAGAGGCGCTTATTCGTTGGGAGCATCCGACAATGGGCATGATTTCACCTGGAGAATTTATTCCGATCGCTGAAGAGACAGGACTCATTATTCCAATTGGAGAATGGGTGTTGCAAAACGCTTGCCACCAAATTAAGGAGTGGGAGTCTCGGGGGTATGATGGTATATCGGTATCTGTAAATCTATCGGCGCGACAATTCAAGCAACGCAATCTTGTGTCTGTTGTGAAGGGGGCGCTTAAGGATACTGGTGTGGATCCAAGGCATCTAGAGCTCGAACTGACGGAGAACATTATTATTCAAAATACCGATGAAACCATCAAGACGATGAAGGAATTGAAGGAGTTAGGTATCCAAATCTCCATTGATGATTTCGGAACGGGGTATTCCTCGCTCGGATATTTGAAGAACTTCCCGATTAGCACGCTTAAAATTGATAAATCCTTTGTCGCGGATGTATTGGAGAATTCCAATAATGAAGCGATTACCCATACGATTATTACGCTAGCTCATAATCTTGACTTGAAGGTAATTGCAGAAGGGGTAGAAACGAAAGAACAGCTGGATTTCCTTACGTCAAAAGACTGTGATTTTCTGCAAGGATACTATTTTAGTAAGCCAATTCCTGCTGATGAATTTGAGAAGAAGTACTTTGAATAGCAAGTTGAGTAACATCTACTAAGGGGGAGTTTAATCATGAAAGCAGCTAGAGCTGTTTTGGATTATTTGAAAAAAGGTGGCGTGGAGTACATATTCGGTATTCCCGCTGGCTCTGTTAATGCGATGTTTGATCAGTTGTATGAAATACCGGAAATCACGCCAATTATTACGAAGCATGAAGGTGCAGCGTCGTATATGGCTTGTTCCTATGCAAAGTATTCCAATTCGCTAAGCGTATGTATTGGAAGTAGTGGTCCAGGGGGGACGAACCTTGTTTCTGGAGCTGCCAATGCGATGCGCGAGCATTTACCGGTGTTATTTTTCACAGGAGCAGTACCTGTTCCAACGATGGGCTTGAATGCATCACAGGAATTAGACGCTCAACCTGTCTATGATTCGATTACAAAATATAGTGTAACCGTACAAAAAGCGGAAGACCTTTTAGATGAAGTAGTGAAGGCTGTGGAAATTGCGCTTAGCGGCGTTCCAGGCCCTGTTCACGTAGCGCTTCCTATCGACGTTCAGCTTGAACAAGTTACCGATCAACTTATCCCAGCTTTTCCACAAAAAGAAGACACAATTCCGTCTGAGGATACGATGAAGCATGCAGCGCAGCAATTAATCGAGAAAGAAACAGGCTATCTTTTTGTTGGTCAAGGAATTCGCGGTGCTTCCGAGCAAGTGATCGAACTGGCGGAGCTGCTGGATTGGCCGATCATTACGACACCTCAAGCGAAAGGATACATACCAGACGACCATCCGCTATTTGCAGGAATCTTCGGCTTTGCAGGTCACGAATATGCTTCCCAGCTAATCAATGACGGGGAAGGGAAGACGTTGTTTGTGATTGGGTCAAGCTTAGGCGAAACAGCAACCAATAACTACAATACCAATCTAGCAAAAGATCGATACGTCATTCAGATGGATTTTGACGAGAGTGTTTTCAATCGAAAATATGAAGTGGATCTACCACTAAAGAGTGACATCGAACCTGGTCTCCGCATGTTGAATAATCAACTAGCATCGATGGGGCTTTCTCGCACAACGTACGAGCCTAACCGTTCGCTTGAAACTCCTACAGAAGAGTACAATACGCAAAATGTTCTTCATGCCCTACAGCAAATTCTGCCTGTATCGAATCGCTACACAATCGATATTGGGGAATTCATGGCGTATGTGGTCCACCATATGGATGTGTTTGAGCCGAATACGTTTGATATCAATGTACACTTTGGTGCGATGGGAAGTGCCATCGGTGGAGCAATCGGTTCCCACCTCGCTGAACCAGAGCGTCCAGTAACATGTATTACGGGAGATGGCTGCTTCTTCATGCACGGAATGGAAATGCTGACAGCGAAGGAATACAACATGAACGTGTTGTTTGTCGTGTTGAACAATGCTCGCCTTGGCATGGTGTACCATGGCCATACGCTACAATATAAACGCTCCCATGAACGCCTGGAACAAGACCCTGTCGACATTGCCGCTATGGCAAAAGCAGCAGGCGTCCCAAGCACACGCGTCGAAGACCTACACGAGCTCACACCAGAACTCGTCAATGACTTACGCAACCAAGACGGCCCAGCCGTACTTGAAATCTCCCTGGTGGACTCCAATATTCCACCAATGGGCGATCGAGTGAAATTCTTATCTTCCTTTGGAAAATAAAAATATAAGCGAAAAAAGATGATCCATGCGGGTCATCTTTTTTTGTGCCTTTTCTGAAGGTGCCCTCCCTGAAGGTGCCAGACCCCCGCCGCGTTAATGCGATAAAGTGCTATGTGTTTTTGTTCTTTATCCTTAAAGGTATCATTAAAAGTGCCATTAAAAGTGCCAGACCCCCGTTGCGGTAGTGCGGTAAAGGATTCTCCTTCGACCTTATCGCCACGTATGAAGTATTCTAAACGGCTGAAAGAAAAACTCCCACAAAAGTGTGAGAGTTATGTAGTGCTGTTATAGATTTTCCATTAACTTTTTAGCTATTCTTCGATAGTCGTCGGCATCGATTCCGGGGGCGAATTGTTCTGGGAGGTCATCTAGATCAGGGACAGGGGCTCCTTTTGGAGAGCCGTAGACTACTTCTAACGGTTGGCCTGACTCTGGATTTGTGCCTTTCCAAATTTGGTTAATATCACGGTAATCCTTATCACTGAACGTATATAAAATGTTGTTTAGTCCTTGTTCCTCGTATTTTTTGGCGTAATCGAACTTGGAGTTATCGAGATTTGGAACTGGGAGCATTTTCGACACATCAACACCTGTTACAATTTCAATCGCTTTCGCATAAGCCAACACGTGAACGCCGCCGCGAACGAGTAAGTAGCCAATCATTTCACGAGCAGTAGGGTGATCAGTCATTTCATATACGCGCATTTTATGCGTTCTAGCGCCAAGCTCTAGGAAGAAGTTGTGCAATAAGTCGAGCACAAGGTTCCCACTGTTGAACACGTTATCTCCAGTCCACGCTTTACCCATGGAATCACCGACGAGCGCAGTTTGGGCAGTTGATATGAATTGGTACGTATTTCGTGCATCGAGTCCGTTTTGAAGAGGTGTGATATCTGGGGCTCCTGGGAATGTCACATCTCTCGTCAGAAGATTGATGGAAGTTGTGACGAGTTCCACATGGCCCATTTCTTCTGCTGTGATACTAGCAACTAAGTCATAAAATGGCTTTAGCTTCTTTTTGCCTCGAAAATTAAACGACTGAAACATGTAATTGTTTAACGTCGACATTTCGCCAAACTTCCCACCAAGCAGTTCCTGTACAGCTGCTGCTGCATTTTTGTCGCCAACTTCAGGGATTGGCAGTTCTACTAGTATTCGATTTTCTCGTTTAAACACGAGCATCCCTCCTTATTTGGTTAATAGGAAAACGTTACGTTCAAGCAGAAGGGAACACCCAAACGATTTGTTGGGTACGAATGAAAAAAGGCGTATCATTCATCTCCACCACCACGTGATCTGGCAGCACGTTGGTTAGCTTCCCTCTAATTGAACCTTGCGTCGTCTGGACGGTCACCTCGCTCCCCATAACGGACTGAAGCGTCTGGTACACATAAGGATCATAAAAACTTTGCAGCATATTTGAATTCATGGATGGTTCCCCCTTTGGATGATCTTTTCCATATATATGTATGGACAGGGGAAATCATTTGTGTGGACGAGCTAATTTTAGGACAAAATTTCAAGGCAAAACGCAACTAGGTCAATTTTCCTTAATTTTGGTAAGTTCATATTCTATTAATGTTTATTTGATAGAGTGGAAGTATCCATACAACATAGGGGGAGCATAATGAAGCGATTTTTTGTAATACTGATGGCAATGGTAATGATGGCGGGGACTTTTTCTACCTATCAGGACGTACAAGCTGCGGAAGGGTCTCTCGGGAGTAACGTTCCAGAACATCTGACGCTAACGTGGACCGATAGCCCGGAGACGACGCAAAATTTCACATGGCGTACATCCACAGATGTGACGGCAACTAGCGTACAAATCATGAAAACATCAAACTATGAAGGAAGCTTTGCTACTAGCGAAATGGTAGAGGTGACAGGTGATAGTTTTACCTTTGATTCGGATGAAGGAGCGATGCAGGTGCATGAGGCGAAGGCAACTGCATTAGAACCAGGTACATCCTATACATATCGTGTTGGAAATGGGCAACAAGGCAATTGGAGTGAAGCGGCTTCGTTTACGACGGAAGCTGCTGGAGACAGGCCGTTCACGTTCTTATTCACTACGGATACACAATCTGCAGCCTCTACAAATATGACGTGGGGCTACGGTATTTGGGGCGATATTTTTGATAAAGCTCTAACGCAGTATCCAAATGCTAGATTCATGTTGTTGTCCGGCGACGTCGTCGATCGAGGCGATGAGCAGATTCACTGGGAAAATTGGTTCAAAGCGGCACAGGAAGAGCTGCCGACGATTAATATGGTACCGACGATGGGCAACCATGACGTGTACGGCACTGGCGAGAAAAATTTCGCCGCTCAGTTCCAGCTGCCTGAAAACGGCCCTGAAGGAGAAAAGGAATTCGCCTATTCCTTTGACTACAGCAACGTTCATATTGCGGTCCTCAATTCAGAAGGGGATTTGCAAAAGCAAGCGGAATGGCTGAAGCAAGATATGGCTGCCTCAGATAAGCAGTGGAAAATCGTTTCGTTCCACCGTTCGCCGTATCACAGCCACCCAGACCGTGCCAGTTTAGATGTGCGCAATGCATGGACGCCCGTTTTTGACGAAGCTGGGGTGGACCTTGTGTTGAGCGGCCACGATCATGCCTACATGCGCTCCTATCCTCTTTATGACGGGGAAAAAGTGAACCAAAACAAAGGCACGACGTACATTATTGGCGGCAGCGCTGGACCGAAGTTTTATGAGATGGAGGACCAGCCTTGGATGAAAGTGAAATTCGATAAGGACAAGCAAATCTATTCTGGCGTGACAGTAGATGGGAACGAACTTCAATTCAACGTAACCGCAAACGACGGGGAAACGGTAGACGGGTTTACGATGGTAAAAGAAGATCCGTTTTCTGGTAGAAACTTCACCGAATGGGGCGAAAACCTTGCAACGTCAGAAAAGATGAAAACATGGTCCATTTCCCTAAATACGAACATAGAAGAATCTGCACTAAAAGCGGACCACGTCCAGGTGAAAAACAGCAATGGACAACAGGTGGACGTTCGCCTTGCTGTTGAAAATGACGATACGCTAACTGTAACGCCTGAAGAAGCGTATGAACCAGGCACCTATTATATGATGATTGATCAGAATGTACCGAATGCGACAGGTAAGGCATTGAAGAACAATATCCGTGCAGAGTTTCAGGTGGAGTAGAGACTTCGCAATTTAGATAGTAAGAAAAAGCTCAGATTACAATCTGAGCTTTTTTGACGCGATATTTTATTTAGTCTTTTCCGGTACGAGGGCGGCCTTGCTTCACAAGAAATTTATGTTCTCATGTTTTTTCCATTTTGTATAGTTGTACAGGATGTCTATTACAAAAACGAGT
This sequence comes from Pontibacillus yanchengensis Y32, assembly GCF_000770635.1. Classification (GTDB taxonomy): domain Bacteria; phylum Bacillota; class Bacilli; order Bacillales; family BH030062; genus Pontibacillus; species Pontibacillus yanchengensis. The sequence continues at coordinate 197,936 of NZ_AVBF01000001.1, forward strand.
AAGAAGTTCGTTGCATACATGGGGAGCTCATTTCTTGTTAAATCCTCACCCCAATAATGAAGTGGAAATATTAAGAATAAAAATAGCATCACCCACAAGGAACGAATCAACTTTCCTCTATGCGTTAATCTATAGTAACTTAGCACAAATCCCTTATCCTTCTTTTCTACATTCTTATACAATGTCGAAAATATTGGATGCATAATAAGAAAAACGATGATTGGACCTATAAAGTACTGAAGAATACCCAAGCTAACCACTCCATATATAAAAAATGTAATAAAAGCACTAAGTCCCAGGAATGGAAATCATAAATATCTACTAGATACTTCTAACCTTCATATAGCAAAATCTTCAAGGCTATTCCATTGGTAGATCAATAGTGATAACGCAGCACCTGCAATCTTTATTTTCTCTTTCTTGAAAAGTTTGGCACCGTAATACTCATAGAAGAAGCGCGTTTTGTTATCATCTAATACTTCCACAAACACTTTAGTACAATGTAACGCTTTAAATTGCTGGAACAACTGTTTCATTAACTTACCACCAATCCCCATACCCTGATATTCTTCCAGAATGTAAATAGAGGTTAAGTCGCCAGCACTATTATTCTCTCTTTTTCCACAATCCGCAAATCCAATTATCTCTCCATTATCATTCTCTGCAACAAAAACAAAGTTATTGTCCTTAGAGATGTTCTTTTTCCATAATCCTGTTCGTTGTTCATAAGATAGATTCATTAAATACTCATGAGGAATGATGTGTTTATAAGTCGTTCTCCAGCTGTCCACATGCACTCTGGCAAACCCCTCTGTATCTTCATTTACAGCCCTTCTAACATGCATTTAATCCCACCTTTTGTAGACGATTGGATTGAAAAGGTACATTAGACATAATCATATGTGCTTTTCAATTATTTAAAAATTTCCATTTTATGACTTAAGTGCTTCGAGTGTATCATATCTTTCATTTTATGGAAATGCACCGCCACTTCTGCAATTACGAAAAAGCTTCTTTTATAAAAAAGGCTATGTTAAAGTTTGGTGTTTATTTTGGAATCAACTAATCTAAATAGTTTTATTCCAGATAAGAAGCATAATCTGGAATAAGGAGTTTTGGTGCTGAGTGGTTGATTCGGTGGGAATTCACTCGCTTTCCGCGGACAATCGGTGAAGCCTCCTCGTTCGGCTTCGCCTCTCTGCGGGGTCTTCACTCGATCGTTTTTCCGCAGGAGTCTCGCAAATTCCCACCGAATCAACGCCATGCTTTGGAGTTCTTATCAAGGAAGGTATTTGCTTCATTACTTGGATTAAGGGGAAAAGTTTCAACACTATTGATTCATATATTCAAGGTGGTAAAACACGCTTAAATCCCTTTGATATCAAGGGGGCTAAGACGATAATTAGATTGACTAATCTGTTACATCATAACATTCAACCTAGCACTAACTACGATGGATCCGTTATCCTACATACCGATGGGCGGAGGGAAATGGTGAGACTCCTGCGGAATAAGGGACAATGCGAGACCCCACAGAGAGGCGAAGCCGAACGAGGAGGCTCGCATGTTCCTCCGCTGAAAGCGAACCATTTCACCGCAGCCCCTTCCTCACAAACGTAACGGGTCCAGCCTCACCAGTTATTCAACATTATGGTGCTAAATATGGAGAAACATAAAATGATTTCATTATTATATCAACAACAAACTTTAACACAGCCATAAAAAAAGGAAATTATTACATAATGAAGAATCTATCTCTGAGGGTGTTTGTGGTGGGCAGTAACAGTAATGGTAGAAGTGGAGGTGCTCGCCAATGTTTTTCAAAGATATGAGCAAGAGCCAATTGCAAAATTGGAGAAAAGGTATGATAGTTGGCTTCTATGCATACATGTTTTTACTGCTGATTAATATATTTAGTGATTTATCTGTGGGAAGCGAGCCATTGTCCTCCATTGTGATTTTCTGGAGTGGGTTTGGTGTGGCGTTAGTCGTGGAGTTTGTCTTGAATCGAAAAGAGAAAAAGGTAGACGAAACACATACAAGTTGATTGAAAAACTAGATTATAGGGTGGAATTGCCATGAAGTTAAGAAAATCCTCTAGAGATAAGTCTATATACGGTGTTTGTGGCGGTATTGCAGAGTATTTCGGTATATCATCATTTGGCATTCGACTCCTGTTTATTTTTCTACCTGGGAATCTATTGATCTATATTATTCTTGTTAATACAATGTCTGATCCCCCACCTTCCATAAAAAATCATAGTTGAGGAAAAGAAATGAGCAGTTCCGGTATGGAATATGCTCTTTTTTTGTGCAAAAAAAAATTCATAGGCACCTAACATGTCATTTAATGGCAAAAAATGTAGTCCTGCTAGTCTGTTAGTCATAAATGAAGCAGGAAAAACAAACCAGTTCTCTACCCACCTTTCCAAAACATAGCGAATTTGGTTGAAAATTGAAACTTTTGTATGAGGAATGGAGTCTAGTAAAATCAAACTTTATTGGTATAGACATCTATATCTATGAACATATATGCTAGAGTTGTTGAAAGCCTTTTCACCTAATCGGAAAGGTTACATAAAAAGGAGGGTTGCCTAAATAGAAGTTTCGTTGCTAGTGAAACAGAGTTCCTCGAATGGAGAAAGGTCTAGTTGTTTGCATATGGGAATGATGCAGTAGGAAAAGCTAGATGTAAGCCGGAAAAGGTACGATTGTCCAGGTAGCTTACCGTCAGACACCTTGATTACCACCACACCAATGATGCACGGGTAGAGCTAAAGGTTTTTACATTTTGAAAAGGGGAGTGGAGGTATGAAACGAAGCAAAACGGGTTTTTTGGCAAGTGTACTTGTGTTTATTTTACTTGTAAGTCAAGCTATGGCGGGTGTTCAATCACAAACCGTTCACGCAGCGAATCATTCTAAGGCAGATGACTCGGTTAAAGATCTAGTCATTTATCAAAATCTTCCTCAAGTGGACACAAACATAAGTGGAGATTCCTATCAGTTAAAAGTCTTGAACGTATATGAAGATGGACATTTTAAGTGGACAGAGGATTTAAAATGGGCGTCTACGAATAAAAATGTCGCTACAGTTAATCAAAACGGAAAAGTAACGTTTAAAGGAAAGCCAGGTCGTACGTTTATTGTAGTAAGCGATGGCAATGGTAATTGGGATCGTATAACGTTACATGGTAAGCCGGACAAGGGTTCCGATGGCGTTGCTTATAAAGTTGTAGATCAAAAATGGAATAAATACAACGTAGTCGATCAGGCCGTTAAGAACATGAGTTTAGAAGAAAAAGTCGGTCAGATGATGATGCCGGATTTCCGTAAATTTGACGGAGAGAATGTAACCAAAATGCTCCCAGAAATCGAGCAAATGGTGAAGGATTATCATCTTGGCGGTGTCATTTTGTTCCGTGAAAACGTCGTAACGACAGAACAAACGACAAAGCTTGTAGCAGACTATCAACAAGCGTCTGAACGTTTTGGTCTGTTGACGACGATTGACCAGGAAGGCGGAATCGTAACTCGTCTTCAATCCGGAACAGATTTCCCTGGTAATATGGCACTTGGTGCAACTCGCTCAGAAGACATTACATACAATGTCGGCCAGGCGATCGGCGAGGAGCTTTCCTCTCTAGGTATTAACATGAACTTAGCTCCAGTTATGGACGTAAACAACAATCCGGACAACCCAGTTATTGGCGTTCGTTCCTTTGGTGAAGATCCAGAGCTTGTTGCTGAGCTAGGAACATCTTACATCCAAGGTGTTCAAAGTACAGGTGTTGCCGCAACTGCGAAGCACTTCCCAGGACATGGCGATACGGCAACGGATTCTCACATTGGATTGCCAGAAGTTCCATATGGAATCGATCGTCTTGAAGACGTAGAACTGTATCCTTTCCAAGAAGCGATGGACGCTGGTGTCGATGCGATCATGACAGCTCACGTAACCTTCCCGAAAATTGATGATAGCACAGCTACTTCTAAGAAAACCGGCGAAGAGGTTAACGTACCAGCCACCCTTTCGAAAAAGGTACTAACTGGTCTTATGCGTGAAAAGATGGGGTATGAAGGCGTAATTTACACAGATGCCTTAAACATGAACGCCATCACAGATCACTTCGGTTCTGTTGATGCAGCCATACGCGCTGTAAAAGCTGGTACAGACATCGTGCTTATGCCAGTAGGTATTGAAAAAGTATTCAATGGCCTAGTGGATGCGGTTGAAAAAGGTGAGATTAAAGAAAAATCCATCAATGCATCCGTTGAGCGTATTTTAGAACTGAAGATTGAAAAAGGCATTATCAAAAGTGAACAACCAGAGTCTGTTGAAAAGAAAGTAGAAAATGCGAAACAAGTAGTTGGCTCTGAAGCACACAAAGCGGTGGAACAAAAAGCAGCAGAAAAATCCATTACGCTAGTGAAGAACGAAGATGTACTACCTGTTACCGATGCTGACGCTAACGTAGTAGTTGTCGGAAAATCATTTGTAGGTGACTTAGGTTCAGCCGTAAAAGCTGAACATGGTAACACAGATGTGATCGAACTTGGTGATGACTATGCACTATCCGATGACCAGCTTCAACAAGTAAAAGAAGCCGATTATGTAGTCGTTGGAACATACACATACAACGTTTCTACTCGTTCTGAGGACAGTGCCCAAATGCAAATGGTAGACAAAGTGATGGAAGAGGCAGATGGATCAGTTATTGGCGTAGGTATCCGAAATCCTTATGACATCATGGCTTACCCTGATGTGGACACGTTCATCGCGCAATATGGCTTCCGCGATGCAAGCTTTGAAGCAACAGCTAAAGTACTAGTCGGCGAAAATGCACCAACAGGCGAACTTCCTGTAACCATTCCAAACACGGATGGAGAAGGTGCGATGTACGATTATGGTCATGGTCTAACCTTTGATCCTGTTGAAGGTGGAGATGATGAAGGCGACGATGAAGGTGAAGATGAGGAAGAAAACGAGCAGAATTTCAAGCTAGGCGTTGAGCAACTTTTAAATGAAAAGAAAGAGTTGATTGAAGGGAAAAAGGTAGGTCTTATCACAAATCCAACAGGTGTTGATCAGGACATGAACAGCATCGTGGATCTACTTCATAACGATGAAGACGTTAACCTAACTGCCCTTTACGGCCCAGAGCACGGCGTTCGTGGAAGTGCTCAAGCTGGCGAATATGTTGAATTTTACGAAGATGAACAGACAGGCTTACCAGTTTATAGCCTATACGGCGAAACGCGTAAACCAAGTCCAGAAATGCTCGAAGATGTAGAAGTGCTGTTGTTTGATATTCAAGATGTAGGAACCCGTTTCTACACATACATCTACACGATGGCACTTGCAATGGAAGCTTCAGCAGAGAACGACATTGAATTCGTTGTCCTAGATCGCCCGAATCCTCTAAGTGGTGAAAAAGTGGCTGGTCCAGTTCTTGATGAAGACTACAAGTCCTTCGTCGGAAAATATCCAATCCCACTACGCCACGGCATGACAGTTGGGGAATTGGCGAAGATGTTCAACAAAGAATTCGACATCGGTGCTGACTTAACCGTTGTGGAAATGGAAAATTGGAACCGCGAAGATTACTATGAAGATACAGGTTTAGAATTCGTAATGCCATCTCCAAACATGCCAACAACAGACACGGCGTTGGTATATCCAGGAGCGGCACTGATCGAAGGAACAAACGTATCAGAAGGACGCGGCACAACAAAACCATTTGAACTAATCGGAGCACCGTATATCAACAGTAAAGAACTAGCAGACAAAATGGGAAGCTACGACCTACCAGGCGTCGACTTCCGCGCTGCATCCTTTACCCCATCCTTTTCCAAGCACAGCGGCGAACTCGTGCACGGAGTGGAGTTACACGTAACCAACAAAGAAGAATACAACGCTGTCGAAACAGGCCTGACACTCGTGAAAACCATTCACGACCTATACCCTGAAGACTTCGCATTCCGCGAAGAAAACAGCAACGGCGTCTCCTTCTTTGATTATTTGATTGGAAATGGCTGGGTGAGAGAAGCCATCGAAAACGGCAAGTCCGTAGATGAAATGCAAGAGAAGTGGCAAGACGGACTAGATGAGTTTATGGATCTGCGAGAAGATTACTTGCTATATCAATAATAGGGAAAGAGCTCCGGCTTCGGCCGGAGCTCTTTTTTAGTGGGACGGGGGGACAGGTACCTTGTCTCGCTCGGGGGCGCGGTCTGGATGGGATGGGGGGACAGGTACCTCGTCCCAAAACCCCGTATGCTCGGAAATTTCAATAAATGATCGGAAAATCAAAATTTTGCTCCGAAATTCGAAATTATGATCGCAAACTGAAAATTTTGCTCCGAAACTGAAAAATTTGCTCGCAAACGCCGCCCCAGCAAGTCACCGCCCACGCACAGCACACCCGCTCAACACCAGTGGGACGAAGGGACAGGTCCCTCGTCCCAATCCCGCCCGCACCCACCCAAATGGGATGAGGGACCTGTCCCCCCATCCCACCCCAAAAAAATCATAAAACAAAATTACAAAAAAGGTATCATTTTCTGAAACATTGTTTTATACTCTTAATTAATAAGAATTATCTGAAAAATAAACGCACATTTAAATAGTTGGTGATACACATAGAAATCATTCCAATAAGGCTCCATCCCAAATTAACAGGTAATTAATATTGAAAGGGCTTACAAAACGAGTCCTTCTTTTAAAAGGAGGTGAACCATCCATTGTCCAGTAATCACTCAATCCTTAATACAGAAATGCGTAATGAGAAATCGAATCAGCTTCACCAATTTTCAACGATGGAGATTATTCGGTTAATGAACGAGGAGGACAAAACAGTTCCGGAAAACATAAGTCTAGTCCTTCCCGAAATTCGACAAGTTATCGATGTTGCCGTGGAAACATTGCAAAAGGGAGGGAGGTTATTTTACTTCGGGGCTGGGACAAGTGGTCGATTAGGGGTGTTAGATGCATCGGAATGCCCGCCCACATTCGGAGTACCTCATGATTTAGTGAATGGAAAGATTGCAGGCGGCGATCGGGCTCTCAGGTTTCCGATAGAAAATGCTGAGGATAGCAAAGAAATTGGAGCGAATGATGTAAATCAATCTGTTTCCAACAAAGACATGGTCATAGGCATTGCGTCAAGTGGAAGAACTCCTTATGTGTTAGGTGCTATAGAAGCTTCCAATAAACTACATATTCCTACTGCCTCCATTAGTTGTAATACGAACACACCACTTTCGAAACTAGTAGATTATCCTATTGAAGTGTTAGTTGGACCGGAGATTGTCACAGGTTCAACTAGGTTAAAAGCAGGGACGTCACAAAAAATGATTCTGAACATGATTTCAACTGCTGTAATGATAAAGCTAGGAAAAGTATATAAGAATCTAATGGTGAATGTTCAAGCATCTAACGAAAAGCTTAGGAGACGTGCCATTTCCATGATTCAGGAGCTAACCGATGTCACAGAGAAGGAAGCAGCTATCTTTAATAAAGAAGCGAATGGAGACGTTAGAGTAGCTTGCTTAATGATTTTGTTAGATGTGGATGCCGAAAAAGCTTTTCATCTTTTAGAACAGAATAACCAACATTTTTCAGATACGCTCCATCAGCACAGCCCCAATATAAGTAACACTAATTAAAGAGAGGAGGGAAACTATTTTACATTTACTTACCGAAGTTTTGGATAAGAAAAAACGATTAGCTATCGGTCTGATGTCAGGTACCTCATTGGATGGAATCGATGCAGCACTTGTGGAAATTGAAGGAGCAGGTCGAACAACGAAGGTTTCTCTCAAAGCATTTGAAAGTATTTCTTACAGCCAGGAAGAAAGGCAGGTATTATTAGCCTTATGTGATCGAAATCAATCCACTGTCGATAAGATTTGTCGGTATAACGTTGAACTAGGGAAAAAATTTGCTGAAGCTGCTCATGCTGTAGCTGAAATGGCAGACCTCACATTAGAAGATATCGATTTTATTAGTTCTCATGGACAAACCATCTACCATATGCCGGACCATGCAGCTACGCTTCAAATCGGAGAGTTATCCGTTATTGCGGAACAAACAGGATGTTTAACGGTTGGGGATTATCGACCTTCAGATATGGCTGTTGGAGGTCAGGGAGCACCGCTAGTCCCATTTGTAGATGACCTTCTTTTTCGCGATGAAGCAAAAGGAAGGATCCTCGTGAACATAGGTGGGATTAGTAATCTATCCGTTTTAGAAGCAACCGGTTCAGAAAAAGGTGTACTCGCTTTAGATACAGGACCAGGCAATGTATTAATCGATGCAGTCGTACAGATTGGTTCACAAGGCGAGTCTACATTCGATGAAAATGGCAGTATTGCAGCCTCTGGTCGGGTTGACGAGGAGTGGTTGCAAGACATTGTTGATCAGGATGATTATTTAAAAATGGACCTACCGAAAACAACTGGTAGAGAGCTTTACACATGGGAGATGGCTGAACGTCTTTATGAAGAAGGCCGACAAAAAGGGTTAGCCTATGAAGATATAGTCGCTACCATTACTGCCTACACCGTTCAAGCGATTTCCTATCACATCAAAAAGGTGGTAGATCCTCACTATGATACACAGGAAGTGATTGTTGCGGGTGGTGGTGTGCATAATAAAACGATTTTGACTGGGCTGGAGAACAATCTCGGTCAATCCGTTAGAACTTTAGATGAGCTTCATTTTTCTAGTGATGCAAAAGAAGCGATAACATTCGCCATCTTAGGAAATGAGTATTTGCACGGGCATCCGAATCATTTGCCTTCTGCAACAGGCGCCGCTAAAGAGGTGTCTATGGGTAAGCTTGTCTTACCATCTGCCTTAACAGAAGGAGAACAATAGATATGCTGAATAAGAGAGACATAGATGAGGTGATGGAAGAGGGACTCACTACTGAACTATTCCCTGGCGCTGTTTGTCATATCTCAAAAGGTGGCGAGACCATTTATCACGAGGCGTTTGGCACAGCATGTCACTCAACTCGGACAAGTGTACAAACCGATACGCTTTTTGATATAGCATCATTAACAAAGATAGTAACGACGACCCTCATTTTAAAACTAGCTTCAGAAAAGAAGCTAAATATAGATGATTGGATCGTATCAGCGTTACCAACCTTACACTCATACAGCAATCTAACCAATAGACTATCAAACGTAACGATACGGGATGTACTGATTCATCAATCCGGATTACCAGCATGGTTTCCTTTCTATAGTCGCTCCGATTCCAGCTTATTTGAAGTATTAGAAGATATCGCTTCCCAAACGGAGCCTGTCGATGGAATGGTGTATAGCGATTTGAATTTCATGCTCTTAGGAGAGATTATTCAATACCATACAAAAAAGACCCTAGACCATGCTGTAGAAACGGAAATGGCAGCACCATTACATTTAGAAACATTAACCTACCATCCACTTCATGTTGCATCCCTTTCTAACATTGCTGCAACAGAACAGGGTAACAGAACCGAACAAGGAATGTGTGAGAAACGAAATATCACCTTTACTGGATGGCGACCTAACAGTAGCTGGATTCATGGTGAAGTGAATGATGGAAATAGTTTTTACTTTTTTCAAGGTATTTCAGGACATGCAGGTTTGTTTTCAACGGCGAAGGATTTAGATGTAATTGGCCAACTTTACTTAAGAAAAGGGGGACCTCTTTTATCAAATGAGCTTGTTCAAGAAGCAAGCACAGACCAAGGAAATGGGAGAGGATTAGGGTGGCAATTTGATCCCATGTTCCCGAGAGGTTTTGGACATACAGGTTTTACAGGGACGTCGCTTTGGGTTTGCCCAGAAGAAGATTTGGTATGCGTGGTGTTGACCAATCGTCTTCACCAGGAAAAGGCAGCGTCGATTAATGGATTTCGAAAGCAGCTTCATGAACGGATAGTAAATCAACTGAAGGAGATGAAAGCATGACCAAAAAAATAAAGATATTTTCGCTTTTGTTGCTTGTAGTAATGGTGATGGCAGCATGTTCCGACAATAATGCTTCCGGTGATTCGGACGCAGATTCAGGTTCAGATTCCGGCGGAGATAGTAAGGCCGCTAATCAATTATTGAAAATAGGAAATGACCAAGAACCAGCAGGACTTGATCCGCATAAAGTACCAGCGCATTCCTCTATTCGAATTTATGAAAAAGTATATGATAGCTTACTAACATTTGATGAGAATATGGAATTACAACCTGAGCTTGCAAAAGAATGGGAGCAGCCAGATGATACAACGTATATTTTCACACTGAGAGAAGGCGTAACGTTCCATAACGGCGATAAGATGACAGCCGAAGATGTGAAATATAGTTATGAGCGTATTTTAGATGAAGAAACAGCATCCATAGCTAAGTCTTATTTTGACAAAGTTGAGTCTATCGAAGTGATGAGTCCAACGAAAATTAAATTCAATTTAAGCGAGACGTATGCGCCATTCTTATCCTATGTAGCTAGCACGAATGCTGCAATTGTTTCGGAAAAAGTAGTAGAAGAAAACGGCGATCTAATGCAGGTTGCAGTTGGGACAGGACCATTTAAATTTGAAGAGTGGAAACCGGATAACTATGTAGAGCTTTCGAAAAACGAAGATTACTATAAAGAAGGACAGCCTAAGCTAGACGGCATTCGATACATTACCATGAAGGATGAGTCAGCTCGCCTAGCAGCCATTCGAACTGGTGAAGTGCACCTGACAACCTTATCCTCACAGTCCATTCCATTAGCTGAGAAAAATGACAAATTAGATGTGAAAGGCTACCAATCTACTGAGTATAGTTATGTAGGTTTCAATGTGGATAAAGAACCATTTGATAATAAGAAGGTTCGCCAAGCCATTAGTCTAGCTGTGAATCGTCAAGAAGTAAAAGACATTGTATGGAAGGGCGACGCGATTCTTTCCGGACCGATTCCTGAATCTATGGGTAAATGGGCTATTGATGTAAGTGAAGAAGAACTGTATCAGCACGATATCGAGAAAGCGAAGCAATTGTTAGTGGAAGCGGGCTACGAAGACGGGTTTGAAACTACTATTTCTACAGCATCAACCTATCCAGATATGATTGATACCGCGCAGCTATTACAGCAACAGTTCGAAAAAATTGGTATCAAAGCAGACATCAAGCAGCTTGAGTGGGGTCAATATATTGATACATGGAAGTCTGGAGATCATGAAATGCTAGTAGGTCGAAACAGCTCTGGATCTGATCCTGACCGTTCCATTTCCTTCTTCTTCTCTACAGATGGATCAGCAAACGTTTGGGGATTCTCTAATGACAAAATTGATTCTTTATCTGAAAAAGGTAGAACCACAACAGATAAGGAAAAACGACGTGAAATCTATAATGAAGCACAGAAGAAATTAATTGAAACGTCTCCTAATCTGTTCTTAGTTTCTCCGAAGAAGTTCTTTATCGTTCGTAACAATGTTGAAAATTACACACCTTCAGCAAATGAACCAGAGAACTTTAATGAAACGATTATTAAACAATAATTTAACAGGGAGGGGGTTCGCATCGAATCCCCCTTCTTCATTAAAGGTGTGAATAACTATGATTGCATATACAATCCGAAGACTACTCATGTTAATACCTGTTTTGTTCGGTATCTCCGTATTCATTTTCCTTATTATGAAAATGATTCCAGGTGATGTAGTTAGTACGATGTTAGGAACGGAAGCAACGGATGAATCAAGGTCCCAACTTGAAAAGCAGTTTGGCTTGAATCTTCCAATCTATCAACAGTACTATAATTGGATTTCTGGCGTTTTAGTAGGCGACTTCGGTGTTTCATTGAGGACGGGTAAACCGGTCCTTGGGGATATATTAAATCGTTTCACCTTAACGCTTGAACTAACCCTCTTGTCTGCTTTTTTATCCTGGATTATTGCGATTCCACTTGGCATTATTGCAGCTATTAAACGTAATACAAGTACCGATTTTGGTGTAAGAATTATCTCTTTACTTGGGGTGTCGGTACCTAACTTTGCATTAGCAACGTTATTGTTGCTGATCTTGTCGGTGTTCTTTTCCTATTATCCTCCTTCCACATATGTATCGTTGGTAGAAGATCCGGTTAAGAATCTTCAAATGATGATTCTTCCTTCTATTGTTCTTGGTACAGCGATGGCTGGTGCCGTAATGAGGATGACGAGATCAACCGTGTTAGAAGTGCTCCGCCAAGATTTTATTCGTACGATTCGAGCCAAGGGCGCGAGTGAACGTGTAGTTATCTTTAATCATGCTTTGAAAAATGCCATGATACCTATTTTGACTATCATTGGTATGCAAATCGGCGTACTACTAGGTGGTACAGTCATCATTGAACAAATCTTCTCCTTGCCTGGTTTAGGGCAATTAGTACTTACGGCTATTAATCAACGGGATTATCCAGTTGTACAAGGTGCCGTGTTATTTATAGCTTTCGTATTTGTGATGATTAATCTCATTGTGGATCTATTGTATTCGTATTTAGATCCAAGAATCACATACAAATAATCGGTTCTTGCGAATTAGCTAATAGAAAGAGTGGGATATATGAGTGAAATCATTTCGAGACTGAAGAAGGATAAAGTGGGCTTAGTTGGAGTTATTGGCGTATTACTCGTGCTAGTAATGGGATTTATAGGCCCTTTAGTGACGCCACATGACCCTACCGAGATGTATAAAAGTCATACGCTAGAAGGGCCAAGTGCGACGCATTGGTTTGGAACGGACGACTTTGGACGAGATATTTTTAGTAGAGTGATGCAAGGGGCGAGGGTTTCTCTTTATGTTGGGTTAATCTCAGTAGGTATAGGAGCTACACTTGGCTTTCTATTCGGACTTATTGCTGGCTTTTTTCAAGGATGGGTCGACAACGTCATCATGAGAATTATGGATATTTTGTTTGCCTTTCCAGATATTTTATTAGCGTTAACGATTGTAGCGGTATTAGGCCCAAGCTTGCGAAATACAATGGTCGCCATCGGAATCGTATTCACCCCAGTGTTTACAAGGACGGTAAGGGCAGCCGTTATCTCTGTGAAAGAAATGGAATTTATTACGAGTGCCAGGTCCATTGGAGTGAAAACACATAAGGTTATTTTTAAGCATGTCTCCCCAAACATTTTAGCGCCGTTCATTGTGCAAATCACATTAGCATTATCTGGAGCTATTTTAACAGAAGCAGCGCTTAGCTTTTTAGGGCTTGGCATCCAACCGCCTGAACCTTCCTGGGGATCTATGTTGAATGCGAGTCGTCAGTATATGGAGATTGCACCGTGGATTGCGATATTCCCAGCTATTTTCATTATTATAACCATCTTTTGTTTTAACCTTTTAGGGGATAGTCTTCGAGATATTCTTGATCCAAAATTAAATCAATAGATGGCAGTGTAAGAGAGGAGTGAGGTTATGGATAATGTACTCGAGATAAAAAATCTCCATATAGATGTAAAAAAAGATGACTCGACCTATAATGTCGTGAAGGATGTTAATGTTTCGATTGGCAAGCAGCAGATTTATGGCATTGTTGGAGAGTCAGGTAGTGGAAAAAGTTTAACGGCCTTATCCATTATGGGCTTACTGGCGAATCCACCTCTTCATGTCTCAAAAGGAAGCATTCAATTTGAAGGCGATCGAGAACTGTTGGATATGTCCTTTAAAGAGATGAAGAAGATTCGTGGAAAAGAAATTTCGATGATATTCCAAGAACCCATGACAGCATTGGACCCTCTGTTTACGATTCAAGATCAATTAATGGAAGCATTGAAATTCCATACAAAGCTATCTAAATCAGAAATGAAGCAGGCATGTATTGATATTATAGAACGAGTTGGCATTCCAAGGCCGAAAGAGGTGTTGAAAGATTATCCCCATCAACTCTCTGGAGGTATGCGTCAACGAGTCATGATTGCGATAGCGATGCTATGTAATCCCAAGTTGCTTCTAGCAGACGAACCAACTACGGCCTTGGATGTAACCATTCAAGCTCAAATACTAGATTTAATGAAGGAGCTACGCGAGGATTTTGAAACGTCTATTTTAATGATTACACACGACCTTGGTGTCATAGCGGAAACATGCCAGCGAGTAGCGGTCATGTATGCAGGTGAAGTTGTGGAAGAATCAGATGTAGTAAGTCTTTTTCATTCTCCAAAACACCCTTATACAAAAGGACTGCTGAAATCCATGGTTAGCGGTAATCGTCATGATGATTTGTACTCTATTCCTGGAAAAGTACCATCGGTAGAGCAAATGCCATCAGGCTGCAGATTCGCTACGAGATGCCCACATGTCATGGATATATGTCACACACAAACCCCACCTGTTCAAGAGGTGGAGGCAGATCACACGTGCCAATGCTGGTTGTACCAAGAGGAGCTGGTGAAGAATGGCTGACCCATTATTGAAAATAGAAGAGCTAGAAACGTTTTTTCCTATTAAATCAGGTATCTTTAAGCGTACCGTTGCGCATGTGAAAGCCGTAAACAATATCAGTTTTGATATAAAGGAAAAGGAGACATTTTCACTTGTTGGGGAAAGTGGGTGCGGAAAATCCACGCTCGGTAGAAGCATATTGCGGATTTTAGAACCGACTGGTGGCAAGGTTTTGTTTCATAACAAGAATATATTAAATTACTCTTCTAGTGAACTACGGAAGCTTAGAAGAGATGTCCAGCTGGTCTTCCAGGATCCCTATAGCTCATTAAACCCAAGAATGTCGGTACGAGAGCTAGTGTCCGAACCATTATTCACGCATTTTTCAATCAGTAAAGAAGAAGCCAATCAACAGGTTGATGAAATGCTCGAAAAAGTAGGTCTACCTCTTGAACAAGCGGAGCGGTATCCCCACCAATTCAGCGGTGGTCAACGGCAGCGTATCAGTATCGCAAGAGCGTTCATCTTAAAACCAAAGTTTGTCGTAGCAGATGAACCAGTCTCTGCACTTGATGTGTCGATACAAGCGCAAATTTTAAAATTACTCATGCAGCTTCAAGAAGAATTCAACATGACGTACCTGTTCATCTCGCATGATTTAAATGTCGTAAAGCATATTAGCGATCGAGTTGGTGTCATGTACTTAGGAAAAATGATGGAAATGACCGATACCGATTCCATTTATGAAGAACCTCTTCATCCTTATACACAAGCACTACTGTCAGCTGTACCAAAATCAGATCCATTAGAGGAAAAAGAACGTGTCATCCTAAAAGGAGACGTACCAAGTCCAGCCAACCCACCAAGCGGCTGCCCATTCCACAAACGTTGTCCAAAAGCAATGGAAGAATGCACAACAATCGAGCCCGAGTTCAAAGAAGTCAAAGAAAACCACTACGTAGCCTGCCATTTATACTAAATTGTGGGACGGGGGGACAGGTCCCTTGTCCCATTTTGGATGGGATGGGGGGACAGGTTCCTCGTCCCAAAACCCTTCGATGCTCGGAAATTTCAAAAAATGATCGGAAAATCAAAATTTTGCTCTGAAATTCGATATTATGATCGCAAATCGAAAATTTTGCTCCGAAACTGGAAAATTTGCTCGCAACCGCCGCCCCCAGCACCCGACACCACCCACGCACAGCACACCTGCTCAACACCAGTGGGACGAAGGGACAGGTCCCTCGTCCCAATCCCGCCAGCACCCACACGAATGGGATGAGGGACCTGTCCCCTCATCCCACTCCCCACCCCATCCCAAAAATTTCATAAAACAAAATTACAAAAAAGGTATCATTTTCTGAAACAATGTTTTATACTCTTAATTAATAAGAATTATCTGAAAACGAGGTAGCCAATATGACTAGTCAACTACAACTGATTCAAGAACATCTTGAAACGTTAAAGCCTTCTGAGAAAAAAGTGGCGGCTTATATTTTAGAGCAGCCGGAAGAGGTGATGAATTCATCCGTTCATAAGGTAGCTGAGCAGACAGAAGTGAGTGTGGCGACGATTGTTCGTCTGGCCAAGAAGCTGAACTGCAAGGGATTTCAGGATCTCAAACTGAAGATTGCCTATGACATGGCGAAAGGGAATCACGAGAAAGAGTACTATGAAGATATTCCGAAAGAGGATTCGATTCAAGGGTTGATGCATTCTGTATCGCAAAGCAACATTCAATCCATTCAAAATTCGATGCAGGTGTTATCGGAGGAGGAGTTGGAGAAAGCGATCGATCTTATCTCGAATGCGCGCATTGTTGCCATTTATGGGATTGGCGCATCCGGGGTTATCGCACGAGATTTCAAGCAGAAGTTGACTCGTATCAACAGATGGTGCGAGGCTGCGGAGGATCGCGATACGCAGGTGACGATTTCCGCAAATTTAACCGAAGCGGATGTGGCAATCGGCGTTTCGTACTCCGGCCAAACGCTCGACATCATTGAATCGCTCAATGTTGCAAAAGAAAATGGTGCGAATATTATCTCGCTCACCAAATACGGGGAGAACGATGTGACCGCGCTCGCTGATGTGAAGCTGCAGACGACATCGCTTGAAGGGGATATCCGAAGTGGGGCGACGAGTTCGCGGATTGCAACGCTAAACGTAATCGATATGCTGTATCTTGGGGTGACTCGATTCAATAAGGAAGACAATATCGAGGCACTTGAACGGACGAGAAAAGCAGTGGAGGTTTTGAAAAAGAATGTATGATGCTTACCTAACCAAGTTGGTGGAAGACAGGGAGCTTCCTGGAGGCGTTCTGCATATTCAGCACAAGGGAGTTTCCGTTTTTGAAAAAGCATATGGTAGCTATCTGAATCTACACGAGCAGGAGCAGACCATAACAAAAGATACCGTTTTTGATGTAGCTTCCTTAACAAAAGTCATGGTGACGCTCCCGTCCATTTTAAAGCTCGTGGAGCAACAAAAACTAAGCCTTGATGACCCGATCAAAGCCTACATACCAGCATTCAAGCACAAAGACGTTACCATCCACCATGCCTTAACACATACAACGGGATTGCCCGCAGACTTAGGGCGCATCAAACGAGACGAACCGCAAGATATCCTTCAGCTCATTATCGAGAAGGATCTTATAGAGGAACCAGGTACCAAAACCGAATACAGTGACCTTGCCATGATTTTGCTAGGGGACGTAATCGAACGTGTAAGCGGGATGAAGCTCGAGGATTTTGCAACAAAAAATCTCCTCCAACCATGGGGGCTAACGAATACAACGTTTCATCCTAAAAATCCAACGAACATAGCATCGACTGAAAAAGTAAATGGCACTTACGTTCAAGGCGAGGTGCATGATGAAAAAGCTTACCACCTGGGTGGTGCTGGAGGTAGTGCGGGGTTATTTTCCACGGCAAAAGACGTAGCGAGATTCGGTCATGTTTGGCTGTACCCACAAAAGCAAAACGTCTTGTCCCCTGCACTAATGAAAAAAGCAGCTACTCATTCTTTCAATAATAGAGGCCTCGGATTTGAGGTTTGGAGTGGTGAAGGGAAGGAGCTTTCGTGTGGAAGGAGGTGGTCAGAAGGTAGCTTTGGCCATACCGGATTTACGGGCACAAGCTTATGGGTCGATCAACAGGAGGAGTTAGTGGTCGCGTTGGTAACCAACGTCGTTCATTACGGACGAAACCATAACATGAGACAGATTAGACCAACACTTCATTCGTTGATTCACGAATCACTTATTTAATCAAAAGGGGGAAATTAGTAATGAAATCTTTGAAAGCGTTTACGTTTATCGCGTTGTTAGCATTTGTCTTTATCCTATCGGCCTGTTCGTCGGATAGTGAAGCAGGTGGAGAAGGAAACGGAGAAGAGGCAAGTGAAGATACGATTAAATTGACGATGGGAAGCTGGCGAACAGAAGATAAGGAAAGCTACCAAAAAGTCATTGATAAGTTCCAGGAAGAAAATCCGAACATAGAAATTGAATTTAAGCCATCGAAAAATACCGAATACAACACGATTTTAAATACGGCTCTAAAAAGTGGAGAAGGCCCTGATATCATTCACCTTCGTCCGTATGCACCGGGAATTGAGCTTGCAGATAACGGCTACCTTGAGCCAATCGATGATCTAGAAGGGCTGGATAAATTCCCAGAATCCTCTTTAGCTGCATCCAAAGGTTCGGACGGCAAGCAATACGGTGTACCACTGAACATAAGTACGACGCAGATTTTTTATAACAAAAAGATTTTCGAAGAGCTTAACCTAGAAGAACCACAGACGTGGGAAGAGTTCATGGAAATTAACAAGACACTGAAAGAAGAAGGCTACACTCCACTTTCTCTTGGTACAAAAGAAGGCTGGTTGCTGTCACTAGCTCACGGGATGATTGGTCCAGCTCACTACGGCGCCAATGAATTCGTCGATAACATTACAGCTGGCGAAACATCGTTTACGAGTGACAAATTTGTGAATTCCATCAAGGCGATGGATGAGTTGAAGCCTTACATGCCGGAAAACTATGAAGGACTTGGCATGGAAGATATCCGTACGATGTTCTTCACAGGAGATTCCGCCATGTTCCCAATGGGAAGCTGGGAAATCGAAGTTCTACGTGAAATGAACCCTGATCTAGAATTAGACTTCTTCCCTATGCCATCTGCAGTTGGAAAAGAGCCAACCGTTACGACATGGGTAGATGGATCGTACGCCATTAATGCCAACTCAGAGAATAAAGAAGCGGCGAAAAAATTCCTTCAGTTCATGACAACAGAAGAGTTCGGTACGATGTTCACAGAAGAATTCAAGATGATCAGCGCTATCCCTGGTATCGAATCTGAGGATCAGCTAGTAAACGATCTAGGTAAAGCAGCGGATGAAAACTCTACGCCTTACATGGTTCTAGTTCACTTTGCAGGAGGTAACCCTTCTACGAAAACGACGATTGAAACAGAACTACAAGGCATGTACCTAGGCGAGCGTACTCCTGAACAGGTCGCTGAAGCTGTACAGAAAAACGCAGAGTCCTGGTATAAACCATTACAAAAATAAGTAAGGGGCGGTGAATATGCAACTAGCAACGGATTCAGCTAAAGAAGTAAAGAAGCAAAAGAAACGGAACTGGAAAAGATGGTCCATCCATCTTTTCCCTATTCCCGCCTTAATCATTTATGGGTTGTTTGTTGTGTACCCATTATTTGCAGCACTCACATATAGTTTTTTTGACTGGAATGGCATGGTCCGAGGCGATTTTGTCGGATTGAAAAACTTCAAGGATTTATTCACCCTTGAGCCGTTCAGTGGGTACTTCTGGAATGCATTTGGACACAACATTCTATATTTCGTTCTCCAGATGATTTTCCAGAATGGTCTGGCATTTGCCCTCGCCTATATTATCTTCAAAAAAATCCGTGGGGCAGAGTTCCTGAAAATATCCTATTTCTTGCCGCGTCTATTATCCGTCATTGTGGTCGGTTTCTTATGGAAGTTGATTTTGAATCCAAACTACGGAGCACTAAATGTGTTGCTGGAAAAAATCGGACTCGGTCATTTGCAAGAAGCATGGCTTGGAGATCCTGACACAGCTTTAATCGCTATCATTCTCGTAAACTCATGGTACGGATTAGGTTTTGGGGTGTTGATTTTCCTAGCTGGATTCCAGTCGATTCCGAAAGAGTTAATGGAAGCCGGCAAGCTAGACGGGGCAACAGGATTAGCAATGGTACGAAAGATATTGATTCCGTTAATGATACCGTCGATTATGATCATGACCGTGCTGACGTTCATTCAATCCTTCGAGGCGTTTGAACTCGTGTACGCCATGCAAGGCTCGCAAGGTGAACCGTATCATTCTACCGACACACTAGCAGTCTATTTCTATCGTCTAGCATTTGGTGGATCAACAGGTGGTTCTACGACAGCAGTTGGATTAGGTTCCGCACTAGCAGTGGTACTATTCCTATTCATCAGTATCTTTACCGGTCTGTATCTAAAATACATGCAGAAAAAACAAGTGGATATGTAGGAGGGGAAACGAGTGAAGCATACATTTTGGACGAAACCATTTTATTACGTTTTTGCGTTTTTTATCGCATCGATTAGTTTGTATCCGATTCTATTGATGATTCTATCGTCTTTTAAATCAAGCGCGGAGATCTTCACAAGCCCTCTTGCGTTTCCAAAATCGTTCACGCTTGAGACGTACAAAAACTTGCTCGATCAAATTCCATTCATGCAGTACTTTTTAAATAGTACGATTGTGAGCGTCGTCTCGGTAAGCTTGATTTTAATTACATCATCTCTAGCAGCTTTTTACATTGCTAGATTCACATTTTACTGGAACAACATGCTATTCTTCTTTTTCCTAATGGGCATGATGCTTCCAATTAAACTTGGAATCGTTCCGCTATTTATTTTAATGAAGGATCTCAATTTATTGAACACATTATGGGCTCTAATTTTCATGTACACAGCAACAGGGATTCCGATTTCAGTCCTCATTTTAACAGGCTTTTTCCGAACGATGCCTCACGAATTAGAGGAAGCGGCCCGCATTGACGGAGCTGGAAACTTGCGCATCCTATGGAATGTCGTGCTGCCACTCATGCGTCCAGCGCTAGGTACCGTGATGATTCTACAATTCATTCAATCCTGGAATGACTTTTTCTTCCCGTTGGTGTTTATAACCGATGAGATGAAAAAGACGATTCCAGTCGGGATGCTGTCTCTATTCGGCCAATACTCTGCTGATTGGGGTGCATTATTTGCAGGGCTAACGCTTGCCTCACTACCGATGATTGTCCTGTTCTTCATCGCATCCAAACAGTTCATGGAAGGACTGACGCAAGGTGCAATCAAATAACATGTATATTGGTATAGACGGTGGCGGTACGAAAACGGAAATCATGATGTGTGATGAAAAAGGTGTTGTGGTCGCGCGATGTGTTGGAGGGTCCACCAATGTGAAGTCCCGGTCAGAGGATGCCATCAAACAGACGCTGAAGGAGCTTTTTCATGATTTATTTATTCAGGCGGATGTAGCTTATGAACATGTTACAGGCGTATTTGTTTCCTCTGCTGGAGGGGACCGAATTTGGGATCAGCAGCGTTGGCGCGAATGGATTTATGACGTAGCACCGGGCATTCGAGGTAAAATTGATGTGCACAACGATGCATACGGAGCGCTCGCAAGTGGAACGTTTTCGATGGAAGGCACGGTCCTGATCGCAGGCACTGGATCGATTGCTTACTCGATCTTGGATGGGAAGTCTAGACGTGTAGGCGGCTGGGGCTACCTGCTTGGCGATGAAGGTAGTGGGTATGACCTTGGCCGACAAGCATTATCGAAGGTTGCACATATGCATGATGGATTGATGGAGCGCGATCAGGAATTCATGGAAATCATCTTGACCTCGTTGCAGGTGGAGAGCGCAGCTGACGTAATAACAGCTGTGTATGAGGATGACTATCCTAGACGGAAGATAGCGTCTCTTGCTGAGCATGTCGTTATTTTGGCGCAAGCGGGGAATGCTACCGCCCGCCACATTGTTGGGAAAGCGTTACGAAGCTTGCTAGAGCTAGTAGACGAGATTCATTCCGAAGATGTGCCACTTGTCTTAAGTGGAGGGATGTTCCAATCAGCGTTTATGCGCATGGCTTTTGGCAACCTTTTTACGAAAAAATATCCGCAGCCTCAAGCCATCATTCATCCAGATGTACCTCCTGTTGTAGGCGCATTAGTGTGCGCGTTGCTTATGGGAGAGGAAGCGGTGACAAGCGAAGTGAAGGAGAATTTACAATCATCGAGCCGGTCTTTGAACCGTAGCTTTACTTGAAAGGGAGGTGCAACGACGATGTCTGAAACCGATCCAATCGTTAACACAGAAATGCGTAATGAAAAGTCCAACCACTTGCACCAGTTTTCGACGATGGACATTATTAAACTAATGAACGAAGAGGATGACACGGTAGCCAGTGCTGTCAAACGTGCCCTTCCTCAAATAGAACGTGTAATCAACCAGGCTGTCGAGGTACTGGAAAACGGAGGCAAGCTCTTTTATTTCGGAGCTGGAACGAGCGGACGCCTCGGCGTGCTCGATGCCTCCGAATGCCCGCCAACGTTCGGCGTCCCACATGATCTCGTGAACGGAGTAATTGCAGGCGGAGACGAAGCCCTACGCTACCCTATCGAAAATGCCGAAGACAGCAAAGAAACCGGTGCTGCAGATTTGCGAAAGCATGTTGGTGCAAGCGATATGGTCATCGGCATTGCCTCAAGCGGCCGCACTCCATATGTGCTAGGTGCGATGGAGGCTGCTGCTGAAATGGGCGTATGTACCGGGGCCATCTGCTGTAATGTCGGAACCGAACTCGCTGAGATGGTCGACTATCCTGTTGAAGTGCCGGTTGGAGCGGAAGTAGTCACAGGGTCAACTCGCTTGAAAGCAGGCACCGCACAGAAAATGGTGCTGAACATGATCTCCACCGCCACCATGATCAAACTCGGAAAAGTGTACCGAAACCTCATGGTCAACGTCCAAGCCTCCAATGAAAAATTACGCAAACGCGCCATCTCGATTATTCAGGAACTCACCGGCGTAGACGAAGGGACGGCCGCTCACTATAGTCACCAGGCCAATGGAGACGCACGCATCGCTACACTTATGCTGTTGCTGGAAATCGACGCTGACGCAGCTCAAGAGTTGCTGGATCAGAAAAATGGCCATTTTCCAAATGCGGTGGAAGGGTTTGAGGTTGCTGAGGGGAAGAGGGAATAATGTTGTTAGGAGGAAGGTCACTTTGGAGTGGCCTTTTTTTATTGGAGATAGACTATTTTCTATTGGATAGAAGGAAGAGAGCGTTTAGACGCCGAATCAGTAGGAGGAGGTGATTGTATTGATTGTTAGAGAACTGACAAAACCGATTGACCTGTTTAAAGAAGAAGCATTAGCGCTGCGCCTGCCTGGGAATTATCCTCTGCGAGCTGAGCTTGATGATAGCATAGGCCGAAGAAAGGCTGGCTATCGCGGCGAAAAAGCGCTTGATTATTACCTGCATTTTTTGCCCGACTCCTCACTCGTTTTCCGCGGAACCCGTATCCCCACCAGTACCTCAGCTTTTCAAATCGACAACCTCATTTTGACCTCAAGTGCAGCCATCATCGTAGAAGTAAAGCATCTTTCAGGCAACATATTTTTTGATCAAACGTTTGATCAATTTATTAGAAAGGATGAAAACGGCAAGGAAGAACGCTTCTCCAACCCTATCGCCCAAGTCGACCGCCAGAAAATCAAACTCCGTAACTGGCTCCGCCCCCATCTCACCCAACCACTCCCCATCGACCACATCATCGTCTTCACCCACCCCCACGCCATCCTTGATACCAACATGCACGACGACCCAAGACTGCGCAACATTGTATATGCAGATCACATGCTCGATAAAGTGAAGGAACTCACTGCTAAATATAAGAAGGAAGTGTTATCTCGGAGCCAACTGTTCGCATTACGCGATCAACTTTTGAAAAGCGACCGCCCACTTGATGTGGATGTTCTCGGCCGGTTTGGCGTTCGGAAGGAAGATGTGATGAAAGGCGTGCAGTGTCCTGGGTGTGGGAGGTTGGGGATGAAGAGAGTACAGATGAGGTGGCAATGTCCATTTTGTGGGAATAGGGACCTGTCTGCACATGAACGCGCTGTTTATGATTATTTTTTATTGATGGGGAAGGAGATTACGAATCAACAATGTAGGTTATTTTTACAAATTGACTCTAGTGATTCAGTTTATAAATTTCTAAATGGTATGAAGTTACGACAAACTGGAGTTAATCGTGGTAGGAAGTATCATATACCGCAAAATATAGCTGAGGTGCTTGCTGAACATCAGAGTAGATGAAATTTGCGGATAAGGAGAGGAAAGGAGCGGATATCCGAGGGAAAGTGACGGATAAAGGAAGGAAAGGAGCGGATACCCGAGGGAAAGTGACGGATAAAGAGAGGAAAGGAGCGGATACCCGAGGGAAAGTGACGGATAAGGAGAGGAAAGGAGCGGATAAGGAGAGGAAAGGAGCGGATATCCAGGGGGAAGTAGTCAAGTCCTTAACATTGTGTAAAAGTATCCATGATGTTTTCAACTTG
>NZ_AVBF01000008.1 GCF_000770635.1 Pontibacillus yanchengensis Y32
TTGTTCCACGGCCACCTTTATTCCATTTAAAGAAACGGAAACATCTCTCTTCCACAAAATATCTCGAATCCAAGTCTTCAAGGTTATGGTGCTTATATGGAAGAACATAAAACCATTTCATTACCATATCAACAATAAGCTTTAACACAGCCAATGAGTAAAATGAACTGAAATTGCCAGAATAAGAACAAGAGCGCAAGCGCCGTTTAGCGACGTATTTTGCTGCGGGCTAACTAATCGCCAACAAGGAGGAAACGTATGCGGAAGCCAATGTTGCCAACTTTAACGGAGGAAGTTCCTACGGAAGAGGAATGGGTATATGAAGTGAAGTATGACGGGTTTCGTGTACTGATGCACTGGACAGAGGATGGTGTGGAGCTTTGGAGTCGAAACGGGAAAGCGTTGCACGATCGCTTCCCGGAAATTGTAGAGAATTGCCAAGCCTTGTACCCTTCTATCACATCACACCTGCCTTTGTGGATAGATGGGGAATTAACTATATTAAACACGCCATTGCAAGGGAATTTCCCCCTCCTTCAACAGCGAAATCGAATGCGCAATGAGAAGTCGATTGAAAAAGCAGCCAAGGCAAGACCAGCTACCGTCATGTGTTTTGATTTGCTCGAATACCAAGGGGAAGACATTACTTCACAAAATTATACTACGAGAAAACAACGACTCCATTCCATTTTGAGCGATGTCTCAAGCGAACGACTTCTCTATGTCCCTTCTTTTGAGGATAAAGATAAATTGTGGGAAGATATTGTTTTACATCTAGGGGAAGGCATGGTTGCAAAAAGAGGGACTAGCTCATATGGGGAAGGAGACCGTACAAGAGACTGGTTAAAAGTGAAAAATTGGCGTGTCGTTTCTGGCATCTTACATACCTTCGACCCATCAAATGGGTATTACACATTATGTGTATATCGTGGGGATAACCTTGAAATGCTAGGCTCCTTTAAGCATGGTCTACCTAAAAAGGATAAACAAACACTTAAGCAGTTCTTTAAGAAGAATGGAACGTTGTACAACAAGGTGTACAGGCTTGAACCCAGTGCATGCGTGGATGTAAAGTGTTTGCATGCTCAAAAAGATGATCTTCGTGAACCTATGTTTAATTCCTTTCGATTCGACTTATCCCCAGAAGAGTGCACAGTTGAGAAGAAACAATGGGATTTAGCATTGTTTCCACATGTGGATATCACAAACGAGGATAAAAAGCTGTGGATAAAACCCACCTATACAAAACAAGACTTTCTGCTATATTTACGAAACATGGCGCCGTATATGCTCCCGTTTCTACAGGATAAGCGATTAACCGTTATTCGATATCCTGATGGTATTCATGAGGAATCCTTTTATCAAAAGCATTTGCCAGATTATGCACCTCAGTTTGTAGCACCTATCGAGAAGGAAGGAGAAACGTTTTTCATGTGTCAAAATGTCTCATCCCTTGTCTGGCTAGGAAATCAGGGATCCATTGAGTATCATATTCCTTTTGAAAAAGAAGGTCATGGAGAACCAAATGAAATTGTCTTTGACCTAGACCCACCAGATAAGGAGGCATTTTCCTTATCCGTTCGAGCCGCTACACTCCTCAAGCATTTATGCGATAAATTGGAGATCTTCGTATTCGCCAAAACATCAGGAAACAAAGGGATGCAACTACATATCCCTATTCCTGAGCATTCATTCTCCTATGACGAGACTAGGGTATTTACGGAAAAGCTTGCATCCTTACTCGTAAAGCAAGAACCTGATTATTTTACAACCGAGCGACTTAAGAAAAATCGCGGCAATCGTTTATATATCGACTATGTTCAACATGCAGAAGGAAAAACAATTGTAGCTCCCTACTCTCCGCGAGCTACGGAAACAGGTACTGTGGCCACTCCAATTTTTTGGCACGAAGTGGATGAATCCCTCTCCCCACAAACATTCACGATGACCCATGTATTACAACGAGTACAAGAGCTTGGTTGCCCTTTTGCTGATATAGAAAATGCTCGCAAAGAACAAAATATCGATTCCATAAAAAAGCTCATCGATTCCGAAACGGAATGATGAGCTTTCCTTTAATCTACCCAACCTCGCGCATACATAGCATCACCTAAACGTTTTACTGCTAGGTAATAGGCGGCGTGGCGCATAGTCTTATTATTGTTAATGTCTTCTTTCATGCTATACACTTCTTCAAATGCCTTAGCCATATCTTTTTCTAGACGCTCGTTCACCACTTCTTCTGCCCAATGGTCGTGGGAATCATTTTGCATCCATTCAAATGAAGAAACCATGACGCCACCTGCGTTACATAGAATATCTGGTATGACGAATACTCCCTTTTCAGCAAGGATGTCGTCACCCTCTCCAGATGTTGGCCCATTAGCAGCTTCTGCAACAATGCTTGCTGTCAGCTTTGGTGCTGTCTCTTTGGTAATCTGATTCTCCAGTGCTGCTGGTACAAAAATATCACACTCTACTTCAAAAATTTCATTGGAGTTTTCATTGGTTGTGTATCCTTTTAATGACCCGTTTTCCTCTACATAATCCATCATTTCAGGAATGTTCAAGCCATCTTCATCATAGATCATCGCATCAATATCAGCGACTGCAACTACGTTTATTCCTTTTTCATAAAGTGTTTGAGCTGTTACGGACCCAACATTTCCAAATCCTTGGATGGCTACTTTAGTATCCTCCTTATCCATACCAAGCTTATCCATCGCTTGCAAGATATTCACCACCACTCCGTGCCCTGTTGCTTCCACACGACCTTCAGAACCACCGATTACTGGAGGCTTTCCTGTAATAAAACCTGGCACATTTCGTCCTCTAAGCTTAAAAAATTCATCCATCATCCAGCCCATCACACGTCCATCTGTATTTACATCAGGTGCGGGAATATCCTTTTGTGGCCCGATTACCGGTTCTATATTTTGAACATATTGTCGACTTAATTGTTGGAGCTCTCTTTTTGATAATGTATTCGGATCAACGATAATACCACCTTTTGCTCCTCCAAAAGGAAGCTTTAAGATGGCTGTCTTCAATGTCATCCACATGGAAAGAGCTGTGACTTCCTCCTGATTAACATCAGGGTGAAAGCGAATGCCACCTTTTCCTGGTCCTAGCAAATCACTATGGACCGTACGATATGCCATAAAATTTTCGACAGTCCCATCATCCTTCTCTAGTGGGATGGATACTGAAAAGTTGTGTTTAGGATACTTAAGAATTTGATAAACAGAAGTGGATAAATTTAATTCTTCTACTACTTCTTTTATTTGTTTTCTAAGTTGATCTGTCGGATTCTGATTCGTCAAAACATACACTCCTTCGATTTACTGTCTATACCTTTTGTTCCCAAACGTTCTTCCATCGAAACCAAATTATGGGTATAAAGGCTAATGCTTGACACTACTTTTCTCACACGTTACTATTTAGCTACCGAACGTTAGGTAGTTATCGAGGTGATATACATGAGTAAGGATACCATTCTTCAAAGTGCCCTTTATTTATTTTCTCGAAAAGGATATGAAGGCACCTCCCTTTCTGAATTAGCCGCTCGATCAGGTATGAGAAAAGCATCTATTTATTCTCATTTCACAAATAAAGAGGCTGTATTCTGGGAGGTAATCGACAGGGCTTTTCAGGAAGAATCCGAAAAATTTTCTGCCCTATTAATAGAGACGGAAGAGGAATCATTTCAAGAACGATTGAACCGGATTATTGATTTACATGTCGATTTTTATAAACAAAACGACGAAAAAGCCAACTTGTGGAGAAGGATGACGCTTTTTCCACCTGAAGCGTTTCAAGAACGGTTGCAGAATAAATTGATGGAATATGAGCAACATTGTAATGCGCTACTTGAAAAGGAGCTAAATAGAGCAAAGAATGCAGGAGAAATAGCTGCTATTGATGCTAATACAGGGATAGCTATGATTCTATGCATGGTGGATGGCTTGTTCATGGAGTATAGCTATTATACGGAAGAAGAATTTGATAAACGCGTACAAGCCGTGAAGCAAATGACATGGAGAGCGTTTATGCCAGTACAAGGCTAACAATCAGGAGGGATCATAGATGGCATGGACATATGTACTTATCGCAGGGTTAATTGAAATTATTTGGGTATTCAGCATGAAGCTATCAGACGGATTCACGAATCTTGTCCCAAGTGTTGTAACCGTGGTGGCAATTGTCATTAGCTTTTATTTTGTATCCAAATCCATGGAAGCTCTACCAGTCGGTACAGCATACGCTGTATTCACGGGCATTGGTACGGTTGGTGCGGTTGTCATCGAATTTATCATGACACCAGATATGATGAATGTGGGCAAAGTATTCTTCTTGCTTTTACTGGTAACAGGAATTATTGGCTTAAAATTTACTGATAAAGATGAACAAGAAACCGCAAGCGAGGTGACGAACTAATGGCATGGATTCAGCTTATCCTAGCAGGTTTTGCGGAGGTTACTGGAGTTACGTTTTTAAAGCTTTCCGATGGATTTCGCAATAAATTTTACATGGTCCTTATGTTTCTTGCAGGTGGAGTGAACTTCTATCTTCTCTCTAAAGCCATTGAAACGTTGCCTATTAGTACTGCTTACGGGGTATGGACAGGAATTGGTTCACTTGGGACCGTCTTAATTGGTATGATTTTTTTCAAGGACTCGAAAGAATGGACAAGGCTTTTATTTATGTCGTGTATTATTATTGGAATTGTAGGATTGAAAATGACGACAGCTTAAGACTAGGTTATGTACACGAAACACTCTGATCCTCTTTGGGTTAGAGTGTTTTTTAGTTACAACTTCCTATATTTTCAAATTATGTTACAGTAAATAAAAGCTCTCTAAATAAAAGGGGAAATGTAAGATGAAGATAGAGAATCATAATGGGGTCCAATCTATATTAGGAAAGGTGTCTTATCAAGACTTTTCCATGTCTGTTTACCAGTATCTTGTCGACGGTATGCTGATTGACACAAGTGCCTACAGTCTATTAGATGAATTGATTCCTTTTTATAACGAACATGATATTGATTTTGTCAGCTTAACCCACAATCATGAGGATCATACAGGTACAGCCGCTTGGCTACAGCAGGAAAAGCAACTTCCTATCTATATACACCCCCAGTCCATTGAAGCTTGTGCACAAGAAGCTACCTATCCAGAATATAGACAAGTACTATGGGGTGTCAGACCGCCTTTTGAAACCCGCCCTTATGGCAATACCATTGAATCTAGGCAGTACACGTGGGATATTATTCATACTCCTGGACATGAAGAAAACCACGTTTGCTTATTGAACAAACAAACAGGCGCCCTGTTCTCTGGCGATTTATTTATTACACCAAAAACGAAAATAATCATGAAAGACGAGTCCATAACTGAGATTATGTCCTCTATCCGAAAAGTCCTATCCTATGATTTTGAGGAGATGTACTGCTCTCATTCAGGTTATCACCCGGACGGGAAATCCATGTTTACGAAGAAGCTAAACTACCTGGAGGAATTAAGCGGAAACGTCCTTCATCACTATGCAAAAGGGATGACGATTGAAGAAATTGATCAAGAGCTTTTCCCTAAAGTGCCTATGCTCACCTACTATTCTGATCATGAATGGGACTCGAAGCATATGATCCGTTCTATTGTTGAAGATAGTGGAAGGTCATAATATAAAAAAGAGAGCTCAACGTTTCGTTTAAACGCTGAGCTCTCTTTTTTTCTTTTCGATTAGTCGAAGCTAATAGCCCAGTTTCCGTTACGGAAAACTGGTTCTGTTGTGCCATCTTCTAGCACACCATCAATGTCCATATTAGCTGATCCCATCATGAAGTCTTCGTGCACCATGCTGTCATTCACTCCATGGTTTGCTTTTTCTTCCTCATTCATATCAGAACCGCCTTTTACATTGGTAGGATAAGCTCCACCTAATGCAAGGTGACAAGAAGCGTTCTCGTCATATAGTGTGTTAAAGAAAATAAGCTCTGATTGAGAGATTGGGGAGTGATGCGGCACGAGTGCTACTTCACCAAGATGACGCGCTCCTTCATCCGTATCTAATAGAAGCTTTAACGTCTCTTCCCCTTTTTCCGCTTTAAAATCTACAACTTTACCGTTTTCAAAGGTTAACGTGAAGTTTTCGATTAAGTTACCGGCATAGTTTAATGGCTTCGTACTTGTAACGGTACCATTCACACCATCTTTGTGAGGCATTGTGAATACTTCTTCTGTCGGCATATTTGGATTGAATTTCACACCCTGCTGCGTTTTCGTATCCCCACCATGCCATATATGATTGTCTACAAGCTGAACAGATAAGTCTGTACCTGGGGCTTTATAAACAAGCTTCTTATATTGTTTCTGATTTAAATACTCACGAGCTTTTCGGAGCGTCGCATTGTGCTCTTCCCAAGCTTGGATTGGATCCTCTTGATCTACACGAGTAATTTGGAAAATCTTATCCCATAGCTGGTCGATTGCTTCGTTGACCTCTAAGTCAGGGAAGATTTTCTTTGCCCAGTTTTCTGTTGGAACAGAGACGATGGACCACGCTACTTTATCATTCATAATGTACTCACGATATTCCTTCAACGCCTGACCGCTCGCCTTATTCGTAGCCGCAACACGCTCTGGATCAATATCTTTCAGTAGATCTGGATTTGGTGCATAGATAGATAGGATAGCCGCTCCATCCTTCGCATAGCTCATCACTTCATCCACTTTCCACTGAGCCACATTTTCCAGCACTTCCATCGGTGCATGCTTCATTTTTAAGTATGTTAAATCCTCATCATTCCATCTCACATGAACATCCTTCGCACCAGCTTCATACGCCTTACGAGCTACCGTGCGAACAAAGTCAGCACTTTCAACAGGAGCATTGATCATAATCGCTTGCCCCTCCTGAAGATTAACACCTGTATGTATCGCTAAATCTGCATATTTCTCTAACTGTTGCTGTGTTGGTTCCATTCTAATTTCCCCCTATACACTAGTTTTCTTTTTATCTATTATTTCATAGATTGGAATACATGACCAGCACTAGCCCCTCCTAGCTAATGCTGCAGGAGGGTGTGTGGGGGTGGGTTATGCTTGGGTTTCTTGTTATATGCGTGAGTTTTCCGTGATATGCGTGACTTCACTACCTATATGCGTGGATTTCCCCTCGATATGCGTGACTTTCCTACCGATATGCGTGGGTTCTCCTTCGATATGCGTGACTTCACTACCTATATGCGTGGGTTTTCCCTCTATATGCGTGACTTCACTACCTATATGCGTGGATTTCCCTCGATATGCGTGACTTCCTACCGATATGCGTGGGTTTTCCCTCGATATGCGTGACTTCACTACCTATATGCGTGGGTTTTCCCTCGATATGCGTGACTTCCTACCGATATGCGTGGGTTTCCCCTCTATATGAGTGAGTCTCCTACCGATATGCGTGAGTCCACGCTCGCTATTCCACTACTCTTCATTCCCCTCAAACATTGCGATGGCTTTCTTCCTCATCACTTTATGATCAACGGTCGGCTCAGGGTAGTCTTTTCCAATGATACAGCCATACTTCTCCTGTTCCGCTTCTGTCATTTTCGAAGGTTCATGAATGTATTTCTTCGGTACATGTTTCAGTGCTGGTAGATAACGTTTGATAAATTCCCCATCTGGGTCAAAGCGCTCGGATTGACGTGTTGGGTTGAAGACACGAAAGTAAGGCACCGCATCTGTTCCTGTTGAAGCTGCCCATTGCCACCCACCGATATTCGAAGCTGGGTCATAATCGATTAGATGATCTTGAAAGTAACGCTCTCCTTTACGCCAGTCCATCAAATAATCCTTTGTCAAAAAGGAGGCAAC
The DNA here is from genome assembly GCF_000770635.1 of Pontibacillus yanchengensis Y32. Taxonomy (GTDB): domain Bacteria; phylum Bacillota; class Bacilli; order Bacillales; family BH030062; genus Pontibacillus; species Pontibacillus yanchengensis. The sequence goes on from NZ_AVBF01000008.1 coordinate 7,869, forward strand.
GACCATGCGGAGGCGGTTATGCATCCAGCCAATCTCATTGATTTGTTTCATAGCTGCGTCTACAATCGGAAAGCCAGTCTCCCCGTTCTTCCATTTCTCGAAGAGTTCCTCGTCTTGATTCCAATCGATTTGTTGGTATTTCGAGCTTATTTCTTCATCTTTGCAGTTTGGATGGACGTAGTAAATCATATTGTAAAAATCTCTCCATGCAATTTCCGAAACAAACGTTTCCAATCCCTTCGCTTCGCCGTATTCTTGCTGTACTTCCATTGCTTTATGATAAACAGTCCGTGGCGAAAGTACACCACATTTCAAATAAGGGGAAATCATACTCGTCGCCCTTTTTGCTGGAAAATCACGTTCCTCTTCATATGCCTTCACTTTGTTATGCAAAAAATAAGCCAGGCGTTGAATCGCTGATTTTTCTCCAATATGGTTCCATTCCCTCGTACACTTTTGGATTAGATTTTGAAATGACTCACTACCGCCCTGAAAATGCTTGGTGAAATCAGTACCGTATTGTTGTAACTTTTGTTTATCTACGTTGAAGACAGCTGGCTTATCTAGCGAGCTCCACCTTCGATAATAAGGCGTAAAAACCGAATAGAATCCGCCGTCTGGCTTCTCGACTTCCTCTGCCCCATGAATATGAGCGTCTACATAGCGATGTACCTGAATTCCTTCTGTTTCGAGCCAATGCGTCATATGTTCATCCCGCTTGCGACCGAAACCTACTTCGTCCAAATTAAAATGAACAGACTTGATTGCCGGAACCTTTTCAAGTAGATGTCGAAACGCATCCTCGGTATCTCCTTCGATAAAGTGGAAGGGGATTTTATATTCTTGCGCCTGCTGCGCTACATCCTCCACCGTACGAAAAAAATAATCATGACGTACCGTAAACGATTCATTTAACGCAGGATGTATGTGAAAAACCGCCATAATGGAACGATTGTGCTGCTCTGCATCTTTCATAGCATAGTAAAGTGCCTTATGGTCCTGTAGTCGTAAATCTTGCCGGAACCAAACGACCACCACATCTGATTGTGACATTGTATCGTCTCCTCTCTCTTCTATTTAACATACCATTATCCTAAGTGCCTTCAAACTAACGGATGTGCCATTTTTCGGTGCCTTTTTCGGTGCCAGACCCCCACCTCTGCATAATGGTAACGCATTACCGCGGCGGGGGTCTGGCACCGAAAAAAAGGGCACCGAAAAAAAGCTGTAAAAAAGACAACCTGAAGCATTCGCTTCAGGTTGTCTGTCTATGCCTATAATTTTGAGCTTAAGATAACCTCACCTTGTGGTTCTTTACTTGTGGCGTCTGGTTCTTTTGATATTGCGATTTGATCCCATTTCCCTTGGTTTTGTAGCTTATCTAGTGAGTAAGTAACTGCACCATCTCCGTTCTGGTTCGGAACAAAGCTACCTGCTCGATACGGTTTTCCTTCTTTGATTAGCCACACTTGATACACTTGTTCTCCTTCGAGGTTTGCAAGCTGATTTGCATTTACAACAAGCGTATTCGTATCTTTTTGTTCCACAATGGAGGCCGTTGCACTTCCTGTTCCCTCTAATTGTACACTCTGCAATACTTGGTCTATTCCATCTGTCGTTATCGTATCTGGTGGTTCTTCCTCTTGTAATATAGTATAGAGGTTTCCAGCCAGTGATAAGAACAAGGCTGCTGCTAATGCGGGAGCTAACCAACGCTTCGGTTTTGGGCTCTCGCTTTGAGTGTAGGATGATGCTTGTGCTTCCCGTTTCGTTTCCTTTGCTTTTTCAAAAGAAGCAGGTGCTTCCTTTTCTGCCTGGTCCGATTGTTCTTCTGCAAATACACCAGCTAATACACGATCCTTCATTCCCTCAGGTGGCTCTACAGGTTCTGCTGCATATGGGAGGTCTTCCGTAAGCTCGGTAAGCTCCGCCCATTCCTCTTGGCAATTTTCACAGGACTTTAGATGCTTTTCAAATTCTCTTTCCTCTTCTTCGGATAATAAGCCATTAAAATAATCAATCAGTTGATCGCATTGTTCATGCATCTCCTACACCCCCTTTCTCTTTGATGTTGGATAACTCTTTTCTAAGGTGTTTTAATGCTAATCGTATCCTGCCTTTCACGGTACCTAGAGATAGATTGCATGATGATGCTATTTCCCTTTGCGTTAACCCTTTGAAATAAAATAATTGTATGATTTTGTTCTGTTCTTCCGATAATTGCTTAACTGCTTCTCGTACGATTTCACCCTGCTCTTTCCACTCTGCTAAATCCTCTGCAGATGGTTCTTCCTGATGCAAGGTGTCCCGTTCTTCCTCAAGGGAATAATTCTGATTCTCTTTCTTTCGTACGATATCAATACTCGTAAATCTGGTCACCGATAAAATCCACGAGGAAAACTTACCCTTAGACGAGTCGTAGGTTGCCTTTTGGGTCCACACTTTTATAAATACTTCCTGCATGACTTCTTCAGCCATTTCCTTTTGCCCACATGATTTATAAGCAAACGAATAGAGGAGTTTTTCGTATTTATCATAAAGCTCTTCCAAAGCTCCCTTATCTCCCTCGAGGACCTGATTATATAAATCTAGATCCCGATCGCTCATACCATTCTCCTTTACTGCTTAGTTAATTAGGGCTAGCATAGCATATTTAATATGAAAAGAAAGTTCCTGGCGCTTACGTGTCTAGCTCCAGCAAATGGGATCTATTCAGTAATCGAATAACTCCCTAAAAAAGATCAATCTCACGCCTTTGTTTTTGACAATATTTAGATATGCTGTTATGTAACCATTTACAAATTACCTACTTACACCTATTCACTTTAAGTATATCGCTGAATCATAACTTCGGAAAGAAATGTACTATTTCGTAACTAGTTATACCGAAGATGCTTACTCCTTCATCATGTCATGCAATAGCTCTTTAAATACGAGAGTGTTTTTCGTTTGCATTGGTTTTTTTCGTAAAAGGATAGAGAAGGACCGTTTCACAAATCCTTCTGGCACATCCACGATAAACAACGTGTTCATGGAAAGCTCTTTCCGAATCGCCCAAAGGGACACAAGCGATAGTCCTAATCCGGCTTCAACGGATTCTTTAATAACTTGAGTACTCCCAAACTCCATCCGATGCGTAGGGTCTATTCCTAAGGTGGTAAACATCCTCTCTGTTGCTTCTCGAGTACCAGAACCTAATTCCCGCGTTATCCACATCTCATTTTCCAAATCACTCGTAGTAACAGGGAGTTTCTCTGTAAAAGGATGGTTAGAGGATGCAACAATCCGCATATAATCCTCTGCAAAATGCTCCACTTGAAGCAACTCTCTATCTACATCTCCCTCTACAATGCCAATATCTAGTTCCATCTTTTCCACCTGTTCGGCTATCTCTTTCGTATTGCTGATCGTTATGGTTGGTTGAATATCGGGATACCTTTCTCTAAGTGGAGCCATCACACGAGGCAATACATACTCTCCGAATGTATAGCTTGCTCCTATAGCTAACGTTCCAGTTGGTTCATGGAACAATTCATGAACGAGATGGTGCATGGTTTCATAATGACCAATCATCTCTTTTGCATGCTCATACACAATCTTTCCCGCTGTAGTTAAGCGAACCTTTTTATGACTCCGATCGATTAATTGCGTACCAATTTCTGATTCTAATGCTTTTATATACTGGCTAACAGCAGGTTGGGTCATAAACAGTGCTTCGGCAGCCCTTGAGAAGTGTTGTCGTTCCACTACTTCAACAAACACACGATACGATTGATTCATATCCTCCACCCTATCATAAGTAATTACTTATCTATAATATTATCATAATTTATTTAACTTATGATTCTGTTTCACTTAAGATATGGTAGGGATGAACGGAGGAAATCAACATGATTATACGAAATACAAAACATCAATTCGGTGGAGTCCTACTCACCTTTCTTTTTGCAAGTGCTGGATTGCTACTTGCCCAGCTACCAGGCTTTCAACATATTGGAGCCTTAGCTTCTTCTATATTGTTAGCGGTAGCTTATAGACATTTTTTTGGCTATCCTATGAAACTACAGCACGGTATTGATTTTTCTACAAAAAAATTACTGAAACTAGCTATTATATTATTTGGTTTAAAGCTAAATTTAGACGTGGTTTTTCAGGAAGGACTCGGTTTATTAGCTAGAGGGGCATTAACCATTGTCTTCTCCATCATCATCACCTTGCTCCTAGCAAGGTGGCTCAAGGCTAACTGGACGATTTCGTTTCTTTTAGCTGTTGGAACAGGGGTGTGTGGAGCTGCAGCTATAGCTGCCGTCTCTCCCATCATCAAATCCAAAGATGAAGACACGGCTTTAAGTGTGGGGATCATTGCGTTAATAGGCACGTTATTTGGAGTTGGTTATACACTTGCCGAACCATACTTACCTATTTCTAGCGAGCAGTACGGAATATGGACCGGACTTAGCTTACATGAAATTGCCCATGTTGCGTTAGCTGCAGCACCAGCTGGTGATGATGCACTGGCAATCGCATTTTTAGCTAAACTGGGAAGAGTTTTATTGTTAATACCTTTGTCCTTCTTGCTTGTTGTTTGGATGCGTCGGAAAAAGCAAGAAGATACGCAAACAACGATTGCCTTTCCATGGTTTTTACTTGGTTTTATGGCTATGAGCTTTGTTGGAAGTTATATGATTGGAGAATGGATACCCGCTTTTCCTGGTGTACTTGAGGCTGTTTCCTTTATTACGACCTTACTCTTATCCATGGCTATGAGCGGATTAGGATTAAACGTTGATATACGAAAAGTAAGAACCGTAACGTTAAAACCGTTAGTAGCTATGCTGATTACATCCATACTCTTATCCGTCCTTACATTCTTTCTTCTATAGAAGAGGGGAAGGCGGTAGTACTTTAAGGCTATCGTCCTGAATCTAGACATTCGCCCTTCCCTTTTTGCCTTTTCAGCATATAGTAACTTTGAAGGTAAAAACAAATGAAAAAGAGGTGGATACGATGTCAGGAGGATACGGATACGGCGGTGGTTTTGCTCTTGTAGTTGTTCTTTTCATTCTGCTTATCATCATTGGAGCAGGTGCATTTAGCGGCGGTTATGGCGGCTATTAATACAAAATAGTAAAAGATAAGCTCTTGCTTTGCTCACCCTGAGAGGGATCTTAAACCTTGAAGGCAGTGGTGCTAAGAGCGAACAATAAGAACAAAAGCGCAAGCGCCCTGCTAGCGACGTACAAACTGGACGGCTCCGTATGAGATAAAGGAAACACGAAGAGCGGTAGCGATTCGATGTTGACTTATCGTAAGGAGGAGCAGGAAGTTTGCTAGTCGCTGGGCGCTGGAGCTGGACGTGGCCGCATCACTTTTTTAGTTATACACATGCATTGAATTTTATAATTTCCTAAGCAATAAAAAAAGCGCATCTGCCAAGTCTGGCAGATGCGCTTTTGTATGATCTGTTATGCTTTTTTCTTGCGACGGAATTTCCCTAATGTCTCATAAACAAGTGGTACGATTAAAAGCGTTAGTAACGTGGAGCTTGTTAAGCCACCAATTACGGTAATACCTAGTCCTTTACTAATAATCGATCCACCTTCAAAACCTAATGCTAGTGGAAGCAACGCTCCGATGGTTGCTAGTGCTGTCATTAAGATTGGACGTAACCTTGTTGCACCAGCATCAAGTAACGCATCCCGTGTAGACAGTCCTTCGTTTTCTTTATGAATAACACGGTCAATTAATACGATACCATTGGTTACCACAATACCGATTAACATAAGAGCGCCAATCATCGCAGAAATGCTCAATGTTTCCCCGCCAATGAGCAAGCCTATTACTGCTCCGATAATCGTGAATGGCAAGGAGAACAGAATAGCAAATGGCGCTAGTGCTCCACCAAAGAAGATGACCAGCACGAGATACACAATAGCAATGGCTGCAAGCATGGCAAGACCAAGCTGACTAAAGGATTCATTGATATCTTGGGTTACCCCACCAAGTGTAATATCTACATTGGATGGATGATCAATCGTATCTAATTCTTCGTTAACGGTTGATGATATTGCACCAACATCATCTGTTGTTGCTTTTGCACTTACGCTTGCATACACTTGACCATCCCGTCGACTAATGGTGTCCTCTGTTGTTCCTTCTTCAACAGATACCACTTCACTTACTGGGATAGACTGACCTGTTGGTGTCGTGATTTCACGGTCTGTCAGGTCTTCGATGCTATTATAATCTTCTTGGTTCACTTCTAAATAAACCTGAAGCTCTTCCCCGTCTTGTTTGATGGTAGTAATCTTTGGACGTTGGCCGTTTTGATTTAATTCCATTCCTATTTGACCCGCTGTCAGACCAAGCTGACTTAGCTTTTCTTGATTGGCTACAAGGGTGTATTCCTCATAGGATTCAGACAAGCTAGAATCAACGTTTGTTAGATCTTCTTGTTCTTCTAGCATGGCTTGAACGTCTTTCACTACTGGTTCAATTTCATCTGTGTTTTCCCCAAAGACTTGGACTTGAATATCGCTACCAGACCCTGTTGCGGAGAAGTCTTGATTAGACCATTCTCCTTCATCTGTCATGGCTTTCAAGTCTTTCATCACTTGCTGCTTTTCATCAGAGAAGTTTTCTGTTTCACTGTCATATTCGACAAAGAATGCCGCCTGGTTGCTTGCTCCAGGACTCATCGGATTTTCTCCTCCGACAGAATATTGGATGGTATGGACGTTTTCACGACCATCAAAATATTCCTTCGCATCTTTGGCAATGTTCTCCACGTCTTCTAGTGTTTGACCTGGAGCAGGACTATACGTTGGCATCACCATTTTTTCCCCTTCACTAGGAAGGAAGCTTACACCAACTAATGGAACCATTGCGATACTTCCAGCCAATACACCTACTGCAACAATGGAGGTGATGATCTTATGATTCAACACGCTATCTAAGAATGAGCGATACGCGTTCGCAAGACGTCCTGGTCCTTCATTATGTGCTTTTGATGCTTTCTCTTTACTTAATAGAGAATGGGACATCATCGGCACAATCGTTACGGCAACGAGTAATGATGCTAGTAGCGAGAATACCACTGTTAACGCAAATGGTAGGAAGATTTGCCCTACAACACCTTGCACTAACCCTAATGGTAGGAACACGGCAATCGTTACAATCGTAGAAGATAGGATTGGCATAAACATTTCTTTCGTAGCTGCCAATACCAAGTCTTTGCCCTCTAATGTTTCTTCCGTTAGAGACATGCGCCGGTATATATTTTCGACGACGACAATGGAGTCATCGACCACCCGTCCAATCGCTACTGTCATCGCTCCAAGCGTCATAATATTTAACGTAATACCCATCTGATTCAAGATAAGTACGGCGATAAGTAAGGATAACGGAATGGAAACTACTGAAATCAACGTCGTACGGAAATTACGTAAGAACAGTAGAATAACAATAATCGCAAATAGTCCACCGAACAATGCTTTGTTTAACATCGTACTTACGGATTCTTCTATTGGTTTTCCTTGGTCAAATGTCGTAATCAGTTCTATTCCAGATAAGTCTTCCTCGAAGTCGGATGCTGTCTTTTTTACAGCATTTACAACATCAACTGTATTTGCTTCTTGTGATTTTACAATTTGAAGCGTGATGGAATCTTCCCCGTTCGTTCGAGAGATAGACTCTGCCTTCCCAACGATTTCTAGGTTCGCAATGTCTTGTAACTGGACAGTTGGGATGCCTTGCTGCTGGGCAGCCTGACTCTGACTAGCACCTTGCCCACTAGGCTGATTTTGCCCTGTAGCTTGTGCAGATCCTTGTTGAGGTGCTTGAGATTGCTGAGTGGATGGGGCTTGTGGAGCTTGTGCACCTTGCCCGCCTTGAGATGGTACAGCAGGTATCTCTAATTGCCTCAACTCTTCCAGTGTTGTTACTTCCCCGTCTACAACAACGGACTTTTGTGTTTCATCAAACGTGTACAACCCTAAAGGAACAGACACATTGGAACCTTTAATAAGATTCATAACTGTATCTTGTGACATTCCACGTTCTTGTAATGCTTCTTGGTCAAAATTCATTTGTACTTCTTTAACTTGTTGCCCAGCTACTTGAACAGAAGCAACACCTTCTACCCCTTCAAGCTCTGGCACAATGTTTTCTTCCACTGTTGTGGTAAGCTCTTCAAGGGACGCTTCCTCATTAATGACACTCATACTGATAACTGGGAATGCATTGAAATTAACCCTTGATACATTTGGACTTTGTGTAGCATCTGGCAAACTTACAGAGTCTACAGCCTCTTGAAGTTCATCCTCTGCCTCATCCAAATCTTTATTATAGCTATACTCTAATTGTAAGTTCGAGGCATTTTGAAAGGATGTAGAACTCACTGTCTTTAATCCACTCAAGTTTTGAACTTGCTTCTCTAGTGGTTCAGACACCTCTTCCGCTACCTCTGCAGGTGTCGCACCTGGATACACGGTAGTTACCGTGATTACTGGTGGATCGATATCGGGTATCGTTTCCAGCTTCATATTTAAACCAGAATATAAACCTGCAGCTGTGATAATAATCGTCATCAACCATACCGCAAATTTATTATTCATTGAAAAATTAATAATACTCTTCACCTATGACTCCCCTTTCGAAATTGACTAACCGGTCATTACGATATACAATATATATGACCAGTCAGTCACAGTCAAGAGAAAAGGGTTTATTTTTTTAGAAAGGTCGGTCATTTATGGATCAAAAGAAGGTCACCATCATAGAAAATGCTATAAAATTATTTGCTAGAAAGGGCTTCAGTTCTACATCTGTTCAAGAAATTGCTGACGAATGCGGAATCTCCAAGGGAGCTTTCTACCTCCACTTCAAATCCAAAGACGTCCTTCTATATGAGTTATTTGAATACTATTGGCAACGAATCCAACAAAGGGTTAACAAAATTACCTCAGAACCGCTACAGCCTCGCGAAAAGTTTGTTCATCAGCTGAAAGTAACCATCGAAGAAGTTGCAAATCATCGCGAATTCATCATTATGCAGATTAGAGAACAGGTCATACCGTTTAACGATACCATCGAGACATTTATCAAGCGCATGCGATATCATTCCTATTTATTTTATAAAAATCATCTCCTCGCTATTTACGGAGAAGCAAAGCGTGATTATGTATGGGAAGCTAGCTCCATTGTCCAAGGTTTACTCAAGCATTACATCGATTTAATTATCATGGATAACTTCGACGTCGATTATCATAAACTGGCCCTTGCTATTATGAGACGTGTTGATTACATCATGGAAGGCTTTGAGAAGCACAATGACCAACCAGTCATAACCGAAGCCATCATGAATCAAATCATTCCGGAGAACATTAAATATGAACAACTCGAGGATATAATCGATATTCTAATGAAAATAAAAGAACACGAAACAGACCGGGAAATCCTAGATACAGTCGATGTTTTATTAGAGGAATTGAAAAAAGAGGATTATCGCCAAGCTGTGATCAAAGGCATGGCATCTATATTAGAAAAGCATGAGGAATATATGGATGTGGCTTCGCAATTGAGGTCTTATTTTATATAAGCAAACGTGCTGATAGTAGTAGAGGAGCTGGGGGCGGAGGGTTATGAGCGACATTATAGATTTATGAGCGGGATTTGAGATTTATGAGCAACATGTTAAATATATGAGCGTGATCCGTATTTTATGAGCGACATTTCAAATATATGAGCGACCCTCCTATCAGCCTATCCCCTCTCCCCTACCATCCCCATTACTTAGGAATTAAATGACTGTACGTTTTTCGTAATTCACTTAACGCCTGTAAACGTTGCAAGGAAACTTCCTCAAGTTCTAAACCTACTCCCATTACAATCCCTTCAAGAACCGCTACCGGGGCAACCATTGTGTGGAATTCCCACATTTCGCCTCGGTGAGTATATAAAGAATAATCGACGTACTCATGCATATTCGAGACTAATTGATCGGATATTAAAATGATTTTCATGCCGATCGAATTGGCATGCTCAAATAAAGCTTGGGTTTCTAAGAGCATTTCAACAAATTGAAACACAATCAACGTTGATTGGGATGTCATATGTAACATAGATTCATAGATTTCAAATCCACTTTTGGCTATACGTTCAATATGGATACCAAAGCGTTTCAATCGAAATTCTAATAAATCTCCTAATCCTTCAGAGGACGCAGGTGCATAAATATAGACCACTGTAGCGGACGAAATGGTTTGGATAGCCTTTTGCATATGTTCATTATTTAAGTGGTTTGCGGTATGAACGAGGTTCTTGAAGTGATGCTCCACCAATCTACTTAATAAGTGATTTTCATCCAATTGTTCTGCAAAGTTTCTAAATTTATTTTCAGGTGTTATTTCTATTCTACTTTTCATTTCCTTCTTGAAATCCTTAAAGGTTGTATAACCTATTAATCCCCAAAACCTTGAAACAGTAGGAGTACTCACCCCCGCTTTATCAGCTATCTCCTTTTCTGTATGGTACACAATAGACGTCCCCTGCTTCTCAACTAAATCTGCAACCCTTCTTTGTTTAGGAGTTAAGTGCACTCCTTCAAGTGAAAATAATTTATCCATCTATCATCCCTCCTAGCCAAGAGTATAACGGTATTTCATAGCCTTTTGAAAAAAAACTTTCATTCTTAAGAAAATGTTTAATTTATTTACAAATTCTAAATCTACAAGGAAAACCTCCTTTACGTTCATTCCTTAACATAATAATTGCAAAATCAATTAAGGAGGCAATACCATGAACCAATTAAGCCGTGAAGAGTACTCTCAGTCGCAAAAGATGATGATTTTTATCTTAGCAATGTCCTTGTTTGGCTTAGCTAATTTATTCACAGAATTATTACCTGAATTTGTGTTAGGGCCAGTTGAAATTTCCGTATCTTATCTTGCTTTTATTCCTTTGTCATTAGTAATGCTATTTCATCCTCTGTACGCAGCAGTAGGAGCTTCTGTGGGAGAAATTATTTTTGGAGATTTGTTGTTAGGTGATTTTGGAGGACTTGGAGAATTAGAAGGGTTCATTGAATTCACCCTTGCCATGTATATAGCTGGGTTGCTTGTTACAAATCTTCGTAGCAAAAAACAAGTTGGTATTGCAGCAATAGTTGGTATTGGTATTGATCAAATGTTAAGTACGATCGTGGATGTCGGTAAAGTCTGGGTAGGAATTGAAGAAGTAGAGGCTGTACCAGGTTTACCAGAATCCATTCTAGCAATTGAAGGACTTAGTTTTGTCACAGAGATGATCATCTCTGGCGTGATATTTGGTTTAATTCCTACATTGTACTTAATCCCGAGACTGTATGGAAAAATTGAACCGCTGCTTGGCATCAAACCTCGTGAAGGTCGGGTTAAAGCTTCCATGACAGAGTGGATGTCTGTTCGTTTCGTGATTCTAGCAATCTTCTTAACCTTCATGGGGATGGTCGCTGAATTCATGGCTGAAATGGATATCAATTTTGCCGTGTGGGAACCTGAATTTCTTGAACAATTTGGGGATGGCTTTATATGGTTACCTATTTCTGCCGCAGCAATAGTTTTCATTGTCGCTGTGTTTACAGCAATCAAGTGGTTGGGGGCTTCTTCCAATCAAGATAAGAAAGGAAAGTCTGCATGAGTGAAGCTATCATCTCGATTGATCAAGTATCTTTTAAATATCCTGGAGGAGACGATTGGGTCCTCCAGGATTCCTCCTTATCCGTCAACAAAGGAGAATTCCTAGCTATCATCGGTGGGAATGGTAGTGGTAAATCAACCCTATGCAAAACCATTAACGGATTAATTCCACACTACTATACAGGGGACTTTAATGGATCCGTTCATGTGGATGGCATAGATATGTACAGTTCCGCCGTAGCTGTTTTAAGTCAAAAGGTTGGTTATGTGTATCAGGATTTTGAAAACCAGCTTATGCGCCCTACGGTTTTGGAGGATGTAGCCTTTGCCCCTCTTAATTTTGGGGACCCTGACTTTCAACAACATGCAGAATGGGCTTTAGAAATTCTAGGGTTAACTCACCTAAAAGACAAAAGTATTTGGCAACTTAGTGGTGGACAAAAGCACTTAACTGCCATTGCGGGTGTCCTAGCATTAAATCCTGACATTCTTATAATCGATGAACCTGTTGCTCAACTGGATCCACACCACGCCAAAGAAATATATCAAAAATTAAAAGTTCTACAACAACATCATGGAAAAACGATTATCGTTATTGAACACCATACAGAGTTTATAGCAGATTTCTGTACTGACGTAACGTTAATCGATCAGGGGAAGGTGTTATGGAAACATGATGTGAAAACGGGGCTACAAAAGGTGGATGACCTCTTGGAAAGACAGATCTTCCCCCCTCAAGTAACCCAAGCAGCACTTAAGATAGACCATTCGAACAAGAGCGAGTTACCAATCACTCTTAAAGAAGCAGTTACCTACTATGAAGGTCTTTCCATTACTAATCCGACGTCTGTGGAGCATAAATCCGATCAACATGAGCGTTTACATGAAATCGTGCATTTAGAGAATGTAAGTCATTATGCCAAATCATTACGTAATGAAACGGTAACGATATTAAATGACATTCATTTATCCATAAAAGAAAAAGAGAGAATTGCCTTGGTAGGAACGAATGGTGCAGGAAAATCAACGCTCATGAAATGCTTAGCAGGAATCATCAAGCCCTCCAAGGGTAAAGGACGAATCAGTGAATACAATCTAAAAAATAGTTCTTTAGAAAAGCTATCTCAGGATGTAGCGTACGTTTTTCAAAACCCTGAAGAAATGTTTATAGAGGATAGCATTTATAAGGATTTATCCTTTTTTGCCCATTCAAGAAATATGGAGATGGAACCTTTTTTTCAACAATTAATTACTGCTTTTCGAATGGAAAATTTCATCCATAACGATGGGCGATTATTAAGTGGAGGACAACAACGGAGATCTTCATTAGCAATTGGTCTTGCCATTCAACCATCATTGCTTATGTTAGATGAGCCTACCGCAAGTCTTGATGTAAAAAGTCGCCAAGAGATGATTCGGACGTTAAATCAGATTGACGAACAAGTGAAGAGTGTTTTAATAGCAACCCATGATATGCAATTAGTAGCAGAGTGGGCAACGAGAGTCATCGTTATGGACCAAGGAAAGATTTTGTTTGACGGCACCCCACATGAACTATTTGCCCAGGAATTCATCTGTCAGCAAGCTGGATTAATCCCTCCGCAAATGGTTCAGCTCTCTAACCAATTAAACATACATCCTGTAGCGTTATCGATCTCAGAGTTCGTTGAGAGAATAGAAAGGATAGATAGCTATGGAGTTAGTTAACCGTTTCAAAAAAACATACAATCTGGAATGGGTTAAACTTGAGTTGTTGAAAACGGCTTTTGGAAAAAAAGATTCCTACATGGGAAGAAAAGACCCAAGGTTAGTGATGGTATGGTATTTCATTGTAAGCTTGCTACCTTGGTTTACGTTTAATCAGACTATTTTAATTGGGTTGCTAGTGTACACCATTGTAACTTCTTTAGTCTCAAGAGTAAGCCCACTAATCATAGGGTTATTAACCATAGGAGTTATCAGTGAAATAATTTATATTGTTGCATTAGTGTATTTATTTGGAGGGGAATGGGCTGCATTTTCTTCCTTGATTACATTTACGATGAAAATCACGATAATGTCCATTGCCAGTATAGCTGCATTTGCAAGCATGGATCCAGAAAAATTAAGCGATGCTTTACTAAGTTTTGGGGTTCCTGCTCAATTTAGCTTCGCTGTATCTTACGGATATCGTATGCTCCCTATTTTGCTAGATGAATATCAACAAATTATACTCTCGTTCCGACTGAGGGGAAAGGCACCAACAAATGGCGGTGTCCTTAAATGGAGAACAATCTATTATTACTCCAAAATAGTTGTAAAAGCCTTCTATCCAATGATGTTAAATACCGCCAAGAAAACGAGAACTACTGTAGAAGCTTTAGAGGTTAAGGGATTTTCCTATTCCCTTCATGATAAAGAAGCCAAAAAACAAAAGTTATCTCATTTGAAACTATCCAATCAAGACTATACTTTTTTAGTAATGTCTATAGGTATCTTACTTGCTATCTATTTCTTAGGAAAATATTACCCGATATAAAAAGGAGAAAAATACTATGATGAATATTGATTTTCATACACACGCAAACTTATCCAAAAAAATACCTGTCTCAGCAGAAGAATTCAAAGATAAAATGAGAGTTGCCTATGAAAACGGATTGAATGCTGTAGCCATAACGGAACATTTCAATGCTGCAAACTTTTTATCTTTTTATGAGGAAATGGATCAAACCTTCCCTTATGAAGGAGACCATTACAAAGTCGATCAACTAAAAGTATTCCCTGGGATTGAGATTGATGTGAAAGAGACCGGTCACTTTTTAGTTGTAGCAGATCGTGACACTATCAAAACGATTAGAAAAAGATTAATAGGCCATGAAGAGGAAGAAGATTTTATAGAGGTAAAGGAATTAGTAGACTTCCTTTCTGATTTTGATGTACTAAAAATAGCGGCCCATCCTTATAGAGAATCCACACCATGGACACACCATGAGGACGACATTTTAAAACAATTTAATGCCTTCGATATTAATGGAAAAGATTTATTTAAATACGGAATAAGCATGAAACAAAAAGTAGAATCTCTTGGCGAACAATTTGATGTACCAGTTATTGGCGGAAGTGATACGCATCAATATTTACAATACGGATCTATTTACAATCGTTTTCCTGATTGCGATACAGTCAGCGAATTGAAAGAAGCACTTCGTAATGCAAAGTATGAGACGATTGTTTCTAATTGTTTAGAAACAAAAGTTCACTCCGCAAAAGTGGTTAAGAAAATGATTAAAAACTCTATAGCCTGAACAAAAGCGGAGCCTAATGCAGGCTCCGTTTTTTTGTTTAACAGCATGGTATGGGCTAGTAGAGCTTACATGTTTTGAGCGACATTTCAGCTTTATGAGCGAAAGTTGGAATATATGATCGAGATTTCAAATTTATGAGCGAAATGCGAATTTTATGATCGACATTTCAAATATATGAGCGACCCGCCAAAATAAGCATAGCTTTCAAAAAAAAGAAGCCCTACACAGGCTCCTTCCTTATTGCTCAAATGACTTCGTTAAATTAGCCATTTCAATAGCTGCTGTTGCTGCTTCAGCACCTTTGTTACCCGCTTTTGTACCGGCGCGTTCGATGGCTTGCTCGATGGTTTCTGTGGTAATGACACCGAACATGACTGGTACGCCCGTTTGCATGGATGCTTGGGATACGCCTTTTGCTGCTTCGCCACATACATAATCAAAATGAGGTGTGGAGCCGCGAATAACCGCTCCTAGGGTGATAACGGCATCGTATTGCTTCGTATCTGCCATACGTTTGGCGATCATCGGAATTTCATAAGCACCAGGTACATATGCAACATCCACATCCTCTTCGTCTACGCCGTGGCGCTTTAACGTGTCGACTGCTCCCTCGTATAGTTTACTCGTAATGAAATCGTTGAATCGTCCTACAACAATCCCTATTTTCAATCCTGTTCCGACTAAGTTTCCTTCAAATGTTTTGCCCATGCTTTCTCCTCCTCTAACTCATTAATAGTGAAATAAGTGACCTAATTTACTTTGCTTTGCCTTTAAATATCGTTCGTTTTCTTTACGGCTTTCGGTTTGTATCGCAACCCGATCCACCACTTCTAGTCCATAACCCTTCAATCCTGTAATTTTTCGTGGATTGTTGGTCAGTAGTTTTAATTGCGTTATACCGATATCCTTTAAAATTTGTGCGCCAATTCCGTAGTCCCTCAAGTCAGGAGCGAAGCCTAATTTTTCATTAGCTTCGACGGTATCGAGGCCTTGTTCTTGGAGCTTGTAGGCGTGCATTTTATTTAATAAGCCAATACCTCGACCTTCCTGACGCATATATAAAAGGACTCCAGAACCATTCTCCTCGATTTGCTGTAAGGCTGCATGAAGCTGCGGCCCACAATCGCATCGATACGATCCAAATACATCACCTGTTAAACACTCGGAATGCACACGAACGAGTGTAGGTTGATCAGGATGAACCTCTCCTTTAACTAAGGCGATATGCTCCTTGTCATCTACGACGTTTGAATAACCGATTGCTTTAAAATCCCCATATTCCGTTGGCAGCTGAATCTCAACTTCCCGTTGTACCAATTTGTCTTCCCGATTGCGATACTGGATCAACTCTTGGATGGTAATCATTTTCAGGTCGAACTCATCCGCCATTTTGCGAAGGTCGGGAACTCTTGCCATCGTGCCATCGTCTTTAATAATTTCACATATGACACCTGCTGGTTTTGACCCTGCTAGCTTAGCTAGATCCACTGCTGCTTCTGTATGACCTGCCCGGCGAAGCACGCCACCTTCTTTCGCAAGTAACGGGAAAATATGACCTGGTCGTATGAAGTCATAGGACTTAGCTTCCGGATTCAACAGCTCGCGTATGGTTTTAGAACGCTCGGCTGCGGATATGCCTGTTGTGGATGTTTTATGATCGATACTTACTGTAAAAGCTGTACCGTGTGGGTCTGTACTCCGCTCAACCATCGGGAATAGTTCTAGCTGATTCGCGATATCATTCGAAACAGGTGCACAAACAAGCCCTTTTCCTTGTGTAATCATGAAATTTATTACTTCAGGAGTCGCATGTTCCGCTAACGCAATTAAATCTCCTTCATTCTCACGATCTTCGTCGTCACAGACGATGACCATTCTTCCTTTTTTCAAATCATCTAACGCTTCCTTAATCGTATCGAACATGCCTATCACTCCATTACCGTTTAGTTACTTAAAACCGTTCTCTTCTAAGAAAGAGGCTGTTATTGATGATTGGGACTTAGAGCCTTCCTTCATTTGCTTCGTTAAAAAGTTCACTACATATTTTCCAAGCATATCGATTTCAATATTCACTCGATCTCCAGCCTGCTTTTCTCCGAGTGCAGTGTGCTCCATCGTATGAGGAATCAGGGAAATCGTAATGGAATTCTCTCCAACTCCAAAAACAGTCAAGCTCGTGCCATCGATAGCAACAGAACCTTTATATACAAAGTAATCCATCAGTTCAGCATCCAGCTCAATTTCATAATACACTGCATTGGAGGTTGGCTTTTTACTCGTGATGACACCAACTCCGTCTGCGTGACCGGAAACCATGTGGCCACCAAAACGCCCGCCTGCTTGCATCGCACGCTCTAGATTTACACCACTACCAGTAGTAAGCTCATGCAAATTGGTGGCACGGAATGTTTCTGGCATGACATCAAAGCTTGCTTCTTGGTCTGTAAACTGCGTTACCGTTAAGCATACGCCGTTCACGGAGATACTATCTCCAAGTTGAACATCCTCCAGAATCTTTGAAGCTCCGACGACAAGCTCCATTGATTCCTGACCCGGTTTAATACGTTTTACACTTCCGATTTCTTCTATAATACCTGTGAACATCGGATCACTCCTGTTCTGCTGGCTTAGCGATAATTTTAATATCTTGACCTAATTGAATTACTTCTTCTATTTGAAGGGATATAGCCTCATTTAACTTTGCTATCCCCTCACCCGTGATTGGAGTTGGTGCTGTTTTGCCACCTATTAATTTTGGGGCAATATACTGAATGACTTGATTTACTGCTCTAGCACGAACAAATGCATCATTCACCTGGGCTCCACCCTCAACGAATAAGGACGTTATGCCCTTTTCTCCTAAAACACGTAATACTTCATCAATGGAAATAGTTGATTTGGAAAGCTTCACAACTTCAACATGATCATACTGCTGGAAGTGATCGATTTGGTCCTGTTCTACTTCCCTACCAGTCACAATCCATGTTGGTGCTTCGGGGGATTGAATGAGAGGTGTGTCAATAGGAGTACGCAAATGTGTATCAAGTACAATACGAACTGGGTTCTTCCCACCGTGAGGAAGTCTTGTCGTTAGCTTCGGCTGATCATGAATAACTGTATTCACACCGACTAGAATGCCATCATGCGTGTGCCTATAATGATGTACATCCTCTCTTGCTTCCGTTCCGGTAATCCATTGGCTTTCGCCTGTTGTGGTAGCTATTTTCCCATCAAGGGACATCGCTGTTTTCAAGGTTACGTACGGCGTTTTATTGGCAATCCAATGATAAAAAACCTGATTCAATGCATCGGCTTGTTTTTCAAGAACGCCAACCTCAACATCAATACCAGCTTCCTGTATAAGTCGCACACCTCTACCGGCAACTTGAGGATTAGGATCTAGTGTCGCCACAACTACACGTTGAATACCAGACTTGACGATGAGCTCCGCACAAGGCGGTGTTTTGCCATAGTGACTACAAGGCTCAAGGGTTACATAGATGGTCGCACCCTCAGCCCGATCTCCAGCCATTTGCAGTGCATGAACCTCTGCATGCGGCCCACCAGCCTTCAAATGTGCACCCATGCCTAATACCTCACCGTCCTTTACGACTACAGCACCTACATGTGGATTTGGTGTCGTTTGACCAGTTGTTGTTTGAGCCATTTGAATGGCAAGTTGCATATATTGTTGGTCCTGATTCACGTTTACGCCCTCCTTTCTTTTATTTTAAAAAAACAAAAAACCCTGAGGAAGATACACGTTCCCCAGGGTTTGTTCAAGTAAGTCATTTACAATTAGACAGACGTCCAGAATTTCGTCAAAGCGATGCTCGCATCACTCTGCATACGACTCTACTCCTATTCCTTCTCCCATCCGGACTCTTACCGTCGGCTCTGGTCTCGCACCAAATCAGCCACAAAGTACATACTCTGCAGGTCGCGGGCTTACAAGTATTCACTTGATCACCGCCGGTTGGGAATTGCACCCTACCCCGAAGGAAACACTATTTAGTTGTTATTCATAATATATCTGATTTGAGCAGTTATCGCAATTCATTCAGCTCCTTAAATGTTTAGATAACATAAAAGGAACCCTCTGAACTCTAATAAAGTCCAAAAGATTCCTTTCGTTCCGAATACTTAGGAAGGCATCAATTCGGTTGCTGCTGTCGTAACACCTATCATGATTCCTTTTTCGTTTAACAAAGGTTGGCCAAACACATCGTAAGAAATGGTTCCTGTATAATTAGGGTAGGTTATTTTTCTCCTTATCCCTATTTTCTGTTCTAATATATCACGTTTAAGTTTCATCAGGGCTAATGATCCATCATTGTTCAATATATCCGTATCTCTTTTTCCAATAATATCACTTAATTCTTTGTCCATTATTGGATTAAATACCCACGTATATCTCAGATCCAAATCACAATGAGCTAGTGTCATCGGAGAGTTTTGCAGGGAAACAGTAAAGGAATTTTCATTTCTATCAAAGTTCGTATAATGAAACCCTAACACGTCACCAATTCTTTTCGTTACATCACTACTAGGATTACGAGCACCCGACTCGATTTGTGCATAGTAAGCCCTATCAATAAAAGCGGTGTATGCTACTTCTTGTTGAGTCATTTGTTTGCTATTCCTAATATTGATTAACCAGTCTCGTTTCGTCATGACTACCACCTTTGTAAGATGATTATTTCTTTATCTACTGCACATCTTAGAAACATGCAAAGAAAATACACCATTACCTAATAAAATAGTACACTTTCACACTTCTCGTAAACGTAGCTATTGAGCCACAATTAGACATCTTACATAGCCATTTCCTAACGAATATGTAAACGCATCCCTACTTATACTAAGAGGTAACTAATAACAAAGAAGGCGACATCCATGAACTACTACATGCAAAAATTACTTGAATTACAAGAAACCTCTTCATCGACCCAATTTGACTATTGGAAGGAAGAAGTTGTATTTACACCACAGTGGTGGTTTTTATTATTCTCTCTTATTTTTCCTTGGTTTATTTGGTGGAAGTTATTCGAACGTTCCTTAGCTTTCAACCTTTGGATTGTGGGTCTATTTGTGATGCTGGTATCGTTTTTCTTAGATGAAGTAGGAGCTTCGTTTCTGTTCTGGACATACCCTTATACGCTCACACCTCTTGAAAGAGAAGTGTTTGATCCGGCTAATTTCACTCTTCTCCCGATTCTGTATATGCTGTTATTTCAATACTGTAGAAGTTGGAGGTTATTTTTAGTAGGCAATGTAGTTGTTTCTTTGTTTAATACGTACATCGGAGGCGGTTTATTTCGATGGATTGGTGCATATGAATTACTTACTTGGAAGAGCATTTATTCGGTTCCTATCTATTATGCAATTGGTGTAGCTGCAAAAGCATTTGTTCATCTGTTAGAGCGTATTCAATATGGTTCTCATAGGAAGGGGTAGTTCAAACAATAAAGGCTTCGTTAAAGTTTAGTGTTAGTTTTGAAATCAACTAATTAAAATAGCCTTGTTCCAGATAAGAAGCATAATTGGGTTAGGGGGATCGGACGTGCGCCCAAATTCACTGGGAGCCCCTTGCGAGCGAGTTTTTGAAATTAGGAGCGACTTTCTGGATATAGGAGCGACTTTCTGATTTTTGGAGCGACTTCGGCCAAATTCCGAGCAACTTATAAAAAATAGGAGCGACCGCTTATTATGGTAAAATAAACTGGTAAACGTTTTTAAACATCGGCAGTAAGTTACACTTTTTTATTCTCATTTGTATATTCTTTTATGAACAAAAAATGCATAATTTATTCTGTGTACCTTTATTATTTAGGGGGAGGTAACTTTGGGTTTATTTTTCTATCTTACAATTATTGTTGGCTTGTGTCTTATATATTTGTCTCTTCTGCTTTTGTATTATGCAAGTATGAAAAAAGCAGATAATGATGTGAAAAAGAAGGAACTTGAGCTAGAAGAAAAGAAGTTAGAGTTGGAAATAAAAAAGGTTGAAAGCAACAAAGAAAAAGAAGATAAAGTTGAGGGAGAGGTCTAAAAAGGCCAACGTTATATGGAACTGTTTTTTTTGCGAACGCATGCATAATGGAAGAAGAGAGAGCATTTCCCTATATGGAATTTGCTCTTTTTTTGTACTACCATTTAAGGGAAATCCCCACCCTACCTCCATTAAAAGCCATCATTCCAATTCTTTATTAGTAAATAGACATTTACTAATAGCAACAACCCCACATGCAACACTGGAGCCAATTGTAGTTGTACCACAGATGAGTTTGAAGTAGCATCCAACGCACCACCCCACACCACTTGTACCATAAAAAGAAACGCTAGGATAAAAATACTTGCCGTTATGCTTCTACCTAAATTGCTTTGTATTGAATGTAGACCAATTAGTAACAATCCAGTAGCAATGAAGAAGAATACTTGGGAGGTAATAGCTTCTGACGTTGTATAAGAAATAGGGATATCGGATAGAATCAGTCCATTATAAGCGAACGCCACAAAAGCTACTAAGAAACCTATACATATGAATATGGTTCTGATAAGGACGCTTACTTTTGCTTTCATATAGAATTTCCCCTTTGTTCATTCACATAAATAGTAGCCCAACGAAAGAGTGCAAATGGTTCTTTGCACTCCAACATTGGACTACTTAGAAATCACTTATCTTCGTTAGCTGTCTAACACTTCAATATGCGCTTCAATGGAAATCGTAACATTGCCTTTAACCGCTCTTGAGATCATACAGTTGGATTCTGCTTTTTCTATCAGTTGTTCTAGCTTTTCAATTTGTTCATCTGTCGCATCCTCTTTTAATACCACTGATGGGCGATGAATGATTTCCTCATACGTAATGACGCCATTGGTTACATCGACAATTCCTTCTGATGTTAGTCCCATCTTGTGCAATGGTAATTCTGCGCGTTCAATCATCGCAGCAAGTGTGATGATATAGCATGTCGATGCCGCTCCAAGTAACATCTCATCAGGGTTCGTTCCTACGCCAGGACCGTCCATTTCAGGTGGAATAGATATTTCTGTATTTAATTGACCTGCTTCAATAGAACCAACGGAATTTCGTCCTCCAGGCCATTTTGCAGTTAAATGAAAATTGTGCTTCGCCATTCTAGCACCTCCTCGTTACCGCCATCATATCGAAAATGGATAGATGATACAAAAAATTTTCACTCTCTCCTACTTCAGCACATCAACGGAACACCCATGCCACAAGTTTTTTCCTTTAACGATTATAATAGAGGGTACTATAGTCAAGAAGGTGATGACATGACGACGTATGATATAGCTGTTGTTGGAGCAGGGTTTGGTGGACTTAGCGCTGCTGCTCTGTTAGCGAAAAAAGGGTACTCGGTTGCTGTATTGGAAGCATCATTTGAACTGGGTGGTTGCGCCGGGAAGTTCAATCGTCCTGGCTATCGTTTTCAGGCAGGTGCAACGGTTGGCATGGGATTTGAAGAAGGTGGAGTGTTGAAACGTCTTTTTGAGGAGTTAGAAATCGATCTCCCTCCTATGAAACGAATGGATACCATCATGAATATCCATATGGGCGATGAGACGATTCATTATTACCGTGAAAAAGAAGCATGGTTCCTTGAGCTGGAGAGACTTTTTCCACATATAGCTGATCGAGCAAAGGCATTTTTTGAAGAAGTCTTTCAGGTAGGCTCACGTATCGATCACTTATTGGATGACCTGCCTGTTTTTCCTCCAAAACGTGCGATTGACTGGTTGAAAATGACGAAGTATGTAAACACAAATAGTATGAAGCTAATTCCCTTCATGACCCAAACGCTTATGGATCGGTTAAAGGCTTTTAACGTAAATAAGGATGAGCGATTCTTAGCGTTTCTAAACGGACAACTAATGGATAGTGTACAAACCACTGCTGAACATTGTCCTGCTTTTCTAGGACATGCTGCATTACAAACCTTCCATAAAGGTGCCTATGCTGTTCAAGGTGGCCTCGCTTCCGTTGCCAAATCTCTTGCTACGTCCATCAAAGACAATGGTGGAGAAATACACATGCGTCGACCTGCTCTTCATATCGAACAGCAGCAAGGTTATTGGGTCGTGCACAGTAAACGTGAAAAGACCTACGTTGCCAACAAAGTCATTCTCAACAATTCCATGCATAACTTTCATCACTTGTTCGACGAATCCGTATCATCGAAATCGAATGTAAAAAAAGATCGGATGGATACATCATGGGGAGCTTTTATGCTTTATTTAGGTGTCGAGGATAACTACCCTGCAGACGTTTTGTATCACCAAATCATCCAAAACCCTTCCAAACCATTAGCGGAAGGAAATCAGTTTCTTCTGTCATTATCAGCTCCAAATGATCGTACAATGGCTCCTGAAGGAAAACGAGCCATTACGATTTCTACTCACACAGAAATAAGCCAATGGTGGCAACAGGAAACGTACGAGGAGCGAAAAGCAGAATACGTGGAGCGAATTCTAGATGGTGTCGAAAAACATTTCCCTACCATCCGGGAGGACATTGACCTACTCATGCCAGGTACCCCGGTCACCTTCGAACGCTATGTTAAGCGAGACAAAGGCCGTGTAGGTGGATATATCCCAAATGGGAAATGGAGCTGGCTGAACCATTATTCTGTCCATACGGGATTAACCGATGTCTTTAGTTGCGGAGATACCACGTTCCCCGGTGCAGGTACACTAGGCACTACACTGTCTGGGTGGATTGCAGCGAATGAGGCGATGAAATAATCGCCTCATACAATAGCAGGAAACTTAATGGTTAAGGTGAAATGTCGCTGCTTATAAGCAAAGTCTAGGTACCCCTCATGTTTCTCTACAATTTCCGAGATGATCATCGTACCAACCCCATGACCACCCCCCTTTTTGGTGGTATATCCTTTTTTCTCAAATAAGTTGTCTAAGATCTCATTTGGGATGTCCGTCGCATCATTGCGAACGGTCATGATGTAAAAAGCACTTCTTTTTTGCAACTTCATAGTAATTGTAGCTTGTTTATGTACGGTTTGCTGGTAATGAAGAGCAGCTTCAAAAGCGTTTGATAGAATGTTTCCAATTAACACCACAGTATCATCTTGTGAAATAGGCAAGGAGGAAATCGGGGTTTCAAGCTCATATTTTAGAGCAATGTGATGGTGATTGGCCTTTCTTTGATAATCATGCAAGACTCCTGAAACCGCTGCAGATTCTCCTGAGACTACTGTACTCACATCATCATACCTTCCAACTAACTGATCCATATAAGCTTTGGCATCTTGAAGGGATTCATTTTCTAGCATATATTGGATGCTTGTAATGTGCTTTAGGTAATCATGCCTATCCTTTCGCAGCTGTAAAAAGACCTCATCCATTTGCTCTCGATTGTTATGAGCCAGTTGATTTCGATTTTGATACAAGTACTGCTGTTCCAAAATCTGATACTTGGCCCACTCCATTGCAAAAGAACTCAAAAGGGGGATGATACATTCCAAAGCGGATAGCTGTACATAACTAACAACCAATAACCCCTGTACGGAAGTTAACACCCACATCGTTTTCGAGGAGCTGATATTCGTTAAATGACGACTTAGCTTGCCCTTATTTACAAAGAAGATTAGTAAAATGATGGGCAGGCTAGCAATTCCAATACTCCAATGGGAAACACGATACGTAAATATACTAATATGTAAAGATAGTAATAGAATAGTTATAATTCCAATTGTTGTTTTTGGCAAGCTTTCACAACCTAGAAATAGTAGTGTTGAACATAATCAAGTTGTTCTTTTGTAATGATTGCTTTTTCGTCTGTTCCATCAAACGAGACTGTATAGGAATGCTTACTATAAAGAGAGAAATGTTTAACAAAATGGATATTTATAATAAAGGATCGATGGGAGCGTATAAAGTCTCGTTCCCGTAGCTCCCCTTCTAGATCATTTAACGTTTGATAGGTAGACACAACTTGATTTTTTGTATGAATGGTTGAGGAACGACCAGTTCGCTCAATAAATATAATCTCTTTTTTGGGTAGAATGTGGATTTCAGACTTTTGCTTTATAAATAAGCGTCCTTTCATCTCCGTAGACTTCGTTTTATCCACATATCGATCAATGGATTGGACTAGTCTTTCTTTCTGATAGGGCTTCATAATATAATCATGGACATTCAATTCAAAAGCATGAACTGCGTACCCACTATGGGCCGTTACGAAAATGACATCAATATCGATAGCATGCGTATGAATTAAATCAGCCAATTCATAACCAGACAACTCTGGCATTTCAATATCAGCAATGAGTAAATCAATGTTCTCCTCTTTCACTAACTCATATGCCTCTGTAGCAGAAGAAACGGCAAATACAACCTCCGCTTCTCCTACTTGCGTAACGATACTTCTCATTTTCTCTAAATCAATGCTTCTGTCATCAACAATCCCTACTCGAACCATGAGGCCACAATCTCCCTTATTAAGAAAAGCGCAAGTGCTTGAGCTTATACTATCTTCTCTAGTGAGCTAACATGTCAATTGTAACATCCTCCCCATCAGGCAGAGAACGTTTCACGACATAAAAAGACCTTTACACGACAGAATGGTTTTAAGATACTCCATTATTCTATACGCTTGCATTACAGAAACAGCGCGAAGGGAGTTATTACAATTGATTGAAATAAACGAAGTTACCAAAAAATTCTCATCCAAGAAGGAAAGCATTACAGCTTTAAACCATGTTTCCTTTTCTGTTCCAGAAGGGCAGGTTGTTGGGCTCCTAGGAGAGAACGGTGCAGGGAAAACAACATTGTTACGAGCGATTTCGACGCTTTACACTCCGACAAGTGGGTCCATTTATGTAGATGGATTTTCAACAACAGACAATCCAAATGAGGTAAAGAAGAAACTAGGCGTCTTGTTTGGAGGAGAAACAGGATTATATGACCGTTTGACCGCACGGGAGAACCTTAAATACTTTGCAAGGCTGTATGGAATGTCTAAGCATGAAACAAAAGTACAGATTGAAGATCTTGCTGTTAAATTTGGCATGAAGGACTATCTTGATCGTAAAGTAGGGAGTTTTTCAAAAGGAATGCGCCAGAAAGTTGCCATCGCCAGAACCCTTATACATGACCCAGATGTTATTTTACTAGACGAACCAACTACTGGACTCGATATCACTTCTAGTAATGTGTTCCGCCAATTTATACTGCAGCTAAAGAAACAGGGAAAAACACTACTCTTTTCAAGTCACATTATGGAAGAAGTGCAAACACTATGTGATTCAGTCGTAATGATTCATAAAGGTCAGTTAGTCTATGAAGGAAACCTGGAAACGTTATACCACAACGAAGATTCCAAGGATTTGAACTTCATCTTTATGTCAAAATTAGCACGAGGTGAAACAGCATGATTTGGAGCATGTTTAAAAAAGAAATGACAGATGCTTTCCGAGATAAGCGAACCATGCTGTTAACTTTCCTCATTCCGGTAGCTATGCTGACGGCACTTGTATTTTTTTATGAGAGCATGTTGAGTGACAATTCCAATACCACCTATACAGTCGCTATCCCACATGAACTGTCCGAAGAAGGAGAGCAATTTTTTGCTGAACTTCCTACACTCAAACCTAACGTTACAGAAAACGCTAAGCAAGCAGTCGAAGAAGGAGAAGCAACCGTCGCCTTTCTATCTGAGGAAGCGTTTTTCGACACAGTTACCGAAAATCAAGTAAGCAATGTGACCTTGTACGGAGACTCCACTAGCGAAAACGCATCAACTGTCATGTCACTCATTGAAAATCAATTAAATACGCTGGAAGATAGTATTGTTTCTTCTCGCTTAGCAAACAACAATTTAAACGATAGCGTGCTTGAAGCTATTCAAATCGAACGACAACAGTTAAGCTATAATGATAACAACGGTGCTTCAACTATGATTCTAGCTATGTTTCTTCCTATGATTTTCGCTATATCTATTGCTTCAGGTGGTATGCCTGTTTCAGCTGACATACTAGCTGGAGAAAAGGAGCGGAAAACAATGGAAGCTCTGCTTATGACGCCGGTAAGTCGTAAGAAGATTCTTGTTTCAAAATGGTTTACGATTTCAACGATTGGATTTCTTTCAGGCATTACAGCTCTTATCATTGTTGTGATTGAAACATTCTTCTTTACTGAAAATCTAAAAGATGCACTAGGCTTTGGAGAACAGCTACCTCTTATCTTAATGGTTGTTCTATGTACAACGATTTTGTTCAGCTTATTTATAGGGGCACTGCAGTTATTGGTAAGCCTAGTGTCTAAAACAGTTAAGGAATCCAACAACTACGGATCACCAATTATTATGTTAACCGTTTTTCCTGTCTTTCTCATTATGAGTAAAGGGGTTAATGAGTTTACATTCACAGATTATATAACGCCATTTATGAATATGTTTGTTCTACTCAAAGAAATGCTACTAGGGGTTCTTGATCCTGTTGCGATATTCCTTACACTAGGAAGTACAGCTTTATATATGCTAATTGCATTTGTGATAGCGCAAATCTTGTTCATGAAGGATAAATGGGTGTTATAAAGAACGATGGTCACCTCTCCACAGGCGGCAGTTTACTGGTAAGCTTCTCTAAATATATCGGTCACATATAAAAGAGCTGCGCCATCAAAAGCGCAGCTTCTTTATGTAGAAATTAAATCTCTCACCCACCTGATCCCTTCCTGCACTGTTTGTTCACTCGGCTGTGTATGAGGGGTATGCTCAAATACAAAAATCTTTTCCTCGCCTGTTGCCAGCTGCTGTATAACCTTCTCCACCTGGTAATAGGACGGATCGTGTTCCTGACTAGGATGGATCATGTTCCAAATATAGTGCCCACTTTCCTTTACCACGTTATGTAAATGAACTACTTTAATGACTTCATTCCATTTCTCTATATGTTCATAGATGTCATACCCAACGGCCATCAAATAATCACCAATGTCCATGCACATTTGTAGGTCGTATTTTTTCCATACATCTAACGGAAAGGTATATAAATGGGATATACCTGCTGGATTTGCTCCTTTCCCTAGCTTCGGTTCACACACAATAGGAAGACCCGTTTCCCTTTGTAGTTCACTCAACTTCTGTAACCCTGCTTCAATTTGTTCGTTACCACTTTCCCCAACTTCTCCTGTAAAGTATGGAAAGTGAACGAGCATATATGCTGCACCTAGCTTTGATAACCTCTCAGCCTCTTGTTCAATTTGCTCCCAAGCTTGCTCTGGCTCCATTTGAACATATTCTAGCAAATCGTATTTACTATTCGAGCGATACAGCGGCGAATGAACACCATAACTTTTTTGGCTTTGATTCTTTTCTAAAAACCTCTGGAATGCCTGTTCATTTGCAAACTCCCCAATTTCAATATGATCGGTTTCTGTTCGAAATAAGTCATCAAATTGTTCTTCGTTCGATAAAATAGTACTCCCAGATATGCCAAGCTTATGTGCCATCTAACCATCCCTTTCTCTTACAGTTTCCATAGATAGCACTTCTATTTCCTAATATGAAATCCCTCCACATATT
Organism: Pontibacillus yanchengensis Y32; assembly: GCF_000770635.1. GTDB lineage: Bacteria > Bacillota > Bacilli > Bacillales > BH030062 > Pontibacillus > Pontibacillus yanchengensis. Next base: position 36,395 of record NZ_AVBF01000008.1, read on the forward strand.
AATGACATAATCAGGCTTACCCTCATATCTGTTCATTAGAAGGTGTCAGTTCAAAATGTGGTTCCCTTTTTCGTATGGCGATCCTTGAGAAGAAAATCCCCGCAATAATTAGCAACAGATAAAGAAGGCTCATCCCCACACCACCAATGATGTTTCCTACGATTAGACCTAATGCCCCTAGCATTTTGCCAAGCTGAAATACCAATCCATTTACCGCCATATATGCTCCCCTACTCGAATCATCCACAATGTCAGCTAAAATAGATTGCCGCGTCGGGACGTACAATAGTTCCCCAACAGACAGTACACAAACCGCTAGAAATAGACCAACAATGTTGTTGCTAAATGCCATAAACGCATAGCCTAAGCCAAACAATATAAATCCTGTGTACATGATTGGTTGCTCTTGCTTTCCTTTGATCCATTTAGAGACAACCGCTGTAAAAATGACAATGATCAATGTATTGGCAACAGTTAGTAAGCTTAACAACTTAATGCCATCTAACTGAAAGGAAAACAGGTGAAACACATCAATCATTTGAGATGGGATGTCACGTTCCAGCCTTACTGAAATAAAATTATTCCGTTGAAATTCAATTGCCAATATAGCCACACCACCAATGGTAAAGGCTAAAAATGACCAATCTTTCATAACCATTTGATAACTTTTCCATAAGGGTTTTAATCCATAGCCTTGACCAGATTTTTCTTCTTTCGCAACATACGTATCGATAATACGAACGGCTGTCATCCAAAGGGTTAGCAAGCTAATACCAATCAATACAGCCAGTAATTCAAATAAGTACGCTTCAAAAAACCAGCCACCAATAATTAATCCAACCATGATGGACATATTAACAGCCCAATAGTTTATGGCGTACATAAACGCCCTTGTTTCTTTTGTGCTTACGTCAATTAACATCGCTTCTGCCGCTGGATTCACTAATCCCGCTGAAACTCCAATGAGGAGCATCATAACAAAGGTAATCCAGGCTGAAGTCATCCACGGAGAGTTTACAATCAACATTCCAGAGAAGGCCACTACCTTTAACACCTCTCCGGTCACCATCAAACGTTTTCGACCGACTATATCTGCAAGGTGACCACCATACAATCCAGTCAAAAATTGAACAGCCACCTGAATGAGAAGTAAGATTCCTGCAACCGTCGCATTGATTTCCCTCGTAAAATAGATGGCCATAAACGGGAAAACCGCTGACCCCACTATTCTACTAAGGAATGAAGTATAAATTCGGATTCGTATATTGGGATGTAGTGTACGAAACATTCGACCGCCTCCTTGACCTTCATTATCCACTTTCCAAAAAGCGGTAAAAAGGGTACAATCGAAGAAATAATGTCCCCTTTTTATACGTAAAGGAAGTATGAATTTCTGGCGCCTACCCCCGACAGGCTTGAGACAAGCCTGTCGGGGGTGACCAAGGCGCCCTGAGCTTTTCTTATGGAGGTTTCTCAAATGCTTGATCAACGCTACTTCACCATGCGCGCGCATCTTTATGAACGAGAACATAATCAAATATGTACGTTTAAACTTCAAGAACTTGAAGACATTTGGTATTGCTCGACAAAAAATGTAAAACGAATCCTACATGAGTTAGAAGCACAAGAAAGGTTGGTCTATCAACCCGGGAGAGGGAGAGGCAATCCTTCCACACTACAGTTTCTATCACCTTTTCAAAGTGAAGTAGACCACTACGTAAAAAACTGTCTACACTATGATCAGCTCGACAAAGCTGCACAATTATTAAGGCTCCCAATCCCCAAATCATGGATTGCCAAGTCTTCTTCTGATATACGGAAAATGTTTGGCTACCAATCAGATACAGCTTCCAAAGATATATTGCATGCTTTTATTACAAGAGATGTGATGACGCTAGATCCGTTACGTGTAGCTATATCGTTTGAGGCGCATCTGCTTGAGCAATTAGGTGATGCCCTTTTGACATATGATGCCCAGCATGATGTTATACGTCCGCATATTGCCCATCGCTATGAAGTAGACGAAACGTATCAGGTGTGGACTTTTCACTTGCGAAAAAGCGTACAGTTTCACCATCGTGAAGAATTGACGAGTCGCGATGTGGAAGCCACGCTGATTCGGGTGCAGCAAGGACCTATTTCTACTTCCTGGATGACGCAAGAAATTGTGAACATAGAATGCCAAGGACCATATAAAATCGTCATTACGTTATCGAAGCCCAACCCCTTTTTTGCGAGATACATGGCATCTTCCAATCTATGTATTTTACCTGCAGACACTCCTTTTGATGAGTACGAATGGATTGGCACTGGACCATTCTTTATGAAAGAGCGTACGGAGCACAAACTTGTCCTCGAAGCTTTCGATAGTTACTTCAAAGAGCGTCCCCTTTTAGATGAGGTCCATTTTTATAAAGTTTCTCCGGAAGTAGCTGATGTAGTTAATTTTACGATAGACAGTCCTGACCTAAGTGAACCGCAGAGCAAGCATGAAATCGAAACAGGATTTCGGTTTCTCACTTTTAATTTTCAGCAGGATAACATCGTTCAGCAACCGGATTTTCGGGAGGCTATTTTTCATTTATTAGACATGAACAAGATGGCGAAGGCCTTACAATGGGAGAATTGGGTGGAAGCTAGTAGTTTCATGGCTCACAGATCCGAACACTTACCTAAAGATTCTCAGCGCATCCCACATCTCCTAAAAAAAGCAGGGTATAAAGGGGAAACACTTCGTCTCTATCATCTCAACTTTGAACGTGCGAAGAGAGAAGTAGACTGGTTTGCGGATGAAGCGCGAAAATACGGAATTTCCTTTGAACTGCATCCCTTTACATTCAAGGATTTTTATGAAAAAAACATGGATCCAATGATTGATCTTATTTTTATGGGAGAAGTCTCCTCTCTCGATCCACACTTATCGTTCTTAGGTGCCTTTTACAATGACACACTTCTATTCCGACGCATGTTCCCGGAAAACGCGTTAACATGGATTGATGCTGAACTAGAAGAACTTAAAAAACAGATGGATGCAAGCGCACGGGAAGCTATCATGGCTAGAGTAGAAGCTTATATTAGGAATCATAACCTACTAATCTTTCAGCACCATCCTGTTAAAACACGTACATTTCATCCCCTTATTCAAAACGTAGAGTTTCAATCCTTTGGTCATTTTGACTTAACAAAACTATGGATTCCCAATTAACGAGAGAGACAAATCAATTGTTGCCTCACGTGTTTATATAAAAAGCCTGATATCTACAAGGAGATATCAGGCTCTATCATTCTAACTATTATTGTTTAAGTTTCCACATTAGATAGATTACTTTAGATGCTTGTGCACGGTTAGCGTCCGCTTTCGGATTGAAGTCTCCGCCACCGTTACCAACCATTAGCTCTAAGTCAGCAGCGTGGTCTACATAATGATCAAACTGTGGGCTGATCATGTCTTCGTCATTGTACATCATGTCTGCAACATTGTCATTATGCTCTCCGCCTGTTGCATTGTAAGCACGGATTAGCATTGCTGCCATTTGTTCACGAGTAATTGTTTCGTTTGGTGCAAACATGGTTTCTGTCATACCTTCTGTAATACCAGCATCATAAGCTGCAGCTACTTCTGCTGCAAACGTATCAGAAACGTCTGTGAACGGAAGCTCAGCGTCTGTTTCAAGACCAAGGGCACGTACAAGTAGTGCTGTGAACTGGCCACGTGTAACAGATTCCTCAGGCATGTACATGTTATCTGGCATACCAACAACAATACCTTTGTCAGCTAGGCCGTAGATATAGTCAGAAGCCCAATGATCCATTGGTACGTCTTCAAACATGTCTTCTTCTTTCATATCTTCTTCAGAGAATTTCTCTGGGAATTGAGAAGCGATTGCTCCACTAAATAGCTTCGCTGGCGTGAACATATGCTCATAACCAGAACGGGCAATATCCCAAGCTTGCTCATAGTCACCCTCTACATATTCATCAAATGTACCTGTAAGTTGTCCAACGTGAGTTTCTAGACCTTTTGCAAGTCCACTAGAAGGTACTTTGCCTTCTGTTGCATTGCTCATGAATTTAGAGAAGTCTTCACGATATTGATCAAGGTTATTAAGCGCTTCTTCTTTCGCTTCCATGTCTTCGTTCCCTGTCGCTTTCACGTAGTCCACGAAGAAACCAATGTGGCTGCTCCATAGCTCCTTGAATTGCTTCTCAGCTTCATCGCCATAAACAGAACCAATTGTAGCAGAAAGTTCCTCTGTGTTCTCGTTTAACTGTTCTACGCTTGCATCATATTCTGGTGCGCCCTGAATGCCATTTTGCATTGCTTGTTGCGCAAGTGCAAAGTGCTCAGAGAATAGGAAGTTTAAGTCAGAACGCAGATTTGCTGCTTTTGTAACAGCTTTCGTGTTATCGAATTTCTCTGGGAATTGATTTACGATGGCACTGGATAACCCTTTACTCGGATTATACATATGCTCCATTGCATTACTTTGAGCATCGTATGCTTTATCGTAGTTTTCATTTACGAAGGCATCAAATCCAGTAATTAGCTGGTTGATGTGCATCTGAAGACCTTCTGCTAGATTGTCAGATTTTAATTGATTGTTTGTTGCTTCAGAAAGGAAAGAAGAGAATTCTTCTTTATAGTTTGCTAGGTTATCTAACGCTTCTTGTTTCGCTTCTTCATCATTTTCAGCTGTTGCATTTACATAGTCTACGAAGAAACCGATATGGTTACTCCAGAATTCATGAAACTGATCTCCAGCTTTCTCGCCATAAACGCTTTCAATAGCTGCCGTAAGATCGTCCGTGTTCGCTTTCAGTGCTGCTACTGCCTGGTTGAAATCAGGTTCTTGAGCTGCACCTTTTCTCATTGCTGTCATAGCCAAGTAAACGTGTTCAGAGAAAAGCTGATCTAAATTCGCTCGTAGTTCTACCGCAGGCGTGTCCACCTTCGGCTTCATATTCATGTGATCGTCCGCTGATACGATACCAGCTGTTGATGGTACCAATAGTGCGACACTCATTGGAATCGCTACAAATGCCTTTTTTACATTCATTCAAAAAAACCTCCTTTTAGTTTTTGTACCTATGTCTGCTAAACAGCACATGTCCATAACGGCCTAGTAAGTATAGTTTTATTTACCCATTGCTTCTTTTTCATGCCCGTAAATAAATTACTAAACCATTATGATGTTTTCTATTAAGCTATCGAATGGAAATAGACTTTGGATCACATTTTTTGAGAATTTTTTTATGTTGGTGCCAGACCCCCACCCCTCTACCACGGTACAGCACTATCATAGCGGGGGTCTGGCACCAATAAAAAACAATAAAAAAAACGTAAGCGAAATGATTCCGCTTACGTTTGTATAAATGTTTTACCATATTCGATTTGGTTCCGCACCTGTTGTTCCGATGTACCGCCATAACTATTCCTTGCGTTCATAACTGATTGCGGCTTTAAGAGTTCGTATATATCCTCTTCAAATAGTGGGCTAAATTGCTTGTATTCCTCCATCGTTAAATCGAGTAAATATTTCTGATTCTCGATGCCGTACAGCACAATCTTCCCAATCACTTCATGGGCTTCTCTGAAGGTTGAACCTTGATTCACCAAGTAGTCCGCAATATCTGTGGCGTTGGAGTAATCATGCTGAACGGACTTTTTCATGTTCTCTTTCTTTACGACCATCGTTTCGATCATTGGAGCCAACAACTTCAATGTACCATCCAATGTCTTCACTGTGTCGAGCATGCCCTCTTTATCCTCTTGCATATCTTTGTTATACGCAAGCGGCAGGCTCTTCAATACGGTAAGAAGTCCAAACAGATTCCCATTTACCCGTCCTGTCTTAGCGCGAAGCAACTCAGGTACGTCTGGATTTTTCTTTTGCGGCATGATACTCGAACCAGTGCAGAAGGAGTCATCCAGTTCAATGTATTGAAATTCCTGGCTACTCCAGATGACAAGCTCTTCGGATAACCGAGACACATGCATCATAAATGTAGATGCAATCGATAGAAATTCTAAAATGAAATCCCGATCACTTACGGCATCAAGACTATTAGGATATACATCCATAAACCCTAGTATTTCTGCTGTACGACTTCGGTCGATGGAAAAAGTCGTTCCAGCCAGAGCCCCCGCACCAAGTGGGGAGATGCTGATGCGTTTTAAGCTGTCTTCGAACCGGCTTTTATCCCGCTCCAGCATCCAAAAGTAAGCCATTAAATGATGAGCGAATGAGATGGGTTGAGCCCTTTGCAGATGCGTGTACCCTGGTAAAATTGTATCGACATTATCTGCCGCTTGCTCCAATATAGATTGCTGCACCTGTTCTATCAAGGAGATGAAATGCTTTGTCTTCCGCTCGAGATAGAGATGCATATCTGTAGCAATTTGGTCATTTCGGCTTCTGCCTGTATGCAGCTTTCCACCAACAGGACCAATTTCCTCTATTAATGCACGTTCAATATTCATGTGAATATCTTCATCAGCAACAGAGTACTCAAATGTGTCATTCTTGATTTTATTGAGTACCGTTATAAGGCCTGACTGGATTTGGGTAACCTCTTCTTCTGTCAGGACACCACATTCCCCGAGCATGATAACGTGGGCAAGGCTCCCCTCCACATCTTCTTCCGCAAACTCCTTATCGAACGAAATCGAAGCCGTAAACTCTTCCACCAGTTCATTCGTTTGTTTCGTAAAACGTCCGCCCCATAATTTCGACATCAGCATCCACCTCCTTATGGCTGGGTGACTTTTGGTTTATTGTGGACTTCTGCGTGTACTTTTGTTGGTAGTCCCCAAAGTTTAATAAATCCTTCCGCTGCTTCATGGTCAAACATGTCCCCCTTCATATACGTAGCAAGTTCTTCGTTATATAGGGAGTATTCAGATTGACGTCCAACAACACTATAATGACCTTTATGCAGCTTGACGCGGATTTTCCCGGAAACCATTTTTTGCGTATCATCGATAAACGCCTCTAGTGCTGATTTCAATGGCGAGAACCACAACCCGTCATAGATCAGCTTTGCCAATTGTTGATCGACCGACGTTTTGAACTGTGAAACTTCACGCGTATGAGTAAGAAATTCCAGCTCTTTGTGTGCTTGAATCAAAATTAGGGCAGCTGGATTCTCGTATACTTCTCTTGATTTAATCCCGACTAAACGATTTTCAACGTGATCAATACGACCAACACCATGTAGCCCACCAATTTGATTCAATTGTTCAATTAACGAAACAAGGTCCTTCTGTTCTCCGTTCAAAGCAACGGGACGTCCTTGTTCAAAATCAATCTCCAGATACTGGGGTTCATCTGGTGTTTCGGAAATGGGATTCGTCCAATCAAATGCTGCTTCTGGTGCTTCGGCCCAAGTATCTTCAAGGACGCCTGCTTCACAAGCACGCCCCCAGATATTTGCATCAATGGAGAAAGGATTCTCTTCATTTACGGGTACCGGAATGCCTTTTTCTTGGGCATATTTCAATTGCTCGTCTCTCGTCATTCCCCATTCACGAACTGGAGCCACTACTTTCAGGTCAGGATTCAGTGCTTGAATGGACAATTCGAAGCGTACCTGGTCGTTTCCTTTTCCAGTACAACCATGAGCAACGGCTACAGCGCCTTCTTTTTCAGCTATATCGACCAACAATTTCGAGATAAGCGGACGAGACAACGCAGAGGAAAGTGGATATTTTCCTTCATATAATGTATTTGCTTTTAAAGCTGGTAACAGATACTCTTCCGCCAGCTCTTCTTTTCCATTAATGACGTATGCCTTGGAAGCACCTACCTCTAAAGCCTTGTCTTTAATCGTTTGAAGGTCTTTTCCTTCTCCCACATCCAAGCCTACAGCAATGACCTCGTAGCCGTACTTCTCTTGAATCCATTTTACGGAGATAGATGTATCTAAGCCCCCAGAATACGCTAAAACAATTTTGCCGTTACTCATATCGATCGCTCCTTTTCCGAATTTTTATTTAAAATAAAGTATTTTTATACATTCTCAACAAAACTCACTGCCCTAGTAGGAGATAATTCAAGATGGCTTTTTGTGCGTGAAGGCGATTCTGCGCCTCGTCAAACACAACAGAATGCGCTCCATCAATAATATCTGCCGTTACTTCCTCGCCACGGTGAGCTGGTAAACAGTGCATAAACATATAATCTTCTTTCGCATTGGCACATAATTCTTCATTCACTTGAAAGCTTGAGAAAACATCCAAGCGTTCTTGTTGCTCTTCCTCCTGCCCCATGCTAGCCCAAACATCTGTCGTAATGACATCCGCACCATTCGCTGCCTCTTTTGCATCATTTGTGATGGTAATCGATCCGCCTGTTTGTTCTGCTAGAGCTTTGCCCTCTTTTACAATGGATTCATCCGGCTCATAACCAGAAGGAGCAGCTATGGATAAATGCATCCCCATTTTAGCGGCTGCTTCAATAAAAGAATGAGCCATGTTGTTGCCGTCTCCTACATACGCTACCTTCACACCAGCTAGCGCACCTTTTTTCTCTTTAATCGTCAGTAAATCAGCCATGACCTGGGTTGGGTGATGGAGGTCTGTCAATCCATTAATGACAGGTATATCAGCCGCTTCCGCAAATGTTTCAATCGTCTCATGCGCAAATGTACGAATCATGAGTACGTCTACATATTGGGATAATACCTTGGCAGTATCTTCTACCGTCTCGCCGCGTCCCAGTTGCAGGTCATCTGATTTTAAGTTAATGGCATCTCCACCTAACTGCAGCATCCCAGCCTCGAAAGATACACGAGTACGTGTGGAAGACTTTTCAAAAATCATACCGAGAATTTTTCCTTGTAAATCTGTTTGGAGGATTCCGTTTTGCTGTTTATCTTTTAAAACTTGAGCTTGCTCTAATACGTGTTCAATTGTTTGAATAGACCATTCGCCAATGGTTAAAAAGTGGTTCTCGTTTATGCCTTTTTCAGAAAGCGATGGAGAGGTTTGGGTTGAGCTCATGATAATCTTCCCTTCTTTACATAGTAATGGATTGAACAAAAGCGCAAGCGCCCGGGTAGCGACGTACAAACTGGACGGCTCCGTATGAGATAAAGGAAACACGAAGAGCGTTAGCGATTCGATGTTGACTTATCGTAAGGAGGTGCAGGAAGTTTGCTAGTCGCTGGGCGCTGGAGCTGGACGTGGCTACTTCACTTTTTCAGTTATTCACAAGCATTGAATTTAATAATTTCCTAGACATGAACAGATGAACCGTTTTTCTGTAAATCTTCTACCGTTGCCACAGCGAGATCCTTATCTTGATCGAGTAAATAGTTTACCAGTTTAAACGTATCAAGATGCGTAAAGCTTGGTAAGCGATAGCGTGTAGCTAATGCTCTCAGCTGATAACCGAATCGTTGCTTTTTCCTACCTTGTGTTGGCGTACAGAGCAATGCGTGGATCTGTTCGTTTGAAATCATCTCTTCCATTTGGTCGAGGTTTTTCTCAACTACCTCCACGTTCAGACCTTCTTGAGTTAAAAATGCCGCTGTATTCGGCGTTGCATATACATGCATTCCTTTTTCTATCATGTTCGTAAGGATTGGGATGGCTGCATGCTTTTCCGACTCATTGATGGAGCATAGTATGTTCATTGGCATTTGGATATTGGTCAAATACCAGGCTTTTTGAATGGCTTCCGTTAGATCAGTCGATAAACCAAGAACTTCACCTGTCGATTTCATCTCAGGTCCTAGTGCGTGGTCTACATCATTTAATTTATTGTCTGAAAAAGCTGGTGCCTTCACGGTATAGAATGGGACTTCTTCTAGCAGTCCTGTTCCGTAGGTTGAATCCTTCAGTTTATAGCCAATTTGAGTGAATACGGCTAATTCAATCATTGGTACCGACGTTACCTTACTCATAACCGGAACCGTTCTCGAGGAACGAGGATTCACTTCTAAGACGTAGACCTCATCTCCTTCTATGACGAACTGAATGTTAATCATTCCGGTTGCGTTCATGGCTTTGGCTAGCTTTTTCGTATAGGAGACGATTGTTTCTTGTTGCTCGTTGGTCAGAGTAATAGGAGGATAAACGGATGTGCTATCACCTGAATGGACTCCCGCTCGTTCCATGTGCTCCATGATGCCTGGAATAAGAATATCGTCTCCATCACAAATAGCGTCCACTTCACATTCCTTGCCTTTTATATATTCATCAATAACAAGAGGCCACATATTCTTTTGTGCTGCCTTCCATTGTTTTGAGTGGGTTTCTAGCTCTTCCTTACTACTGATTAGAAACATGGATTGACCACCTATTACGTGGGATGGACGAACAATGACTGGAAAGGACACTTCGTCTGATACGTTTTGTAAATCAGTCAATTTATTTGCAATCGTTCCTTTAATATACGGAATATCGAGCTCCTTCAATGTGTTATAAAAAGCGTCACGGTCTTCTACTTTTTCAATATCCTCAACAGAGGTACCGAGAATCTGGACGCCATTTTCTTGTAAACCATTCGCTAGATTAATAGCAGTCTGCCCACCAAATTGAATCAACACTTTCTCAATGCCTTCTTTTTCAATAACAGCAAGGACATCTTCTAGAGCAAGTGGTTCAAAATAAAGACGGTCGGCCATTGTATAATCTGTACTAACCGTTTCAGGGTTATTGTTGATCACAACTGCTGTGTATCCTTTTTCTTTCAATGCCATCGTTGCGTGCACCGAGCAGTAATCGAATTCCACTCCTTGCCCGATTCGAATTGGGCCAGAGCCGACAACCAATACTTTCTCCCCGTCTACTTGTTCAACTTCATCCTGGCCATTCCAAGTAGAGTAATAGTAAGGAGTGACCGCTTCAAATTCCCCTGCACATGTATCAACTTGCTTATAGGAGACAGTTAAGCCTGATTCTTGTTTGTACTCCCGGAAAAGAGGCAGGCTCATGTTGAGACAGGAAGCAAGAAATGCATCACTGATATTGAAGGACTTTGCTTTTTTGATTTGTGCGATGGAAAATAAAGTTTGATTTTTCAACTTTCCTTCAAGCTGGACGATATTGGCGATTTTTTCTAAAAACCATGGATCGATATACGTCAGCTGTTGAACCTGGTCGACGGTAACGCCTCGCTTAAACGCTTCTGCAATCAAGAACATTCGCTCATCTGTAGCGTGCTGAAGTTGATTGGATAACCCGGCATCAGAAAGATCTTGATAAGAAGTGGAGGTTAAGCTAAGCTGATTCGTTTCCAGCGACCGAACAGCTTTATTCAACGCACCTTCAAACGTTCGATCAATTGCCATCACTTCCCCTGTCGCCTTCATCTGAGTTCCTAACTGTCGATTGCCTTCTACGAATTTATCAAACGGAAAACGTGGTAGCTTTACCACAACGTAATCAAGGGCAGGTTCAAAGGCAGCATAGGTTTTCTGTGTGATTGGATTTACAATTTCATCTAGATGATAGCCGATGGAACATTTCGTTGCCATACTAGCTATTGGATATCCGGTTGCTTTGGAAGCCAAGGCAGATGATCGACTCACCCTTGGATTCACTTCAATAACATAATAGTTATTGGAATAGGGGTCTAAACCAAACTGAATGTTACACCCGCCAACGATGTCGAGCGCCTGAATAACCTTTACGGAAGCATTACGAAGCATCTGATATTGCGTATCCGTTAATGTTTGTGAAGGAGCTACGACGATGGAATCTCCAGTGTGAACGCCAACAGGATCCATATTTTCCATGTTACAAACGATTGTGGCCGTTCCATTTGCATCTCGCATCACTTCATATTCAAGCTCTTTCCAGCCAAGGATGCTTTTCTCGACTAATATTTGATGGATAGGGCTGAGTTGAAGTCCTGTTCGCGCGATTTCCTGAAGTTCTTCTGCATTGTTTGCAACTCCACCACCTTCCCCGCCTAGTGTATAGGCAGGACGGACAATGACTGGATAGTGAATAGCTGCCGCAAACTCGAGCGCTTCTTGTTGATTATCCACCATTTTCGATTCTGGAATCGGTTCCTCGATATCAATCATGAGCTGGCGAAATAGCTGCCGGTCCTCTCCTTTTTGAATCGATTCCAGGGATGTACCTAGAAGCTCAACGCCATATTTTTGTAAAACACCTTTTTCTTCAAGTTCAATTGTTAAATTCAGCCCCGTTTGGCCACCTAACGTTCCGATTAACCCTTGAGGCTCCTCTTTAGCGATAATCTGTTCAATGGATTCTACCGTTAAAGGTTCCATATAGACACGATCTGCCATCATAGGGTCGGTCATGATAGTGGCTGGGTTACTATTAACAAGAACAACTTCGATTCCCTCTTCCTTCAAAGCCATACACGCCTGCGTTCCAGAGTAATCAAACTCCGCCGCTTGCCCAATCTGAATCGGACCGGAACCTACAATTAATACCTTTTTCAAATCGTTACGTAGTGGCATAAGACTGTTCACCTACCAATTCGACAAACTGTTGAAACATAAACGCTGTATCATTCGGTCCTGCGTGAGCCTCCGGGTGAAATTGTACCGAGTAAATCGGCAAGGTATGGTGTTTCATCCCTTCGAGAGATCCATCATTTACATTTTTGTACGTCGTGATAAAAGGGGTGCCTTCCATACTTTCTGCCTGCACCTCATATCCGTGATTTTGCGATGTGATATAAACTTTGCCTGTTTCCATATGTTTAACAGGGTGATTGGATCCTCTATGACCAAACTTTAATTTAGATGTAGACCCGCCATAGGCAAGTGCTAATAATTGATGACCGAGGCATATGCCAAAGATTGGGTATGCCTGACTTAGCTTTTTCATTTCTGGTAGATAGGTTTGTAAGGATTGAGGATCCCCTGGACCATTGCTGATTACCACCCCATCTGGATTCAACTGCTGAACCTCTTCAAAGGAAGAATTGTATGGCATGATCGTGACTTTGCATGATTGTTTTTGTAAATATGTCACAATAGATTGCTTATAGCCAAAATCCATCAGTACAATATGAGGCCCCTCATTGGAATAGGTGAACGGCTCCTTCACAGATACGTTAGATACAAGTACTTCATCTGACTTCGCCTCCCATTCCAAGTACTCTGGGATATGTTTTACAATCTTCCCCTTCTTCGTTCCTGTATCTCGAATCGTTTTCACCAATGTTCTTGTATCGATTCCACTAATCCCAGTAACTCCTTTGGTAGCTAGATAAGTAGAAAACGTATTATTGGATTGAAAGTGACTCGGTGCGTCACAATTCTCACCGATCACAACACCAGATATAAAAAGGGAGGTACTCTCATCATCTACATCATTCACACCATAGTTCCCAATTAGCGGATAACAAAAAACGATAATTTGCCCTGCATAGGAAGGGTCTGTGGTAATCTCTTGATACCCTGTCATGCTCGTGTTAAAGACGACTTCTCCTTCACATGAAGATGCATCCCCTATCAACGTTCCTTCAAAAACATCTCCATTCTCTAGTAAAAGATAACCTTGATTCTCCAATTGCCAACCTCCCTTAGTTTCTCCATTCTGTACGGATTGTAATGAAGTTTCGATTTGTCTCGTTGCGAATTATTATACACAAGAACGAATTTATATACAATGCAAATAAAAGAATTTTCTTGAAATTATTTTTGGAACCCTATGATTACGCTGTTTTTGTAAGGGTTTTTTGAATTCGTATAAAAAAGCACCAAGTATTACACTTGGTGCAAATGAATACGTTATACATTTCAGTGCATATCGCGGTGCCTGACCCCCGCCACGATACCGCGTTAAAGCATTATCAGAGCGGGGGTCTGGCACCTACTATTGCTTGGTAAGGATTTCTTTTAAAACAACCGCATGATTATACTCCTCTTCCTTTGTAGCAAACAGAAGCGTTACTTTCTTTTGTTTCACGTAAGATTTTAACTGGTCAAGCGCTTGCTTCTTCTCCTCATCTTCGTGCATTTCTTGTTTGTATTTACGCTTGAAGTCAGCAAACTTATCCGGATCATGCCCAAACCACTTTCGCAAATCTGCACTAGGTGCGACAGCCTTCATCCATTCATCTAATTGAGCAGCCTCTTTAGACACTCCTCTTGGCCACATCCCATCAACCAAAACCCTCATGCCATCTTGATCAGAAACTTCCTCATATATCCGTTTTAATCGCACATCCATACTATCCCTCCTGCTTGGTGCCAGACCCCCGCCATGCTACCGCATTAACGCTTTACTCAAGTGAGGGTCTGGCACCATTTGATGACGGCACCTTTTGATGACACCTCTTAATCAACTACCACTTCTCTTATTTTTCTTGTACATATATAATTACCTTTATATACATTAGAAAAACAGCAGTTCTAAAGGTGCCTGACCCCCACTCTGTTACTTTGCTAAAGCTGTAACGTGACGGGGGTCTGGCACCTTATGATAAACTAGCAATATAAGGAGGTTGATTATGAAAACTCTATCTAACGAAGCGTTTCAACAAGCTAGATCTTATATTATGTCGAATGGTCGTCCTTTAGAGCAAGCACTATTTACATATGAATTTGAGGACGGTTCAGCTGAGGACGTTCTACACGCTCTTCAGCAATTCCAAAACGAAGATGGAGGGTTCGGAAATGGATTGGAAGCTGATTTCCGACTTCCTCACTCATCCCCTATGGCAACCTCTGTTGCATTTCAACATTTAATTCGTTTTGCCGACCATCCCTTGGCAATGGAGATGATTGAAAAAGCAATCCGTTATCTCGAATATGCTTTCATCGAACAACGACAAGGATGGCTTGCTGTTCCTGAACAAGCGAACGACTATCCTCACGCTTTTTGGTGGACGGTGCGAGAAAATGGGATGACATGGATAGATGCTAATTGGGGAAATCCAAGCGCAGAGCTTATTGGCTACCTTCATATATTTGAAGAATATGTCCAAGTACTACCTGTGCCAAAACTGGTGGACCAAGCCGTTCAACACTTACTAGAGATGGAGAACTTTGAATCAGAGCATGAAATCTATTGCTATCTACGGTTGTTAGCCATGGTTCCTTCCCAACGAACAGAAAAGGTAGAAAACCAACTAACGAGAGCTGTTCAATCACTCGTTAAACTGGACCGAGAAAATTGGCAAAAGTACGTTCCATTTCCGCTGAAATTCATCGCTACACCAGAAGCCAATCATTTCGGCATCCCTTCGTTCAAAGTGGAAGATAATCTTGATTTCTTTGTAGAAAAACTCGAAGAAAACGGCCACTCTGCCCCAACATGGGAGTGGACAGAGTATCTAGACACATGGGAAGTTGCTAAAAAAGAATGGAGTGGCATTCTTACTTTAGGTGCACTCATCTCATTACGCACATTCGATCGACTAGAAGCATAAATAAATCATAGTAAAACGCTCAGATACAAAACTGTATCTGAGCGTTTTTTACACTTCAACCTAAAAGTGCACTTTATTTCACTTTCCCCACTACCTCCTCAATTTGATCATTCAACTCCTCCTGAGATAAAGAAGAGTTAGTTCCCTCATCCAACTTATACTTCTGTTTAAGCTTTAAGATACGCTGCACACTCTTCTCAATGGATTCCTTAGAAATCTCTCCGTCTTCTACTGCTTGCTTAATGGTTTGCTGAACAGATGCATATTGATCGCCTTGAGGATTAGCGATCATCACCATATCAGACCCTGCTTTTATGGATAATACAGCGGCTTGTTCCATCCCGTACTCATTTGAGATGGCACCCATTGTCATATCATCTGTAACCACTACTCCATCAAACTGCATTTCCTCCCGTAGTACCCCTGTAATAATAGGCTTAGACAGCGTCGCTGGATAGGTTTCATCCAGTTCAGGAAAAAGAATATGCGCAACCATCACCATGTCAGCACCTTCTGCGATTGCTTCCTTAAATGGCACCAGTTCAAAGTCCTTGAGCTCCTCAAGCGTTTTATTGATTTTCGGCAAATTAAAATGGGAATCTACCGACGTATCCCCGTGACCTGGGAAATGCTTCACTACTGGAACAACGCCTTCAGAAGCAATGCCTTTCATCGTCGCAATCCCTAACTCTGATACTTTCGATGGTTTAGCTCCAAAGGAACGATCCCCTATCACTGGGTTATTTGGATTATTGTTAATGTCTAAAACAGGTGCGAAATCCATATTAAAACCATATCGTTTCACTTTCTTAGCAAGAAGTTCCCCAACTTGAAAAGAAAGCTCCGGGTTGTCCTGATCCCCTATTTGTTTACTGCTAGGGATATTTCTAAGCGCGCTCGGAATACGACTAACACGTCCACCTTCCTCATCTACACCAACAAATAATGGAACACCATAGCCTTGATTCGCCTGTTTAATAGAAGAAACAAATGAATCCAGTTGTGCATCACCTGTAACATTTCTCCCCAGCAAAATGACACCACCTACATGCTGGGAGGAAATCATCTCTTCCCCTTTCTTACTTAACGAGGTTCCATTTAGCCCCACGTACATCATTTGAGCAATCATATCCTCTAACGTCATATCCTCCATCGCCCCCCTTACTTCAGCATCCATGGTAAAATTGGCGATTGTTTCTTGATTTATTTGCTTCTTTTGTCTATCACTTGCTGCAGCATCTTTCGCTATATGCTCCCCTTCTTCGTCTCCTGTACATCCAGCCAAGACAAGCGTCAGGGTAACTAATAAGCACGGAATATATCTTGTCATGCACACACCTCACGTTATGAAATTTCTATTAATCATTATTCCCCTTCTATCATATCAAAACCCTTTTGTTTTAAATAACCACGCAAACACAAACCAAAAAACAACAATAAACAACAACAAAACACAAAAATACACAGGATTAACTTGGTCTTAATATGGTATTTACAAACAATCGTTATAGTATAAAGTGAATCAAACGACAGGAGGTTTTTCATAAGAATAGAGGCAAAACACTGGAATTCAAAGGTTTCACTGGTAAATAAAACATATTGAGGAGGAATTTAATTATGAAAAAAACAATGTTGTTTATTGTTTCGTTAATGTTGGTTTTTGTGGCAGCTTGCTCTGGAGGAAATGCAGAGACAAAGGAGAAAGAAATTACCGTTTATACAGCTCTAGAGGATGACATGATTGAAACATATCTAAGCTCATTCAAAGAAAAACATCCAAATATCAAAGTAAATATCGTTCGTGATTCCACAGGCGTTGTAACATCCAAGCTATTAGCTGAAAAAGACAATCCTAAAGCAGATGTTGTATGGGGACTTGCTGCAACGAGTTTATTAGTTGCTGATCAAAAAGGAATGCTAGAAGGATATGCACCGGAAGGCATCGATCGCGTTGGCTCTCAATACAAAGACACCCAAAATGAAAAGCCACACTGGGTTGGTATTGATGCATGGATGACTGGCATTGCAGTAAACACGGTAGAACTTAAAGAAATGGGCTTAGAAGCTCCTCAATCTTACGAAGACTTATTAGACCCTAAATATAAAGATTTAATTGTTATGCCAAACCCAGCATCATCTGGAACAGGATTCCTAACGGTGTCTGCCATGATGCAACTAATGGGCGAAGACAAAGCATGGAACTACATGGACGAGCTTCATAAAAACGTTGGTATGTACACACACTCTGGTTCTAAGCCCGCTAAACTAGCTGGTCAAGGAGAGTATCCGATTGGTATTTCCTTTGGATATCGTGGGATTACTCAAGCTGAAAAAGGCGAGCCAATTAAAACGATTTTCCCTGAAGAAGGTTCCGGTTGGGATTTAGAAGCGAATGCTCTAGTGAAGAAAGAAAACATAAAGGACGAAGCGAAGACGTTCTTAGACTGGGCTATCTCTGACAAAGCCATGAAGGAATATAGCGAAAACTTTGCCATTACAACGGTACCTACAGATAAGCCAGTACCTGAAGGTTTTCCAGAAGATCCAACGGAACAGTTAATCGACAATGACTTCAATTGGGCTGCTGAAAATCGCCAAGAGATTCTAGACAAATGGACCAAAAATTATGACGGAAAGAGCGCACCCAAAGAATAAATTGGGAGGGGTGGCTCTTTCCCCCTTATACTCTTATTATCTCAATCAAAAAGGAGCGAGTCAATCTATGGAGCATCTGACCGTTCAAGATATACACAAGCAGTTTGGATCTTATACTGCTCTTCAAAATATCTCTTTTTCCATCCAACAAGGTGAATTTGTTTGTTTACTAGGACCAAGTGGATGTGGAAAGACAACCTTACTCCGTATTATCGCAGGACTTGAGCAACCAAATAGTGGAGACATCACGATGAACGGAAAGGCTATTACACAGCTACCACCTGCCAAACGTAAATTTGGTATCGTATTTCAATCGTATGCGTTATTCCCAAATTTAACAGCCTTCCAGAACGTAGCTTACGGATTAAAAACTAAAAAGACTTCAAGGCAAGAAATGAAACAAAAAGTCTACGACACACTTAAGCTCGTAAATCTTGAGCATATAGCTGACCGTTATCCGTCACAACTATCCGGAGGTCAACAACAACGAGTGGCATTAGCTAGAGCATTAGCACTGTCCCCAGACTTTCTGTTACTGGATGAACCATTATCTGCATTAGATGCAAAGGTACGAGTTCAACTTCGAAACGAAATCAAAAAGCTACAAAAACGACTAGGTATTACCACCATCATGGTCACACACGACCAAGAAGAAGCATTATCAATGGCGGACCAAATGATTGTCATGAACGATGCGAAAATGGAACAATCCGGTACGCCCCAACAAGTTTATGATCAACCAAAAACACCTTTTGTATCTGACTTTATTGGAACAATCAACTTCATCGATCAGCATCTAGGCGTAGCAACCACTAACTCGATAGCTATCCGCCCAGAACATATTAAGGTGGCAACGGATAAAAAAGAAAATGCAAGTCCTGCGACTATTGAACATATGGAATTTCGTGGCTCTTCCTACCGGTTAATGGTACTTCCTTTACATCAATTTGATCAAACGAATGATCAAGCTTTTATCCAAATCGACCTTTCTGCTGAAGAAGTTCACCAAATGGGCCTACAAATCAGTAACAAAATTTATATGACCTTTCCTGAAGATAAACTGACATACTTCGGGACTTCTCATTCTGGTCCGAAAACAGAAATTAGTTAGGGGAATCCATTATGATTTCAGCAATAAAATCAATTGTTCAATGGAATCCAACCGTTCCACAGAAACCCGGTATCACGGAGCGCGTTCATCGAGCACTCATTATATTGATGATGTTGGGCCTGGTTTTTTCCATGGTATTTCCTATTATCGAATTACTGAAACGAGCACTTCAAGATCAAAGTGGGACTTACATTGGACTGGACAATTTCACGACCTATTTTACATCACCTAGTTTATTTCAATCGGCTTATCATACGGTAACCATTGCCATCATCACAACTATTATTTCAGTAAGTGCAGCATTCCTATTCGCATATGCAATCGAAAGGACGCATATGAAAGGAAAAACCTTTTTCACCTATATCGGTTTGTTACCTTTATTTGCCCCGACCATGATGTATGGGATTGCGCTAATCTACCTATTAGGAAATAACGGGCTACTAACGACAGGATTCTTTGGCCTGACGGAACAGTGGTTTGGTTGGGAGGAATTCGATTTTGAATTATATGGGATGAAAGGCATTATCATTTCAGAGGTAATATTCACCTTCCCTCAAGCCTTCCTCATTTTAAAAGTTGCGCTATCCACGGCCGATCAACGTTTATATGAAGCTGCTGACACACTTGGGGCAAGTACACTAAGAAAATTGGTGACAGTTACGTTACCTAGCATTAAATATGGTTTAGTAAGCGCATTTTTCGTTTGCTTCACGCTGAGCTTTACAGACTTCGGTGCACCTAAAGTCGTTGGTGGACAATACAACGTACTGGCAACAGATGTGTACAAGCAAGTCATTGGCCAGCAAAATTTTTCAATGGGTGCAACGGTCGGCATTATTTTAACGATACCTGCCATCATTGCATTTATCGTTGACCAAACGATCCAACGCAAGCAAAGTGGCGGTGTTAATTCAAGAGCTGTTCCATACAAAACACCGAAAAACAAAGGACGAGACAGGCTTTATTTACTATACTGCTCGGCCATCGCCTTTAGTGTCCTCCTTCTATTCGGAGCTATTGCGGCTGCAGCATTTGTGAAAGTATGGCCGTATGACTTTTCTTTAACCCTTCGAAACTTTGGATTTGGAAGTGTTGCTGGGGATGGACTTAAACCTTACTGGAACAGTCTAATCGTATCCACCTTAACCGCAACCATTGGTACAGCAGTTATATTCATAGGAGCTTACTTGACAGAAAAATCACGTCACCTGAAATGGGTACGGAAAGTGTCTTATTTCTTATCGATATTACCAATTGCATTACCCGGACTTGTTATAGGTTTAGCCTTTATCTTTTTCTTCAATGAACAAGCGTTTACCATTCCATTCATCAACATGGAAATAGCTAACCCATTTAAATGGTTATACGGATCACTAGCCATACTTGTTTTAGCAAACATTGTGCACTTCTATGCAGTCGCTTTTATTACAGCAAATACATCACTCAAAAAACAAGACGATGAATTTGAATCCGTATCAGAAGCAATGAACGTGCCTTTTTATAAAACATTTTCAAGAGTAACGGTTCCATTATCCTTACCTGCGATTCTAGAAATGGCTATGTATTTATTCGTGAACTCCATGACAACCATATCAGCAGTTGTTTTTCTTTATTCGCCTGATTGGAAGCTTGCATCTATTGCCATTGTGAATATGGACGACGCTGGAGACATTGCACCTGCAGCAGCTATGTCGCTGTTGATTATCGCGACAAATATCATCGTTCGCGTTGTATATGAGTTACTATCCAAGAAGTTAATGAACAGAACAAATGCATGGAAACAAACCCAAACCTGAAAGGATGACTAATCATGACCCCAACTATTAAAGGAGTTATTTTTGATTGGGCAGGTACAACAGTAGATTACGGTTGCTTTGCCCCAGTACAAGTTTTTATGGAAGTTTTTAAGCAACGTGGAGTAGAAATTACATTTGAAGAAGCCAGAGCACCGATGGGGTTACTGAAAATAGACCATGTTCGAGCAATTTGTGAAATGGATCGTGTCAAAGCAGAATGGAAGACGGTTCATGGCAAAGCGCCAACCGAACAGGATGTCGTTGCTTTATATGAAGATTTCGAACCGATGTTATTTCGAATTTTGGATAACTATGCAGATCCTCTACCGCATGTACAAACAACTATGGAAGCATTACGTGAAAAACAGATTGCTATTGGCTCCACTTCTGGCTACACAGAGGAAATGATGAACGTCGTGGCCCGCGAAGCCTCGAATAAAGGATACCAACCTGACGCGATTGTAACCTCAACAGAAGTACCTGCAGGACGCCCTTACCCTTGGATGTGCTATATGAATGCAATGAAACTAAATGTGTTCCCTATGAAGCATATGGTGAAAGTTGGCGACACCGTAAGTGACATGAAGGAAGGTGTCCATGCAGGAATGTGGACAGTAGGAACAATTTTAGGCAGTAGCACACTAGGTCTTTCCCAAGAAGATGTGAACACTATGGATGAATCTCTATTAAAAGAAAAGATGGCGTCAGCACGTGACACCCTTTATGAAGCTGGAGCTGATTTCGTTATTGATGATATCTCAGCATTACCAGAGCTCATTGATCAAATCAACACACACTTACAAGAAGAAGTGAGCACTCATGTCTAATCACGTTCGTCATGGGGAGGGAGATGTTAACCAGTCTCCCCTTCGCTCTCACTGGATGGCTTCTCACCAAAAGGATACAACAGATTGGTTACAGGAGGATGAAACTTACTTTTTACACCAGTCCTTATCGACACCATGCCTTGATGTGTTAGAAGGAGCGCAAGGTGCTACGATTACTACATTAGAAGGGAAAGAACTGTACGATTTTCATGGAAATGCAGTACATCAAGTTGGTTTCCAACACCCCCATGTCATTGAATCCATGAAAAAGCAGCTAGACACGCTAAGCTTCTCTACAAGACGCTACACAAACAAGCCTGCCATACAGCTTGCCAAGAAGTTAGCTGAGTTAGCACCAGGAAGTTTATCTAAATCCTTGTTTGCTCCCGGTGCAACATCTGCTATTGGTATGGCTTTAAAACTAGCACGAATCGCTACAGGGAAGCACAAGACGATTTCCATGTGGGAATCCTTCCATGGCGCGTCTATGGATGCCTTATCTGTTGGAGGTGAAGCCCATTTTCGTCGACAAATAGGCCCGCTCCTTCCTGGCGTCATTCATGTTCCCCCTATTCAAACATATAGACCTCTTTGGGAGGGAGCGAGCCTTGATGATCGACAGCTTGCCTCTTATATCGAATACATCCTGTCTCAAGATGAGGATATTGGAGCCATTGTGATGGAAACCATTCGAAACACAGATGTCCAAATTCCATCGCAAGCATTTATGGAAAAAATCCGAGAGTTATGCAACACCTACAACGTTAAGCTCATATTTGATGAAACGGCAATTGGATTTGGGAGAACAGGCACTTGGTTTGCCTTTGAACAGTACAACATCACACCGGACATGGTCGTATTAGGAAAAGGCTTTGGCGGTGCAGCTTTTCCGATGGCAGCTTTGCTAGCTGATGAAGCTTTGGATATTGCACACGACACATCTCTTGGCCACTTCACACATGAAAAAAGCCCTGTCGGTGCAGCAGCTTCCTTAGCAACGATAGAGGTTATGGAACAAGAACAGCTACTAAGCAAAACGAAAGCATTTGAGCACATCATGCGCGAACGATTAGAAGGCATGAAAAACCAATTTGAGATCATTGGAGATGTTCGTGGGCTTGGATTGTTATTTGCCGTTGAACTTGTTCAAGATCGTGTCACGAAGCAAAAAGCGACAAAAGAAGTAGAGGAAATGATGTACAAATGCCTGGAGCTCGGCTTGAGTTTTAAAGTATCAAAAGGAAACGTACTGCAATTGTGCCCTCCCCTCACCATTACGGAACAACAGCTACACGAGGCTTTAGATCGATTAGAAGCATCTCTAATGCCTCACAGAAAGGAGTAATTATATGTATGAACACAACCAAAACCCATATATGTTGCTAACACCTGGTCCACTTACAACATCAACAACTGTTAAAGAGACAATGTTAGCTGACTGGTGTACATGGGATGATGACTATAAATCAATTGTACAATCGATTAGACATTCATTGTTACATCTTGCGGATGTCTCTTCCGAGCTGTACACGACTGTTTTAATGCAAGGAAGCGGAACATTTAGTGTCGAGTCCGTCATTGGCTCGACCATCCCTCATGACGGAAAACTACTAGTACTTATGAATGGGGCTTATGGAGAACGGATTGGTAAAATTGCTGATCGACTAGGAATCGATTGGACGAGCCTTCCTAGTGGTGAAACGGAACCACCTGACTTGAACGAATTGACTAAGAGCCTCGAAGAAGATGCTAGCATCACCCATGTTGCTGTCGTTCACTGTGAAACCACAACAGGCATGTTAAATCCTATAAAAGAAGTAAGTAACGTAGTAAAAGCCTATAACAAAACATTCATCGTTGATGCAATGAGTAGTTTTGGCGGTATTGAGTTTTCCATGCAGGACTTAGACATCGATTTCCTAATCAGCAGTGCAAATAAGTGTATTCAAGGTGTTCCAGGCTTCGGGTTCGTTATCTCTAAGCGCTCTTCCATGGAGAAATGTAAAGGACTAGCCCGCTCCTTATCACTAGATTTATATGATCAATGGGTAACTATGGAGGAACAAGAAGGAAAATGGCGATTCACCTCCCCAACCCATACAGTCCGAGCATTTCGACAAGCCTTGGATGAATTGCAACAAGAAGGTGGCATTCAGGCTAGACAGGATCGCTATACAAGCAATCAACGTCGACTTGTTGAGGGGATGCGCCAATTAGGCTTTACGCCTCTTCTTCCTGATGAACTTCAATCACCTATCATCACACCTTTTTATCACCCGGACAATCCGGGCTTTGATTTTGAAACATTTTATAAAGAATTGAAGCTACGAGGCTTTGTTATTTATCCAGGTAAGGTGACAAACTTAGAAACCTTTCGAATAGGAAATATCGGTGTTATTGATATAGAAGATATTGAGCGATTACTAGTAGCTGTAGAGCAGAGTATGTATTGGAAGCAAACCATTGCGTAAGGAGGGGCCATCATGAAAGTTTTTTGTTTAGGTGGTGCTGGTAAAATTGCAAGAGAAGCTATATTGGACCTAGTTCAATATAGCTCCTTCACTCACATAACAGTGGGAGACTATAACGTGGAAGAAGCTAAACGAGTAGCGGAGTGGTTAGATGACGAACGAGTGGACGTCCAATTCGTAGATGTAAGGGACTTTGAGAAAACGGTGGAAAAGTTGAAGCCCTATGACATCGTGATGGATGGAACAACCATAACGTTGAATGGTCTATCCACTAAATGCATTGCAGCAGCGAATTGCCATGGTGTTAATTTAAACGGTTTTGGGGAAGAGAACGCTTCTCATGCCTTGTTCCAACAAAATGGTAAAACGTGTGTAGCAGGATTTGGCATGACCCCTGGTGTTACGCAAATGATGGCGATGCATGCAGCGAATCAACTAGATACTGTCGAGAGTATTCGCGTTAGCCATGGATCTTTTCGCCCGATTGCCTTTTCAAAATCGATTACAGAAACGACCACGTATGAATACAATCCTGATTTACCAAGTCGTGTTGTTTTTGAAAAAGGAGAATTTATTCAAGTACCACCTTTTGCTCGTCCAAGAGAGATTGACCTACCAGAACCTTTTGGAAAAACGGAGCAATATATTATCCCTCACGCAGAAACCGTTACACTTGCTGAGGCCTTAGAACATAAGGATCTTCAACTCGTAGAAGTCCGTGGTACATGGCCTGAGCCAAACATGAGATTGATGAAAGCTTTATATGAGTATGGGTTTACTAGAAATGATACGATTACAGTAAACAATCAAGAAGTTGGAATTCTAGATTGCATTAGTGACTATCTAGGAAATTCTCAAGAAGGACAAACTACAAACCTATACGGTTACGCCCTTCATGTTGAGGTAATTGGTCAAAAAGATGAGCATACAAAGCAGCACATCCTTACCCATACACATCCTCTTTCAGATGGTTCTGTGGAAGGATGGGAGAATCTTCGTGCCTACACGAGAAACGTTGGCATTCCAATGGCTATTGCTGCTGAATTAATTGCTCAAGGACATGTGAACGAAACAGGAGTCGTGATTCCGGAATACGCATTCTCACCAAATGATATTTTTACCGAACTTACTAAAAGAAGCATCGCTATCCACGAAGATGTAAACCAGATAAAAGAGAAATACACTGTATCGTAGCCTACTATCATGTAGGCTTCATACGTTACACTATCACTAGGATGAAAGAGTTTTGGAGGAGGAACTGGTTTGTCATTAGTTGCAGAAGAACGTAAACGAGAAATAATACATCTATTAGAACAACAAGGGAAAGTAAAAGTTAGTGAACTAGCCGAGAGACTAAATGTATCTACTGAAACGATACGTAGACACTTAGATGATTTAGAGCATGAGAGCAAATTAAAGAAAGTCTACGGAGGTGCCATTAAACTACAGGTGCAGACCGAACCTCCCCATTATGAACGTTCTTCCATTCGAATGGAAGAAAAGCAGACGATTGGCAAGTTAGCGGCCCAACAAGTGCGTGACCACGATGTCATTGTTATTGATGAAGGAAGCACGCCACTGCAAATGATTCCTTTCTTAACCGATAAAACCAATCTAACAATTATGACGTGCTCTGTTCCTGCTCTTAATACACTCATTGACTATACAAAAAAACAGCTAATCGATGCGCGCGTTATCTTTATAGGCGGTGAAGTCAGTGCAGAACATTTACGGGTATCAGGTCCAATTGCAGAGAAAATGATGGAGGATTTCTTTGTAAACAAAGCATTTATTGCAACAGATGGCGTAGCACTCGATCATGGCGCAACTAGTTATGATCCAAACAAAGCCCTGTTCACGAGAAAATTAATTGAACACGCAGAGGAAGCATTCATTCTTGCCGACCACTCCAAAATCGGCATTCGCACCTATGCCAAAATGGCAAATCTAGACCAAATCAGCGCAGTCATAAGCGACATTGACTCACCAGGCGAATGGCAGCACACCCTTACACGCTTTCAAACTGAATGGATTTCCCCTAAAGCTGAGGAGAGCTAACATGCCCTCAGCTTTTTTGTTGTTTATGCTCGCTTTAATTCCTCTTATGCTCGCTTTGAACCGCTTTTGCTCGCTTCTATTCCTCTTATGCTCGCTTCGAACCACTTTTTGCTCGCTTCCACCCCTCTTATGCTCGCTTCGAACCGCTTTTTGCTCACTTCCATCCCTCTTATGCTCGCTTCGAATTGCTTTTGCTCGCTTCCATTACATATACTCGACATGATTTTCCATTCCCACCGTTCTCCCTCCTCCGACCAAATCATCCACCCCCCTCTTCACCATAATGCCTCAACCTCACTCCCCCTTTTTCCAAGACTACATTGTTCAAATTTTCACAATTAAACTTTCATACCCTCTCCGTGAAACTAAACCTCCCAAAGTTTGTGCATAATTTCTTCCTTTTTCGGGATAAATAGGGTAGATGTGTTTCACATGAAACAAAGACCGAGGTGAAAAATGTTGGATACTGTCGTACTTGCTCGAGCGTTGTTTGGATCATCGCTTGGATTTCACATTATTTACGCTACGCTTGGAGTGGGCATTCCACTCATGATCATCATTGCAGAAGTGATGTATCTAATAAAAAAGGACGAAGATTATTCCATTATGGCGAAACGATGGACGAAAGGGTTCGCCATTTTACTGGCAGTAGCCATTGCATCAGGAACCATCGTCGGTGTTCTACTGTCGTTACTATTCCCAGGATTTATGGAAATGGTAGGACAGGTTATTGCATTACCTTTCCAGATTGAAATTTTCGCCTTCCTCATAGAGGCTGTATTTATGTCGATTTACTTATATGCTGCTGACCGACTTCCTACCTGGCTACGGCTTGTGAGCATAGTCTCTGTAGCCATTGGTGCTGTAGGGTCTGCCATATTAATAACAGATGCTCATGCTTGGATGAACACTCCTGCCGGCTTTGAGATGACAGCGTCTGGTGAGATCACTAATGTCGATCCTTGGGCAGCATTCTTCAATCCTAGCTTTTTCATAACAGCTCTGCATGTTTCTGTTTCTGCTTATATGACGGTTGCGTTTATCATCGCATCATTAGCAGCAGCACGTCTTTTACGAAAAGGATTATCCAACGAGGAACGCAACTATCATAAAAAAAGCCTTACCATCGGAATTTATTTAGGCGCTGTTATGTCACTCGTTACAGCCATTAACGGCCACGAGACTGCACAAATGCTACATGATTATAATCCTAGAAAATTAGCAGCAGCAGAAGGTCTATTCGAAACGACAAGATATGCTCCCTTAAGTGTAGGAGGTTGGACGTCTCGTGAGGATCAGGAAGTAAAATACGCTATTGAAATTCCGTATGCCTTAAGCTTCTTAGCCGGGGACCGATTCGATACAGAAGTAAAAGGATTAAATGAGTATCCAGAAGAATTGTGGCCACCATTATACGTCCATACACTATTCAATGTCATGGTCGGAATTGGGACGATGCTTATGGGGCTAGCCTTCTTAGCAATCATTTGGCGATGGGGATTTAAAAAACCGCTCCCCGGATGGATGCTTGCGTTGTTTGTTGGAGGAGGTCCTTTGGCGATGATTGCCATCGAGGCCGGCTGGTGCTTTAGCTGCATTGGTCGGCAACCATACACCATTGTCAATGTACTAAAAACAACGGACGCCGCCACTCAATCCGAGAACGTCGGTTTGCTGTTTGTTTTATTCATTTCCTTGTATGCTGTCTTATTAGTTGTGACCGCTTTTATGCTCATCTTCTATTTCAAACGGCATCCAGTTCAAGACGAACTAGCCAAAAGCGAGGTGTAGTCCATTATGGAAGAATATTTAATCGCGGTAACGATTTTATGGAGCTTTTTATTTGTGTACTCCATGCTAGGCTCATTGGATTTTGGTGCTGGCTTTTGGGCGTTGGTTTATGGCAAAAAGAAGCATACGAACGCATCAAGCATTGCCAACCGCTTTTTGTCACCCACCTGGGAGGTTACGAACGTATTTCTAGTCTTATTCGTTGTCACGCTCGTCAGCTTCTTTCCTTTTGCTACATCCATGCTAGGAACCCTGTTACTTATACCAGTTGGGTTAGGCTTAATTCTACTCACCATACGTACAACATTTATGATGTTTTCCCATTATGCCAACAAGTTTCAAGATTTACTACGTATTACGTCTGGGATAACCGGATTGCTCATACCTGCTCTGTTGGTCAGTATTCTCCCTATCACACTAGGGGGATTTGTTGTGATAGAAGATGGCTATCCTCAGTTACTGTACGGAAAGCTGTTAACTAGCCCAACGACGTACATGCATATTGCCTTTGGGATTAGTACGGAACTTTTTTTATCAGCGCTATTTCTTACCGACTATGCTAGAGAAGCAAATGATCATTCTGCTTTTGGTACCTATCGCAAACAAGCTATTTGGTTAGGCCCTCTTACGTTACTTATCGCAGTACTTACAATTTTCACAATGCCAGCTGAAGCCTCCTGGCTAGTCGAAAATGTGCAAGACAATCTGTATGGTTTTGGCATGTCCATTGCCCTATTTGCAATCGGATATTCCTTGCTATTCTTTAAGCAAAAGAATGGAAAGCTAGGCTATACTCGCGCAGCCGTAACCTTCGTCATTCTGCAATACGGATTTGCCATTTATGCTTACGGGTCAGCCCATCTCCCATATATGGTGTATCCACACTTAACGATTGAAGCAGGCTTCACGAATACCAATATGTTCTATCAACTGTTAATTGGCTACATTGTCGGCTTATCGATATTAGTTCCTGCATTCATTCTCTTCTGGAGACTATTCTTGAAGGATCAACGATATTTAGAACAAAAATAAAACGCTTGTCGAGGGTGTAGAAACTCCCTCGACAAGCGTTTTTTTATTAGAAGGAAAGAAAACCGGACCAACCCCATTCTGTGGGCAGGCTAACCGGGCGCTTCCGCTTTTCGTTTGTCTAGCTCCAGCGCCCAGCGACTAGCAAACTTCCTGCCCCTCCTTACGATAAGTCAACATCGGATCGCTATCGCTCTCCGTGTTTCCTTTATCTAAAAATACCTAGAGGAAGTTCGATTAAATTCGCTACGTCACGTAGCAACATCGAACCAACCCACGTCGTGTGGGCCGCAGTTTGTACGTCGCTAAACGGGCGCTTCCGCTTTTCGTTATTCCTCTGCTTCTCGTTGTCTAGCATCGGTGATTAATAAATAAAGCAGTGCCCCAATAATTGGGATGACACCAAGCCACCACAACCGCTTCGACCGTTCATTAAGATAGTATGCATGGTGAGCTATGCCAAGCATGGATAGCAATGTGAGTACTACAAAATCAATTGTCATAACATGAACAAAGCGTGATTGCATAAAGGCCTGAGAATAAATTTGGAAATTACCAAAATAAAGTCCAAACGCCATAATTAAAATCGTTAAAAGTAATAATAAAATATAAAGTCCGCGATTAGAAAGAATGGCTTGCACCTGTTTCGGCGTACGGTTTGTTACTCTTCGTTTTTCGATATGGAATACAAAATAAGGCAAAAGACTAAACGCACCCAACACAAATGACCCCAATGCAAAAGGCCATGCCTTTATGGATGCTCGGTCATTTTCTAAAAGTAAAATGCAATACACAACGGGCCAAATGCCGAGTAAGGAAAATACAGCAATCAATAACGGATCTGTATATTGCAAGGAAAACATTTGATTCAGGAAGCTATAATCACTTTCATTAATTGGAGCTAAGAAAAGGGCATAACTTATAAATAATATCCATATTGCAAGTAGAATCGATTTCAGTTCATTCATGAATAGCCATCCTGCCAATCTTTCTTGAACCTTTCAACCTTACCCTCGAGTTCATGCATCATATGTAACAATTGATCCATGTCATCGGGCCCCACTGACTCAGCATCCATAGAATCAACCACCTGCTGTAGCATATTCATTCGATTTTTTAGATAGTCAATCTGTGAAGCTCGATTATCTGTTGCTTTTCCCATCGTTATCCCTCCTCCTATTATCTTTCCTTAATTCCATTATACTTAAAACATTTGTTATTCTGTAACAGAATATTTTACCACTTTTAGCCAATTATGTCCCATCTTAGTGGCTAGCTTACAAAATCAGTTCGTTATGGCTAGCCTCTGGAGCGACTTTATGCTATATCAGAGCGAGAATTGAATAATAGGAGCAACTTTACGAAAATTGGAGCGAGATTTCTACATCTAGAGCGACATTTGAAAATTAGGAGCGACCACCCACATCCGCGTACAAAAAGAGACTACACCTAGTGTAGCCTCTCACTCCTTACTATATTTCAAGTCCCATATATCCTGTAGAACAGGCATTTCTTCTTTCTGTTCAGCAGTCACTTCTTCCCATAGAATCCCTGATGGTTTTTCGTATGGATTCTCTACTGTAATCATGTCTTTTTCTGTCGCGATATAATCCACCGTTACATCATAAGGGTCTCTTGGAAAGTCATCTTCCACCAGTTGCAAGGAATGGATCGTTGTTACCACCGGAACGGGAGGGTTATCCAATTCTCGAATAATCGCATACTCTCGATCTGCATATCCTTCTCCTTTTCCAAGTCGACGTCCATCTTGATGAATGGCTACAGAACCTACGACGATTAAATCGATTGTAGGCATGTCTTGTAAAGGAACCTCATGTCCATACGCGTTCATATGCTTTAAGCTAGCTGCTTTCCGCTCCTCCCCTTTTGGAACATCTTCTGGATTGATTTGAATGAACCCAGCCTTTAAGCGAGGAGTAGGAATCAGCAGGATCTTTCCATCTTTTAGCACCTGTGCTCGTAACGGTAGCTGCGGAGAATCCGGATTAACCTTGATAACCCTTGCTTGTTGGTACGCATCAAGTTGCATCACAAATTCTGCAGCTGCTTCTGCTCCTTTAAAATTAGGAATTCGCCCCTTTACCGGAAAAGGAAATCTAGCTGCCTTCTCCGTTTCTAGCCTCTCCCATACTTTGTTTCGTATGACATCCTTTGTCGACATAACAAACACTCCTGCCTATACTTCTGCACTATATTGCTGATTCGACTTTTGTTTACCTGTGAAGAACCAACCAGTTACGGCAATCATCACAAGTACGGAGTAGAATACAGTTTTCCAAATCCAAGATTCAGCGAAATGGTGAGGTAGAACATGTAAGGAAGGGTGTGCTAGTACATGTACCGTTAACTTCACTCCAACCCAACCTACGATAAAGAACGCTGCTGTTTCTAAGCCTGGCTTTTGTTTTAGTAAAGCTACAAACTTATGAGCCGCAAATCGCATGATGACAATGCCAATGATTCCACCAAGTAATACAACTAGAAATTGTCCGCCATCTAGACTTCCAATCGTCGGTAATCCAGTAGCTGGTAAGGATACAGCAAGTGCTACTGCAGCCAAAATAGAGTCAACGGCGAAAGCCATATCAGCTAATTCTACCTTCAACACGGTTGCCCAAAATCCTTTTCCTTTTTTAGGTGCTGCTTCTGTAGCTTCCTCTTCTTCTTCCTCATCGTCATTCTTTTTATACCTTTTTACAAGATGATTAATAGAGATGAATAATAGATAAGCTGCTCCGATCGCCTGAACTTGCCATATATCAATTAACAACGTGATTACGAATAGCGAACCAAAACGTAAAATAAACGCTCCGGCTAAACCATAAAACAGAGCTTTCTTCCGTTTTTCTTCAGGTAAGTGCTTAACCATTACTGCCATTACTAATGCATTATCTGCTGCCAATATCCCTTCTAGCATCACTAATACTAATAATACCCAACCGTACTCCATCAATAGCTGTAATTCCATGATTCATTCTCCCCTTTTTATTCTTCCGTACAAAAAAATGACCTTTACGCTGATGGTAAAGGCCATTAAAAAAGACCCTTACACGAGTGGTGTAAAGGTCTTGCTAACAACATGAACTGTTGCCAATAAAGCCGGAGATTTCTCTCGCAATGACGACTTTATTGTATAGCTACTCCCCTTTAGGAAGAATACGTTTATTTGATTATCTTTATCATACTGTGCAAAGTAGAATAAGTCAACTACTATTTTTTAAGTAGCTGCGGCACCTGCTGCACCCCCACTAGAGTTGCGTTTTTGTATCATATTCACACCCATTATCACTGCTATTAATTCATCCTCTGCTAGTACTGATGAATGATTGGTTAAGCAAAAAGCAGGTGATTCAAAGAAGCTATCAGTCCTATTAAACTGGGCTATAACTTGTTCTTGCTCATCATGGATTTCATATTGTCTCGAAAAAGCCTCTGACTCAATGGTATATACTCCTCTTCCAAACGCCTCATACTCGAATTTTTTAGCGAAAAAAGAAAAGCGCTGCTTGACCTCTCCCACTTCTTCTTCTGTAGGTTGAGAGATCACCCACGTTCTTGAAAAGAATCGAAATCCTCCAGATAGTGTGATTTCTTCTTTTGTATTCAGTATATCGACACTTGAAGTAAAAGCACTCTTCAAATCTAGGTTGCCTATGTGATCCTTGTTTTCATTATAGATTTCTGTCATCCCTGCAGAAAAAAGAGAATCTGTAAAATAGATAGTAGACATGAAAATCCTCCCATTAACCTGTTTCTATTTCTATACGTAGGAGGGCCATTAACGTTTCACGAGAATGAACACTTTCTACTATCACATGTTCCTATCTTTAGCATGCGGAACGGGCTGATTTGCGAACCCTTCCCCCTTCACTCTTTTAAGCTGAGCCACAATGATAAAACTCACCACAACGAGCAAAAACCATGAACTAATTTTTCCAATATGTACAAGTTCCCATGTATCACCCTGATTTGGATATCGATAGCCATCTAACAATGTCGATATGTTTTCAGCAATCCAGATAAAGAACCCAATGAGAAAAAAGGATAACGTTAACGGCATCTTAAATCGCTCATGATCCACCGTGAAGTACACCATCGTTCGTAGAAAAATGACAAACAAGGCTCCAGTTAGTACCCAGCGAATATCATACACAAAGTGATGCGAAAAGAAATTAATATATATTAGCGCACCAAGAGGAATGGTCCAATACGCATGAGGCCAACGCACAATCATTAAGTCTAGCCTTCTCCATGCCTGAACCATATAACTCGCTACACTTGCATACATAAAACCGCTATACAATGGCACTCCTGCTATTTTGGAATACGCAAAGTCCGGATACGCCCAGGATCCCATATGTACTTTATAGAGTTCTAACACAAGCCCAAAAATGTGGAAGAGCGTTATTACCTTTAATTCATCCTTTGTCTCGAGTCCTGTTTTCACCATGATAATCTGAGCCATCACGCATACTAGCAGGATGAGGTCATACCTTGGCAAACCAGGGACCTGAATAGCTTTTGTGCCAGCAAGCGTCAAAAAGATAATTACTGGAAACAAAGAAGATAAGGCTTGCTGGTACCCAAAGTGCAGTAGTTTGGTAAGAGGTTGCATTTTGTCACCCTTTTTGCGCATCACATTTTTTCCTTACGTAGTTTTTGCTTTAAATATCGCTCAAATAGCACATCCATAAGAATCATCAAGGTTGACCTTGCTGACAAATCATACCCTGCGTATGTAACTCGCTGTACGTGTGCGCTAATGTTATACCGGGTGAGTGAGTTTAGTGTACTCTCTGGAGCATTGGTAATTGCTAAGGACTGTATATCCTGATGATTTAATTTATCTGCAACATGAATGAGTGTATCTGTTTCACCACTAGAAGATAGGAAGATAACAAAATCTGTTTTATTGACCCAATTTGGCAATAAATCAATCATATGTGATTCATAGATGTAAGAAGAATTGGTGTTCACTTGCATGAGTCGTTTGCTAAAATATTCCCCTAACGTTTTGGACAGACCGACTGCTACAATAATGATGCGATTAGCGTCAATCATGCTCGAACTAATCTGGTCAATGTGTTCTGTATCAAGAGAAGAAAATAACTGGTGCATATCATGTTCATACCGATCCATCGTATCTTGTTCCTGTGGTACAGATTCATATTCGAAATGGCGCAACATGTATTTCAGTTCTGCAAACCCCTCTAACCCTAACTTGTGGCACATGCGTACAATAGTTGTCGTGCTAACTGTATTGAGTGAAGCCATTTTAGTAAGAGAGAGATGTTTCGACTGTTCTATATTAGATTCTATGTAATATAATACATGCTTTTCTGCGTGTGTTAGCTTTTGAATCTCCTTGGAAAAATAATCAATTAATGCTCCCATACTATCCCTCCTTCTCGGCGTATTTTATAGAAGCATTATATCACAATTTATACAAGCTTTAATCTTCTTCAAAAGAACAGAAAGTACAAATGTACATAGAGTGTACATTCACAACCCATTTTTCTATGATACAACTATATGTAAGCGATTTTAGAAAAGGTTTTCATGAAAGATAAATATAAGTGGGGTGAACCAACATGGAATTAAAAGAGATGACAAGTAGCTCCTTAATAACCTTTGACATTACTTCAACCAAAAAGGAAGAGGTTATCTGGGAATTAACGGAAGCGCTTTATCAAGAAGGAGCCCTCTCCTCTAAAGAGGATTATTATCAAGCTGTCTTAGAGAGAGAAAAAGTATCTGCAACAGGAATGGAATCAGGTCTAGCCATTCCACACGGTAAATCAGATGCTGTAAAAGAAGCTAAATTTGCTGTAGGTAGGCTACAAAATCCTGTCGAGGACTGGGAAAGCATTGATCCTAATAACAAAGTTGAGCTTGTATTCTTACTTGCTATACCAAATACAGAATCTGGATCTACGCACCTAAACCTTTTAGCTGAATTAAGCACGCGCTTAATGGATCAAGATTATTATCAACGACTCATGCAAGCCAACAGTGCACAAGAGTTTATTACTGCACTAGATCAAACGAGTGATCAACCATCTACAGAACCACAAGAATACGATAAAACAGTTCTTGTTGTAACGGCCTGTGCAGCTGGTATCGCTCATACGTATATGGCTGCTGAAGCAATGGAGCAAGCCGGACGAAAAAAAGGTATAAAGGTTGCTTCCGAAAAACAAGGAGCAAACGGCTTAGAGGACGAGCATTCCTCATCCGTTATTAAAGAAGCAGATGCCGTTGTTTTTGCAACGGATATAGCACCAAAAGAAAAAGAACGTTTTGCAGGATTACCTTATGTTCAAGTAAGGGTTGCTGATCCTCTTAGTAACGGTGAAGAGATTTTAGACCGGGCTTTAAACAATCCGGATGGTACTGTACAAGAAGGGGAAGCTTCATCTGACTCGGCATCTTCCAGCCAGAAAAAACAAGGTGTTCTTGCTGAAATGGGACAAGCCATCTTAACTGGTATCTCCTACATGATCCCCGTCATTGTCGCAGCAGGCTTAATGATGGGAATTGCCAAGCTAGGATCTATGCCATTTGGATTAGTAAATGACATTAATGATGCAGAACGATTTGCCAATCACTCTAATGAATTATTCGTAATTCTACACCATCTGGATAAATTCGGTTATATGATCTTCCAATTTATGTACCCTATATTCGCTGCATTTACTGCTTATGCATTAGCTGACCGTGTCGGAATTGTTTCTGGTTTTATTGGTGGTATTTTTGCTGCTGGTATCCATTACCGTTTTTGGGGAATTGAAGATGGCGTTGCGTCAGGATTCTTCGGAGCTTTAATTCTCGGTTTAGCTGCTGGTTATATATCTAAGTTCCTTAATGAAAAAATTAAGCTCAATAAAAACTTCCAAGCTATGAAGCCTATGCTGATTATACCAGCTATCAGTGTTCTATCTATTTTTCTATTAAATTTCTATATTGTTGACCCAGTGTTTGGTGGCATGAATATAGCTTTACGTAACTTCATTGAATCTGCTCAGTCATCCGGTGAGATTGCATTATCCACTGTGATTGCTGCAGCAACAGCGTTTGATTTAGGCGGACCAATTAACAAGGCTGCTGGTGCCATAGCAATTGGACTAGCTTCCGATGACATATTTCCTTTAACAGCACGTGTGTTATCCATTGTTATTCCACCTATCGGACTTGGGTTGGCTACTGTATTAGACCGCTATCTAGTTGGCCGACGGGTATTTAGCCCTGACCTCCGTGTAACAGGTCAAACGTCAATTCTATTAGGATTTATTGCAATCAGTGAAGGTGCCATTCCATTTATGCTTCGTAATCCGATTATTACGATTCCGATTAACATATTAGGAGCTATTATCGGCTCTACAACCGCTGTTCTACTCGGTGCAAAGCAATGGCTTCCACTTCCAGCATTCTGGGGATGGCCTCTTGTCGAAGGTTCCATCCTTGCTTATTTACTAGGTTTAGCTGTAGGAGCACTATTCATTGCCGTATCGAATGTATTTATCCGCTTTGCTCTTATAAAACGAAACCGTATTACTATATGAACAAATGCTCAGGGCGCCCGGGTAGCGACGTATGTGCTGCGGCCCACACGACGTGGGTTGGTTCGATGTTGCTGCGTGACGCAGCGATTTTAATCGAACTTCCCCTTAACCCGTAGGAGATAAAGGAAACACGAAGAGCGATAGCGATTCGATGTTGACTTATCGTACAGAGGTGAGGGAAGCACACTAGTCGCTGGGCGCTGGAGCTGGACGTGTAAACGCCAAAATTTAAATTTTCTTTTATTTAATTGAGGGGACGCGCCATCTGGGAACGATCCCAATCAGCGCGTACCTTCTTATATGCTTTAGGAGGACATAACCATGACATCAAAAAAAGTTTATGTAGTACCTCACTCCCACTGGGATCGTGAATGGTATTTTACAATTGAAGATTCCAACCTTTTACTTGCTGAAAATATGGACTATTTACTAGATGTACTTGAAACAAACCCAAACTATCACAGTTATGTATTTGACGCCCAGATGTCCGTCATTGAAGAATACCTTCATGTGAGACCTGAAAACCGAGAACGTCTACAAACGCTTATTCAAAATAAACGGATATTGGTTGGGCCTTGGTACACACAAACAGACTCACTGCTTGTGAACACAGAATCCATTATTCGAAACTTATTATACGGGACTCGTATGGCAACAAGTATGGGACATTCCATGAACATTGGGTACCTTCCTGATATATTTGGTCAAAACGCTTACCTCCCTTCCCTTTTCAAAGGATTCGGGATGGAGTATAGCATTTTACAAAGAGGTGTCTATTCAGACCAGTTGGATCAGGACTTAAACTTTTTTTGGGCATCACCCGATGGAGAAAGTATTAAAACAAACCTTATGATGTTAGGCTATGGACCTGGTAAGTTTTTAACATCTGAACAACAATTCTATGAAGAAAAACTACAGCCTATACTAGATAAACTAGCTAATATGAACCAACGTACAAACAACCTGCTACTTCCATCCGGCGGTGATCAAGTACTAGTCCGTGATCACTTTCCAGAAACGATTGAAGCGTTAAATGAGAAAGACAACCAACATGAATATGTATTATCCGACTATGAAACGTTCATGGAAGAAACATGGCATGAGGGGCATTCGTTTGATACAACCATCCCTGGCGAGCTTATTGGCACAGAACGATCTAGAATACACAACACCATCCGCTCCCAGCGCTATGATATCAAGCAATTAAATACTATTGTGGAAAATAAAATACTACACCAACTAGAACCACTAGCTACCATTGGAATGGAACTTGGATTACGATTTCCTCAAGAACGTTTGGATGAAATGTGGAAAGAACTATTCGATGTACACGCCCATGATTCCATCGGTGGTTGTAATTCAGATGATACAAACCACGACGTTCTTATGCGTTTACGAAAAGTAGACCGTATGGCAGATGGGTTGTTAAATCTACAGAAAAAACAAATGACTCATGCCATTTCTAATAAACTGAATCAGGACAACATTTTTGTTGCATTTAATACAAAACCTACACCGTACACAGGTCAAATAAAGGCCACCTTATTCACGGATGAACCTACTTTCCAATTAACAACAATGGACGGTGCTCTACTTGATTCAACGATTACAAAGCAAGACTATTTAAGTGGAGGCAAAAAGGTCGTAGTAACAGCTGAAGGGGATAAGGAGGTAGAGCTACCAGGCTATTACCGTTCTGAACTCTTAATTCATGTAACAGAACTCAACCCGATGGGATATAACACTTTTCTTGTAGATGAGAATGAGGGTTCTGTTGATGCTTTAGAAGAAACAAACGATGGAACTATTTCAAATCAAACATTACGAGTGGATTTTCATTCTAATGGCACGCTATCTTTAACAAATAAGCAATCTGGTCAGAAAATCACCGATATGATCCAATTTGAAAATGTTGCAGATGCAGGAGATTCTTATGACTTCTCTCCACTTCCTGAAGACCAACCTATTTATATAAAGAGTGCAACACTTAACGCAACCAAGAAAACATCAGGTGTTGAGACTATGGAAGTGGTTCACAATGCACATGTACCAGGGGATTTATCAGAACGGTCTGAACAAGTAAATTCCAAAACACTAACCATCCACACAACATTTGAATTAAGGGCAAGTGAAGGGTTTGTAAGAGTACATCATGAGATTCAAAATGAAGTGAAGGATCACCGTGTACGCGTTCTTCTTAAAACACCTGTTACAGAGCCTCAAGAATCTTTTGCTGACCAGGGATTTAGCACAGTCACAAGAAGTGCCATCAATCCTTATCTATCAAACTGGAAGGAACGTGGATTTAAGGAAGCACCTGTTTCCATTTACCCTCTTGAACAATTTGTAGGAGTTGAAAATAAAGCCACTACCTTTGCTGCTATAACATCTGGTATTAAGGAGTATGAGGTGCTTCCTTACCAGGATCAACTAGCTCTAACTCTGTTCAGAAGTGTAGGTCTACTTGGGAAAG
Source organism: Pontibacillus yanchengensis Y32 (assembly GCF_000770635.1). Taxonomy (GTDB): domain Bacteria; phylum Bacillota; class Bacilli; order Bacillales; family BH030062; genus Pontibacillus; species Pontibacillus yanchengensis. The sequence goes on from NZ_AVBF01000008.1 coordinate 75,554, forward strand.
ATAATTTAGCTTGGAGACCAGGGCGTGCTTCTGGCATCAATAACAAAGTAGTTTATACGCCTGATGCACAAATGCAAAAGCATATGACATTTGACTATGCTATTTGCTTTGAGTCAAAACAAATAGAAGACGAAACACTTTTTGAAAAAACGCAACAGTATAACAATCATTATGTAACCTATCAAAAGCAATCACTAAACACCTTTGAAGAACGATTAGACCGTTTCGAAATTCCGTATCCAGTCTCGGAGTTACCTTCTAGTTTTTCACTATTCCAAATTGAACAGCCACATGTGTTTATGAGTGTTTGTAAAAAGAGTTATGAAGATGAGAAACCGGTTGTAAGGTTATTTAATCCGTCCAATGAGTTGCAACAAGCTAGCGTCGAAACCGATGTGTATGAAACCACTATACGCTCGAACTTATACGAGACCGACTTAGAACCAATCCAACAAGTATCCGTCCCATCCAAAGGATATGAAACCATTAAACTCGGACGTAAGGGGGAATCTCGATGAATCGCGATCAAGTTTTCACAACATTGAAAGAGCAATTACAGACGATTTACGGCAGTGAATTTAGTGAACAATACCTTGATAGATTTAACCAGTTATTTAACAAGTGGGAGAAGAAAGACTGGGCTTCTCCCTCTCCTCTTACAGAAGAAAATGTGTACTTGATTACGTATGGTGATAGCATTTATGAGGAGGGCAAGCCTACCCTTCCTACGTTACAGACTTTTTTAAACAAACATGTGGGAAATCATATTACAGATGTCCACCTTTTACCTATGTTTCCTTATACATCTGACGATGGCTTCTCTGTATCGGATTATCGACGTATTCACCCTACGTTAGGGGATTGGGAGGATATTCAGTATTTCTCTAAAGATTACCGATTAATGTTTGATTTTGTCGCCAATCATATTTCGAAGTCCAGTGATTGGTTCCAAGGATACCTAAATGGAGATCCTCAATATCAACATTACTTCATTCCAAAAACGGATAACTATGACACAAGCCAATTTGTACGTCCGCGTACCTCTCCTTTGTTTCATGAATATGAAGCTATAGATGGAACAAAAACAGCGCTAACCACATTTAGTGAAGACCAGGTAGATGTTAACTTTCATCATTTCCCAGTTCTAGTAGAAATGACAGATATTCTACTATACTATGCACATCAAGGTGGCACTAGCATTCGATTAGATGCGATTGGGTTCATATGGAAGAAATCAGGTTCCACATCCATGCATTTACCTGAGGCACACGCGATTGTACAGCTTTGGCATACAGTCCTAAACTATTTCAAACCAAACACGCAAATCATTACAGAAACAAACGTCCCTCATGAAGAGAACATTAGCTATCTTGGAGACGGAACGAATGAAGCCAACATGGTATATCAATTCACCCTCCCTCCACTTGTTCTTTATACACTTACGACACAACAATCAGACAAACTGACTTCTTGGGCCAAAACGATTGATAAAGTGTCAGAGAGCGCTACTTTTTTCAACTTTTTAGCAAGTCATGATGGGATTGGTATGCGTCCAACGGAAGGCATCCTAACCAACGATGAGAAACAATTATTAGTAGATAAAGTACAGCAAAACGGTGGTCAAGTTTCTTTCAAGAATAACCCTGATGGTACACAATCCGTTTATGAGTTGAATATTAATTATTCAGAAGCGCTACCAAATGACGATGAACAAGATACAGAAACGAAGGTTCAAAAGATGCTTGCTTCTCACGCCATTTTATTATCGTTTATAGGTGTACCGGCAATCTATTACCACTCTCTCCTCGGTTCATATAATCATCATGAGGGAGTGCATGCTTCAGGTATGAATCGTCGTATCAACCGGGAAAAGTTTCAATTGGAACAGATTGAAAAAGAACTAGTAGAAGATAAAAAGCGCCATGATATTTTTACAAATCTAAAATCAATGATTGCGGTTAGACAGCAAGAAAAAGCCTTCTCTCCGTATGCCGAGCAAGAGGTTTTAGAGCTAGGTCCCAACTTATTTGGTTTAAAAAGACAAAATGAAGAAACAGGCGATACGGTTTATTTTATGGTAAATGTGACCAATCAACATGTCGCATCCCCTCAACATGTAACAGGCACTGATTTAATGACTGGCAAAGGTATAGAGGATTACGTTACCCTTTCTCCATATGCATTCATTTGGATAAAGGCTTAAAATCAGGAGGGAATGGAATTTGAACCTACTAATCGCATCTGATTCCTATAAAGGATCCGTCTCTGCATACGATGCTGGAGAATCTATCAAAAAAGGAATTCTTCGAGCAATTTCAGATGCAGATGTTACAAATGTACCTATGGCTGATGGAGGGGAAGGAACGATTGATGCCATTCTTGCAAATAGGGAAGGACGCCTTCATGAAGTGAACGTCCACGATCCTCTTATGCATAGCATTACCGTTTCGTATGCAGGCATTACGCATGAAGGCAAGGACACTGCCATTATTGAATGCGCACGTAGTACCGGACTCCCTCTTATTCCTGAAGAACAAAGAAATCCCATGCTTCTCAATTCCTATGGGCTTGGGGAACAAATACTGGATGCAGTGAAGCAAGGTTACCAGCACCTTATCATCACGCTTGGTGGAAGTGCTACGAACGACGGTGGTGTGGGAATGCTGCAGGCTTTAGGATGGACTTTCTATAATGACAGGGATGAAGAGCTCCCTATTCAAGGGAACCAGGTTGCAAATGTACACCGCATGTCAGACCAACATCGCCTATCTGAATTAGACTCATGTCAGATAACTATTGCAAGTGATGTTACCAACCCTTTTCATGGAAAAAACGGAGCCACTCATGTGTTTGGCCCACAAAAAGGTGCCACTCCTGCTCAGTTAGAGACATTAGATCTGGCTCTAGCACGTTTAGCAAGCGTATTTTCTAAGCAATACGGAGAAAATATACAAACCAAACCTGGGTCCGGTGCCGCCGGAGGACTTGGCGGGGCACTATATATCGGGTTACAAGGAACATTTGAGGCTGGAATCGATGTTGTCATGGACCTGACGAAACTTGAGGACCATATAAAGCAAGCAGACCTTGTCATTACAGGGGAAGGAAGCCTTGATCAACAATCCCTCATGGGGAAAGTCCCCCATGGTGTAGCCAAACTCGCAAAAAAATACAAGAAACCGATCATTGGTCTTGCAGGTCGTCATGACCTTGAACTTGAGCAGCTTAATCGCCACCTTGATGTTGTGTTGTCCATCCAAACAGAAGCACGACCAATGGAACAAGCTATCGAACCAGATTTCACCCGTAAACAATTAACAGTAACGAGCGAACAACTTATAAGGTTATATCTATTAGGTAGAGCTCACTCTACCAATTAAGTATATCAATATACGAAAAAGAGGGTGCCCACATGAGGCACCCTCTTTATTTATTAATAGGTCGGTGATTCAATAATCGCATTCATTTGTGAAACAACGGCTTCTTTCAACTCAGCTAATCGCTTTTCACTTTCTTGATAGGAATTCGATGTTACACCGAAGTAGCATTTAATTTTAGGTTCTGTTCCTGAAGGTCTTAGGCAGCACCAGCTGTCCTGAGATAATTGGAACTTCACGACATCAGCGTCTGGTAATTGAATGGTTTCTGACTCACCTGAAGCATACGTGCGCGTTCTAGATTGGTAATCCTCTACTGCTTCAATCGCAAATGGCCCCATTTTTTCAGCGTCTAACTCACGGAAGTGATTCATAATTTGTTGGATTTTTTCGATACCATCCCTGCCTTTAAGCGTCATGGATTGCAGACCTTCTAGGTAGTAGCCATGGCGTTCATATAAGGTGAACAGCGCTTGATACAACGTTTGTCCCATTGATTTCCAATACGCTGCCATTTCACACGCTGTCATGGCTGCTTGCACGGCATCCTTGTCACGAACGAAATCACCGATTAGATACCCATAGCTCTCTTCATAACCGAACACAAATGAACCGTTTTGATTCACTTCAAATTCACGTATCTTTTCACCGATGAACTTAAAGCCTGTTAACGTTTCTAATGTGTTCGCGCCGTAGGAATCCGCAACAGCTCTCCCCATCTCTGTCGTAACGATCGTTTTTATGATTTGCGCATCATGCGGTAACGGCTTCGTTTGAGACAGTAAGTAATCAATCATTAATGTCCCTAGCTGATTTCCTGTTAACACCGTATATTCTCCATCTTCATTTTTCACAGCCACACCAAGACGGTCTGCATCAGGATCTGTTGCAATTAACAAATCAGCATCTACATCTTTTCCAACCTCAATCGCTTTCTCAAATGCCTGATGCTCTTCAGGATTTGGAGATTCTACTGTCGAGAATTCTGGATCTGGTTGTGCTTGTTCCTCTACTACATACACGCGCTTAAAGCCTAACTGTTTAAGTCCATCTAATACAGGCTCATAGGCTGTCCCATGAAGAGGTGTAAAGACGATTTTTAAATCCTCAGCTTGCTCATCAATGACATTCTGATTCTTCACAATACCTTTTAATTCATGTAAATATGCTTCATCTACTTCGCTTCCAACCCACTTCAATAAGCCTTGCGCTTCTAGTTCTTTCTGATCGAGCACGTCTATTTCTAATTCATTCTCAATACTATTTACATGAGCAATGATTTCGTCTGCTTGTTCTGGGGGAGTTTGTCCACCATCAGCATTATATACTTTAAATCCGTTATATTCTGGAGGGTTATGGCTAGCTGTAATCATAGATCCAGCAGCAGCACCTAAATGTCTTACCGCAAAAGAAAGATACGGGGTAGGACGTAAAGATTCATACACATACGTACGGATGCCATTTGCGCCTAGTACTTTGGCGGTCTCTAAAGCGAACTCTGCAGACATGTAACGGGAATCATAAGCCACCGCTACACCTTTCTCCTTAGCACCTTCTACGTTTTCGAGCAAATACATGGCCAAACCTTTAACTGCCTTGCGCACTGTGTATTTGTTCATTCGATTTGTACCAGGGCCTAAGACACCTCGCATGCCACCTGTACCAAAGGTCAAATCCGTATAGAAAGCTTCCTCTAGGACGTCAGGATGTTGTTCCATCTCATCTAATTGCGTCTTTAATTGGGCATCTAATCCGTTGAATTGTTTCCATTGTTCATATGTTTTCTGCCAAGTCATGCAACCACTCTCCCCAGTTGTTTTAATACAAATAATTGTTTATATTTTTATACATTTTTCCCAACAGGAACATTCACTATCTTTATTAGCAAACATTAAAGGGCTTTCATTTCGTCTCTACAAAAAAAGAATTCATGTTGAATTATATCATAATTTAGAACGTGTTCGATTTATGAATTAACGACACATTTAGACATGTATATGTAAACACAAACGGATTTATTGGTCTTTTGTCGGGGTTTGTTGAAGAACAAAAGCTCAGGGCGCCCGGTTAGCGACGTATATGCTGCAGCCCACACGACGTGAGTTGCTTCAGTGTTGCTGCACCGTTTTATAGCACACTTAGTCACTGGCTCCTTGCTTGTCATAGGCTACCATCATTGCCTGAGACCACAACATACTAGAATGATAGTGCTCAAAAAGCCTCTCAATGGATAAACCTAACTCCTTGGCAACTCGTTCAATATCGTCCCATTGGGCATTCTCAATAAAATAACTTAAATCTAGCACGAGTCGATAAGCATTACGCTCTCCCATTAGAGCACCTTTAATTTCGGTGTGAAGAGGCAGATCGTTTACGATGGTTGCAATAGGTTGTTGCATGACAGCATCAATCAAGGACAGCATCCCTGTTAAGAAATAGCTGGAAGCTTCCTTCCTTTCCCCCATTTCTAACGCAACACTCTCACTAAACTTCGCTCGGGTTAGGCTAATTTTCATAACTTCTGAAGAAACATCAGCATTTGTAGACTTTATATCCTTCATCGCAATGACATACGCCCATTTCTTCATTTCCTTAAACCCTAATAACACAATAGCCTGCTGGATAGACTTAACTGGCTGTAATCGTCGATAAGCAACAGAATTAATCAACCGTAAAAATTTATACGATAAAGAGACATCCATTTCTATTTTTTCAGCAATCTTGTGTACCTCAGGCTCTTCTTTAGAGAGCTCTTCTATTAACTGGTAGTGCTGAAACGGATATATAGGGACATCATGTGCAGTAATAATATGAGGTTTACTGAAGAAATAACCTTGGAACAGCTCATAGCCTAACGCTTTGCATGTTTGAAACTGCTCATATGTTTCCACTTTTTCAGCTAACCAAGTTAAGTTAAAATGCTTTAATTGGTCAAAGAGATACGTTTCCTGTTGCCGCGAATTTTGCAATATATCTATTTTCACAATATCTGTGTATTTCAATAGTTCGTATGTATAGGGATTATCTTCATTGAGAACATAATCATCAAGCGCAATTTGATACCCTTTATCTTTTAACGCCTTGCATGATTGCACAAGCTCATATGTAATTTCGACATTTTCTAATATTTCAATAACCAACGTTTCTGGCGGAAAGCAAAATGGTAGTTGGCTATTTAATAAATTTGCTGTGAAGTTAACAAAACAACTCTTACCTTCTGATATTCGCTCTATACCCATATTATAAAAGCTATTCGTTACGACTTCAGATGTAGCAACATCACCATCAATGGAGGAGAATGAATTCTGCTCTTTTCCCCCACGGTATAATAGCTCATATGCCATTACCTCTTGACGATCATTTAAAATAGGTTGTCTTGCTACGTAAACTTCCATGTTATCTCTACCTCCCCCTCCATTAACTAATATATAGCATTATTGCGGTTATAGAAATATATTTTACAAAATTTTGATAGAGTCTCCTCCAATAGAACTGTTAAAATTTATACACATCCGCTTTGCTCATATCTTCACATAATCATTTATAATAAGAGTATAATTCAAACATAATTGGGTGATATTCATGAACTTATTGGAAGTACTTACTGCTGCAACACCAATACTAGCTGTTTTCTTATTTCTTGTTGTTTTACGTCTGCCAGCTCATGTAGCAATGCCAATCAGTTTCCTCTTAACCGGTGCCCTGGCATTTTGGGTGTGGCAAATACCTAGCATTCGAATATTCGCTGCTTCTATTGAAGGCATTATCATTGCCATCTCTATTCTATGGATTGTATTTGGGGCTATTCTTCTATTAAACACGTTACGTAATAGTGGTGCTATGGATGCAATTCGGAGTGGCTTCTCAGGTGTGACCGCTGACCGCCGAGTTCAGTTGATTATTATTGTATGGTTATTTGGATCCTTTATTGAAGGAGCTGCAGGTTTCGGTACTCCAGCGGCTATTGGAGCGCCTTTATTAGTGGCATTAGGCTTTCCTGCATTAGCTGCAGCATCCTTAGCTCTGATTGCAGATAGTAGTGCTGTTTCCTTTGGAGCAGTAGGAACGCCAGTCATAGTTGGTGTGGACCAAGGTTTAAGACAAGGGTCAACAATAGCCCCTCAAGTTCAAGACAATTTGCAAAACGGATCCATGCTCGATTTCTTACAGCAAGTAGCTCAAAGTGCTGTCATGATGGACTTATTCGTTGGCACGTTTATCCCTCTTATCCTAATCGTTATGTTGACTCGATTTTTTGGAGAACGACACTCTTGGAAAGAAGGCCTTGCGATATGGAAGTTTGCTATTTTTGCAGGACTCAGCTTTACCGTTCCAGCGTTTTTGGTAGCTAGTCTGTTAGGACCTGAGTTTCCTTCTATCATAGGTGGGTTAGTAGGATTAGCTATTGTAATACCTGCTACTCAGAAAGGGTTCTTACTTCCTGATGAGCCTTGGTACTTTAGCGAAGAGGACCGTCTTAAGCAAGAAACGCTTGTATCTCAAGAAACAGGTATGCCTTTATGGAAAGCATGGCTTCCTTATGTATTTGTTGCCCTTATTTTGGTTATAACTAGATTAGAAGTTCTACCAATTAAAGAATCCCTTCGTTCTATTAAAATAGGTTGGGAAAATATATTAGGAACAACAATCAGCACTACATTCGAACCATTATACCTACCAGGTTCCATCTTCATCTTGGTGGTTGGCTTAACCTTTTTCATGCATAAAATGAATGCCCAAACGATACAAAATACAATGAAAACATCCATTACAACCATGATAGGAAGCGCGATTTCACTTGGAACCGCGGTACCTATGGTGCGGATTTTCATCAACTCTAGTGAGAATAGTGCAGATCTATTAAGCATGCCAATGGAATTAGCCCAATTGTTTGCAAGCGCAGTTGGAGGAGCATGGCCTCTTGTAGCACCTTTAATTGGTGCACTAGGATCCTTTATATCAGGCAGTGCTACATTTAGTAATATGATGTTCTCCCTTTTCCAGTTTAGTGTTGCAGAACAAATCGGTGTATCCCCACAAATGGTTACCTCTCTTCAAGTATTAGGTGCCAATGCCGGTAACATGGTCTGCGTATTAAACGTCGTAGCCGCTGCCTCTGTTGTAAACATGGCTGGTAAAGAAGGAACCATTATACGAATGACCCTAGGACCAATGCTATACTACGCAGCAGCAAGCGGTGTGATTGGATTGATTTTTATCTATGTAGTAGGAATGTAATGAACAAAAGCGCAAGCGCCCGGTTAGCGACGTATATGCTGCGGCCCACACGACGTGGGTTGGTTCGATGTTGCTACGTGATGTAGCGGTCTTAATCGAACATCCTTTAAAACCGTATGAGATAAAGGAAACATGAAGAACGAAGTGATTCGATGTTGACTTATCGGACCGAGGTGAGGGAAGCACACTAGTCGCTGGGCGCTGGAGCTGGACGTGGCAAGAGCTCAGGGCGCTCGCATAGCGACGTACAAACTGTCCTTGGATAATGGAAGTTCAGTACCGGCTGGAAGTTCGATTAAGACCGCTGCATCATTCAGCAACACCCAACCTACGTCGTGTAGGCCGAAAGAAAACACTTCACCTAATTTAGATACATGCACTTAACCTCCTGTAGATTACTTACAGGAGGTTTCAAATTAGTACTCCCCTTTCCTTTATTGCTTGCAGGAGATTTACGTTTTATAGAGAAATCGATATAATTGGAAAAGATTTTATAATAGAAGGTAGTGGAAGCATGTACAATAAGCGTTGGTTTCAAGCTTTAGTCGTTACAATTTTAGTCTTCATCCTATTTTGGTTGATGAGACATAACCATTACGTTTTCGAACCGGTCTTTAAATACATAAGTGCCATTGCATTTCCCGTAATAGCAGCTGGAGTTCTATATTATGTGACTCGTCCCATTGTTCACATGCTAGAAGAATATAGAATCCCCAGATTGCTTTCCATATTCATTGTATTTCTATTACTAATTGTCGTCGGGTTTTTAGTTGTAAATTTCATCGCACCAATTGCTCAACAACAATTCTCTAGATTCTACGATAACTTGCCAGGCATGATTAATGAAGTGGAAAACCTGATTACCCTATGGCAATCAAATCAGGACATTATCCCGGAAGAATTCATGTCTGAAATTAAGAGTGCGCAGGAACAACTTACTGGATCCATCAAAGATGTAACTCTTGGGTTTACCGATTTTCTAATTAATACGATTGCCCAAATCGTTCAATTCTTGTTCTTACTTATTCTTGTGCCTTTCTTTTTATTCTTCATGCTCAAAGATGGGGAAAAACTTCAGCCGTTTGTGTCTCAGTTCTTTAAAGATAAAAAAGCTGGGAGCATTACGCGTTTATTTCAGCGCGTGGACCATACGCTTTCTTCATTCATACAAGGTCAGCTATTGGTCAGTTTCTTCGTAGGCATTCTACTATTCATTGGTTATGTGATTATTGGATTAAACTATTCTTTAACGTTAGCTTTGTTTGGTCTTATAACAAATGTCATTCCTTTTGCAGGTCCATACTTAGCAGTTGTACCAGCAATACTCGTTGCCCTGTTCCAAGATCCACAAAAGGTTCTGTGGGTTATCTTAATTATGATTATTGCGCAGCAGATCGAAGGGAATTTCATATCACCAAATGTTATGGGGAAAGCATTAAGCATTCACCCACTAACGATCATTACACTTATATTGGCTGCAGGTAGTATAGCCGGATTCCTTGGGTTGCTTTTTGTCATTCCATTCTATGCAGTGGTGAAAGCGGTAATAGGTCATTTTTATGAAGAAGCATTAGATTCGAAGGAGTTTTAGTTTAAGAAAGTCGTAGGCAATATAAAATGTATTTATTGTGAAATAAATATAGAAAAAGCAGAACAATTGGGTTTTATCCCTAGTTGTTCTGCTTTTCTAGTGTATGGCTAAACTATTGTATTTGTATGTTAAATAAGTACTTAGATCGATGGAAAATGTAGGATATAGTCAAATTGTTTGTTTTTCTCCCCTCTTAATTATAAGAAATATTAAAAATGCTATTAGCATCAGAGTGTTGAGTATGAACATAGTTACGTAATATACAGACTCGTTCCCTTCTATTAAATATGTTAGATATCTAATGGAATTGATAAACAAGACAATAGCAACGATGATACGGATTGACCTCTTAATAAATTCCCCTCCCTTCCCTCTTAAAAAATCTAATAAGTTTGTTAAGCGTAACTGCTACATATGATTTAAATTCAACCTCTTACTATATCTACACTCATTTTACCATAATTTTACATATTGCTAAGAACAACCAATTCAACTGTTACTTATTTCGGTTACACTTTAAAAACGACCTATTTCGAATCCATCTCCCTCATTTAGCATTTATAAGTTGATTTTATAACTGATGAAAGTACACAAAAAAAAACTATTATGTATTAGGCTACATATTAAAAAACCTAGCACAATATGTGCTAGGTTCAAGCAACTACACTACTCCCCTTGTATCAAAAAAGGGGGGACCTTCTGTTAAGCTGTTTCATCAAAAATGGTCTCTGGTTTAAATGATCCAACCGCAGCCTGTTGATTGGCGTATAGCTGTTGCACTCTTTGGAAGTGGTCAGCTTGTTGCTCCGCTTCATCTTCTGATGATTGTGATTGTTTCTTTAATTCGGCTTGTGCTTCCATCATTTGTTGGGAAGCCTTTGCAGCTACTTGCATGTCTTGCGATGAAGGGTTAGCAGGAGCTAATGCCGCCCTCCGTACCTGTTCCATCGCTTGAATGGTTTCTTCAGGGTCATCTGTTTTTGGCATGCTAATAGGAACTTCTCCACCAGTAATGTATTGCTGTCCATCTGGTCCTTTTTGGGTGTCATAACTGATACCACCTGCAAATTGTCCTCCGACAGATTGATGAGCTTGTTCGTGGGCCTTCACCTTTAGCTCCGTCGCTTTTAACTTAGAGATTTCTTGCTTCGCTTCAGCTGATAACTTATTTCCGTAGTGAAGTTCCTCTTGCTTTACTGATGATTGTTGCTTTGACTGCTGTATTGATTCATTTTGAGGCTCATGATGCGGACTATTTTTCTGAGTGTGCTCAACTTGCTTGGATGGTTGAACTGGTTGTGTCATTACTTGGTTCACTGCTCCGATTGCCGCCATTTTCACACCTCCTTCAGAAGCAGAGCTACTTTTTTCTTCGGTTTCATTCCACTTAAGTTAAGTGACTTCTTTCCTTATCTTTCGACAAAACATCGTCTATCCCTTTAATCCTATCAAAAGCATATCCTAGATTCTTTTGTTACAATTGAAGAGCTGCAAAGATCGAAGACAACATCCGAAAGAGGTGGGTACATAATGGAACAACAGCCTGAGAAGTTATGGAATCGATCGTTTATTTTATTGATTTTAGCCAACTGGTTTACCTTTATGAGTTTTCAGATGTTAATCCCTACTTTACCCCCTTACATGGAGGATATTGGTGGGAGTAAAACACAAGTAGGACTTGTTACGACCTTATTTTCAATCGGCGCCATATTAAGTAGGCCTTTTATTGGTCATATCTTGCAAAGTCAGGCACGTAAGGTCTTAGTGCTGGTTGGTTCCATTTCGTTACTAATCATTACATCCCTATATTCTGTGACAACCATTATTGTAGTATTTTTATTATTCCGTTTCATACATGGTCTAGCATGGGGCTGGTCTACAACTACAAATGGAACAGCTGCTGTTGATTTAGTCCCTAAGAAGAAGATTGGTGAAGGTATGGGCTACTTCGGCCTTTCCGTAACCATCGGGATGATTATTGCACCAAGCCTTGGAATTTTTCTATTTCAGAACTACGACTTTAACATCCTTATCATCGCATCCGTCAGTTTAGGCCTTATCGCACTCACTTTATTCAGCTTTACGAAGTTCATCACACCTGAAGAGGTCCATAAGAAAACGTTCGACATGAAGTCATTCTCATTCTTTGGATCCCTCATTGAGAAGCCAAGTTGGTATCCTGCCTTAGTGTCGTTTTTTAATACATTTGGTTATGGTGCAATAGTGACGTTCATCGTCATCTACGGTGAGGAAAAAAACATCGATCATATTTACTTGTTTTACTTATTTAACGCAACCTTCGCCACCATTGCAAGGCCGATTACGGGACGTTTCTTTGACAGAAGAGGACCTTGGCTCGTTATTATGATCTGCTCTATTTTCGCTTTTGCAGGCATGTGGACGATTGCTGTTGCTGAAAACTTCATTTACCTCATTATTGCGGGAATTCTATTCGGAATTGGATTCGGCTCAATGATGCCAGCATTCCAAGCATGGATCATCTCTAAAACAACACAAGAAAGAAGTGGCATTGCCAACGGTATGTACTATTCTTCTATAGATTTAGGGATTGGGCTTAGTGCGCTCCTATTAGGTGTCATCTCTAACCAACTTGGACTCGAGACCGCTTCTCTGTTTAAAATCTCAAGCGCTAGTTTCCTATTAGTTCTTCTTTTGACCTACTTCGATTATCGAAAAAACAAGCATATTCCATGGGTAGAAGCATCAGAGTAATTCTGATGCTTTTTTACGATTATAAAGAAAGAAGCTATACCTTCATTGACTATGAGCGCACACATATCTATCCTTCTATACTATTACAATTTTTTCTTTTCAAAAATTTTTGATAATTAAATTGACAAAAAAAAAGCCGCCTGTTAAGCTTTAAAAGGCTTTCTCGGAGATGGGAAAGAAAGGCGTATGCTTGAATCTAAACAATCATCCTTGTTCATACTAAAATCGTCACACCATTTGTTTTGACAGGACTGATTTGATTTTTATGTATTGTTATAAGAAATGCTTTAAATAAATAGTAATGCTTAGATTATCTGTTCTAGAGATGAACTCTACTGATACCGTATCATCTTTATTTAAGCTAAATATTCTAAAAATTTTGTCATTATATAAATAACTACGGTGCTTATTACACACATACAACTTTACACTAGATGAAACCACACCCATCTACACAACACAACTAGACAGAGAGGAGTATCACCATGACAAAAAAAGATACACTGACGATTGGTTTTATGCTTTTCGCTCTATTTTTTGGAGCTGGTAACCTCATTTACCCACCAGAGCTTGGTAGTCAAGCTGGTATGAACTACTGGAATGCTATTGCTGGGTTTATCATTACAGGTGTTGGCCTACCAATCGTAGCTGTTACAGCGATTGCATTTGGCAGTAGCGATGCTAGGTCACTAGGAAATCGGGTTCATCCTTTATTTGGTCTTATTTTTACATCTGCAATTTATTTAGCTATCGGACCTTTTTTCGGAATTCCACGTGCAGCGAATGTTGCCTACGAAATGGGGATAAGTCCCTTAGTAGGTTCAACATCGGGATCTTTATGGCTTTTTGGATTTACCATTATCTTCTTTGCCTTAGTATTCTGGATAAGTTTAAACCCATCTAAAATAGTAGATCGAGTTGGCCAATGGTTAACACCTGTATTGTTAGTAGCAATTGTATCCTTATGTGTTGCGAGCTTCTTTAATTTTGATGCCCCATTCCAAGCGGCATCTGGTAACTATACAAGTGGACCTCTATTTCAAGGGTTCGTAAATGGTTATTTAACAATGGATGCCATCGCAGGATTAGCCTTTGGAATTATTGTGGTAAACGCCCTAAAAGATAGAGGTGTTAAACCTGGGAAGTCGATGATTAAAGAAACGATAAAAGCTGGACTTGTTACAGCTGCTGGGCTTACTTTTGTGTACACTTCTATTGGTTGGATGGGAGCTAAAATGGCTTCCCTTGATTCCTATGATAACGGAGGAGACATTTTATCCTCTGGTGCAGAAATGCTTTTTGGATCGGCAGGAGCACTAATCCTTGGGCTCATTGTTGCTTTAGCATGTTTCACGACATGTGTTGGCTTAACAGTAGCTTGTAGCCAATTTTTCTCTTCTACATTTTCAAAGCTAAAGTACACTCATGTAGCGTTTGTAGTAACAGTGGTCAGCTTTTCAATTGCGAACCTTGGATTAAACCAAATCATTGCATACTCCGTCCCTGTCCTTAAATTCATTTATCCTTTAGCTATCGTATTAATCATCTTATCCTTCTTCCACCAGCTGTTTAAAGGCTCTAGCTATGTATATCGAGGTGCGCTCCTATTCACACTTGTATTCAGTATATATGATGGCTTAAACGCTTTTGGTCTGAAGATGGAATCATTAGAGAATGTATTGAGCATCTTTCCTTTATTTGAAAAGAGTTTAGGATGGGTAGTACCGGCACTTATTGGTGCAGTTATAGGGTATTTAATAGACCGAAATAAAAATGGAACGTCGATGAAGGCTTCTACACGTAAAGCATCTTAACTCAAAAGCATAAGCGTCCGGTTAGCGACGCGCTAAATAACTAAGAAAACTCCTGCCACAGCCTGTGTCAGGAGTTTTTTTAATCAAAGCGATTGACTCTCTAAATAATCAATTTGTTGCTGGTGATATTGATAGAGACAATAGAAGTAGTGGTATAATTCCCCATCTAGATGCTGGTACTGTCTTGCTAACTGTTCAAATATTTCTGCCTGCCTTGAATGAAAATTGAGGTTTTCCATCACCGCACCCTCCCTTTTCTTCATCATTTATTTACTTTATGCCAAAAATCTATTGTCCTATACATTTCATCTCCAAAAAGACTATAATTATCTCTCCATTCCCTTGTTATTCAGTCTATATCCTTCCTTATTATGGATTTTCTCAGATTAAAAAAAAGCATCCCTCTCTGTCATAATGAATGACAGAAGGGATGCTTCTAGACAATTATTCTTTGGAATCAGGGTTTTCCTGATCTTCACCATTTTCATTTCGCTGCTCGATTATCTTATCTTGAATCTTTTGAAATTCCTTACTAGGTGGCATCAAACTCACAATTACATCACCATTTTCAGCTTTAGGCTGACTCTTGTGAGTAAAGAACGATAACTTGCCTGATGGCTTGTAGACAAACAACATAAGCGTCTCAGGGTGACGTTCTTTCATGTATTGTTGATACGTGTACTGATTTGTAATGTTTGTTTTACGAAATACGTACCCGCTATCCACTTTTTCATTTAGATGCTCCCAAGTTGCCTGTTCGTTAAATAACAACCTTCCACCTATCGTATTACCCATAGCTTCTAAATCATCACCTCTTCGGTTATGAAGCGTTAACTGGAATAGGTTGCTACGACCAATTTCAGGTACGAATGTATTACAAACGAGAGCATTGTAGGAATCGAGCTCTGAAGCTGAGATCATATATTCATACGGCGTCATATCTAAGTGATATTCGGTCTGCTCTGATAAAATTTCTTCTTTCATAAAAGGCACACCAGCTTTTCGAACCGGAATCAATCGTTGCCAGGAAGAGTCTGTAATCAATACAGGTATCTTCAATTCTTTTAACACCTTAGCTAATTCAGCTGAAAAACTACTCCCTCCTACGATTAACACTCCAGGTTGCCCATCAATAGCTAAGTCTAACTTTTTAGCTAACCAGCCAATGGAGAACCCATGCGCACATACGGTTGCGAAGACAAGTGCAAACGTTAAGGACGTTAAAATGGAGGCATCTTCAAATCCTGCTTCCGATAAAACACTTGCGAAGTACCCAGCAACAGTTAATGCTACGATACCTCTTGGTGCAATCCAACCGACCAGGGTACGTTCTGCAAATGATAAATCGGTCCCAATCGTAGACACCCATATCGATAATGGACGGACTACAAACAGCATAATTAACACATATGAGATGATGTTTAGATTAAATATCTGCATTAGTGTATCAACAGAAAGCGAAGCTGTTAACATCACAAAAATGGCTGATACGAGTAATACAGATATATTCTCTTTGAAATTACGCATGTCTTCTATCGAGGAAATATGCATGTTAGCAAGTGTCATCCCCATAGCTGTAACTGCCAATAGTCCTGTTTCATGTGCAATTTCATCTGCAACGGTGAAGCACAAAATAACCACAGCAAACATGACAGGAGACTTCAAAAATTCAGGTACGTGACCATTTTCAAACATGTAGCCAAGACCTTTACCTAGCACATAGCCAATCACTACAGCCAAGAATGAAGCAAAGAAGAAGAAAAGTAACGCATTTGCTGTTACATCTTCATTGGTTAAGAAAAGAATAATCTCAAATGCAAATACAGAAAGAAGAGCGCCGAATGGGTCGACGATAATCCCTTCCCATTTTAGTATCGCAGCAGGTCTAGGCTTTAATTTAGCTTGCCGTAAAAGTGGCAAAATTACAGTAGGACCGGTTACGATGAACAAACCACCTATTACAAATGCAACTGCTAAGGATAAATCGGCGACAAAGTGGGCTCCTAATGATCCTAGTAACCAAGCTATAAAAGCCCCTAATGTAACAATACGCAAAACAGGTCTGCCTAAACCTCTAACCTCACGGAAATCTAGGCTTAAGCTACCTTCGAATAATATAATAGCAACTGCTATAGAGACAATCGGCTTAAATAACTCACCAAAATCTTCAGCAGGTTGTAAAATGCCAAATACCGGTCCAACTAAAAGACCCACAATGGACATTACCACAATGGCAGGAATTCTGTACTTCCAACCTATCCACTGTGAACCTACGCCGAGCGCACCTATTAACATAAAGTCAAATAAAATTGAGTGAAACATAAGTTCGCCCCTTTATGTAAGAGTATAAAATAATCATGTATTCACATATCTTGAAACCAAGTTATTACGAAACACACATATAAACATATTCTAAATGGGTGATATGAATATGTAAATCATTTAGTACTTATTTTAGTTTTCACTTAACATTTCATTCTCATCCAAATAGGCAGGAATCCCTTTTGGAAGTTATTTTGGAGCAGGTATTAAGGAGAAAAAGTCTTAAAATTTTTAGCATTAAAAAAACGCACCTGATCCCTATACATAAGCAATCAGATGCGTATCACCAGTTTTTCAAACGTTAACAAGCAGACGGCTGTATTTGGATAACGACTTTCCCTTTAACATGATGAGATTCACTTGCTTCATGAGCCTTTTGAATCCCCTCTACACTAAATGGGAATGCCTTACTGACAATAGACTTAACTTTTCCTTGCTCCATTAAGTCGGCTAGCTTTCTTAGTTGCTCACCTTTTGGTTGTAAGAAGATAGCCGTAGCTTCTACGTTATATTTATTAGCAAGTTCCTCAGAAGGCTGCTGCGTAATGGAAACAAGACGCCCACCTTTTTTCAATACCTCAAAACTTTTTTCCTGCACGTCTCCACCTATTGTATCTAGAACAACATCATAATCTTCCAAGATATTTTCGAACTGTTCTGTTTGGTAGTTAATAAAATGATCTACCCCCAATGTTTCTAGAAATTCTTTATTTTTGCCACTAGCAGTGGTAGCCACATAAGCACCGGCTGCCTTAGCGATTTGAATGGCATAATGCCCTACTCCACCTGAACCTGCATGAATAAGGACCTTTTCTCCTTCTTTTAGCTTTGCTGTTTCAAATAGACATTGCCATGCCGTTAAGCCTGCTAAAGGCGCAGCAGCCGCTTCTTCAAAACTCACTCTATCAGGCATACGGGCTACTAAATGTTCCTCAACAGCAATGTATTCCTTATACGTACCATCTGGAGTTGTCTCAGGTCTAGTGAATACACGATCCCCTTTTTTAAATTCGGTTACATTGCTACCAACCTCAGAGACAACGCCAGCTGCATCCCATCCTAATATAATAGGAAAATTCCAATCTAATACGTCTTTCATATAGCCTTCGCGAACTTTCCAATCGATTGGATTTACGGAAGTTGAATGCATTTCAATTAATACTTGATCGTCATTTATTTCTGGTACAGGAACTTCTTTTGCTTTTAATTGTTCCTTGCCGCCATATTGTTCAATAACTACTGCTTTCATCATCACCACTCCTTTCATCTCACTCGAACTATACCCACTGCAAACAAGCATCACACTTCTCAAGTGCCTTATTAGAGAAGTCGAGCACATTCATAAGATGTGTAAAAGGACAGCAAACGGATAAAAGTTTTATGTTCCTCCATAATAGCGCCATAATCGTGAATAACTGTTGAGGCGCTGGACCCGTTACTTTTTTTGAGGAAGGGGCTGCGGTAAAATGGTTCGCTTTCCGCGGAGGAACATGCAAGCCTCCTCGTTCGGCTACGCCTCTTAAAACTATTTAGATTAGTTGATTCCAAAATCAACACCAAACTTTAACATAGCCATTTTAATAGGCAAAAAAAGACACACCCTATAAAGGATGTGCCTCTCTAAAATGATTAATCTTTATTTAATCCTTGTTCATGAAGTAGTTCGTTGGATACTTTTGGTGCTAACCACAACATTGGTAACAGTAGGATGGAAACTGGTACTGCTGTTACAACAATGAAGTTCTGTAACGATCCAATACTTCCTTCCCCAATATACAATAGGATGGCTGCAATCGATCCCATAAGGATAGACCAGAAGACACGTAAGGAAACTTTCGGATTTCCTTCACCAGAAACAGCCATTGCAATGGTATAAGACATAGAGTCACCTGTTGTAATAACGAAAATAACCGTTAGTAACAAGAATAATGGCGAAATAATATTCGCTAATGGTAATTGCTCTGTAATTGCAATCATTGCTGCAGGCATACCACCATTATTCAGTTGTTCTGATACAGAACCAGCATTTTGTAGTTCATAGAAAATACCAGATCCTCCGACAACGGTAAACCAGAATGTCGTTACAAGTGGTGCGATAATAGCTACAGCCATAATAATTTGACGGATTGTTCTTCCTCGTGAAATACGGCTTACAAGAATAGCCATCATTGGTCCATATCCAATAAACCAACCCCAGAAGAATACTGTCCAGCTACCTAACCATCCTGTATCTCCACGGAACGTACTGATAGAGATAAAGTTCTCTGCATAGAATCCGAATGAGGATACGAATGAATCTATAATAAAGCCTCCAGGGCCAAATAGTAGCACAAAGAAAATTAATCCTATTGCCAAGCGAACGTTAAAGTTACTCAACGCTTGAATACCTTTATGAAGACCTGTTACTGCTGAAATTGTCGTAACAATGACAAGTGAAATAATGATAGCAAGTTGCGTTGAGAATGCATCTGGTAGTCCAAATAGCGCTGATAATCCATAACTTGCTTGTAGACCCAAGAAGCCAATCGGTCCGATTGTACCTGCAGCTACAGCAATAATAGAGAATGCATCCACTAATGTACCAAGAATATTGTTATTTAGCTTTTCTCCAAATATAGGATAAAGTAATGTTCTTGGTTTCATCGGCATGCCTTTATGATAATGACCATACATCATTACAACAGCACTTAACGTACCAAGGATTGCCCAAGCTAAAAAGCCCCAGTGCATGTAGCTCTGTGCTAATGCAGGCATAATGGCTGCTTGAGATTTCGCATCAATACCTTCATGCATAGGAGGAACTGTTAAGAAGTGATACATCGGCTCTGCCGCTGCCCAGAATACTCCGCCTCCTGCAAGTAATGTTGCCATAATAATGGATAACCATTTAAATGTACTCATTTCCGGTTTTTCTAAAAACCCTAATCTCACATTTCCATAGCGTGAAAACGCAATATAAAGTCCAACTAAGAAATGCAAAAGCATAAGTACTTGCCAAAATGCACCAAAGTACTTAGATGACCATGCGAATCCTGAATTAACAAAGGTTTTAACTGCATCGATATTCCAGAATGCTGCGATTACGAATAATACTAATAGTCCTCCACTTAGGCCAAATACGGGCCAGTCAATTTTGGAGGTGTGCTCTTGTTTTTTGGTAGACATGTTAGGTTATATACTCCTTTAGTTTTATTGCCTTTCTAAACACATTTTCACACTCTCTCATAAAACACCGTGGATGTAAAGAGTAAACTATTATAAAATTTGTAGAAGTAATGATTAGGGTGCCAAAAGAAAAGTGAGTTTATTCAACTCACCTTTCATTTAACGTCCATACTCTTACTCGCTTGTCTGCTGAGGCTAACCCTAAGTACTGTCCAGAAGGAGAATAGGAGATTCCGTAGTTACCTTTAGGTTTTACTTTCAGGTTACTTTCTTCGTTTAGATCAGATAGGTTAAGGAGTTTAACTTGGTAAGGCATACTAATCGCTACTTGTGTTTCATCAGGTGACACATCTAGTGAATAATATCCTTTTTCCCCTATCGTACGTTCACATATAACCTCATTTTTTTGTAGATCCCATACCTTCACATCTCCCATATATCCAATGGAGACACCTTTTTTATCCTCATCAAAAAACTGAAAAGACATGACAGCTGTATCATGCGCATCAATAGAAGTTACTTGGTCTCCAGTAGATACGTTAAAAAAACGAATCTGATTCCCCATACCACCTATCGCAGCTATACTAGAAGATTGGTTTAAAGCCATTACCCCCACATTCTTCTTGTCCGCTTTTAGTTGGTTGGAAATCTCTCCTTCAGGTAGGTGCCTTACTGCAAACATATAATCAGGTGAACTGGTAACCACAAATGATTCGTCTTCAGCAAACATTAGTGATCCAATACCTTTTTTCTGTTCATCTAACGTTTTGATACATTCCCCAGTAGATACATTCCATTTTCGAAACGAACCATCAGCTGAAACAGACAGTAAGGTTTCGCCCTGATCTACAAAACCTATTCCATTTACCGTTTTAGTGTGTCCTTCAAAGCTTTGAAGAAGTTCACCATTCTCTACATCCCAAAGTTTCAATTCCCCACTAAATCCTGCTGAAACTAGAGATTTCTCATTAGGAGAAAAAATAACTTTGTTAACGTGTGATGTATGTGCGTGAATAATTAATGGATCCATGTACAATCTCCCCTCTTCAACATATTATCCTCATTATATAAGAAAAGTAGTGAAACAAGCTATTCGCCCTATTGAAGAACATGGTACGATAAGAAAAGATACATGCAAGAAAATATAATGTTTTATTTATAGATTTACTTACATAAAGGATGGGTGTCGATGCTGAAGCAAGCTCATGACATACTAGAGCAGTATTTCGGATTTTCATCGTTTCGTCAAGGACAGCAACAAGTCATTGAACATATATCACAAGGTCACAATACTTTAGGAATCATGCCAACAGGTGGAGGGAAATCGATTTGTTATCAAATTCCTGGACTTGTTGTAGATGGCACAGCCCTTATCATCTCCCCACTTATATCGTTAATGAAAGATCAGGTTGATTCATTAACCTCACTAGGCATATCCGCTACTTATATCAATAGCTCTTTATCTTCCGAAGAGCAATTTGAAAGGTTAAGAAATGCTTCCAACGGAGAATACGATTTCGTATATGTTGCTCCCGAACGTTTTGACTCCGAATCTTTTCTCCGATCACTTCGATCGACACGTCTTTCATTGATTGCATTTGATGAAGCACATTGTATATCTCAATGGGGGCATGATTTCAGACCAAGTTATCGTTCTGTCGTGCAAAACATTCAACGGCTCGGAACACTCCCCCCTATCGTGGCACTTACTGCAACTGCGACCGAAGAAGTAACACGTGATATCCAACAATTGCTATCTATTTCAGAGAAATGTGTTGTAAATACGGGATTTGCAAGAGACAACTTACATTTTCGGATTGTTAAAGGCAAGGAAAAGCATGACTATATTCAAGATTATGTACGTTCAAGACCAAATGAGTCTGGAATCATCTACGCCTCTACACGGAAAGATGTGGATCGACTGCATCAATGGCTAACGAAAGAAGGATACCAGGTAGACAAGTACCACGCAGGATTATCAGAGGATGAACGAAAAGAAGCGCAAAACTCCTTTATTCAAGAAGAAACGACCATTATGGTGGCAACAAACGCATTTGGAATGGGAATCGATAAATCAAATGTGCGCTATGTGATTCATTACGCTTTACCAATGAATATTGAATCCTATTATCAAGAAGCGGGACGTGCTGGCCGTGACGGCGAACCTAGTGACTGCATATTACTTTTTTCCGCTAAAGATATTCAGCTTCAAAAGTTCTTGATTGAGCAATCCTTGATGGAAGAGGATAAAAAGTCCGTTGAGTATCAGAAATTACAGCAAATGATTAATTATTGTCACACAGACCGCTGCTTACAAGAATACATGCTAAGCTATTTTAAAGATCCTTTTGAGCACCCTCCATGCGAAAAATGTAGTAATTGCCTCCATGAAGGAGAACTTAAGGACATTACCAAGGAAGCGCAAATGATTCTATCATGTACGAAGCGCATGGATGAACGCTTTGGATCAGGTCTTGTTGCCAAGGTACTGAAGGGATCGAAAAGCCAAAAAGTGAAGGATGGACGTTTTCACAAACTATCAACATATGGCTTACTATCTCACCTCACTGAAAAAGAGATCACGCAAATGATTCAATTCCTAGTAGCAGAAGGGTATTTAACTGTAGGAGAAGGTAAGTTCCCTCTACTCCGCTTAACATCAGAATCAGTCTCTGTTTTAAAAGGAGAAGTCACCGTGTCAATGCTACTTGAATCAACATCTGTAGCTGTTAAAGAAGAAAACTATGATGAACAAATGTTTGAAAGCCTTCGAGCTCTTCGGAAATCAATCGCAGAAGATTACGACATTCCACCTTATATCGTGTTCTCTGATGCTACATTAAAAGAACTATGTAAACATCAGCCGAAAACCAAGGCAGATATGCTCCAAATAAAAGGGATTGGTGAGAAGAAATTTGAACAATATGGAGAGGTCTTTTTAGAGGCACTGCAGTCTTATAATGCACAACAAGTTACTTAGAACAAAAGCGTAGATGCTTTGTTAAGCTAATGCTTTCATAATTTATTGGCTGTGTTTAAATTTGTTGTTGATATAATAATGAAGTTTATGTTCTTTCATATAAGCACCATTATGTTGAGGACTTGGATTCGAGATATATTAAGGGTGAGGTCCGATACTTTATGAGAGTTAGGGTTGGGTGGGAAACAACTCGCGTCCTGCGGCCTCAATTGCCATAAAATTGATCGAGTTTGCTATTCGTAGTAGCGACCTTTTGCCATAATTATGGG
>NZ_AVBF01000084.1 GCF_000770635.1 Pontibacillus yanchengensis Y32
ACATTCCACTTATTTTACGATTACTAATTTATCTCGAATCCAAGTCTTCCAGATTATGCCTCTTATATGGAATAACTAAATAACCAGCACATCCCTACTAAAAACCAGCCTTTCCTATTAATAAGGAAAGCCCGGCTTACTTACATCCATTCATCAAATTTAACTAGTGATATAGCGTAAATAATATGTCCAATGAACCAATAAACAATAGCTGTGACGTCATCGAGAGCTGGTGTGGGTTTTATGGCTAAATCAGTGAGTGGAAAGTATGTGAGTGCAGCTACAACGCTTAACAACAGCGCTGTAGACCACCTTGCATTTTTGCTTCCATCTGATTGAAACCTAATCCAAGCTAAGTAAATAATCGCGATGCCCCATGCAACGGTTAAATGGAAAAACCATTCCATCCAAATAGGCCACTCAATGTCTCCAATAACAGGTATAAAATCTATATTTAGTAGTAATGTGTAAACTCTTATCCCTGTTACATATTCGATAAACCAAAGAACGATGCCAAGCAAGAGCCCAGTTAGTGTTCCTAGCCAAATCCCTTTTTTGATCATATGGATGTTCCTCACTTTTTTCATGTTTTTTGACAATATCCCTCTATATAGCTATCTAAACCTTCATGGATTATGTGAATGTGTTATGATGTGTTTATCGTAACATATTTTTACAATGAAAATAGAAAAGGTAATAAAAATTCACTTAGTTGACATTCTTTTGTCTAACCAAGGTTTCGTGCTAATATATGATTGAGTACTCGAGGAGGGATAGTATGGCTGTACAAGCACAAGAAACACCAAACCCAAATGCTTATAAGTTTACATCAGATCGTATGATATTTGATGGAGATGGTAGTGTTGCCGTAATGCCAGGCCAAACAAGTGACTATAAAATCATGAATGACCTTATGGCTATTGAGGGCGTTGACAACGTATTTGGTTTCCAGAACTTCATCACTGTTAACAAAACATTTGATGCATCTTGGGAAAACCTTACACCAAAAGTAAAAGAAGTATTTGAAAGTTACGGATACTAAATAAAAGCAGGCTTCCAATGGGAGCCTGCTTTTTTAATAACAACTTTCTAATCAGTAGACAGCCTATTCTTTTTATCCAAAGAAAATATAACAAGCATGTGATTTAATGAATCACATGCTTGTTGTTGTAGCTTATTTAAATGTCTCAAGCTTCACATATTTAACATTTTCAATAGACCCGTCTTTAGCACTCTTCGTGTACATCATCATTGTTAGTGTACCGTTAGAAGGTAATTTGTCTTTTGCAATGGTAACGTCAAATTCAAATTTACCCCAATTTGGTGCTCCTTGATCAGCTTGTACAGCTGTTTCGTTCACAAGTACATTGTGGCCATCTTCTACATTGTAAAGGAAGCTTGCTTCAAATACTCTTGCTTCACCTGTTACAGTGTAGTCACCATTAGACCCTTCTACCTTAATGTTACGGAAAGCTTGATCTTCAGATACAACTTCAAATTCTACTGTTTGTTGGAATGGCTTCGCTTCAATTGTTTTTCCATTTATCTTGTTAGGAACTAGTGTGATTTCAGCCGTGTACTTTCCTGGCTCAACACGCTTGTCCTCTTTTTTATAATTCCATGCTTGTTTCCATGCAACGCTTTCTCCAGCTTTCACCTTCTTAGAAGTTAACGCTTCTGTGAAAGCTTTACCTTGTGAGTAGCGATACACTTCTTCGTCTTTAGCATTTTTTACTACAATTTCATATTGCTGACCAGAAGAAAATCCAAGCTCTACATCTTTGTCCGTTGTATTTTTTAGACTAAAGTCAAATGTAACTTGTTCAGTCTTAGCATTTGCACTAGCTGACATTTCTTGCTGTTGCAATAGTTCCTTCACGCTTAGTACATCTGTCTTTTTCTCTTCACTTTTTTCTTCTTCTTTGTTTTGTTCGTCTTTGTTTTCTTCCTCTTCAGAAGCATTGCTTGATGTTTCTTCTGTTTGGTTGTCCTGGCTCTCCTGATTTTCAGTGTCGTTTGCTTTTGATGATGAAGAACAACCGGCTGCTACTAAAATGAGCGCCATGACAAGAACAAGAAGTTTTTTCATGTTTGCCACCCTTTCTTATGTTATCTTCCTATTAATTAGACGGATTGGGTAAAAGAAACGTTTCATTTCTATACCTAATCATCACGTCTAAAGAACCCAAATATACCTGTCGTTTGAACAATGTTGGTAAATGCATGTGGGTCGACGTCTTTTATTACGTGTTCTAAGTCATATAGTTCGTACCGTGTGATGACCATAATAAGCATGTTTTTATCCTGTCTGGTGAAAGCACCTTTAGCTGGGACGGTAGTAATACCTCTTACCATCTTAGCATGAATGGCCCTTTCTAGTTCTTCCGCTTCTGTAGTGATAATCATGGCTGTCAGTTTTTCATGACGAGTATGAATAGCGTCAATCACACGTGTGGATACGTATAGTGTTACGATGGTATATAGTGCCTTTTCCCAATCATACAATAAACCAGCTAAAATGATAATAGTCGCATTCATAATAAAGAAATAAGTTCCAATTGGTCGATCTTTTAACCTAGATAGAACCATGGCGACAATGTCCATACCTCCAGTAGAGGCACCCCATTTTAAGGTAAGGCCAATACCAACTGCCCCAATAACTCCTCCAAATACAGCATTTAGTAGAATGTCGGGCGAAAGCTGTCTAACAGGAATAATCTCCAGAAAAATAGTCGTAAATAAAACAGAAAGTAAGCTGTAAATCGTAAACCCTCTTCCTACTTTATACCAACCCAAGAGGATGACAGGAATATTTAATATAAATAGGATAACACCAGTTGTAATCCCTATTCCTACAAAATCTTGTAACAAACTAGAGATGAGCTGTGCCACACCAGTAAATCCACTTGCGTAGACGTTTGCTTTAATAAGAAATAAGTTTAGTGCAATTGCGTTCAGTATTGCACCTAGTATGACGATGAATAGTCGCTTGAATTCGAAAATGAACATCCGGTACCTCCTTCAATGCTAAGACGCCCTCTTATCTTTGTATCACCAATCCAGCTGGAAAATCAAGCCTTTTTATGTTAATTTCACCTTTACCTTATTTTCAAATCTGTTGTATGCCGTGTTATAAGGGTTAATTGATATAACCTTTGACTATGTTATATGTTAAGATTAAACTATTGACAAAAGCTTACTAATGAAAAGGGTGAAAGCATGAACGTTCAAATTATTACGGATTCTGGTTGTGACCTTCCAAACTCACTCATTGAAAAATACAACATCAATCGGGTTCCACTTACAGTCCATTTAGATGGCGAAGATTACCGTGATGCGGAAACAATTGACTCGAAACAGGTGTATGATGCTATGAGGAATGGCAAAGAACCGAAAACGTCACAAGTTTCCCCTCAAACTTTCAAGGAAGAATTTGAAAAGTACGCGAAAGAAGGTAAAACATGCATTTATTTTGCTCTCTCCTCAGAACTTTCAGGTACATATCAAACAGGCAAAATGATGCTACAAGAAGTCACGGAAGAGTACCCCGACTTCGACTTAAGAATCATTGATACCCACTGTGCATCCCTTGGTTTTGGTTTAGTTGTTCTTCGAGCAGCTCAACTTGCTCAAGAAGGGGCATCAGCTGATGACATTGTTGAAATGGGAACTTATCATATGACTCACATGGAACATATTTTCACAGTAGATGACTTGGAATATTTAAAGCGTGGTGGTCGTGTTAGTAAAACTGCTGCTTTTGTCGGTACTATGCTAAAAATTAAACCTCTTCTCCATGTGGAAGAAGGCAAATTAATACCCCTAGAAAAAATTCGCGGCTCGAAAAAAGTAATCAAACGTATGATTGAAGTAATGGAAGAACGTGGACAAGACTTCTCCGATCAAATTGTCGCCATCAGTCACGGTGATGACCTTGAACGTGCCAATCAATTAGCTGCACAAATAAAAGAACAATTCAACCCAAAGGATATACTTATTCATCCAGTCGGCTCTTCCATAGGCGCACATTCTGGTCCAGGAACGATTGCGTTATTTTTCCTTAATGATTCTTATAAATAATATACCCTCTTTTTGCACATTCTAATGGTGGATTAGAAAGGAGTGTGTATGGATGAAAAAGGATAACGACAAGAAACCTCTAGACAACAACGCAAAACGCGCTTTAAAAAATGAACAACGTGAAGAAGCAAGACAAAAAGGTGAGCGCCAATTCTCTAAGAAGACAGATCATAAATAAGTCAGTCTTCTCCGACTTGCTGAAGGAAAATATAGCTCTCTTTTCTTATTAATAAGGTATTGAAAACCTAGTACATGTTGAATGTGCTAGGTTTTTTATGCTTTCTCATCCACAAAGTTGACACAACTTTCGTTTATATCCAATTTACTTTCTCTAATTTTTTACATAAAATACGGTTAAGGGTATATAGAAGTTCTTATATAGTACGTAGAGGAGGAACAAATATGGGTAAAAAAATTGTTATCATAGGTGGAGTTGCAGGTGGAGCTACGGCTGCTGCTCGATTACGTCGTTTAGATGAATCTAGCGAAATTGTTATGTTCGAGCGCGGAGAATATATTTCTTTTGCAAACTGTGGCTTACCTTATTATATAGGTGGTGCCATTGAACAACGAGACAAACTTCTTGTTCAAACTGTAGAGGGAATGTCCAAACGCTTTCATTTAGATATTCGAAACCAAACTGAAATCTTATCCATAAACAAAGAAGCTAAAACCGTATTTGCTAAACATCGCTTAACAGGAACCGAATATGAGGAAAGCTATGATGTATTGATTTTATCTCCAGGTGCAAAACCTATTGTTCCTCCATTCCCTGGCGTCAATGAAAAAAATGTGTTTACACTTCGTAATATTCCAGATACAGATCGTATCAAATCTTACGTAGAGGAACATAAACCAAATCATGCGACGGTTGTCGGTGGCGGTTTTATCGGGCTTGAAATGGCTGAGAACTTAGCGGATAGAGGTATGCAGGTTACTGTCATCGAAAAAGGTAATCAAGTGATGGCACCTGTTGATCCAGAAATGGCAGCGTATGTTCATCAGGAGTTACGAGATAAAGGGATAGAACTTATTTTAGAAGATGGGATTCAGTCTATTGAAGACGAAGGAAAAACGGTTGTATTGGAAAGCCAACATCGAATTACTACATCTATGATTATTTTGTCTATAGGTGTACAACCAGAAAATACGTTAGCAGTAGATGCTGATCTAGAAGTTGGAAAAAGAGGCGGAATTGTTGTAAATGACTTCATGCAAACGAGCGACCCTTCCATCTATGCTGTTGGAGACGCTGTGGAAGTTAAAGACTACATTACTAAATCACCAACAATGGTGCCATTAGCATGGCCTGCTAACCGACAAGGCCGTATCGCTGCAAATCATATATATGGAAAAAAGGAAGGTTATAACGGAACGCTTGGTACTTCTATTGTGAAAGTATTTGATTATACCGTTGCTACTACAGGATTAAATGAGAAACGATTAAAAATGCTGGACGTTCCATACAATATTGTTCATATCCATCCTGGGTCTCACGCGGGGTATTATCCAGGTGCAGCGCCCATGGCTATGAAAGTACTTTTCCAAAAAGAAGATGGAAAAATCCTTGGGGCACAAATCATTGCTAAAGATGGTGCTGATAAACGTATAGATGTTATTGCCACAGCCATTAAAGGTGGTCTAACAGTGGAAGAGTTAACTGATTTGGAGCTAGCCTATGCGCCACCTTATTCCTCAGCTAAGGATCCAGTAAATATGCTTGGCTATGTAGCAAGTAATATCATAAATGAAGATTTAGAAACACTGCAATGGCACGAAATCCAGGCTGCAGTTGAGCAAGGTGATTTCGTAGTTGATGTCCGTAATCCAAAGGAACTAGAACAAGGTTACATTGTTGGGGCAAAAAACATCCCGCTAGATGAATTACGAGATCGTCTTAATGAACTTCCAAAGGATCGGACCATTACCGTTTATTGTCAAGCTGGACTCAGAGGTTACTTGGCTACGCGCATTTTAACTCATAATGGGTTCACAGCTCGCAACCTGGATGGTGGTTGGAAAACGTACTCCATCACAAAACAATCAAGTGCGCACGCTCTTTCTTAGAATTCCTGTTTCGGTGCCTGCTGTTTCGGTGCCGCTGTTTCGGTGCCAGACCCCCGTTGTTTTAATGCGTTATCGAGTTAATGGGTTGGCGTATATTCATCTGTAGTAAGGATAAAAATATACACCTTCTGCCACACTATTGGCAGGAGGTGTTTTTCATGAGTAAACGAAAAAACCAAAATAAAGGTAAAATGTCTTCAAACGTTAATCCACAAGGGTTCACGGAAGACAAAGCAAACCAAGAACCAAAATCTAAACTAGAAGAACGCGCTAAGAAGAGTAATACAAAGCTGTAAAAATAAAAGCGCAAAATAAGGTGCCTATTTGGCACCTATTCTTAGACACCTATTCTTATTGATTAAGTGGCAAGGGTTCTATTGAGCCATCAGGTAAGGGTTGATGTTCATACATATCAATTCTCCCGTCTGGCAGTGGCAGAAGCCCATTTTCGAAGCTATCCCTTTTAACTGTTTCTCTACTTTGTTCGCTTGAAAGCTTATGACTACTATTTACTTTACTGTCATCATTAAATCCAGAGGAGCCAAAAGCTACAGATGTCACTAAAACGAGCGATAAGATTTTTTTCATCGTATCCCCCCCTTGTCTTTAGTCTATTCATTTGACGCTTTGAGATTATTGTTCGTTGCAGGAAATTGACACCAATTACAGTGAAGCCCCCCTCCTATCTGCGCATGAAAAGGGGAGAACTTCTTGGCTGGCAACATTAAAGTGCCAGACCCCCACTCTAGTAATGCATTAACGCATTGGGGGTCTGGCACTTTATTTCTGCTATGGTCTATCTACTTATCTTTCTTCCCAAGGGAAATCTACTACGTTTGTTTGTTCTTCTGTTTCTAAGTTCAATACTTCCATCTTCTTATTAGAGAAGGAGTATAGGTAATTATTAATAGACATCATACGTTGTAATTTATTTTCCCATTGTGGGTGCTCTAGTTCTTTGTCAGGCTGATGGGAAATGGTTTTCTTCAACGAGAAGCCATCTTCTGGTGTAACGTTATATAGATACGCTCCTTCAAATACGAAACGTCGTTTCATATATTCAGCATCACCTTGTTGCACTTTATAGCTTTCTGAAACGGTAACAGGGAATCCAAATAAGTTTTTGTCTGGATGATAATAAAGAGCTTTATGGTTGTAATTCAAGTCTGATCTCGTACCGTTTCCTCCAATAATTTCAACATCCTTCTCAATTGGATTGCTTACATCACTAATATCAAATAGTGATAGCTTCACTCCATCCGTAACCGTTCTGTCATTCTCCGTCTGCTTAGTACTGTTACCAAAACCTACAACATGGTTATCGCCTATCGGGTGTAAATAGTTACTGAACCCTGGAATTTTTAGCTTTCCAAGCACTTCAGGAGATTCAGCATTTTGTAGATCAATTACAAACAACGGATCTACTTGCTTGAAGGTTACCATATACGCTCTATCCTGCATAAAACGTACACTGTATATGCGTTCCCCTTCAGCTAAACCTTCCAATTCACCCAATTTATTTAAAGATTCGTCAAATGTGTAGAGATTGTTTGTGGATGTATTCTCCTCATCCCACATGTTCCCTTTCGTTGTGGCAACTCGGAAGGTTCCCTCTCTTTCATCCATGGCAAATTGATTAATGAGGGTACCAGGTACGTTCGTTTCAGCATCATAGGATACCTTGGTACCATCTACTCCAAACTGATAGATTTTCGTATCTGGTGTTTGTGCACGATCCACAGATTCTTTTGTGTAGTTCGGATAATCACGAACAGCTAAATAGATATTTTCTTTAGACATATATACAGTATCGCCTGAACCGAGGTAAGTCTTCACCTGTGCTTCTTGATCATCTTTTGTCACATCAAAAGATGTTATCGTTAAAAAGTTGGATTCATCTGTTTCTGGTAGCTTATGCATGCGATCATACGATACGGTCATGGCATCAGATGAAACTGCTGTATCTTTATACATTGGTCGCAAATCTTCTTCTTTTACGGATTTCCCTTCTTCTTCTGAACGATTCATGATATGAAATGGAGGGTGTTCATTCGTTATGAAGTACAAATTCTCATCTATTTTTCTTGAAGTTAGATAGTTTCCTTGAACCGTTACTTCACGGACTTTCTCAGGTTTAGATGGGTTGGTTACATCGTAAACATACGCAGTTGTTTGTCCACGATAGTATGGGTAAATCATTGCTCTGGCTTCATCCTCTTGCTCTGTTTGCTTATGCTTTGCAAAGGCTTCACTTTTCCTACCCATTACAATTAGTCGATCTTCATAGATGTACAGCTCATTCGGTCTAAATCCATCTTCTTGAACTTGACTTAGTAGCTGGCTATCTCCAGCAGGATTGCCTCTTGTAATCATAATGTCATCTTGTCGTGCAAAGTAGAAATTCTTCCCGTCTGTTTTGACGACATCCCCTTCATCCACACCTTCAACTTGTACGTTGGTTTTCGAGGTATCATTACCACTGCTAGCTGAATCAGCAGAAGCGCTTTCTTCAGATGAGGAAGAATCTCCTGACTCGGCAGTTGCTGCTTCATCAAATGTCTTATAACGGACTTGCTGTTTTTTC
Source organism: Pontibacillus yanchengensis Y32 (assembly GCF_000770635.1). GTDB lineage: Bacteria > Bacillota > Bacilli > Bacillales > BH030062 > Pontibacillus > Pontibacillus yanchengensis. The sequence continues at coordinate 8,732 of NZ_AVBF01000084.1, forward strand.
TTCATTTCATCTAAGATAGCGACAAAGTTTTCCTTCGTACCGACTGAAGGTAATTCATCTCGTGTTTGAAACTGAAATGTAAAATTTTGTTTCATTTGTTTCTCATCTGCAGATGTAACGTTACTTGAAATATTCAAGGTAAACTGTTGGTTTAGTGGGTACCCATCTTCAGGGGAATCTACATTCAACGTTTTTCCATCTTCTGAGAGTTCAAACGAGATGTCCATCTCTTGATTGTTCTCACTCACCACGTTGACTGTCTCGTATGTAAAACTCTCTTTTTTCATTTCTTTAGAAAAGGTAACCGTCCAATTCTTGTGAACAGGTACCACTTTTGCTTCATCTTCTCCCACGTCTGCTAGTACTTCGTGCTGTTGAAGGGAGAAAATAGCAAAAATCGATACGAAAATTGCCGCCATAATCATATACAATCGTTTCATTATCACACCTCTTTCTTCTTATTTAGTAAGGTAGTCGATATGGAAAGAAAAAAGTTACAAGTGTGAGAAATATATGTAAAAAATTTGCTAGATTAATACGTTTAATGACTTTTGAACAATTTTCATTGAGATTATAAGTGTGTTTTGAAATAATTGTAAAAAATACCATGATTATAAGTAGGGGATCAGGTTGAATTTATATAATTTTGGAATCCTTAGTTAACTTTCCTGGCTTGTTTATTTATCATTAATTTCTTTGTTAATGAATACCTGAGTAAACGTAAAAAACCCAGCACTCTATTATTTGTAGAATCACTCATCCAAGGAGGAATAATTAGTATAGTTGCGGTTATCCTCAATTAAAAAATCTGGCGGTGACTAAATTGAATCTTAGCTTATTAAACTATTATCCTATTACAATTAGACAGTATTGTAGTTCAGATTTTCCTAGCATTCAATTGCTAAACACACAAGAAGGTTGGCACTCTCATCCAAGTCGAAAGGGAGACGTAAAATTAGCTTGGGAGCACTCTAATATCGCTTACGTGGCTACTTATCATGATGAACTCATTGGGTACATAAGAGGCTTTACAGACCATTACATATCATTATTTATCTCCGAATTAATCATTTCAAAGGAATATAGAGGTTTAGGATTAGGAAAAGAACTCCTCGATTATGTTCATTGCTTATATCCAAAGACTCGAATCGAAATGCTTGCAACGAGCTCTTCTAAAACGTTTTACGAGCAACTAGGCTATCGTAGTTTCTATGGATTTAGAAAAAACTTCAATGAATAGTCTTATCACAGTAGCTCTGCCTTGTAGTGAACTTGCTTGTTTCTATCTATGATGGCTTGTCCCAATTTATGTGAAGAGCGGAGTGCAATAATATAATTCTTTTTTGATGTGCTAATCATTATTCGATCTTTTTCAATTAACGGTAACCCAACGAATTCAGCATCTTTCTCTCCTGTATAGGATTGTATTTGTCGTAGTTCTTTTATATCTGATATTTTTATTTGTTTTGATGTGAATGCTCCTGAAATACGAACATTGTCATCCTTTATCGTCCATCTAGTTTTAGCAAAAAAATAAAATAAAACGATAACAATAAAGGATACCGTAACAATTAGTTGCAAAACAATTTCTCTCCTTCCTAAGCTGCATTATTACAAAAACATTTCAATTATATTTCATTTTTGACCAAAATCTGTAACGATTCGTTTCACCTATTCGACTAACTAGGTAAAAGGGGGTACCCATTATATGAAAATGAGATTTCTTCTATATGTACTATTAGGCATCACTCTAGTATTATCTTCTTGCAGCAATAATGAAGGCGGCGATGCATCTACGAGTGAAAGTAGTGAATCCGCTAATACTGCTGAAGGAAGCAAAGAATCTGCCAATACTGATGCTCAACAAGAAAATTCTACAGGGAATGCTGAACAACAAGAAAGCTCATCTCCATCGGGATCTAATGGAGTTGCAGATGTATCTCAGGACGAACAAGTAGATATTACAAATCAAGATCAAAAAATGATTATCTACAATGCTGATATATCAATTAAAACGAAAGAATATAACCCATTTTACCAGAAACTAGAGCAACTCATCCAAAAACATAAAGGTTATATCGTAAATAGTTCCGTCAATAAAGGTGACAATGAAAAGACAAATGCAACAGTCAAATTACGTGTGCCCAAGGAAAACTTTTATCCGTTTGTAAATGGTTTGTCCCCTATTAGTGGGTCCATAACCAATAAAGACATATCAGGTAGAGATGTCACAGAGGACTATGTTGACCTAGAGTCTCGTTTAAAAGCAAAGCAAAAAGTAGAGGAACGATTACTCTCCTTTATGGACCAGGCAGAAGAAACCGAACAACTCTTGCAGGTTTCCAAAGACTTAGAGAGGGTTCAGGAGGAAATCGAAGTCATACAGGGGAAAATGAATTATTTAGAAAATCAGAGCGATTACTCCACAGTGACCTTACACATTCAAGAGACAAAGGTAGTTGTATCCAATTCTGAATCCAATGACTTGCAAACATGGAACAAGACAAAACAAGCATTTCATCAATCAGTTGATGGTTTGCAAAAATTCCTCTCCTTTTTAACTGTGGCAATAATAGGGTATTCGCCTATTTTAATCTTGTTACTTCTTGTAGTTGGAAGTATTATTGGCTTGCGAATTTGGAGGAAAAAACGGCAACAAATCAATTATAATGACGAGCATTAACATACTTAAGTCCCCTTTTCAAATATTAAATATATGTTAACATATGGAGTAATAACACAAAGGGGGATCTTAAAACCATGCGCCTATTAGAACTTTCGCATGCATACAAACAAGAGAAAGGTCATGAGCCTGAAACTGTCGATCAGTTGTTAGATTTCTGCCAACAGCTATATATAAAAGGCGAAATAGACTATCCTTCCTATCGATCATTGTTTCAAAGTTTGCATGAAAAAGGTGCTGAATCTTCTCATAGTGAGACTGAATTGGTTTAAATTCCGATGTTTTTACATCGGAATTTTTTTGATTTATAAAAGCAAATGCGTCGCCACAACCTGTCAGGAACCCAAGTGTTTTTCTCAAAAATTAATTAGGTTCATCCTCCCCTTACATGGTTAAGCTAAGGATACTAACCATGTAAGGAGGCTTTCATTATGAACCAAAACAATAAACCTAAAATGGGGCAGCCACCACAAACGCAGGATCATCAGCCTGGATTTGAATATGAGATGCAACCACTTCCGGAGTACATGGACCCATCTTATACTCCTAGTGGTAAATTAACAGGGAAAGTTGCCATTATCACAGGTGGTGATAGTGGCATTGGTCGTGCAGTTAGCGTTTACTATGCAAAGGAAGGTGCTTCCGTTGCAATTGTATATTTAAATGAACACGCTGATGCTAAAGCTACAAAATCACTCGTGGAAAAGGAAGGGCAACAATGCTTACTCATTAATGGAGATATTGGAAATGAATCCTTTTGCGAGACAGCGGTCAACCAAACCATATCTCAGTTTGGCAAATTAGATGTTGTCGTGAATAATGCGGCAGAACAGCATCCTCAAAGCGATCTAACAGCCATCACTAGCACACAGCTTGAACGTACTTTTCGTACCAATGTTTTTAGTTATTTTTATATGACGAAAGCAGCTTTACAACATTTAAAACCTGGTAGCTCCATTATTAATACATCTTCTGTTACTGCCTATCACGGATCAAAGGATTTGATTGATTATTCCTCTACTAAAGGTGCCATTACAGCCTTTACAAGGTCATTATCCGAAAACATAGTTGGGCAAGGGATACGGGTGAATGGCGTTGCACCAGGCCCAATCTGGACACCATTAATTCCTGCATCCTTTGATGCCCAAAAAGTTTCGCAATTCGGTACAACTACGCCAATGAAACGGGCTGGCCAACCGAAGGAAGTGGCCCCTATTTATGTATTCTTAGCAAGTGAAGATGCTTCATATATGAGTGGGCAGATGGTTCATATTAATGGCGGGATGATTGTGAACGGTTAAAAGAACAGGTTCAATTCCTTGCATTCTATTTAGTTTGAATTCAAACTATTGTACGGGATGATAAATGGCTTTTTCCATCCTTACACTAACATTCAGAAAGGAATTTTGAATCGATGACAACAGATTATTCAACCCTATTTGAACAAACACACATCGGAACAATCCCTTTTTCCAATCGCTATATCGTTGCTCCAATGACACGAGTGACTGCAAATAAAGATGGTACAGCAAATGATACCATGAAAACTTATTATGAACGCTATGCCAAAGGCGGCTTTAGTGGCATCATCTCAGAAGGCATTTACATCGATGATGCCCATAGCCAAGGGTACGACAACCAACCAGGCCTTGTAACCGAACAGCACAAGAATGCTTGGAAGGACATCGTGGACCAAGTTCATGAGTATGATACTAAGATAGTAGCCCAATTGATGCATGCAGGTGGGCAGGTTCAAGGAAATGCCTATACAGATGAAACCATCGCCCCTTCCGCTGTCGCACCAAAAGGAGAGCAGCTTGGTTTCTATGGTGGTTCTGGACCGTTTCCAACACCACGAGAAATGACGAAAGAAGACATCAATCAAGTTATCGCTTCCTTCGAACATGCTGCATCTTTAGCTAAGGAAGCAGGTTTTGACGGTGTTGAAATTCATGGTGCGAACGGATATCTTTTAGATGAATTCTTAACAGATTATATGAATCAACGTACAGATGAGTACGGTGGTTCTATAGAAGCTGGATTAACAATCATTCTCGAAATCATCAAAGCCATTCGTGAAAAAGTAGGCGAGGACTACATGATTGGTATTCGTTTATCCCAAGGAAAAGTATCTGATCAAAGCTATCGCTGGCCAAATGGTGAACACGATGCAAGGACGATTTTCGGAACACTAGGTGATGAAGCATTAGATTATATCCACGTAACTGATGGAGATGGCACCGCTCCAGGCTTTGGTGACGATACTCGCTCCATGGCCCAAGCAGCTAGTGAATTCGGTGGAAAACCAGTTATTGCGAACGGCAAACTAGGTGACCCTGACCAAGCATTGAAAGCCGTTGTAGAAGAAAAAGCTGACTTTGTGTCACTCGGTACAGGCGCACTAGCTAATCCAGATACACCACACCGTGTAGAGAACGGAGACGAGTTAAAAGATTTCGATGCAGAATCTATTCTTTTCCCAATTGCTCATATTAAAGATTTAGAGTTAAATGCAGAAATAAAATAAAAATAAAGTTAGCCTCCAGATACAGTACGTGTCTGGAGGCTTTTTTGATTTCTTTTATAAGTGCTTTTCTTTTAGATAGAGGGGTTATAAGGTGTAGATACGTGGGGTGCACTCTGATATGCGTGAATCGCACCCGATATACGTGTCTCTCACCCCTATATGCGTGAATCGCTCTCGGATATGCGTGACTCTCACACCGATATGCGTGACTCTCACCCGATATGCGTGTCTCTCACCCCGATATGCGTGAATCGCTCCCCGATATGCGTGACTCTCAC
>NZ_AVBF01000088.1 GCF_000770635.1 Pontibacillus yanchengensis Y32
TCCGCCCGCAGGACGCGAGCCGTTTCCCACCCATCCCAAACCCTTTTTATGTATCGGACCCACTCCCTCCCCAATAATATCTCGAATTCAAGTCTTCAAGATATGCCTCGATACTTGAATACCCGATAACCCCCTGATTCATCAAAAAATGTACTAAAAAGAGCTGATCTTATTCATGATCAGCTCTACTTGTGTCTTTCGATTTTTTTTCGGGTACTAAGTCAACGCCCCCTGGGTGGAGTGGGTGGCATTTTAGAATTCGTTTTATCGTTAAAAAGCCACCTTTTATCGCTCCAAATCGTTGAATGGCTTCTATTCCATACTGGGAACAAGAAGGATAGAAGCGACAGCTTGGAGGTGTCAAAGGAGATATTCCCTTTTGGTAAAATCGGATGAGAGATAAAAACACTTTTTTCATCGAATCATCTCTTATTCTGTGGTTTTATCATAATTTATTTCAGCTATAGCATCATGAAGGTGAATAGATTCTTCATTCTGACAAGCTACATAGAAGCTTTGTACAAATGGCATCTCATATAAATCAGCTGCTACTAGACGAACGATATCTTCCACAAATCTAGGGTTCTCATAAGCTTGTTCTGTAACTGCTTTCTCATCTGGACGCTTCAGAACTGGGTGGATTCGAGCGCTAGCATTTGACTCAGACGCTTCTAGAAGAGCTTCTTTCCAATCCATTTCTTGTTCATCAAAGTCATCTGTAAGTTTCACAGACATGGTGACTTGGCCTCTTTGGTTATGAGCAGAATATTCACTGATTTCCTTTGAACAAGGGCACAGGGTTGTAATAGTTCCTTTTAACGAAACATCTATATCATATCCTAATTCTTCATGATAGGTCACATTCATGGTCGCATCTGCGTGATTCATACCTGTTAAATCAGAAAATGGACCTTTTCTTTCAAAGAACCACGGGAAGGTAACTTCTACTGAAGCATCTTGCTGTTTCAGTCGTTCTGCTAATTCTTTAGTGAATTTCTTAAGTGTATAAATATCAATAGCAAATCCTTCATTATGATACTTATCAAGTTGTTCTGTGAAGCGACTCATATTAGTACCTTTACTTCCTTTGCCTATGCTGGAAGAAAAACGAAACGTTCCTATTGTAGTTTGTATTTCTGGTTTTTTTGTACTATGAATTCGAATAGGATGCTTTACATTTGTTATACCAACCGCATCTAAATCAAAAAGAAAATCTTTTTTAGAGTTTTGCAGGTCGGCCATATCATCTTTTTCAACGGGTTTCGTTCTTGGGCCTGGATCTACAGAGCCAAAAAGTTTATGACGATCTTCTTTAGAAGGTAGTTGTTTTTTAGCGTTAACGTCGGTCTTATTCATAGCGATGACTCCTTTCAAACTTCTCATCGAGACTAATTCAAAGTATACAGGATAAGAATGCATGGGTTCAATTTTAACACTTATAGAATGTGCTATTTCAATACATTTAGTATAGGTTTGAACATGACTGGTTATTCCAACCCTTTAAGCTATTATTATACCACGAGATTCGTCTCAACAACTCAAAAATCTCTCTAATTAGGTTCGGATTGTCCTACTTTATGCATAGAATAGTGACATCACCATAACAACAGGGAAGGTGGCATTTGATGATAGGAACTGCAGTATTTCAAAGTGATGTAAATGAATTTTTTGTGTATGAGGATATGGAGTTAGAGACATTTACATTAATAAAAGAAACGGGAACTTGGAAATGCTCGCTTGTGACAAAACGAATGGATTACATGATTCCTTGTTATTTTCTAGAAAGAGATATTGACTGGGACTATGGATACTAGAATCAATAAAGGATAAACGATTCCCTACTGTCTTTTAATCTTCGAAATATAATTAATAGCTAAAAAGAAGCCCGCTTGTCCAATGGAGGCAAGCGGGCTTCTTTATGAAAAAGGAAATGGTTTGTAATTCAGAACTCTTACATCCAAGTAATTTTGGGTTCTGTTTTATTTATAATCCGTTTTATGTTTGTTCGGTGTCGATATATGACAAATAATGTTAAAATACTTGTAACAATAATTAATCCTATTTCTTGAAGAATAATGGCGGCAATAACCGTAACAACACCAGTGACGATGGAAGAAAGAGATACATATTTTGTTACGTATAGCGTTATAAAGAATGTTGCTAGTATAATCAAGAATAATAGAGGAGAGACAGCGAGTATGATTCCGCCTGAAGTAGCGACGGCTTTCCCGCCTCTAAAATGAGCAAATATAGGATACATATGTCCAATTACTGCGACGATTCCGATAATAAGCAGATTGATATCACTATCAAAAATCCAGGGTAAACGTGCTGCCAATGTACCTTTTAAAATGTCAGCTACCGTTACGATTAACCCAGCTTTAACCCCAAGAACTCGAAAGGTATTCGTTCCGCCTAAATTTCCGCTACCATGCTCTCGAATGTCTGTCTTATAACCAATTTTACCTACTATGAGTCCAAAAGGGATAGAACCAATCAGGTAAGCTATGATTCCAAATAGTATATAATCCATAGTACAACTCCTTTTTCGGGCAATTTGCTTACTATATTTTATCAGAAAGACGTGAGAGAAAGAACAGCATTATTACTTTCTATAAAGACAAATTACAATACGTTATCGTTCTAAAGGAGAGAAAATATATTGCCTAGACTGGATGATCGTCAACATCAAACCAAAAAATCTAGTAAAACAATATGGATTGTAGTAACACTATCAGTATTGTTTTCCTTATCATCTATTATATTCTGGGTCATTTACCCGTTTCCTTCAGATGAAAGGATGCCATATTTTGAGCAAGACTATACACTCATTTATAAAGGGGATACATTAAGCTTGCATGGAATGTATGATGATCAGGCATACATTCCTTTCTCGTTTATAAAAGAAAACATTGATGAATCGATTCAATATGACAAGGATTCCTCTTCTGTTATCGTGACGACAAAGCAGGAAGTCTATCAGATGCCCAATGATTCATCCTCTTTTTACGTAAATAGTAACCCAGCTCAACTAAACTTCCCCGCTGTAAAGAAAGATAATGGTGCTATATATTTGGCTAGTGAATGGCTACAAGAGGTGTACCCTATTAAAATTAACTATGCTGAAGAGACGACTTCCATTATCATACACAAGAATGAGGAAGTGCTACAAAAAGGAATGGTAAATAATAAGGATACTGTTCGAATACGTTTGAAACCAACAGTTACATCACCCTATGTAGCTGAACTTACAATGGATAACAACGTAACCATTCAAGGTGAAGAAAATGGCTTTTATTTTGTAAGAACTAAAGAAGGTGTGGGAGGCTATGTAAAAAAATCTTCCATTTCCCTTTCTGGAACGGAGACAATTACAACAAAGACAAACAAGGTGAATAATCCATTTCAACCTAATATGGAGTGGCCAGTTAATATGACTTGGGATGGAATCTATCAAGCTAGTGCTAACCCGTCATCTCAACCTTCTCTACCCGGTGTCCAAGTGCTATCTCCAACATGGTTTGAGTTGGAAAATAAGCAAGGTGATATTAAAAACATAGCTTCTAAATCCTATGTTGAGGATGCTCATGACAAGGATTATCGAGTGTGGGCGATGTTTTCAAATGCATTTGATCCTGATTTAACAAAAGAGGTATTAGCTAATTTTGAGTCACGTCAACATATTATCAATCAATTGCTAGAGTATGCTAAGGTATATAACTTAGATGGATTTAACTTTGACTTTGAAAATGTTTACGAAGAGGATGGGGACAAGTTGACCCAACTTATGAGGGAATTTGTACCAAGGGCTCACGAGGCTGGATTAGTAGTTTCAATAGATATAACATTCTTATCCACTAGTGGTCAGTGGTCTAAGTTTTACGAACGAGCAAAGTTGGCTGAGGTTACTGATTATATAGTAGTTATGGCATATGATGAGCACTGGTCAGGTTCCTCTGACCCAGGAAGTGTTAGTAGTCTACCATGGGTGAGGAGAAACATGAATCGATTACTAGAACAAGTTCCACATGACCAATTGATATTAGGTATTCCAATGTACACTCGTTTATGGAAAATTGAAACACTAGAAAATGGAGACACAGAAGTTACCTCAAAAGCATTAACGATGGAACAAGCCAAGGAATGGATGAAAGAAAATGATGTGAAGCCTACTTATGATGAGGAAGCTGAGCAAGATTACGTAGAGTATTCTCCACCTGAAAAAGATTTAACATATAAAATGTGGTTAGAAAATGAAACGTCTATCAATAAACGAGCGCAATTAGTTCACCGTTACGAGCTAGCGGGAGTTGCTTCATGGACAAAATATTTCGCTGATGAGCAATCTTGGGAAACGCTTGAAGAATCCCTATCCCATCGTAAAGAAATTAAAAAGGAAGAGTAACACATCAATATGGGCAGGATACATGCAATTCTGCCCTTTTTCGTTTATCATAATGGAGAATACAAATTTGACCAGATTACTTGGTATTGTAATGGACGCAAGGAGGAAAAACATGATTGAATTTGAGAATGTAAGTAAAGTGTATCCCGAAGGCACAAAAGCTGTTAAAGATATGAGTTTCCATGTGGAAAAGGGAGAACTTCTTGCATTAATTGGACCAAGTGGATGTGGTAAAACAACATCCATGAAAATGATCAATCGCCTCATAGAACCTACCTCAGGTACAATTAAAATACATAATAAGGATATTAGGGAATATAAGATTTCTGAACTTCGATGGAATATAGGATATGTACTTCAACAAATTGCGCTATTTCCGCATATGACAATTGAAGAAAATATTGCAGTAGTACCTGAAATGAAAAAGTGGAAGAAACAAAAAGTAAGCCAACGGATTGATGAACTGATGAATATGGTAGGACTAGATCCTGAGACTTACAAAAAGCGTGTCCCTAGTGAGTTATCAGGTGGACAGCAACAGCGGGTAGGAGTAGTTAGAGCATTAGCTGCAGACCCAGATATTATTTTAATGGACGAGCCGTTTAGTTCATTGGATCCAATAAGCCGTGAACAGCTTCAGCAGGATATTCAGCAGCTTCAAAAAGAAATTCAAAAAACCATTGTGTTTGTTACTCATGATATTGATGAGGCCCTTTCGCTAGGTGATCGAGTATGTCTCATGAAAGAAGGAGAAATTGTCCAGCTTTCTACTCCTCAAGACTTAATTTTGAATCCAATTAATGACTTTGTTAAAAGCTTCGTTGGAGAGCGGAAGTCACCATGGCAAACAGCAGTAGATGTGATGGTAGATCAAAGTAAGGCACACATAATCCATGAAAATGATACTCCTCCTCCAAAGGGACTTTACATCATTGAAGATAATGAGCACCTTTATAAAGGTGCTATACAAGACGGTCAGCCTATAACATTGCCTACTCTCTCAAATGGTTTGCATTTACGTAATGCGACGGATGTGTTTGAAAAAAATAACACAACTCTACTTCCTGTAGTTAAGGGTGAAAGATTAATAGGAACACTTTCTTATCGTGACATTGTGATCTACCTCCAAGAACAAACGAAAATAGAAAACGGGGTGGTTCAACAATGAGTGAGTTCATTACAGTCTTACAAGAAAGACAAAGTACGTTATTACAGGCAATTTGGGAACATTTACAATTATCGATTATTGCTTTGTTAATAGCTATACTTATAGCTGTTCCACTTGGGTTATTGCTTACAAGAACACGTAAAGTAGCCGAACCCATTATAGGCTTTACTGCCGTTTTACAAACAATACCAAGCTTGGCGATATTAGCATTCTTAATTCCTTTTTTGGGGATAGGGACGAAACCAGCGGTAGTAGCGTTAATTGTTTACGCGTTACTTCCTATTCTTCGTAATACATATACTGGAGTAAAGGAAGTCGATCCCGCACTAAAAGAAGCGGCTACAGGTATGGGGATGAGCTCGTTCAGAAGACTTTCAAGAGTAGAGCTTCCACTAGCGATGCCTGTCATTATGGCTGGTATTCGAACTTCAATGGTATTAATTGTAGGAACAACAACGATTGCAGCTTTAATCGGAGCAGGAGGATTAGGTGAGTTAATCCTCCTGGGAATCGATAGAGGAGGTAACTTGAATCTTATTCTCTTAGGTGCCATACCTGCCGCGCTGCTTGCTATTATTTTAGATGTTATTTTACGATTAGTTGAAAGTACTTCTGCTAAATCCGGTTTCCGTTCGTTAGCCACTATCTTAATTGTGTCATTGTTAATCGTTACGACACCATTTGTCTTTAATCGGGAGCGCCAACCGGATTTAGTCGTTGGAGGTAAAATTGGTGCAGAGCCGGCTATTTTAATGAGCATGTACAAGCTCTTAATTGAAGATGAGACTGATCTATATGTTAAGACGGAACCAAACTTAGGAAAAACGGATTTTGTGTTTGAAGCATTAAAAACAGGGGATATTGATATTTATCCTGAATTCACTGGAACAGCCATTAATACGTTTTTAGGTGAACAAGCAAATAGTAATAATCCTCAAGAAGTTTATCAACAAGCAAAAAAAGGAATGAAAGAACAATACAACATGGCTTTTCTTCAACCAATGGAGTTTAACAATACGTATGCGGTTGCTACTACTCAAGAAATAGCAGACCAATATGGCTTAGAAACAATAGGTGACTTAAAATCCGTACAAGATGAGCTTGTCGCAGGTTTCACATTGGAGTTTAAGGATAGACAAGATGGTTATCAAGGAATGAAAGAAGTTTATAATCTTAATCTAAATATCGAAACGATGGAAGCAGGAGTTAGACAGCAAGCGATTAAGAATGGTGATGTTGATATTATAGATGCCTACGCCACAGAAGGTTATATGATTGAATACAACTTAAAAGTGTTGGATGATCCTAAGAATTTATTTCCTCCTTATCAGGGGGCACCATTATTACTTCAACAAACAGTAGATCAATATCCAGAATTAAAGGACATACTCAATCAACTTGGTGGGCAAATTACTAAACGACAAATGCAAGAAATGAATTATAAAGTAGACTCTGAAGGTCAGGAACCAATTACTGTTGCAAGAAACTATTTACGTGATAATGGATTTTTAGAATAAAGGAGTGTTTAGAATGGCGTTTGAAAATCCATCGAATGACCGAATAAAAGACATATTGGAAACGTCCAAAACCATTGCGGTAGTTGGACTTTCTGATAATCCTTCTAGAACTTCGTATCAAGTTTCTAAGGAAATGCAAAATGCAGGATATAATATCATTCCTGTTAACCCAACGATAGAAGAATCGTTAGGTGTGAAAGCAGTCAACTCATTAAAAGATATCAAAGGGCCAATCGATATCATTAATGTATTTCGTCGCTCTGAATACGTACCTGACATAGCCCGTGAAGCGGTTCAAACAGATGCCAAGGTATTTTGGGCGCAACAGGGAGTAATATCTGAAGAAGCGGCTGATATTTTACAAGAGCACGATTTCACAGTCTTAATGGACACATGCATTAAGGTAGCACATTCTGTTACAATAGGTAAGTAATGTAGAAAATCCCTGTTTTACAGGGATTTTCTTTTTGCATTAGTAAGATAAAAACTTTAATGAAGCAAAAAGATTAATACTGCCTTACTTTATCATTCATTTATCCATCAAGTAAGATAGCTAGTATGTATAAAAAAGTGCAAAATTTTGGTGTTTTAGAAAAAGATTGTTTGATTCGCTTAGGAAAAAAGCTAAAATAAGATAGAAAAGATGAATTACTTAAACGGTTCAATGTCGTTAGGCTCTTATTTACAAAATCGAACGTCCGTTCTATTATATAGTAAGAGCAACGAAAGGAGTACGTTAGATTGGTTAATGACAACACACAATACAATGATGATTCAATACAGGTGCTAGAAGGTCTTGAAGCAGTTCGTAAAAGACCAGGTATGTATATTGGAAGTACAGATCACAGAGGACTCCATCATCTAGTGCACGAGATTGTTGATAATGCAGTTGATGAGGCACTTGCTGGGTTCGGAAATCGAATAACCGTCACCATACATAAAGACCAAAGCGTATCTGTACGCGATGAAGGACGTGGTATGCCTACAGGGATGCACCGCCTAGGGAAGCCCACCCCTGAAGTCATACTTACCGTGCTACATGCTGGAGGTAAGTTTGGTCAAGGTGGATATAAAACAAGTGGTGGTTTGCATGGCGTTGGTGCATCTGTCGTAAATGCTTTATCAGAATGGCTTGAGGTAACCATCTATAGGGATGGTCAAATGTATTACCAACGCTTTGAAGACGGCGGAAAACCTGTAACGTCCTTAGAACAAAGAGGGGCTACAAGGAAGTCAGGTACACTTATTCAATTTAAGCCTGATTCAAGTGTATTATCGACCACCACTTTTCATTTTGATACTCTTTCTGAACGTCTTCGTGAAGCCGCATTTCTATTAAAAGGATTAGAAATCGTACTTGAGGATAAGCGGCATGATATGAAAGAAAGTTATCAGTATCCAGATGGACTTGAGTCCTTCGTTTCTTATCTGAACGAAGAGAAAGATACACTGCACCCTGTCGTGGCTTTCGAGGGAGAACATGATGAAATCAATGTTGATTTTGCTTTTCAATTTAATGATGGCTATGCAGAGAGCATGCTTTCTTTTGTGAATAATGTTCGTACAAAAGATGGAGGTACCCATGAATCAGGTGCTAGGTCAGCAATAACAAGAAGTTTTAATGACCACGCTCGAAAAACAGGATTGTTGAAGGAAAAAGATAAAAACCTAGAGGGTTCAGATATTCGTGAAGGGTTCACAGCGGTTATATCGGTTCGTGTACCAGAAGAAAAACTTCAGTTTGAAGGCCAAACGAAAAGTAAACTAGGGACTCCAGAGGCTCGATCTATTGTAGATTCCATTGTTTCCGAAAAATTATCTTACTTTTTAGAAGAAAACCCTGATGTAGCTTCAATGCTTATTAAAAAATCAATCAAAGCAAAAGAAGCACGGGAAGCAGCTCGCAAAGCTCGAGAAGATGCAAGATCAGGTAAGAAGAAAAAGCGAAAAGAAACGATGTTGAGCGGTAAGTTAACACCTGCCCAGTCTAAAAATGCTCAAAAAAATGAATTATACCTAGTAGAGGGAGATTCTGCTGGTGGATCTGCCAAACAAGGCCGAGATCGTCGCTTTCAAGCTATTCTTCCTCTTCGCGGTAAGGTAATCAATACAGAAAAAGCAAAACTGCAAGATATATTAAAGAATGAAGAAATCGGTACAATCATCCATACTATTGGAGCGGGAGTCGGTGCTGACTTTAATATAGATGATTGTCAGTATGATAAGATTGTTATTATGACAGATGCTGATACGGATGGGGCTCACATTCAAGTTTTGCTATTAACGTTTTTCTATCGATATATGCAAGATTTAATCCGAGCTGGAAAAGTTTACATTGCCTTACCACCGCTATATAAAGTTTCCAAAGGTAAAGGTAAAAAAGAGCAGACTCGTTATGCTTGGGAAGAAGATGAGATGAAAGAGATCCTAAAAGAATTTAAAAATGGATATAGTATTCAACGTTATAAAGGTTTAGGAGAAATGAACGCAGATCAATTATGGGAGACTACTATGTCACCTGAAACCCGCACTCTGATTCGAGTAACCATTGATGATTTAGCACAAGCCGAACGCCGTGTTACTACGCTAATGGGTGATAAAGTAGAACCGCGACGCAAATGGATAGAATCACACGTAGCATTTGGTTTAGAAGAACAAACAAATATTCTAGAAAATGATAAACTGCAGTCCTAGAGGGGGATCAACTTTTGGCTGAAACAGAAAAATATATGGATTTGCCATTAGAGGAAGTCTTAGGCGACCGTTTTGGGCGTTATAGTAAATATATTATACAAGACCGTGCTCTACCAGACGCAAGAGACGGATTAAAACCAGTTCAACGAAGAATCTTATATGCCATGCAGCATGAACGTAATACGCATGATAAGCCATATCGTAAGGCTGCTAAAACAGTAGGTACGGTTATTGGTAATTATCATCCACACGGAGATACATCCGTTTATGATGCGATGGTCCGTTTGAGTCAAGATTGGAAGGTACGTAATGCGTTAGTAGAAATGCATGGAAACAATGGTAGTGTCGATGGTGACCCTCCAGCAGCGATGCGTTATACAGAGGCACGCCTATCTAGTATTGCATCAGAATTACTTCGCGATATCGATAAAGAAACGGTTGATTTTATTCCAAACTTCGATGACACGATTGAGGAGCCGGTTGTATTACCTGCTAAGTTTCCAAATTTACTTGTGAATGGTTCAACTGGTATCTCCGCTGGTTATGCAACCGATATTCCACCTCATAATTTAAATGAAGTAATTGATGCTGTGATGATGAAGATTGATCGTCCAGAGGTAACCATCGATGAAATAATGTCTGTTATGAAAGGTCCTGATTTTCCAACTGGAGGTATTATTCAAGGTATTGATGGAATTAAACAAGCCTATGAGACTGGAAAAGGGAAAGTCATTGTAAGAGGACGCGCGGAGATTGAAGCACTGCGCGGGAATCGAGAACAAATCGTTATCGATGAAATACCATATGACGTGAATAAAGCGACACTTGTCAAAAAAATGGACGAACTTCGTCTTGATAAAAAAGTCGAAGGTATCGCGGAAGTCAGAGATGAAACAGATCGCACAGGATTACGTGTTGTAGTTGAACTTAAGAAAGATGCAGATAGCAAAGGGATTCTCAATTATCTTTATAAGAATACAGATTTACAAATAAGCTATCATTTTAATATGGTAGCCATTCATAATAAAACTCCAAAGTTATTAAATCTACAATCTGTTTTAGATTCTTATATTGCTCACCAAAAAGAAGTAGTCACTAGACAATCTCAATATGATTTACAAAAAGCTAAAGACCGTTCGCATATTCTAGAAGGTCTAATGAAAGCAATTTCTATATTAGATGAAGTTATCGCAACCATTCGGGCCTCACAAGATAAACAAGATGCTAAACAACAGTTGATTAAACAATACGAATTTACAGAAGCACAAGCAGAAGCAATTGTGAATCTACAATTATATCGCCTAACCAATACAGATATTACCTCTCTTCAGGAAGAAGCTGAAGAACTTAAGAAGCGAATCGCTGAGCTCGAGACTATTTTAAGCGATGAGAAAAAACTGCTCCGTGTCATTAAAAATGATTTGAAGAGCATGAAGAAAAAATACGCCACTAATCGAGTAACTGCGATTGAAGAAGAGGTGGAAGATCTTCAAATCAATCTCGAAGTCATGGTTGCAAGTGAAGATGTGCTAGTTTCTGTAACGAATGAAGGTTATATTAAGAGGACTAGTCTGAGGTCCTATGGGGCTTCTAATGGTGGAGATTTTGCCATGAAAGATGGCGACCACTTACTAGGACTTTTTGAGATTAATACAACAGATACATTACTGTTATTTACGAACAAGGGTAACTATTTGTTTATCCCTGTTCATCAATTGCCAGATATTAGGTGGAAAGATTTAGGTCAACATTTAGCAAATATTATCTCAATTGAGAAAGATGAACGAGTCATTAAAGCTGTTCCGATAAGGAATTTTAAAGAAGAGAAGTTCTTGTTATTTGTTACTCGTAATGGAATGATTAAGCGAAGTGAATTGTCACTCTACCAAGCTCAGAGATATTCTAAACCATTAGTTGCCATCAATCTAAAAGATGATGATGAAGTTGTAGACGTACATGTGACAGATGGTCATTATGAAGTATTTTTAGCTTCTAACAAAGGATATGGTCTTTGGTACCATGAAACGGAAGTAAAACCTATAGGCCAACGAGCAGCAGGTGTTAAAGCAATGCAGCTGAAAGAAGACGAGTATATTGTAAATGGTAAGGTGTTTAGTGATTTAACTAATCCATCCATTGTCTTAATCACTCAACGTGGTGCCGTAAAACGTATGAGGCTAAAGGAATTTGAACAAACGACAAGAGCAAAGCGCGGAGTCGTTATGTTACGTGAGTTAAAACGTAATCCACATCGTATAGTTGCCCTAGAGTTAGTGGACGATCGAGAAGCTCTTCAACTAAAAACAAGTAGTGGTGAAGTGAAAGAAATTGTTCCATACGAATTAAAAACAAGTGATCGTTATAGCAATGGCTCCTTTGTTATAGATGTAGACCGTACTGGAGAGGTAACAGATGTATGGAGAGAAGCGACCTATCAAAAAGTGTTTGAAGTTCAAGATACCGAAAATGGTTCCTCCAATTAAATAATAAATCAACCAAGCCGTCTGGATAAAAACCAGACGGCTTATTTTTGAATATATGGAGGGTTTTACGTTGTGAGAACATATACATATCAAAAAAATACTTAGTAGCAACTCCGAACAATATAAAAAAACTTAAAAACAAATAAATATTATTTGCAAATAAATAAAGATGTCAAACTTAAAATGGATATGGTGAAAAATTCCTTTATTTTTGAAACTGATTTGTGACTTTATCGTAAGGACATAAAAGGAAGGGGGAATAGTTATATGAAAAAATATTTAATTTTTATAGGGAGCTTTTTATTATTATATTACATTTATCAGTTTACTTCAGGATTGTTTTTATCTATAAATTATACGCCAGGGGCTTCTTCATCTACAATTTCTCCTCAAAAAGTAAGTTTTGGGGAGAAAAATATTAATTTTTATATCATGTTAGTGATTGCTAGTATTTCTTATTTGCTATCACAATTCATGAGAGGAAATAGAAGAGATAGTTAGTTAACCTTCATGGGGGAAGGAACTTTTATACAAACTTAACAAGGATTAATTAAAGGGAGATGAGAACTATGGATCCACAAAGAAAACCGCAGATTATGATTTTAGGTACTTTTCATATGAGACATACACCTGATTTATATAGAGTTGACGCAAGCGATGTGTTAGCACCAGAAAGACAAAAAGAAATACGTTTTATTATAGACAGAATAAAGGAGTTTAAGCCTACTAAAGTAGCTTTAGAAGTAATTAAGGAGGAGAATGATAGGCTGAATCATGAATATCAAAAGTATCTTAATGATAAGGCAAATTTAGAAATAAATGAAATTCATCAATTAGGGTTTAGGCTTGCTGAGGAAATGGGACATGAAGAGATCTATGCAGTTGATTGGATGGATACGGTTGGCAATCTGGGAATCGGACAAGTATATGAGTGGGCAAAAGAAAACCAACCCCAAATGTATAATGATATAACTCAAAAATATCCAATCCCAAACATAAATGAACTTAAAAGTAAAAGTATATATGAATACATAAGAGAATTAAATGAAAAGGAACAAGCATGGAAAAATCATCAACTGTATATGCAAGTTGCAAGGATAGGGGAAGGTACAAATTATATTGGTATAGACTGGGTTAGATGGTGGTACCAACGAAACCTTACAATCTATTCAAATCTTGCTAATATAACAGACACATTAACAGATCGAACAATAATGATAGTGGGTTACGCTCACCTTCATTTACTTTCGCAATTTCTAACTGAAAGTGGAGAGTTTGATGTTATTTCAGCACAAGAATACCTAACATAGGAGTTATTTATCCCATAGGCTTTGTTAGAGTTGTAGTTGATATAATAATGAAATAGTTTTATGTTCCTCCATAATAGTACCATAATCTTGAAGACTTGAATTCGAGATATATTAAGGGTGAGGTCCGATACTTTATGAGGGTTAGGGT
>NZ_AVBF01000087.1 GCF_000770635.1 Pontibacillus yanchengensis Y32
AAATTTGTAGCTGCAGCTACTACAACTGCTTTAGTCAAAGGAGTTCCTGTAGGTTACACTAATTATGATACTGCAAACTTTTATTAATACATCGATTATTTATACTGACCTCCGTTAATTATAATGAAACATGATGGTAGAAGGGATAGATAACTTTGAAGAGCGAGAACCTTATATCCCAAAGGTTCTCGCTCTTTTTTTAGTCATAAATGCTACTCAATGGGGACCTCTATTGTAAGAACCTAATAAAGCACTAAACAAATTAGACATTATGTTGCGAAATTGTATGTGTCTCAAAGAAAAAAAGACAGTCTTGGGACTGTCTTTCTTTCTGCTTTTTAGAAGTAAAGAGCGATGTCAGCTGGTCCATTTCGATACCAACCAGTTCCGCCTCCAATATATGAATATCGCACTTCTTGGGAAACGTAAATGCCTGTGGCATTACCTTGAGCAACGTCTTCGAGGTGACGTTCTAATTCATCTATTCGTGCCTTCACCCCTGCTTCAAAAGCGTCTTGGGCCATTGAGATTCCTAAAGATACAGCAACATTTTTTACCAATGCTCCTAAAAACACCGCTGCCTTTTCAACTACATAATTAGTAATTTGACTAAGTGTAATTTCATTTTCTAACTCCGCTTTTGAAACAAATTTTTCTACAGTTTTTGTGTCGCCTACTTGTGGCATAATTGTTTCCTCCTTAAATTTTATTCCAGTCTGTGACTGTTCACCCTTTAAAGAGGAGATAAGAGAGGAAAATACAACCGGAATTTTTAGATGCTTATTAATTTCTTTAAATAAAAAAAGAGGCTGGGACAAAACTATAATCCCCAGTCCTAAAGCCGAATTATCATCATAAATAAAGTTAATTAAACAGAAAAATCCGAACTATTTCGAAGCTTTAACGAAACACTTCGAAATATAGTTCGGATTTTTTGTAAGCTGAAACACTTATGTCCCAGCCCCTTCTGTTTTAGAAGTAAAGAGCGATGTCAGCTGGTCCATTTCGGTACCAACCAGTTCCGCCTCCAATATATGAATATCGCACTTCTTGGGAAACGTAAATGCCTGTGGCATTATTCTGAGCAACGTCTTCGAGGTGACGTTCTAATTCACTCTTACGTTCCTCTAAACCTGCTTCGTAAACGTCTTGGGCTATCGAGAGACCTAAAGCTGTTCCAGCTCCTTCTAATGCATCTGCTAAAAGAACTTTAGCTTTTTCAACTACATAACCACCAATATTACTAAGAGTAATATCACGCTCTAACTCCGCTTTTGAAACAAATTTTTCTACAGTTTTTGTGTCGCCTACTTGTGGCATAATTGTTTCCTCCTTAAATTTTATTCCAGTCTGTGACTGTTCACCCTTTAAAGAGGAGATAAGAGAGGAAAATACAACCGGAATTTTTAGATGCTTATTAATTTCTTTAAATAAAAAAAGAGGCTGGGACAAAACTATAATCCCCAGTCCTAAAGCCGAATTATCATCATAAATAAAGTTAATTAAACAGAAAAATCCGAACTATTTCGAAGCTTTAACGAAACACTTCGAAATATAGTTCGGATTTTTTGTAAGCTGAAACACTTATGTCCCAGCCCCTTCTGTTTTAGAAGTAAAGAGCGATGTCAGCTGGTCCATTTCGGTACCAACCAGTTCCGCCTCCAATATATGAATATCGCACTTCTTGGGAAACGTAAATGCCTGTGGCATTATTCTGAGCAACGTCTTCGAGGTGACGTTCTAATTCACTCTTACGTTCCTCTAAACCTGCTTCGTAAACGTCTTGGGCTATCGAGAGACCTAAAGCTGTTCCAGCTCCTTCTAATGCATCTGCTAAAAGAACTTTAGCTTTTTCAACTACATAACCACCAATATTACTAAGAGTAATATCACGCTCTAACTCCGCTTTTGAAACAAATTTTTCTACAGTTTTTGTGTCGCCTACTTGTGGCATAATTGTTTCCTCCTTAAATTTTATTCCAGTCTGTGACTGTTCACCCTCTAAAGAGGGAATAAGAGAGGAAAATACAACCGGAATTTTTAGATGAATCTTTTTTTATGCACTTTCATTGAGTTTCATGTCTAAATATTCAAAAAAACCATAAGAATCATTAAAACGTCCCCCGTATATTTCATTCAAAGCATAAATTTTAAGCTCTTGTTCTAAGTCCTCACGATTTTCAGGAGACGTTTGGTTGATTTCTTTTTTTATTTTCAATTGTATTTTATCAAATATTTCCATACCTACTTCCTCTTGCAAAAAGAAACCCTCCTTTTAATAATCATTTTTGCTTACAACATCGGTTAAGGATTGAATTGCTTTGTCTAAGTTTTCAATCTTCTTCTCTATTCGTACTAAAAGATAAACAGCTACACCAATTGGAAATCCAGTATTAGCTATAAGATCAACAATAGGAGCCTGATTCATCTAATTCCCTCCTCAACTTTTCTAAAGATTTACGTTTGGATTTGGAAATGGACTGCTGTGAAACTCCAAACCTCTCAGCTATTTCTTGTTCGGTATATCCTACATATATCAACATGTATAGGATTTCACTTTCACGCGATGTAAGCTTTTTTATTGCATCTTTTAATTCAAGCAATTGTACAGACTCTTCTAGATTTTTTGGAGTCATATAACCTGATGTAGTTTCACTTGTTATGAAATCTTTCATGGTATTGTCCTCAGTGATTGGTTCATCTAAGTTAGTAAGATAGTTTTTTTGTTTTTTTCTAATTTCTTGATCATAATGGATTGCTTTATAATGAATTGCTTTTGATAGATAGGTTATAGCTCTAATCTTAGTTCTAAAGTTTTTAAAGGAATCATCAAGAATAATTGCGTTTTCTTGTGTAGGGTTTTCTTGATAGTTTCTAAACAATTTCAAGTTATTTTCATTTTTTAAAAACGATTTTAATAATGGATCATTTATAACTCCTTCTTCCAATAAATACATAAAACAACCTCCAAAAATAAACGAACGTATGTTCGTTTATTGATTAAAAAAATAGAAACTATTTAAAGTTTCTCACCCTTTTATAGGAAGTTATTACTTGTAAAATACAACCTATTAATCTAAAAAATTGGTAATAATTTATATATTATCATGAGAAAAGATATAAAAAAATAAAAGGAAGAGAGTGGAGTTAAAAATTTAAGTCTTTCGTTAGAATTCTCAACTTAATATAGGTATGATATCCTTGCGTTATAAAATTTTTCCATAAAAGTTAGTGAGGAGTTTTTATATTGAAAAGGCCAGTTGGAGTAATTATTATCTCGATTTTGTATATTATTTCTTTTTTAGCACTCCTATTATTTTCTCTCCCATATACTCAAACGAGTACTGCCGG
The DNA here is from genome assembly GCF_000770635.1 of Pontibacillus yanchengensis Y32. Taxonomy (GTDB): domain Bacteria; phylum Bacillota; class Bacilli; order Bacillales; family BH030062; genus Pontibacillus; species Pontibacillus yanchengensis. The sequence continues at coordinate 3,352 of NZ_AVBF01000087.1, forward strand.
ATGGGTTTTAATTACTATTATTTTACTCTACGTTATTATTATGATTTCAGGATATTTAAATTTAAAAAAACGAGGATTCTGGATGATGATTGGTTTTCAATCATTATATATTCTTTTGGGTCTTATTGTTCCTTTATATAGAGATTATGAACAGCCTATATGGATTCTTGTATTATCTAGTTTGATTTTAATATATACAATCATTAGAAAAGAATATTTTCTTCAAAAGAGCTAGACTAAATTTAGACTAAGCACATTCGGTACTGGTAATTTAATTCTCTAAAAAACGGTGGGCTGTAAGGGGGATATTAGATCTTCAATTCCCTGATTTAAAACAGTCTATCGTGTTCCTTTTGTTCTAGTAAAATGATAAACTAATGGTACTGTTAATATAATTTCACTTTTTGTTTAGTCGCCTTTCAAAAAGGCAGGCGGATTACTTATCAATCTAAAGCGTTCTCTTGGAATGATTCAAGAAAGACACAAGTATGTCTTTTAGTAATCGATTCAAGAGAGCGCTTTTTTATTATAAATAATAAGAGCAAGTGAGTTGATGAAAATTTGTATATAATTTAATATAAGCTTATACGAATTTTTCATTGCTCTCACGAGCCTGACCACGAAGTTTTACCCCCTATTGGGTTGCATAAATCTCTTAGAAGACGTATGTCTACAAGTCCATATGGAAGATAACCAGAGCTATGTATATAGGTCTGTATTTTTGTGTCTAAAAATCGTTACAACAAAGGAGGAGAAAAGTATGAAGCTGTTCATTCATACCAATGCAAAGGTTTGCTGGAGGGAGTATGTTCCATAACCTATCGATGAAGGATGGAAAGAAGGAAAAATCTATTTGGAAGACTTGTATGAACAATAAGGAAGATTGTTCTTGCCTAGACAGAGCTATTCATGAATGGTAGGTCTGCTTTTTTATTGGGTTTGAACACATTACTTGAGGGATCCAGTTAGGTACTAGGAGAAGTGCCAATGGATCCCTCTTTTTTTGAAAAAAGATCCCTATTTTGCTCAGCTGGTGAAATGGGTCATCTGTGAAGAGGTAAGACTCTATAAACTCTATAAAGCCCCTTGTCGTTGTTGATGTGATTTGGATCCGCAGTGTGGCATGAGCACTGCAATATGATGCTCCCCCTTTTTAAGGGATAGAGCAGGCTATCTATTAGGCTTTAATGCTATTCATGTTTAGAAAGCTACACTTGGCAGCACGCCATATGGTGATGCATCCAAGCTAAAACGAAGTTTTGGATGCGTCACCTTATGGCGTGGTCACTCAAATTAGGGATTTTAAAGCGAAATAAGGTTGTAGTGCAGTGTAGTACATGAATAAAACATGTAGTGCGATGTAGTGCATAAGTGAAAGGTGTACTACATTGCACTACAAAAAATGGAGGGATTCGATGGGAAAGATCAACCTGAATGTCAGAATCGATGAAGAAATAAAAAATGAATTGGACCTTGTAGCAGATCATATGCACATCAAACGAGCTGAACTTGTACGATTGGCGATTATGCAATTCCGAGAGAGTGGCCACGTAAGCCATGGATTGAGCTACCAGCAAGCTTTACAGGACGTACATCAAGAGTGCCAGGATATAGAAAGTAAGTTACACGAAATACAAGAGTCTAGACGCTCTTCCAAAGGAGGAGAAATGAATGTCGAGAACGCCAATCAAACTATTATTGAACTCAAGAAACATGTACAGAAGCTCGAGAAAGACCTAAAGGGGGGGAATCATGGGGAAACGGAACGTGAAGAACCAAGTGGATCAAGCATTGAAGAAAATTTATAAGATTGGTGAATCTAAAAAGCAGCTACGAGATAACCATCAAGAAACAGGCATTCATTCTACAACGCAAGTGAAACATGCGTATTCTGTGAGTATGCAGTTTGTACAATGGGCGAAAGGACAGAAAGGAATTAAGGATATTTATAAGCTCAAAAGATCTCATTATCGGGAGTATTTGACCCAAAAGGCGAATCAAGGTGTTTCCAAAGGGCATTTAATGAACATCGAAACAAGTCTTCGATTACTGTCTAAAGGTATGAATCAATTTTCGAAAGCTCAAGGTTTCAAGGAAAGAGATTGGGTCCCCAAACAAAGGCTTATACACAGCTCAGAGCGCTCCAAAGGACAAGATCGATCTTACACTAGGGATGAAGTCCAAAAGCTACGAGAAAATCTCCCAGAGAGCTCTCAAAACGCCTTAGATCTTCAGAATGCATTTGGTCTTCGGTTAAGGGAAGCTGCCAATCTAAAAGCTTCTCATATTGAAGAGAGGCACGGAAAGTTATATTTTGTGGCCTCGGAAGATAGGAGGGCGTTGAATAGTGCTAAAGGGCTTACGAAAGCAAGCAAGGCACGTGAAACACCTTGTTTACCAAGGTATGAGGAAAAGGTTAGAAGCATTTTGGCAGAGAAAGAGCAACATCAATTCCTGGCACCCAAGTATAATACGGTGAAAAGTGCTTATAACCGTGCGGTAGAGAAAGCGAAGATAACGAATTATACTGGTTCACATGGGTTTCGTCATAGTTTTGCTCGTGAACGATTAGAAGCCTCATTGAAAGAAAGGGGGATTTATAGGGAAGGTAAAGACATCATCAAACGCATGGTTGGAAACTATGATCAAGGGGTTCGGAAGGATGCAGGGATATCTCGTGCTGAGCGTAAACTATATATGGAAGTGAACCATTGTATAGATATCGTACATAAAGAATTGGGACATGGAAAAGGACGTATGGACTTGGTTGCTGTTTATATGAGATGAATCTCATACTTTTTTAGAGAAAGCGAGATAGAGTTACTCCCCTATCTCGCTTTCTCTGGTGAACCCCCCTACAACACATTAACCTTTCTTTCCTACATACTTAAAGGCTTAATCATCCATTGCATTTAAAGCTTTTCTCAGTTCTTCTTTTTCAAGCTCAATTTCTTCATTTGTTTTTTCGCGAGTGTAATTGCTCGTTTCAGAACCTTTGTTATTTAACCAATCGGGGATGGAAACACCATTGCTCTCAGTTAGCTTTATTGTTGTAGGTAATCCTTCAGCTTTTTTTCTAGCTAGATCTTTCAACTTATAAAATGCTAGACCAATTTCTGATTTGATGTTTTTTTGCTTCCCTACGTAATCAACTAATTTTAGTAATTGCTTTTGGTAATCATCATCTCCCCAAATTTGTTTTCCGGTTTCAACGAAACTTTTATAGGTTTCAAGAGAGATATCAAAATCGCTGGCTTCCAATAATTCAAAGAAAAAAACCCTATCTACTTCTGTTAAAGAGCTATGTTCTTCAGTAGAAATATCTTCAGTCATTGATGCTTTGATTTCTTTCTGTTTTTGAACTAGAATACTAAAGCTAATTTTTTCAACTTTTCGTCCTTTCCTGATTTCCTTAAACTCCACAGAAATGTCTGTCTTATTATTTAGCTCTTTAATAGCCGGAGATAATACTCTCGATTTGAAATGGCCATATTGCTTATATTTTGTTTTATTAATACCTAACTTTTCTTTTAAAGAGCCAACATCATAATCTACTTTAGTTATGTATTGCCATTTTTTCATCAATTCATATAAACGAATGGAATAGGCACTGTTTAAGGACAGAATGTTACTAAGCCTGTATGAAGTAAATGCCTCTTTTAGTTGCAACAAATAAGGTTTTAATTTCGGGTCAAAAGCAAATTCTATTTTGCCTTCTCTTTCATAATATTCAATAGTCGAAAACCAGGTGGATTGTAGAAGCCTTTTTTCTTTTTGAATTTCTACTACCTTCCCCAACATCTTCCTAGTAATAGCTTGTAGCTCACTATATTTGGGCTCTCCTTCCAATCCCATCATGTTATGAAAATCCTTCACGGAGATATTATATAGTTTAAAATCTTCATCATCCGGATGAATCATGCTAACTACTGAAAGAACAAGTTTTTGCTCACGAGCTAATAAAGGTTCACGATATTTTGCTTCTATCAAGTTATTTGATTGAGTTACAAGATAATTATTCATTCTAGACCCCTCACTATCTATCACATATATAAATTAATGTGATAGGAATACTAGTTTCCATAATATAACTAATCTCTTGCAAAATCAATCACACTACATAAGATTTGTGATATTTAACACCGAAAATGTGATACTAACACCGAAAGTGTGATGTTTAACACCGAAAGTGTGATACTTCAACACCGAAAGTGTGATGTTTAACACCGAAAGCGTGATGTTTAACACCGAAAGTGTGATGTTTAAGTTCTATAAACCCTATTAAACTAGTATTTACAGAATCTCTAAAACAAGTAATAAACAAGTAATAAACAAGTAATAAAAAACACCAACAACAGCGACTTGTTTGTTGGTGTTTTTTAGCTGAATCATATTCATTTATGAAAATAAAGGCGTTATAAATAGAGTAACGTTGCGATTAACCAATTAATTAGAGTATTAACTGCAAGGTTAATCAACAAGCGTATGATCTACTCCAGGTGAATTTAATTCTTCTCTTTGGACAAGTATTACTCTACAATTAAAATAAAACGACGAACGGAGGGTGACGCATGTCTGGAACGGAAACTTATTACTCACCAAAAGATGTAAAGTTGGCTTTAGACATTGGTGACAGTACATTAAGAAAATGGTGTTTAGCTATTGAAGGTCATAAATTCTTTTTTAGCAGAACGGATAATAACAGACGGGTGTTCACAGAAAAAGATATCGTTATGCTCAGACACCTTAAAAACTTAATTCAAATCCAACACATGTCAGTAGAGAACGCATCTCTTATTGTTGTATCAAAGTATCAAGATAAAGCGTCCTCGGAGCAGAACAGCAATAACAGCGTTCCCCAAGTACGTTCTGATAACGAAGAAATACAGCAAGTTTATAATTTTATGCGAGAACAGCAAGAACACATGGAAAGACAAGAAGAGTTTAATAAAATGCTAATGGAACGATTGGAAGAACAGCAACGCTACATAAACCAACGTTTAGATAATCGTGATCAGAAGCTAATGGAAGCTTTAAATAATATCCAGGAGCAAAAGAAGCTGGAGTTAGAGGAGAAAGAAAAAGAACTAAAAGAGGAAAGGAATAAATCCATTTGGCAACGCCTTTTCGGTAAATAATTTCTTTGGTATTTAATGTGAATTAGATACGTCATATAACGATTATTATATGACGTATCCAATATATTTGTTGTTTTTAACAATGTACAAACAATGTTTCATCAGACTTATTTAAAAGTTTTTGTAGCTGTTTTTTTCGTCAAATAAAATAAGGCCTAAGTGTTACTGTAAAGTTCTCTGAGAGCTTGTATTTAACGCTGAGGGCCTTTCTTTTTTTATGTCTTTCTTTTTATTTTCCTTTTATGCTGTGGAAATGTTAAGTACATTAAAGGTCATAACAACCAATATATAAATAACGGAATATACAACGGCATATGTAAGACCCGGCACATTCCGTGGTATGTAGGTTCGAACGGAGTATTTACTGGACTCATTCAACCGTTGTTCTCGCTGGCTTGGCCAGTGATGTGCGGAGTATGTTCTCCATTCAAGGGGTGTGACCGAAGGGCATAGCCAGGTTTGCCCTTCGGGGTTGGCCATCCCTATGGAACCACCTATTTCCTTTTACATCAATACTTCAAATCTGTTTTTGAACCCCAATTACAATATATAAAACGATCCTTTTTTCTGGTATAAAATCATACGATTTATCATTCGGGTTTCTATTCGTTCACGTAACGTAACACTAAACCGACATTGGAAATCCTTTGAGGGAGTATATATAAGATGTTTTCTATAGTTCGCATAAACCGCAACTATCCTAAAGGAATGTAAAGGAAAGAAGGTGCAGCAACTTACATAAAAAAGAGTGTCGTCAAAATTGGAGACACCCGTGTTAATTCAATACAAAAGTCTGGTTATGGTTCGAGTTTTAAGGGGGTAGTTTGAAAACACCTCCTTATCCAACGCTTACACGGATGGTTCGATCGTTGGTATTTGTAGGCTTCTTATACATATCAAGCAGCTCATGAACATTCTTGCTTTGAAGGGCAGTGAACTAAAGCTGCGGAGGATCTGACAGGTAAGAATATTGATTACGATGATTTTTGGGACTGAGCGAAAAAATGCGTTCAGTCTTTTCTAATTTAAATTATTAAAATATTGCGAATAAGTAGGTATATTTTCCTTTTATGTAAAAAAAAGAAAAAATAAACCCAAAAAATGGTATGTTGTTAACTGTGCCTAAAGACATAAGAAAAATACAAAATTGGGGGAATTACGATGAAGGAAGTAGTAAGAAAATCTATTGTTTCTTTGTTTGTATTTGTTTTCATGCTGGGAATAGCCCATCCGCATATTACTAATGCCTCAGAGATAACTGTGGACGAAAATAGTAGTATGGAAGAGGTCCAGGAAGTTATGCAACAATACATAACAACAGATTCTGAAGGGCGAGTTTCATTCGACGTAGAGAAAGCTGTACAAGATGGACAAAGTGACTTTGTAATTGAATCTGGTGAGTACATCAACCGTTTAGATCAGGATTATAATCCTGAAGGTTTTACAACTATGGGACTATCTTTACCAGTGTGGGGTAACTGGTGTGGACCTGGACATGGTGGCGGAACTCCAAAAGATGACTTAGATCGGGCTTGCATGTACCATGATAAAGATTATGCTAAGTACGGTTATTTCGATTGTGATAGTGACTTCCGATTGATTGCCCGAATTGGTGTTTACTATGACGATATGGGATTCATCGAGAAACGAGTCGCAACTGCAGTTGCATCATACTTCACTGCACAAACCAAAGTAAACGGTTGCTACTAAAGAAGAAGGGAGGGATATTAAGTGCGCGAGAAAAAAATTAGAACTCTCTCCCTCATTTGCTTTATAGTTTGCTTACTTATATGGGTGCCGAACTTATTCTTTCAAATAGCCAGCCCTTTATGGCTGCTAACTTTTTTACTTGCTCCTGTAGGTATTGCATTGGGTGTAGTGGTCAAAAATTATTGGTTAATAGCAGTAAACACTCTTATGTTATTTAGTTTCTTTATTTTTATGGCTTTAGGCTACTTTGTAAATTCAAAAACTTAACCTCTCTCAAAAACCCCCTCTTAAATAAGGGGGGGTTTTTTACATTTTCCTTTTTAAAAATGATTACGTATAATCGACGGTTATGTATAAATATATCGTTTACCAATCAATCCATTTTTTGCTAATGTAAAGAGTATGAAAAATGGAGAGGATTATAGTATGGTTAGAATAAATCTTGACCGTAATGGTCCTAAACGATGTATCTTGGCTGTAAAAAGCCCAAAACTATAAAAAGGCTCATCATCTTTTGGATGGTGAGCCTTTTTCGTGTATTTAATTCCATATTACCGTTATTTTCTCCTGACATTTGCTGTATGTGAGCTTAGTTTGCTCCGTCCTATAATCGTCAAGAACGCTACAATGGCCATCGCAAACCCAAATACAACTACTATCCATGCGCCTATTCTCGCTACTCCCCATTACATCATCATCCCTGCGTCATCTTGTGTGAACAGCTGTCGTTTAAATACATGGAATCCTTCTACATCAGTTATTGCTTCATCTCGTCTTTCTTGCTTTAAACGTTCTTTTTCCCGTTCTTTATCCATTGAATTTCTATTCTCTTTAGCCCATTGTTCCCTAAAATGCGGCTTTTTCTCGGTTGTGCTTTGTTCCTCATCCGTTTCTTTAAATGGATTTTTAATTCTTGTTTGGTTTCTTTCCAGGATCTTTTTAAATCCTTCTTCCCTTCACTCCATAACCTTTTCATTTCCTGTACATCTTTTTCTCGACCTTCTTTAATTTTCTCATTCCAAGCCTTTTTCTTTTCTTTAAGCCCCACTGGAAACCATTCCCTTTTTACTATTACGTTACCATAAAATCACATAACAGACCGTTACTGATTTTGTACATAATCTGCTTTTGATATTTAATTTAAAACATTTTATAAACTAAACTTCTCAAGAGCATCATCCATCATGTCATCATTGATACCGATATATCGTAATGTTATGGATGGGCTGGAGTGCCCGAAGATTTCCTGCAACATCGCCACATCCTTCGTCTTCTGATAGAAGTGATAGCCAAACGTCTTGCGCAACGTATGCGTCCCAATGGGTCCTGGCACCCCACAAGCATCTGCGGCACCATTGATGATCCGCCAGGCACTGGTGCGACTGATGGGCCCGCCTTTGCGGGAGGGGAAGAGATAATCCGATGCTGCGAGGCCCTTCGTGTATTTTTCGATCTCCTGGCGCAGCGCCGCCGTCATTCGTACCTTTCGTATGTTCCGCGTCTTCTTCTCCCGGATCCGCAGATGGTCGGTTTCCCGCACATCCATTACCCGCAAGGGCAGGATATCACTGATCCGCAGTCCTGAATTGATCCCAAACGCAAACAAGAAATAATCCCGATAGCTCCTATGTAAGAGATGCTCCTTCATATCTCGGATCAGTTCCGGATCTCGAATAGGTTCCACACTTTGCTGTCCCAGGCGTTCCTTAGTCATCGCTTAACACCTCGTAGACCCTCGGTTCAATATCCTTTGAATTCGCCTGGTCTGCACAGGGGCCGCATACCAGATTATTATCGATGGCCACATAGTAGACGATCTCGTTTGGCCTGAAGTCCAGGTGACAATGTTGGCAATAACTCACATGGGTCGTTTTCAAGGTTCATCCCTCCATTATGTTTTATTGAATGAAATGAATACATACAATATGGTTCATTGTATCATGGAAGGATTGTCAAACAAAGCCAAAACCCCTTGGATTCCAAGGGGTTTTGGTAGCTGGTTGGTCTGGGTGTGAATGCAACATAATAAGCATTATGTTGCGTTAAATCGTCGCAAGTTTGTAACGCAACATTTGTTGCATTACATCCTTATCCGTTTCTTGCGAATATATTCAATCAACGGAAACAAGATCTGTTCCTCTAGGCTTGCATAGGACGTATCGAGTTTGATTCGTTTCCCATCAAACAGAAATGCATCTAACAAATAGGGGATGCGGGGTTTTGCGAACCAGGACTTGGCCTGTAGCTCCTCCCACACATGATCAACAAAATCAATTGGTTGCTGATTATGTTCCACACATTCCCGCACTCGTTTCTTTTTTACCTCCAGAAAGTCCGCGAAAATGTTTTGATGGGCCATTTCCCACCACATCTCAGCCCTTATGTCTTCTTTCTGGGCAGGACTAACTGTGGATTCATCGACCGAGAGGTCTACCTCATCTGGCAATCGATTACGAATGAAGGCCCATAACTCATCCTCAGAAATTCTCCACCCTTCTCGTCGAGAGGCAGGGGGAGTACCTTGAAGTGTTCCATTCCTCAACCACCTACGAAGGCTTTCCTTGTGACTTGTGATCTTATATTGTTTTAAGACTTCAAAAGCTTGATCGACATTATAATACTTCATTGCAGCCCCTCTCTTTAAAGCAACAAATGTTGTTTTAAAGACATTATACAACAGATGTTGTTTTAAAAGAAGGTCAATTTAACAAAATATCCATTATGTTGCGTTCGTTGTTATAACTGCTGCTTAAAGTGTTTACTCAAATACATACATACCAGTAGGTTAATCAGAACGAGGAGGCCACAAAAGAAAATAACAGCAAAAGAGGGATGTAGAATTGGGTATATTACTAAGTAAATTATTTCTAATCCTAGTAGGAGAATAATAGGCAAATACATAGTGGACTTTTTTTGAAATAGATAAGTAAATATAAACAATGCAACACTCAATAAAAGTATTAGGAGCAAAAAACTTTTACTGTAACGTGCTTCGGATAAGAAATAAATAGATTGAATCGAGTAGGTAGCAGATGTTCCGTAGAGTGTAAAAAGAACTAACTTCTTCATTAAATCCTCCTTCCCTATTGTAAAAAAATGTAATTTAAGTATTATATATATGAATGAAAATTAAAAAGGGAGTGTTTTTCAGTGAAGAGATTATATCTAAGCATATTGTGTTCACTCGCATTATTCATTGTTTTTGCTCAAGTATCTTATGCTCAATCAGGTACTAATCAAAGTTTTAAAGGGATAGGCTATAATTCTATGAGTCTTGATGAAATATCTCAATTGGAAGATATTAAAGTAAAGGAAAATAGAAACAAGATTGAATTGCAATTCGTTATGGATGGAGAAAAATATAACATTAAAGCTGATAAATGGGAAAGAAACCAAAAATCTAGCGATATTCACTCATTTGTGCAAACTAACGTAAAAAGTAACAAACTTAAGACGTATAATATTACAGTTGCGAATGGATATATTAGTGGTGTTTATGTGGATAGAAGTGTATCTTTAAAAGCTAAAAATGGAAATAAAGAAAAAGGGTTCGGTTTTATTCTTTCAAATAATGATACTAATTTAAGTGAAATTATTACAGAGGCTAAAGATATACCTGAGATAAAAAAAGAGG
>NZ_AVBF01000089.1 GCF_000770635.1 Pontibacillus yanchengensis Y32
ACTTTAACATCTCCTTATTTCGTGTCTAGATTTATGGGTCCATTATAGACAATTAAAAAATATAATGTTAGATGCTAATATTGAATTTGATGAAATTATACATAAAGAAGTAATAAAAGACGGTGTTTTTGTTTTTTATATAAATGATAACGGACTCTTTGGTGGTTATATTAAGTTAACTAATAAAGGATGGGATTGGGAAAGAGGAGGAGGTGTTACTTCATCTCTAAACCCTGATAGGGGGTATAATTGGCAAGGACTTAATTTAGTGGATTCAGATTTTATGATTAAATATGGAGTGATCACTGATAACTCAATAATGGGTATTAAACATGCATATAAAGATCGATTGGCTAAATTGGTGACAACTAAGAAGGATTTTAGGTTGTGGTTTCTAATGAGTGAAGAATCGGAAAGTCCTAAAGTAGAGCCGATTTATAAGGATCAATAAGGTTTCTATTTGCAACTTTGTCTCAGTTTCAGTTTTTCAATATAAGGGCGCAATCATTGAATAAATGGTTGCGTCTATATTTTAAGTTTATATCCTAAAAAATGGAATATTATGCTAAAATTAGTGAAGATTATGAAAGATTGTGAATTAAAGTAAAGATGAAGATTTGTAGAAGAAGAGGTTAAAGAATTGAGGTGTGATATGAATATAAGGAGAGCAGTTCCAGATGATGCAAGGGGGATTGCAATTGTGCAAGTGGACAGTTGGAAAACTACTTATAAGAATGTTGTGCCAGATGAGTATTTAAACAAAATGACATATGAGAGCAGAGAACAAAAATGGAAAGATCTAATATCTGACCAAGCAGTGTTTGTAGCTGAAACTGATGATGGTGAAATAATTGGTTTCTCTAATGGCGGAAAAGAAAGGTCGGGTAAATACCCTAACTACAACGGTGAATTATATGCAATTTATATATTAGAGGCTCACCAAAGAAAAGGATTAGGAAAATTATTGATTGAACCTATCATTGAAGATTTGGAACAAAACAATATATTTTCTATGATTGTTTTAGTATTAGAAGAAAACAATTCTCGTTTATTTTACGAGTTTCTTGGTGCAAAAAAGATTGATATTGTTGAGATAGAGGTTTTAGGAAAAAAACTAAATGAACTTGTTTATGGTTGGCAGGATATAAGATCAATAATTTAATGTTCTACTCCAACTATTGGCTGATTTAGTAGAAGATTATATAATTCATCTCGAATTCAAGTCTTCAACAGTTGGGCGCTTTCCTGGAATAAGGATCGTCCTTTTTTGTCTTGGTTGCAAAAAGGAGGGGAGTTCCTGGTTGGATAATTATGTTAAAATTGAATCTGATTATGAATAAACACTCTAAAAATAATGGGCAAGATAGTTGCAGATTCAAGGATTTCTAAGCGATTTAGAAGAAATTAAGTTCAGAGTAGATCTTATGGAACGAACCGGTGTAAAAGGATATTACTATTGATAAATGCAAAAAATCTTTAATCAGTATTATAAAAATTAATTAAGTGTCTCATCGTATCTATATTTTAAAAAATACAAGGAAGAAGTGAGGTGGGATTAAATGGCGAATCCAATAATAGAAGCTAAAAATTTGAAAAAAATTTTCAATAGCCTAAACGTTTTTCAAGATATTAACTTAATAATAGAAAGTGGTAAATTATATTCAATTCATGGGAAGTCAGGTGCAGGGAAAAGTACCTTATTACATCTTTTAGGAATATTAGATACTCCAGATTCCGGTGAAGTAATAGTTAATGGAACATCAATTAACCACTTGAGTACTAAAGAAATAGCTTTATTACGCGGAGAAAATCTAGGTTTTGTTTTTCAATCCTACCATCTAAATAACAAGATGACAGCAATTGAAAATGTAATGTTACCCTTATATATTAATCCGAATTATCAATATGAAGAAATGGAAGAAAGAGCTTCTGATTTACTAAAAGAGGTAGGATTGGTAAATAAAGAAAAACATTTTCCTAACGAGCTATCGGGTGGAGAAAATCAGAGAGTAGCTATAGCAAGAGCTTTAGCGAATAACCCTGAGTGTATCTTAGCTGATGAGCCTACCGGGAGCCTAGATGAAGATAATGAAAATAATATATTTGAAATTTTTAAGAATATAGTAGAGTCAGGAAGAACAGTGGTTGTAATATCTCATAATGAAAAAATAAAGAACTATTCTGATGCATGTTATATTTTAGATAATGGTGTATTAAAGGAAGAGTAAATGAAACAAAAAATACTTTTTTATATATAGCAAAAAAACACATTAGTAGAAAAAAGAAAAAAAATATAATTAATATACTAATTATTTCAACAGCTCTTATATTGTTAACAATTTCCTTTTGTGTTTCAAATGGTTTACATGACTTTGTGGATTCAAATATTAAAGAAACTGTTGAGCACAGGACACTTTTAGTAGATAAAGGTAATCAGATACCTATAAATAAGAACATGGTTTCTAAAATAGAGGATTTACCTCACATTGTTCAAGCATACCTGTATTTGGCAAGTAAAAAATGTAGGGAATGGCATTCAAAAATGTATGCCACTTGCCGCCTCTAAATTATCGGTGAGTTAATGATTCTTTGTACCTGAAACTATCGCCTGTAAACAATAATAAATGGGAATGGTGTATCAGCCTATCAATCACTGCTTCCGTAAGGATGGGATCTCCAAATACGTGATTCCATTGCCCAAATTGTAGATTTGTTGTGATGACAATACTCTTATCTTCGTAACACATAGATATAACTTGAAATAAAAGCTCTGCTCCCTCTTTATGAAGAGGGATGTATCCCAATTCGTCTAAAACTAAAAGATCCAGCTTCTTAATTTGTTTCAATAGCTTCTGTAAGCTTCCATTCTGATTGGCTTCAATGAGTTTATTCACTAAAGATGCCACGGTGAAGAATTTAACTTTACTGCCAAACCTATGTATGGCATTCAGACTAATCAAGGATGCCAAGTATGTCTTCCCTGTCCCAACACCTTCATATAGAATTAGATTCTCTCGGTTATGAATGAAATCTCCATTCAGTATGGTTTCTCTATCAATCCCTTGAGGGATTTGAATATGCTCCCACTCAAACGGGTTATCTCCTGTTTTAGGGAGTTGAGCCTGGCTAAGTAATAGGTTGATCTTGCGTTCCTCTCTATTTTCTACTTCCTTCTCAAATAACTTCAGTAGGTATTCCTTATTGGTTTCTGCTTCAACGTCATCAAAATGCTCTCGTATCCAACTCAGCTTCAACCGTTTCGCATAAGCCTCGATTTGTTCATTCATTTGATCTCACCCCCGTTCTGAAACAGGGAGTCATAGTGTGATAAACCTCTGGATGCCACAGGTACCTGAGGTACCTCTACGGTTGGTTTGATTGTTTGATATGGATGGTCATCATGAAGTAAAGAGTAGAAACAATGTTTTATTTGATCAGCACTTGGATGACCATGGACAGAGGCTGATTGTAACGCCTGATTCAATAAACGAAAGTCATTGTTCTTTAAGAGCTTCCCTAATAGCCGTAAAGCTGATTTTTGTTCCTCTTCTGTACAATTGTTCAAGTAATCCGTCCATATCTGGGGAAATTGTTCATATAAGCTTGAATACTTTATCGCTCTGGGTCGTCTTGATAATAAGTCCAAATAGGGCTGCCAGACCATGGATTTTCTCTTTACTCCGTACAATCTATGGTGTTTAACAATAACCTCATTCTGTTCATTTAGAATCACAATAAATCGATAGGTAATACGAACTCGGACAACCTGCTTCGCAAAACGAGGGGAGGTAGAATATTGTTTCTGATCAATTGAGACAAAACCATATTTATCTGCTTTTACCTCCTGGTGCCTTACACACTCAAACGACTTCTCTGGAAGCATAAGCCACCTCTCTTGCTCTTCTATATAAAGCTTTGACTGTAAAACTTGCTTTTCATAATGGCTACGATCTCGATCTACTTCAGCTAATTCCCATAAGGTCTCATTGAATTGGTCTAGATCAAGAACGGTACATTCTGGTAATAAGAAATTATTCCGTACGTATTTCACCATGGCTTCCACATGGCCTTTTTCATTTCCTTTGCCAGGATTACAAAACTCATAGTGAAATCCATGGTGAAGAACAAAACGCTCAAAAGTATCCGTTAGAGCACGTTCCCCCTTAGCGCCTATTTTCTTTACAGCCGGTGATAGGTTATCAAACCGAATTGTATGTGGAACTCCGCCCATATGATGAAATATGCGTTGTAGCCCTTCGAGTAGACATTCCGTGTTTTCCGAAGGAAAAACTTGAAAATAGAATGAATTACTGTATGGGAATGACATGACCAAGTAAGGAAGGTCAATAACCTCAGAATGATATAGAAAGGGGGCTGTTCCAAAGTCTACTTGTGCTGTCCCAGGGATAGATTCCAGAGGTAGTGACGCCTCTTCTATATACTCTTTTAACTCTTTCTTTTTCTTAGATACATAGGCTCGTACAGTTCTATAGGATCCAATGAAACTATGATACTTCACCAACTGATGAAACATACGTTTTGCAGTACGATGGTTTTTCTTCTTCTTTTTTAAATCTTCTTTAATCCATTTATCTAAGATAGGTTTTACAGGATCCATAACGGGTGAAGGACGCTCCTGCTTTTCTCTCTCCGTAAAGTCTCCTTTGTTGGCATACTTCTTAACTGTGTAAGGGTCCAACCTCATACGTCTACCAATATCGGAATAGGAATCACCTTTTTGATTTACTTCATGTTTGATATACTTTATTTGAGTCACTGCTAACATCTCCTAATAGCCTCCTGTCGAACGTTGTTGGTCCAACGAGGAGTTTAAAGTTATTATGAGGGGTTGGCAAGTGACTTTTTTAATTTATGCCGGCCCCCGCGGGGGCCGGCATAAATTAAATGCCAATCCTTACATTATTAGAATGCCATAAACACAGAGCAGGTTAGCTACATAAAGTTCACATATTAGGGGGAATTCAGCAAATGTTTGACATTGTAAGTTTTGTACTTCTATTTATGGCTATAACAGGTTGTATTACTGGTATAATCTGGTCATTCGTGAAAATATTCAACCAAAGTGGTAGATCGTGAGCTTTAATAGTTATTCTTAAACTAAATGGTGCGTTAGTGTAAGATCATATTTGTGATTTATCTCGAATTCAAGTGTTCCATATTAGGGCGCGAATCTTTAATAAAGATTTGCGTCTTTTTTACTTATAGAAATATGGGATTAGGTAAAATAATTCCTTAGTAAATTGTTTATGCGAAACAAAAAAAGAACCAATTAAAGCTTCTTCCGGAGCTTTTCAATAGCTGTGGATATAGTCATAGCAATTAAGCCTAAGATTCCACTGAATAGTAGTATGTACTGACCAAAAGCAATATCTGCTGGGATATCGTTAGTGATCAGTGTTATTGATGGGGTGATGACTAGTAAAATACAGCTGATAAGAGATATTTTAGATGCAGTTGACTTTTTCACAATAAACCCCCCATAATATGTAAGTTACTATTAATGTTATCAGAATAAATTTCAAGTTAACATAAGAGATTACATCGGGACGATTATATGTCTTAAAATGGAAGTTTGCGCGAAGGGGGAGAATAAATATTATTCCCAAAACTCTGGAAGGTAAGATTTGTGGTATCTTCATCATTGCCTGTGTTTTTGCTTTAATTATCTTAAATATGTATGTAAAAAGTGGAGGAAATGTTTATAGTGTTTTATACTTATGTTTACTAGGTTTGCCTGGGATTTATATTAGTGGCAAAGGCATAAAGAAAGAACATTCCTTACGAAAAGTTATTCCCTTAATAAACGCCGGATTAAGTGTACTTTGCACTGGAGGGATTTTTCTCATTCCTTATATTCTTTCGTTTGATCCATTTGTATAAAAATGAGGCTGATTTTACTAGAAAGAGACAGGGCAAGGATAATTACATTCACTTTCCGCAAATTGGTGATTGTTCGATATACATTTTTGTTAAATACAAAAAGGAGAACGGGGAGTATTTGTTGATCTAATTAGTAAATATCTTGTATTCAATTCTTCCCGTTAAGGGCGCTTTTCTGGAATAAGGAAAGCTTTTTTATTAGTCTAGCTTGTATAAGGGGGGGGTCTGAAATGGAAATTCATGCTAGAATTTGATTTAGATTGTGATGTAATGATCTTAAACGAAGCATTTACATAATTAGAATAAGGATGGAATTGGTTATGAGTAAAGAAAATAAAGCTGATAAAATAGTGAAAAGATTTGTACTTTATACGGTAGCGACGGGAATAATATTAATAATAGGATTGTATATTATAGGGTTAATTGGCATGTTCTAAATCTAAAGGACATTTTAACTATGGGAGAGTTTGATGAAGATCTAATTTGGAAATATCTCAATTTCAAGTCTTCCGAATAAGGGCGCTTTCCTGGAGCAATCAGTAAATAAACAGACCTCAAAATATGCAAAGTTTTATACAAAACTTTTATTTTGCGGTCTGTTTTATATACAAAAAACATGCTGCCATTTTATACATAAAATAAATGCCAAATACATAGTAGACACATGATGCGTAACAAGTAGAAGGAGCCATTAATGCCCTACTCATTTATCTATTCAGCTTTTCTTCGATAACATTTAACTTATCAAGAACTCTTTTTAGAAGAATGATGATATGTATGGGTGCTCCAATCACTAAAGCCGCTAACGGAGCATAAGGGCCTACGAAGAAGAGTGCTATAAGAGTAAGTGTTAAGTAAATGCCAAGTATATATGAAGTGATTGAGATTACTCCTTTTTTCTATTTTTAATTTCCTCATTAGACTATCACAGTGCAATTTTATAGAAAAGGTTGTTTCATAGTTCAAATATTATATGCCTTAACATCTTTATCGAAAGTAGGGGAAAAAGGAAAATTATCTCGAATTCAAGTGTTCCATATTCGGGCGCGATTCATGAACAAGATTGTGTCCTCTATTCTTACCTGGAACTAACTATAGAGTAGATAACGAATTGGTTATTAATAAAAAAATGAATTAGCTTGTGAAGAAATTTACTTAAGTGCACGGGCAGGTTAGTGCAATATTGATCCGAAAACATTATTTTCATATGGGGTTTATATAGGTTAGATAATGTGAAATAAATTTGAAGCCCAAAGGGAGTTTGAGGGAATCATGTATTTTGAGACTGAACGTCTATACACAAGGAAATTTGAATTAGAAGACCTAGAGGACTTTCACGAAATGCAAAGTAATAATAATGTTATGAAATATGTCATTGGAAGGGGCAAAACAAGGACGGAAAATTTAAACGAATTACTTAAAATAATAAAAAGTTATAACGAAAGTAATACTAATAGATTTACAATGGCTATTTCAGAGAAAAATAATGAATTTTGTACTTTAATCGGTGCGTGCGCTATAAACAAAAGTGAAAACGAAGAATTTGAAGTTGGTTATAGATTTTCCGAAAAATACTGGGGAAAGGGGTATGGTTCTGAAATACTGAATGGTTTACTTGAATTTTGCCTTAATGATTTAGCTATTAGTAAGGTTATTTCTATTGTTGAAAAGGAAAATATTCATTCTATAAGAATTCTTGAAAATTCCCCTATGCAATTTATAAGTGAATATGAAGAAGAAGACACAAATAATATAGTTAGACTATATAGGTTAGAAAATCCTTTTTAATTTTTATGATGCTATAAGTTGTTTGTGCAATCTTAGATAAAAAAGGAAATTTACCTTAATGCCATTTTGTATTTTTAAGATGTGGGGTAAAGAACTTGCGATTTATAAATGAGTTTGTGAAGTATCACTCTTAAACTCTCGTGTGGGTTAGTTTAAGAGTGTATCTCAATTTATCTCGATTTCAAATCTTCCAGTTTAGGGGCGCGAATTTTTAATAAGGATTGCGTCTTTATTACTATTAAAATGGTAAGTTTGAATAATTTCATAATGGAATTGGTTAATTATGCTGAAATATGGGGAGATGATCTTAAAAGCGAAGTTTAAGTAAATAGGGGGAGAAGGATTTAAGGGGGAAGAGTGAATGAACCTAAAAGCATTGGTACTTACATTTATATTTGTTTATTTTATGGTAAGTTTACCTGGTATTTTAGGAGTTGGTTATGTTATTGATTGGGTACCAGGAACATCCAATTTTCAGAAATTTAAAGGATATCTATTTGAAGGATTGACTCAAAATATTCTTATAAAAACTGTAATAGCATTTATTGTAGGAATTATTGTTAGTTTAATCATTTCTATGAGAAGTCAATCAAAGAGAAATTCAGATTTGTAAAGTTATAAAACTTAAAAAACGAAGCGGATGCTTCAGTAGAGGAGTAAAATAAAATCATCTCGAATTCAAGTATTTCAGATTTGGGCGCTTTCCTGGAATAAGGAAAGGCCTTTTATTTGTTTCGTTCGTATAACGATGTGAGTTATCAACTGGATATTTGTGTTAAAATTTGAATTAGATTGTGAAGAAAAGATTTTCAACTAACGGAACAGAAGAGTTTAAGAAGAGATATAAAAAAGAGAGGAAGATAATTGAGGGGATGAAGATAAGGGAGATAACAATTTCTGACGCAAAAAAATTTGTTCAGCTTACAAAGGAAATCGAAGGTCATTCAGAATTTATGCTTTGGGAACCTGATGAAAGAACCGTCACCTCTGAACAACAAAGAAAAAGAATTGAAGCTTTGGAAGACGTTAATAATTCAACAATTTTCGTGGCAGAGGAAGAAAATAAATTAGTCGGTTTTTTAGTTGCGATGGGAGGGAATGCTCGAAGAAATCAACATACTGTATATCTTGTCATCGGTATTTTAAAGGATTATAGAGGACAACGTATTGGTTCAAGACTTTTTAGCGAGTTGGAAAAATGGGGAAAAGAACGTAATATTCACCGTTTAGAACTTACAGTTGTCACAAAAAACATTGGTGGATTAGCGTTGTATAAAAAGATGGGTTTTATTATTGAAGGAACGAAAAAACACTCACTTCTTATTGATGGTGAATTTGTAGATGAATACTATATGTCTAAGCTAATCTAACATTTCTTTACTAAAGTAACCGGTGCAATAGCTGAACAAGGAACTGTCAAATGTGGCAGTTAAAATTGACAGATGCAAGAAGAAAGTATGTTTACGACTAATGCACAAAGGTTTAACCTATGGAGGAGTATATTTTCCTAAAATAAAAGACGTCCTATGAAGGACGTCTTTGCGTATTGCGGCGAGAGACAGCACTCCACATTTGTGCCTTGCCATAAAGGCGCGTCAATCTCGTCTTATGCAATTCAGCTCATCGCGATATTAGTATAGCATAATGCAACTATTATATCTAATAGAAAATTTTCCTTATAGTATTAATGGATGCGTTTGTTGAAGAGTAAGTTGATTATCTCGAACTCAAGTGCTCCATATTAGGGCGCGAATCTTTAATAAAGATTTGCGTCTTTTTTGTATTTTTCGAAACATGAAGGTAGAAGAATTCTCTTCCAAATATAATTGGGGAATTATGTTAAAATGAATAAGCATTGTGAAAAGATGATCTTTAACGAACGGAGCAGTTTAGTGCAAGAGCAATGATTAAACTGATATTCAACAAATGGTACAAATTGCTTAATAAGCATAATTCATAGAAAGGGGATAGTGTGATGGGGTTTTGGTACTTACTATTGCTTTTGATAGGTATTGTCTTTATTATTGTCGGTCTTACGAAAAAGGGTGTTTCTGCGGCTGTTAAAGTTGTTATATTGCTATTTGTTTTTGGAGTTCTATTTATCGTTATTTCAGTGTTTATGTTTCTTCCTGGTAGTGATGAGATTGTTGCAGAACTGCTGAGATTAGATTGGTGATTTCTTATACAATATGCCTATTTAAAGCAATCGAGCACGATTGTTGAATAAAATGTGGAATCATGTACTTAAATTAAAGGGGTCAATTGTTATAGAATAATTTGTTGATTATCTCCAAACCAAGTATTCGTGATAAAGGCGCGATTCTTTAATAAGAATTTGCGTCTTTTTTATTTTTGAAACCAGAGATCTTGAATAATTCCCTAATACAATTGGTTAATTATGTTAAAATAGATGCAAATTTTGTGAAGAGATAACCTTTAACTGACAGGCTAAGTACTTACAAGATACCTGGGTTTAATAGAGAGATTTATGGTAAATAGGAGGATTATTATTAAAAAAATTAACTTAACCTTGTTTGTAATTACACTTTTGATAATAGGTGGATGTTCTGAGAACTCCTCAAAAATAAAGGATAAAATTAAGCATTTTCCAAGTAAACATGAAGCGTTAGAATACTTTATTAAAGATGAAAATATTAGAGGAAACATTGACTTGGTTACAACAACAAAAAGTGACCAACTATTAGTAATACAGTGGAGAGAGAATATTTATTTTGTTGGTGAATTAAATGAAGATGATAAAGGTTATTACACTGGTAAAATATCTGCAAATGTACACATGAAGATAGGTGGTGCTTGGGAACTAAACACAATGGATGGTAACGAATATACTATCTTTTTTGATAAAACTAACGAAAAAACTAACTCCATTAAATTATCCAATGAAGAATACTTTATCTCCATTGAGGAGGGGCATACATTAAGTAATAATTCATTAAATGGAACAACTGCGATAGACGAGGTAGATACTATAAAGGGTGATTAAGTTGAGAATGCAGCACAACATAAAGAATGTCCTGTGTTGAATGAGTTAGAGGAGACCTCCATCAAAGACAAAAAAGAGATAATTGAATCATTAATTTCTTTAATACCAAAAACTTATGGAACTAGTATAGAGGAATTTCCCGACATATATACTCAATGCAATATAGTTATTGCAAAACCTTTCCCTGAAACAGTTGGGAATGAAGAAGAAGGGGACTATTTCAAAATGGCAAAGACCTTTTGTGGTAAGGAAATTTATAGAAACTCTTGGCTTATACGTTTAGATTTTCTCAGAGCACCTGGAGCTAACTTAGCACAAGCGGAGGATTCGATTTTATGAAAAAGTTATTAATTATAGTTAGCACATTTTTGGTTTTACTATCAATATACCTTCCTTTAAAGCCTAGTGATTCGTATATTAAAGAATTGGGGTATTCAATTGCTTACATAGATTATATTTCAATAGAAGAAGTACCCGATAATAGAGTGAAGGTATTTTCCCCCTCAAATTGGCTTAATATATCTTTTAATCCAATTGAATTTGCTCTAAATTCCACTATGGTTTATTTCTTTTTATTTTATTCAATTCAGACTTATTTATTTATATACAGCAAGTTAATAAGATAAAAAAGTAATCAACGTCTTTTAGTGTCATTCTTATTTTATCTTGCTTGTTAAAATAGTGAACTTTAATAATAGATAGGAGATAGATTGAATGAGAGGTATAACTTAATTTCATTCTGGTTTTGGTACACCTTCTTGAAATAAGGAACGATTAGTACTTGAGATGATGGTTATTGAACTTAAAATGGGGGGATTATGATTTTAATTTTATTTGGTTTCTTAACATTTTTCCTTACCGCTATATTAATATTGGTTTTATTTGTTATGATATTAATTTCTTTATTCAAAAAGAAACCTTTCCCTAAAAAATTACTGATTACAACAATGGCTGGGGTTATGTTGGTTTCTTCCATTTATTTGTATGAAACGTACTTTTTTACCTTTAGTGAAATTGATAGGGAATACATTCAAAAGGGACCTGGACCTGTAACATCACCTAATGAAGATTTTACAGCTAATGCTTATTTTGAACTATATGGTGGTGCAGCCGGTGGTGTTAACGTATGGGTTGAAATTACAAACAATAATGAGAAAAATAAAGTTCAAACTGTTTATTATGGTGATGCAAAAAGCAATTTTTCTATGGAATGGGTAGATGAAGATATACTATACATTTTAAATGAGGAGCCTGATCACCCAAATTCAAAAAGAAGTATCGAATTAGAAATCGGTAAAGAAATTTATCATGAAAATGGTCTAGCTTGTAAAAGTTTGTTAATGAAAGAGGAATATGAGACTTGCTATCAAAACTAATGTCCTCTTATTGTACGAAGGATGCTTTAATGCGAGTATTTCGATACGAATCTTTCATACGATTCTCTCTTTTTCTTGAGACAATGAAAAGCAATAATCATTTCTAAGACTATAATAGGGTACTTATGTTAAAATGAGTGTAAATATTTGGTAGTTCATTTCAGCGAAAGGAGCATTTAGTTGAATGGCATTAAATGAAAGGAGATCAAACTTGAAAATAGTGAGAGTAGTAAATGTGATATTTGCACTTGTTGCTCTAAGTCTTAGTTTTTATCACTTAGTATACAACAGTATAAGCTTACCGACGAATTATATAAATTCCTTTTTAGCTTTTATGTTCTTATCATTCGGAATAGAAGATTTACTAAAACAAGAAAAAGATAAGAAGCCTTTTAATTTATATTTGTTAGCATCAATAGTTCTATTTGCTGTATTAGGAGCAGAGATGCTAAAAACATTAACGTGATGTTGCTTCCTATTTAACTATTAGTAGCATAGATGATTTCACATCAGAAGAGGATGCTAAAATAAAAAATTAACATTAAATCCAATCTAATTCTTCAATAATACTATCAGGGGTGATTATTCAATGATAGAGTATTCCACAAATAAATAAGGGTGGTCAGAAATTACTTGCAATGATGGGTGAGGAGTTTAACGGGAGTGATATAGCCTTTCTTAGTATATGGTTAGGTGGTTTCTTGACCGCTAGATTATTCAGTTTATTAGGAGGTAAATGGAGTCCTTTTGCAAAACGAATTGGAGAAATGACTTAGTTATTTGTCTAGCTCAAGCTACATTCATGTCCATGATACTGGTATTTATCTAACATAAAATTATTATAGTTTTTAACATTAAAGCAATGTATATAATCTAACTGGTAAAAGAGTTAAACACGAACAAATATAGCAGGGAGATGGGAAATATAAATCAAATAAGGAAGATAGTATTATTTTTGTCATTATTCTTAATACTTGCAGGTTGTGTAGGTCAAGAGAAGGTTGGGATTGAGGGGGAAAGCAAGCATTGGAAAGCTGAAATGATATACACAGTAAGCAAAAGTGTTCAGAGCGGAGAAGGTTCTATTGAATACATAGGTGATGAGAAATTAAAAAGCTTACATTATGAAATTAATTTCCCGAAAATATTTACTCTCGGTGCTTCTGGTAGCAGAGATAAGATAAATGGAAATGACACAGTTTTTAGCCTTGGAGTGTTAAATCCGCCGCATGATAATGGTGAGATCTTACGTAATCATATAGATGAAATATCTATTACAGTTGAGTGGGAAACGCTCTCAGGTAAAGTGAAAGAAGAAGTTGTTGATTTATCATAAGGTCATCAATAAGTTGAAATAATTGAATAGCCATATAAAGATTTGAAAATAAGACCAGAAGCTAATGAATAGTTGGGCAATAATCCAAAGAATATCGTTAATATGTGTGACGATTAATTTTTATATCTATTCTTATATAGGAATATTTACTAAAGTAATGAGATGAATAAGGTGGACCCAATAGTCAAGACACAGATTTTGAATTATTAAGGTGG
>NZ_AVBF01000153.1 GCF_000770635.1 Pontibacillus yanchengensis Y32
TGTGCTTTCGGGACACAATATTTGGCCGAGGGTCCGATAACCATTACCCTGATGGGGTGAAGGGGGAACTGCGAGACTCCCGCGGGAGAAAGAGGTTGGTGAGACCCCGGAGGGAGCGAAGCGAGTGAGAAGGCTCACCAGCTCGCCCGCAGGAAAGCGAGTTGTTCCACCGTAACCCCCCATTCCTTTTTATGCATCGGAC
>NZ_AVBF01000092.1 GCF_000770635.1 Pontibacillus yanchengensis Y32
AATCCAAGTCTTCAACATAATGGGGCTATTAAGGAATAGTTGCAGCAGTATTTAACAAATCCTATAAAAATAGCCTGAAAATCAACATTCAAACACTCTATTCTTTTTGAATAACACTTAGGGGCACTTTCGTTTTAGTTTATTATAACTATGTTTCCCATATAATGCTTTTGTGGTAAACTAAAACAGGAATGTGACCAGAAAGAGAGGATCCTTCGTATGTGTGGTTTTATTGGAGTTATACGACATATGCCTTCTCCTTTAGATGAAGAGGGGAAGCAGAGATTTAAACAAAGAAATGATATTATTACCCATCGAGGACCAGATGATGAGGGTTATTACCATGATGAGTATGTATCCTTCGGTTTTCGTCGTTTAAGTATTATAGATATTGAGAGTGGCCATCAGCCGTTAAGCTATGAAGATGAACGGTATTGGATGGTTTTTAATGGTGAAATTTACAACTATGTTGAATTGCGCGAGTCTCTTCAAAAGAAGGGATACACGTTTGAAACAGAGTCTGATACAGAAGTCATTGCTGTCATGTTCAGTGATCAACGTGAACAAGCGTTTTCACAATTACGTGGAATGTTCTCTATCCTAATATGGGATAAACAAGAGCAAACGCTATATGGCGCGCGAGATCCATTCGGGATAAAGCCGTTATTTTATAGTGAACAGAATGGCGAAACGTACTTTGCTTCTGAGAAGAAAAGTATCACGCTCCTACAGGAAAATGAACTAGTGAATACAGAGGCATTGCAGCATTATTTAAGCTTCCAATATGTTCCTGAGCCAATGACGCTTACAGATGGCATACATAAAGTCGAGCCAGGTTATTACTTTGTTAAAAAGCCGAGTGAATCGATTGAGTTCCACCGTTACTTTCATGCTACGTTTACACAGGTATCAGGTGAGCAACAGAAGTGGATTAAAGAAATACAAGATGTACTATATGACTCAGTCAATGTACATATGCGAAGTGATGTACCAGTAGGCTCCTTCTTGTCCGGTGGAATTGATTCCTCTATCATTGTGGCAATGGCACGAGAGTTCAATCCGAATATTAAGACCTTCTCCGTAGGGTTTGAACGTGATGGATATTCAGAGGTAGATGTTGCGAAAGAGACTGCTGATAAACTTGGTGTAGAAAATATTTCGTACACGATAACACCAGAAGAATACATTCAAAAGCTACCTAAAATTATGTGGCACATGGACGATCCATTAGCCGATCCAGCATGTGTGCCGTTGTATTTTGTAGCACGTGAAGCAAGAAAGCATGTCACAGTTGTCTTATCTGGTGAAGGTGCGGATGAACTGTTTGGTGGATATAACATCTATCGTGAACCAGAGTCCTTGAAGATGTTTGACTCGATGCCAGGAACCATAAAAAGCTTGTTAGGCCGGGTAGCGAAGGTATTACCTGAAGGCGTCAAAGGCAAAAGCTTCATAGAACGTGGAACTACGCCTTTAAAGGAACGTTATATCGGTAATGCGAAAATGTTTGAAGAAGCTGACAAACAATCGATTCTGAAGGATTATCATCAGCAATCAAGCTATCAATCGTTAACAACTGATTTATACAGTCAAGTTGAATCAAACCATCCTGTAAATCAAATGCAATACATTGATATGCAGACTTGGCTTCGCGGGGACATTTTGTTGAAAGCTGACAAAATGACGATGGCAAATTCACTTGAACTAAGGGTGCCTTTCTTAGATAAGGAAGTATTTAATGTGGCTCGTCAGCTTCCAGTTGATATGAAAATCGCAGAAGGCACGACAAAATCCATTTTGCGTAAAGCTTCTCGTGGAATTGTTCCAGATCACGTTCTCGATCGAAAAAAACTAGGCTTTCCTGTTCCCATTCGTCATTGGTTAAAAGATGAATTGTATGACTGGGCTAAGCAGCTTATTCAGAACAGTGAAACAGACCACTTGATTGAGAAAAAAGTTATCATGCAATTGCTTGAAGATCATGTTCAAGGAAAAGCAGACTACTCCCGAAAAATCTGGACGGTTCTTATGTTCATGTTATGGCATCAAATTTATGTAGAGCGAAAATATTCCATGAAAGATTTAATGGAAGAAGATAAATCAACAAGCAAGCTATCCATTACTTAATGGAAATCGCTTGCTTGCCCATTTGCACCCATGCTTCTCGGAAGTCCGAAATGGGTGCTTTTTTCTTTTGTCCTGATATCGGGTCATTAAAATAAATAGACTGACTATCATAGCCGGTTACTAATACGGAGTGTTCTTTCATCGTAATACGCTTGGGACCTTGAGGTGTCTTCCAGGTTTCAAAGTAATCTTCAGATAGTTTCTTATACGTGGTATTCGTAATAACCCAGACAGGTCGCTTTTCGTTTAATTGCTCAAGAATTTGGAAAAAAGAGCCGCCGCTGAAGTCATTCACACGCTCCGCGTCCACATATTGAGCCGTAAGGTTTGCTATAGGTCCGTGGTAAACTCCATATCCAGGTTTACTCAAGTTATACATATTGCCTACAAACCCTTTATTCGGATTCCCAAATGATATCTCGCCATCCTTTTCACTATAAGGTGTAGTATCCTTTGGAACTTGCTTGGCAAGGGTCATCTTATCTACATCTATATCATGATATTGGAGCAACATGCTTAATGACGTGACTTCGCAACCCCTTGGTAACTCAGGATATTGATTAGAAGTAGGCGCAGATAACTGGACTTTTTCTGCCAAGTGATACTGATCAATAAGTGGTACAATAGGCTCTAACTCTTCAGCGCTTAAACTGTTTGCCGTTACATGTGCTTGATTAGAACTGAACCAATTTTTGACCGTCGACATCCATTGATATTGGTTTTGCTGCATTGCAATGGTACCTAGGGCTATAGAAGAAACCATAAATAATAAACTATACCATTTTAAAAGCTTTTTAAACGATTGTTGGACGCTTTGAAACAAGGAGAGGACAATAAGTAGTACACTCATGAGGATTGTACTAATCGTTAATGTTTCTAACATCGATTATTGTGCACCTCCTTGGTGTTTAGTTTCTCCAGTGGATGTATGAATAGCCTTGAAACAAATCGGCTATGTTTCCTTAGTTTGTAAAGATTTATAGTACTGCCCTTTTTCTACATATTCATTTCTGATTCGGTCCATCTCCCTACTATCTTCATCGGTCAAATTTCTTATTACTTTAGCAGGCCTGCCAAATGCAAGAGTGTGTGGTGGAATTTTTTTATTTGGAGGAACTAGACTTCCTGCTCCAATGAAAGCCCCTTCCCCAATCTCTGCCCCGTCTAAAACGGTAGAGCCCATTCCGATAAGGGCATTCTTTTTAATGTGGGAGGAATGAAGCATGGCCTGGTGTCCAACTGTTACTCCTTCTTCTATAATAAGTGGCATGTTAGGACTTTGGTGGAGAAGGCTTTGGTCTTGTATGTTTGTTCTTTTGCCAATATGTACAGGGGCAACATCTCCACGAATAACTGTTTTGAACCAAATACTTACCTCTTCTTCAATTGTTACGTCACCAGTAACGACAACGTCATCGGCAAGATACGCTGTCTCATGAATTTGTGGAATTTTTCCTTTATATTCGTATATCATTTGAATCCTCCTTGAACATATGGTGTTATAAATAGTATAACAAAATCTTTTATTTGTAGGGGAAGGAAGCGATTGATATGAAACAAGTATTATCAGACCAACCAAAGGCAACGATTGTAATAGTTCATGGTGCATTTGAACATTCGGGACGTTATGAGTGGCTTGCTAACCGATTCCGTATGGAAGGGTATCATTGTATTTATGGTGACTTACCTGCTCATGGATACCATGATGGAAAGAAAGGCCACATTGATTCCTTTCAGGAGTATATAGCTACCATTTCAAAATGGGTAGAACACGCCGAGACATTTGGATTGCCTATTTTCTTGTTAGGTCATAGCATGGGAGGCTTAGCCGTAATCCGAACCCTTCAAGAAAAGAAATTGCCTATTGAGCGAGTAATTTTATCCTCACCTAGTCTCGGACTTAGCTTCAATCCACCTAAGCCTTTGAAAGTCATCGCTTCTGGATTGAAAATACTAGCACCTAAAACAAAGTTCAGCAGTAATATGTCGTCAGAACTTGTCACAAGAGACCCTGTTGTAAGAGCTAATGATGAACAAGATGATTTAATTCTAAAGAAGGTTTCTGTGAAATGGTTTAGCGAACTAAATAAAGGAATGAAAGTCGCTTTTGAAAAAATAAATATGTATCCAAACTTGCCAACTCTTGTGATGCAAGCTGGAGATGATAAAATTGTAGATAAAGAAAACACGAGAAAATGGTTTGATAGCATAACAATAGATGAAAAAAGTTACAAAGAATGGGGAAACCTGTATCATGAGATCTTTAATGATCCTGAAAAGGAAGAGGTTTTTCAATATGCTAAGGCATTTTTAGAGCTTCATACCCCTAAAGCAACGTAAAAGGAGGCTAGGCATTTGTCTATTCCGAGTACACCTATTCATTTAATGACGACAATTTATCGACGAATATTTCCTTACACGAATAAGGAATTAGCTTATTGGCAAAATAGAGCGGAGCAAATACCTAATCAAGAACTTCGACAACAAGCACTAGATTCCATTGAGGCAAAAACATTTCATTGTGAAGGTGGCTCTATATATTCCCTTTTGTCGCAACAAAATTGGCAAGAAGCTATTCGATTTATTGTTGCGTATCAAACAATATCGGATTATTTAGACAACCTTTGTGATCGTAGTACCTCTCTAGACCCAGATGATTTTAGATGCCTTCATCAATCTATGTTGGATGCATTAAATCCAGGAGCAGACCTTAAGGAATATTATGCGTACCGAGAAGAAAAGGATGATGGCAACTATCTTCATGATTTAGTACAGACGTGTCAAGCTACCTTATCTAAAATAGGCCAATATGAAATCATTAAGCCATACACACAAGAACTAGCTGCTTTGTATTGTGATTTACAGGTACATAAACATGTCACGTTCGAGGAGCGAGTTCCAAGGTTACGAACTTGGTTTGATGAACATGCGGAGAAATGGAATGACTTGAGCTGGTATGAGTTTTCAGCATGCTCAGGATCAACGCTCGGTATATTTTGTTTAGTTTCTTACGCTTTTAGTGATCACTTAACAGAGGAGCTTACGAGGAACGTGTACAATAGCTACTTTCCTTATATGCAAGGGCTACATATTCTATTGGATTATTACATTGATCAACAAGAGGATCTAGATGAAGGAGATTTAAATTTCTGTTCGTATTATGAGCATGAAAATCATATGAAGGATCGATTTGTCTATTTTATTGATCAAACCAAATTACACATTAACGATCTACCTCATGCCTCTTTTCACCATATGGTTCAGAAAGGGTTGGTTGGTATGTACTTAGCAGATCGAAAAGTACAGTCTATTCAAGGTGCCAACTATATGGTGAAAGATTTGCTAAAAGAAAGTGGATTAAAGGCAAAATTCTTTTATCTCAACACCAAACTATATCACAAACTAAAACCCGGGTTAGCCTAATAAAAGGCTCCCGGGTTATTTCTTTTCAATAGCTAAAATGAAGGGTGGATTGTTTGCCTGGTTAACAAATCCATAGCGCAATACGCTGTATTCTTTTTGCTCGAGTTTTGATAGGTATTTGAGAAGCGCTTCTTTCTCATCTTGTCCTCCAGGGTGGCCGTGATAGACCACTAAGACTAATAGCCCTTGTGGTTTTAATAAGTCAAGCGTGTCCTGGATAGCTGTTAATGTTGTATCTGGTTTGGTTACGACAGATTTATCACTTCCAGGTAGGTAGCCTAAATTGAAAATCGCTCCACCCAGTCTAGTTGAAGGTTCCGGAATGTAATTTTTAAGCTTATCGTGACTATCTTGAATGAGTGTTATATTTTTTACATTGTTTTCGTTTATTTTTTGTTCTGTAGAAAGGATAGCCTGCTCCTGTATATCAAAAGAAAGCACTTCTCCGTTATTTCCAACTAGTTGACTAAGAAACAACGTGTCGTGTCCATTTCCAGCTGTGCCATCTAACACAACATCACCTGGATGTACGGAGTCTTCTAATAAGAAATGTGCATAATCAAGAATTCGTTGTAGCATGTAGTTGATTCGCCTCTTTTTTATAATATTTACCTTGCCAGCTGTTCCGTTGTTCAAGCTCTGCATCAATGCTATTGAGTACATCCCATTTATTCATACTCCACATAGGACCAATTAATAAATCAGGTGGACCATCTCCTGTTATGCGATGAACAATCATTTCTGGAGGCAAGATTTCCAATTGATCGACGATGAGCTTCACATAGTCTTCTTTATTTAAGAATTCAAGCTCACCTTTTTCGTATTGCTTCACCATAGGTGTTCCTTTTAATAAATGCAAAAGGTGAATTTTAATCCCTTGTACATCGAGATGAGCGACAGCTTGAGCTGATTCCATCATCATTTCATAAGTCTCACCAGGTAAGCCATTGATTAAATGAGAGCACACGCGAATACCGTGTTTCCGAAGTTTATTAACTCCTTCAACATACGTTTTGAAATCATGAGCCCGATTCATCTTAGAAGCTGTTTGTTCATGAATGGTCTGTAGTCCTAACTCCACCCATAAATAGACACGTTCATTTAATTCAGCTAAATACTCTACGACATCATCAGGAAGACAATCAGGTCTCGTTCCAATAGATAGCCCTACGACACCATCCTGTTTAAGAACTTTCTCATATCGCTCACGAAGCACCTCAATTGGGGCATGTGTATTCGTAAAGGCTTGGAAATAGGCCATATATTTACCATCTTTCCATTTGTGATGCATTTGGTCTTTTATTTTATGAAATTGTACCTCTAAATCCTCTGCACGATCCCCTGCGAAATCTCCACTACCAGCCGCTGAACAAAACGTGCAACCCCCATAAGCAACAGTGCCATCCCGATTGGGACAGTCGAAACCACCATCTAAGGCTACTTTAAACACTTTATGTCCGAACGTATTCTTTAAGTGATAATTCCACGAATGATACCGTTTTTGACCAAAGGAATATGGAAATGGATTGTCCATTTAGAAACTCCTTTATCTTGCGTGTTGTAATTCATTCTAACTTGCATTGTAGCACGACTAGTTTTTATTACAAAGAGGAGGGACGTTCGTGTGATGAAATCAGAACATTGAGTTTATTTAGCATCTACTAAAAGAGGGGAGTATATGGGGAGGATAGTTATTCAAATATAGAGGCATCAGCTTGAAGACTTGGATTCGAGATAATATGGGGGAGTGAGTGGGTCCGATACATAAAAAGGGTTAGGGGTGGGTGGGAAACGGCTCGCGTCCTGCGGGCGGCCCTACACGACGTAGGGTCGTTCGACGTTGTCACACGATGTGACGGTTTTAGTCGAACCTCCCCTTCTCAAGCTACCTTCGGGGAAATGCACCCTCAGGGGATCTCGCCGACCTCTTTCTCCCGCGGGAGTCTCCCCGTTTCCCACCCATCCCTGCTGAAATGTTACGATCGGACTCTCGAAAATACGTTGGTGAACATCTTCTAGCGGACATATATGCTCTTATTTACTCTGAAAACCCTATTTTGGAGAGGTTGACGGACATTGGGTACCTTATTTGTGAAAAAACACCCTTCATTAAGGTGATTTTGGCTCAATAGCGTACTGTATGTCCGTTACGAATGCAAAATAGCCTTTAAATTGAAGAATAAGAGACTATATGTCCGCATAGCATCACTTCGTATCCTGAACCATTCCCCGTTCTTGAATTCCATGATTACGAAAAAGTCCCACTCTAGTTTCCGTTCATCCCAACAACAGTAAAGGTGGCCGTGGAACGACGAGACTCCCGCCGGAGAAAGAGGTAGGCAAGACCCCGCAAAGCCCCGCTTTTGGGCTTGAGGAGGCTTGCCAGCTCGCCGGCAGGACGCGAGTTGTTCCACGGCCACCTTTATTCCATTTAAAGCAACGGAAACATCTATCATTCCCAAAATTATCTCGAATCCAAGTCTTCAATATAATGGGGGATTATGGAATATCAAATGATATATGTAAAAAACAAATGAAATCAAAAATAAAGACAAAATTTCATGCATTACAAGGCCATAGAAAGCACACATTACAAATGAGGTGATTAATGATGGCAACAAGACAATCCATAGAAAATATGATGAATGATGTGAATGAAAAATTAGAATCAGCAAGAGATCAAATAGAAAGAACCAATAAAATGGGCTATCAAATCAATGAAGAATATACGCAAGCTCAACTTGGCTTAGAAGACTTAGAACATGAAATCGATAAGCTTATGCATAGTGCTAATCATCAACAAAAAGAACAACTTCATCGTATGCACTTACAAGTTTCTCAATGCTTGAATGACATGATTCTTGATGAACAGGATTTACAATAATGTCACACGATTTCCTAATCCTTTTACTACTGCCTACTGCCTTAATAAACTTGACAAATGCAAATGGCTTCATTAGAATGAAGAAATACAAATGACGTGCCGAAAGCCAAACAGCATTGATAAAGGAATAGTAGTAAAGGAACAAGAGCTATAGAGAGATAGCGGTTGGTGAAAGCTATCCTTGTACTTTATGAACTCGCCTTTGAGCTGCAAATCTGAAAGTGCAGTAGGATTTGCCGTTTCTCCGCGTTAAGGAGCTTGAGTGAGTGTACATGACACTAACCTGGGTGGTACCGCGGGTGGATATATAAGCCTCTCGTCCCTATTTATATAGGGATGAGAGGCTTTTTCTATATGGCACAGAAGTGAAGGCAAGAGGTAAATTGAGGAGGTAAATGGGTATGGCGTACGATCATAAGTCTATCGAAAAGAAGTGGCAAGACTATTGGCATGAGAACAAGACGTTTGAAACAGACGTTTATAGTAACAAAGAGAAATTCTATGCGTTGGATATGTTTCCTTATCCTTCGGGTGCAGGTTTACACGTAGGACACCCTGAAGGTTACACAGCAACAGATATCATTTCCCGCATGAAGCGAATGCAAGGATATGAAGTCCTTCATCCAATGGGATGGGATGCATTTGGTCTTCCAGCAGAACAGTATGCCTTAGATACTGGAAATGATCCAGAAGCATTTACGAAGCAAAATATTGATAATTTCCGTCGTCAGATTCAATCACTTGGATTTTCATACGACTGGGATCGTGAAGTGAACACAACAGATCCGAATTACTATAAATGGACCCAATGGATTTTCATTAAGTTATATGAGCAAGGACTAGCATATATTGATGAAGTCCCTGTAAATTGGTGTCCTGCTCTAGGCACCGTTCTAGCAAACGAAGAAGTGGTAGACGGTGTAAGTGAGCGTGGCGGACATCCTGTTATTCGTAAACCTATGAAGCAGTGGATGTTAAAGATTACAGAGTATGCTGACCGTTTACTAGATGATCTGGAAGAGCTTGATTGGCCAGATAGTATTAAGGATATGCAACGTAATTGGATTGGTAAATCGGAAGGTGCTGAAGTGTACTTTGATATTGAGGGAAGCGAGCACACTTTCACTGCATTTACTACTCGTCCTGATACTTTGTTCGGTGCAACGTATGCCGTTTTAGCTCCTGAACATCCACTTGTAAAAGATATTGTCACACAAGAACAGCAAGCTGCTATTGATACGTACCTAGATGAAGCGGAAAAGAAAAGTGACCTAGAACGCACTGATTTAGCACAAGGAAAAACAGGAGTATTTACTGGCGCTTATGCGATAAATCCAATTAATGGAGAAAAGCTGCAAGTATGGATCGCTGATTATGTTCTAATGACTTATGGTACTGGTGCCATTATGGCAGTGCCGGCACACGACGAACGTGACTATGAATTCGCTCAAACGTTTGGCCTTCCAATCAAAGCTGTTGTAGAAGGTGGAGATGTAGAAAAAGAAGCCTATACAGGTGAAGGAAAGCACATCAACTCTGACTTCTTAAATGGGTTAGATAAGCAGGAAGCAATCGACAAAGCCATTAATTGGTTAGAAGAAACAGGCAAAGGTTCAAGAAAAACAACGTATCGTCTACGTGATTGGTTATTTAGCCGTCAACGTTATTGGGGTGAGCCTATTCCAATTATTCATTGGGAAGACGGATCAATGTCTCCTGTCAAAGAAGAAAACCTTCCACTAGAACTACCAAAAACTAGTGAAATCAAACCTTCTGGTACAGGTGAATCCCCACTTGCCAATATTGAGGACTGGGTAACAGTTACAGACCCTGAAACAGGTATGAAAGGACGTCGCGAGACAAACACCATGCCACAGTGGGCAGGTAGTTGTTGGTATTACCTTCGTTATGTAGACCCACATAACGATATAAATATAGCTGATAAAGATAAATTAGAAAAATGGCTACCAGTCGATATTTACATCGGTGGTGCAGAGCATGCTGTGCTGCATTTGTTATATGCACGTTTCTGGCACAAAGTACTGTATGATATTGGTGTAGTACCAACGAAAGAACCGTTCCAGCAATTATTTAACCAAGGCATGATTCTTGGTGAAAATAATGAAAAGATGAGTAAATCAAAAGGGAATGTTGTAAATCCTGATGACATCGTTCATACACATGGAGCGGATACCCTTCGCCTTTATGAAATGTTCATGGGACCATTAGAGGCAGCAGTAGCATGGTCTACAAATGGTCTTGATGGAGCTCGTCGTTTCTTGGATCGTGTATGGCGTTTATTTACAGATGAAGGTACACAATCTGCTAAAGTAGTAGAAAATAGTCAAAGCACAGACCTTGAACGTACCTACCATGAAACGGTTAAGAAAGTAACGGAAAATTTTGAGGAACTTCGATTTAACACAGGTATTTCTCAAATGATGGTCTTCATTAATGAAGCTTATAAAGTAGAGGAAGTACCGAAAAAGTATGCAGAAGGCTTTGCTAAACTAATAGCACCAGTAGCACCTCACCTTGCAGAGGAACTATGGAGTGTCTTTGGTCATGAAGAAACAATCAGCTACCAAGCTTGGCCTACTTATGATGAAGCCAAGCTAGAAGACGATGAAGTTGAAATCGTTCTTCAGGTAATGGGGAAAGTACGAGCAAAAATGAGTGTTCCTAAAGATGCTGATAAAGAAGAACTTGAAAAGCGAGCACTAGAAGATGAAACGATCCAAGAATGGATTGAAGGCAAGACAGTACGTAAGGTGATTGCAGTTCCAGGGAAGCTTGTAAATATTGTTGCAAATTAAATGATTGAATAGACCTTCAGCCATATATGCGGCTGGGGGTCTTTTTATTGATAAAAGATACTAATCTTGATTATTCCGATGGGGATACATACCCTTAAGCGTATGTATTGACTTGTGTTCAAAAATATTTAAAATTAGAAAATGCAGAATTCAAACAGGGGGAGAGGGCATGACCTCAACTTATAGAAGAAATTCTATTCATTTCCTGCAAGTCATGAGTGTGTCAATTTTGGCATCGTTCCTTTTTTCTATTGTTGTAGCTTTTAATGGTTATGTACCCATCTCAGATCGTAACCCCAATGTTTATCATTTCTCGATTACAGAACTCTTTTTGTATTTCTTTTTCACGACAATTCTTATTTCAATAGCGATTGGATTTTTATCCTTTTTTCTTTATTTGTTACTACGTAGGCTATTAAGTGTAAGAACATGGTGGTTGAAATTAGTGAGCTTAATAGGGGCGATGGTTTTTGTTTGGGTTTATTATATAATCTTCTATAACTAAATTATTGAAATCTAATACTAAATAATACAATAGGAGCATTCCTACATGTACAATATTAACGAAATAAATGGTGAAGAACTGGAATCAAAGCTTAGTCAGAATAATACAATATACGTGGTAGATGTAAGAGAAGACGACGAAGTGGCTCAGGGAATGATTCCAGGAGCTGTGCATATACCATTACAGAAAATACCAGAGTCAATAGATCAATTACCAGAAGACCGTGAGCTAGTCATTGTTTGTCGAATAGGAATGAGGAGCATGAATGCCTGCTTGTTTTTAAAACAACATGGGTTCGAACATGTCTCGAACCTTTCTGACGGAATGCTAGGGTGGACTGGCGAGATAGTCATATAAAGGAGAGTGACAAGATGTATATCATAGCTATCGTTGCCTTAACAGCCATATTGGTTTGGTTCGTACGCAATGTTTCCTTACCTCATATGTACTTGAAAAAGATTGACCAAAGTACAATTTCAAACGATCGTTATTGTGTTATAGATGTGCGAGACTATGTATCAGCACACAATCAACCATACCCTAGTGCACAAAATATCCCGTTATCCTATCTGCCGAGAGAGCTAAAAGACACTTTTGATTGCACAAAAGATATCGTACTAATCAGCGATGATGTACGTGGTGCAAGAATTGCAGCAAAAATGCTTCGTAAGAAAAACAATCGTCCTATATATTATTTTCAAAGCTAGATGAAACTGCTTCCTGTGTTTTGGGGAGCAGTTTTTTTATTGTCTAACGTACTATAAAATTCAACGCTTGTGTATAACTGAAAAAAGTGATGCGGCCACGTTCAGCTCCAGCGCCCGGCGACTAGTATGCTTCCCTCACCTCTGTGCGATAAGTCAACATCGAATCGCTATGGCTCTTCGTGTTTCCTTTATCTCCTACGGAATCAGGGGAAGTTCGATTAAAACCGCTACGTCACGTAGCGACATCGAACCAACCTACGTCGTGTAGGCCGCAGCACATACGTCGCTATCCGGGCGCTTGCGCTTTTGTTCTTAAATGGAAAAGAAATAATTATTACTTTTTCTTTAATACTAATTTTAATTGGAATCGTAGTGCTAGGTTATGTAATTACACAACATCATCATCTGGTTTTATAGTAGCCGTTCTCTTCTATTTTCTTAGTTTTATATTTCTGTTTTATCCTTCCCAATTTTAAAGAATACCTGCTTAAAAGAGCGAGAGGTAGCTTTAGATAGTGAATAATTTAGAAAATATATCATCGTTTTAGAAGGTTTCATTAATTGGTAGAGAGAAAGACTAAATATAAACATAGAGGCGAACTGAAATACTGGTTTCTATAAAAAAAGAGAGACTACTATAAAATAGGTTTTAATGTAAAAGTAATAAGTGTTTGTTAACGTTTTTTAAAGACGTAAATAGATTATGTAACAAAATTAATAGATTTTATTGACATATGAATGCGAATCTATTATATTAGATTGTGCTGCTTCATAAGAAGACAGTTAACGACACAAAAAACAAAGCAAAAGCAATTCAATGTTAAGAAAATGTTAATTTAATGTTGACTTTTCGTTAAATTGGGTGCTATACTTTGAATGTGTCGAAAGGTGACATATTGAACTTTGAAAACTGAACAAAACAACTTGTAAACAACCTGTTAATTTTTTAA
>NZ_AVBF01000090.1 GCF_000770635.1 Pontibacillus yanchengensis Y32
CAACGGAAACATCCCTCTCATCCAAATTATCTCGAATCCAAGTCTTCAAAATTATGCCTCGATTCTTGAATAACTCCTTTCCCAGTAATTCTACCCCATAATATCAACCAAGCCTGTTTAACGTAGCTTAATTTTAATATCGTTCTATATCAATTGGCTCTAATATTGTATTTACTACGTGACTTGCCATAATCAGTCCTGATACAGATGGAACAAATGCATTGGATGAAGGTGGCTGTTCTGCTTTTCGCGTCTTTGGATCGTCAGGTGTGATTGCTTCTCGTATATCTTCACGAATACGAATTGGTTTTTCTTTAGAATACACTACAGGTACACCTTTTCTATATCCATCCTTGCGTAATCTATTTCGAATTACACGAGCCATTGGGTCATAACTCGTATCAAAAATATTAGCTATTTCAAATTGAGTTGGATCTGTTTTATTAGCAGCGCCCATACTAGAAATGATATTGATATTACGATCTATACATTGTTTAATTAAGTGTATTTTATAGGAGATCGTATCACTAGCATCAATTACATAATCCGGTTCATACTGAAAAAGCTGCTCATATGTTTCTTCGGTGTAAAACATCTTCAATCGAATAACTTCGCATTCTGGGTTAATATCATGTAATCGATCAGCCATGACATCTACCTTTGATTGACCAACAGTTGAAAGTAGTGAATGAAGTTGCCTGTTGATATTTGTAATATCTACATCGTCTTTGTCTATTAAAATAAGTCGACCTACTCCACTTCTTACTAGTGCCTCAGCACTAAACGAACCCACACCACCAATTCCTAATACAGCAACGGTGGCATCCTTCATTAATTGTAATCCTTCTTTTCCGATAGCTAACTCATTTCTTGAAAACTGGTGAAGCACTATTCTCACTCCTACTCAAGATTCTTTACAGTTATTATGTATCACAGTATACCTCAAACCCATTCACACAAACCCACACACAAAATATTTGTTTGAATGATTAAGGTAAAAAAAGACAAAAAAATAACCTTAAGGGTTCCCTTAAGGATGTACATTTAAAGTGAGCCAATCCCAATCGTGCCGTCGAATCCAATGTTTTGAACCCGCACTAGGCAGGTGGGTGCTCTGTTCCAGAGTTTGTGCGTCCTCTCGTTCAATGAACATGAGGCTTGCACGCCGTCTGAAAACGCCAAGCTCCCGTATAATTGATGTTCGGTCAAAACGATTTGGTCGGAAAACGTACACATCAGGATTGGCTCATTTACTTTGTACTAAAATAATAGCATATCTAGCATTTTACATCAACCACTATTAGCTTTCCATCCGAAATGCGAATAATTACCTATTACTCTTGTCCTGATTGGCGATTTTTCGCCTTTTCATTGAGTTCTAGATGAAGTTCATTCAGTTGTTCATCACTAACAGAATCAGGTGCTTCGGTTAGAAGGCAAGAGGCTGATGCTGTTTTAGGGAATAAAATCGTATCACGCAAGTTCGTACGTCCAGCAAGGATCATGACGAAGCGATCAAACCCTAATGCAATTCCACCATGTGGTGGTGCACCATATTCAAGTGCTTCTAGTAGGAACCCAAATTGGTCTTGTGCTTCCTCTTTTGTAAATCCAAGTACTTCGAACATTTTATCTTGGAGTTCTTTCTCATAAATACGAAGGCTTCCTCCGCCAATCTCATAACCATTTAATACTAAGTCATAGGCTTGCGCACGTGCTTCACCTGGCTGACTTTCCATTTTACTAATATCTTCACGTTCTGGCATTGTGAATGGATGGTGGGCAGCGAAATAGCGCTCAAGATCTTCATCATATTCAAATAATGGCCAATCAGTAACCCATAGGAAGTTGAACTGGCTTTCATCAATTAAACCAAGTTCTTTACCTAATTTCTGACGAAGAGCTCCTAAACTATCGTGTACAACAGAGGTCTTATCTGCAACGAATAAAATTAAGTCTCCTTCTTCTATATCTAACATACTACGAAGACTACTTGCTTCATCGCCTTCGATGAATTTAGAAATAGGTCCTTGTAATTCACCTTCTTGTTCTTTTAACCAAGCAAGGCCTTTGGCGTCGTAAATTTTAACATACTCCGTAAGCTTATCAATGTCTTTTCTGGAGAATTCACTTGCTTGTCCCTTTACGTTAATAGCACTTACCGTTCCCCCAGATTCTACTGCACTTCTGAACACTTTAAAGCCAGATTCTTTCACGACTTCCGAAACATTAACAAGCTCTAATCCAAAGCGTGTATCAGGCTTGTCTGAACCATAGCGCTCCATAGCATCGTCGTATTTCAAACGAGGAAATGGTGTCTCTAGTTCAATACCTTTCACATCTTTCATGACTTTCTTCATCATACGCTCTGTCATGTCTAGAATCTCATCTTGGGACATAAAGGATGTTTCTATATCAACTTGGGTGAACTCCGGCTGGCGGTCAGCACGTAAATCCTCATCACGGAAACAACGAGCAAACTGGTAATAACGCTCGAAACCAGACATCATAATTAGCTGTTTAAAAATTTGAGGTGATTGAGGTAGTGCATAGAACTCACCTTCATGAACTCGACTAGGAACTAAATAATCTCTTGCTCCCTCTGGTGTACTCTTCGTTAACATAGGCGTTTCCATCTCAAGAAATTCCTCATTATTTAAATACGAACGAATAGCTTGAGTAGCCTGGTGACGAAGTTTGAACGTCTCCTGTAAAGGACTACGACGTAAATCTAGATAACGATACTTCAACCGAAGCTCTTCTGAGGTCTCGGACTCATCTTGTAATAGAAAAGGAGGGTTTTTCGATTTATTTAAGATAGAAATAGCGTCTGCCATTACTTCTACTTTACCCGTTGCTAAATTTGCATTTACGGTGTTCTCGTCACGAGCTATAACCTTACCGTCAATCTCTACTACATACTCTGTTCGTACGTTTTCAGCAGTTTGTAAAGCTTCATTAGATACTTCAGGATTAAATACAACCTGAACAACTCCTGAGCGATCACGTAAGTCAATAAATATTAATCCCCCGAGATCACGTCGTTTTTGTACCCAACCTTTTAGCTTTACTCTTTCTTCGATTTGACTTTCTCGTACATAACCACATAACTGACGATGTTCACTCATGAGTTAATCCTCCTTAAATTCCTTTTTCATATGTTCTACGATTTCTTCTAGTTTGATGGTTTGCTGATCTCCAGTATCCATGTTTTTCAAATTTATTTGATTGTTTTGTAGCTCATCTTCACCTAAAACAAGTACATATTTAGCTCTTAGTCGATCGGCAGCTTTAAATTGAGCTTTCATTTTCTTATCTGCATAATCTTTATCTACTTGAATACCGGCTTGACGTAACTGATAAACAATGGATGCTGCTTCTTTCTTAGCCTCATCCCCAACAGTAACCACATAGCAATCAAGCTGTTCATCTATAGGTAATTCAATACCCTCAGCGTCCAATGCCATTAGAAGTCGCTCAATACTTAATGCAAAACCAATTCCTGCTGTTTCCGGACCACCGACTTCTTCAACTAGTCCGTTGTAGCGTCCTCCACCACTTAGTGTAGTAATAGCGCCAAAGCCTTCTGCCTCACTCATAATTTCAAAAGCTGTATGATTGTAATAATCAAGTCCACGTACTAAATTTGGATCAATTACATAAGGAATGCCCATTTTATCCAGCACGGACTTTACTGTTTCAAAATACTCACGGGATTCTTTATTCAAATAATCTAAAATAGAAGGTGCTGTTTCCATTGCTGGATGTTCTCGGTCTTTCTTACAATCAAGAACACGCATTGGATTCGTTTCCAGTCTCATTTGGCAATCTTCACAAAGTTCATCTTTATGAGGTTTAAAGTGAGCAATCAAAGCTTCACGATGATTTTTCCGGCTTTCTAAATCCCCTAAGCTATTTAAAACTAGCTTTAATGAAGTCAAACCTAACTCTTGATAAGCGTTCATAGCTAGAGCGATTACTTCTGCATCAATAGCTGGGTCATCACTACCTAATGCTTCAATACCAAATTGAACGAATTGACGCATCCGACCTTGTTGCGGACGCTCATAACGGAACATAGGGCCAAAGTAGAATAATTTAGTTGGCTGGTTAGGATACCCATACACTTTATGTTGGACGAAAGATCGTACCACTGAAGCTGTCCCTTCAGGGCGTAATGTGATACTTCTTCCGCCACGATCTTCAAATGTGTACATTTCTTTTTGTACAATATCTGTTGAATCGCCTACACCTCGTTGGAACAATTCAGTATGTTCAAAAACCGGTGTACGTACTTCCTTATAATGATAACGATGACAAATATCCGCTAAGACAGATTCTACATATTGCCACTTTTCAACTTCTCCGGGCAAAATATCTTGTGTACCACGGGGCCCTTTAATGTTACTCATTTACATCCTCCTTTAAAATAAAAACAAATTTCATTGCATGCTTTTTCCTATATTTTCAAAACCAATTGATAGCTAGCTATGACATAAAATAAGGTGCAAGTGTGTTGATCAATTTTTACAGACTTTATCAAAGTCCCCTATTATGATTTATTCAAGACTCTTAAGAGAACCTTATACAACATAAAAATATCCCGTCCCATATTCGAATACAATCGAATAGGGACGGGATATTTCCCGCGTTGCCACCCTAATTGAAGCACAACAAGCTTCCACTTGAACAGTTAACGCCTGCAACGTCCAACACCTACTACTAGTAAGCTTCGATGTGGAACCTAAGGAATGTCTTTCATTATAGCGTACATGTAAAAAGTGCTTTCAGCCTATGGCACTTTCTCTCTATCCATGCCTACCACAATTACTTTTTCCCTCACTGGTTATGATTTATAAGTAACTTATTAATATTTTTGGCTATATATGTTTCGTAGTATAGGTTATACTAGTTTAACAATTGAATTGATTACTATCATAATGTTGAATACCTGTTATGTCAAGAACGTATCAAACTTTCTTTCACCTTTTTAAGATCTTCTTTCATAACACCAAATGGTTCTGTCATCGCAGAGTTTTGACTACCTTCATTAAACGAGCTGGAATGAACATCCTCCATTAATCCTCCATTTTGCCTATGATTTATGATTTGTTGCTTATAACTCAGCCTCATTCATCTACTTCCTTCCATCCTTTTTCTTATATTTTCTCCAAACCATCGATATTTTTTACATCATAGAAAGGATTTTCTATAATTAAAGTTGAAAGGTTTAGTGAACTTATTTTTATTTCAAATTAAATGAAGGAGGTTTATTGCCATTTTTCACACAAAGCGATACATTCCCCTCCTGTTCCTTCTCTTCTTAGGAATTGCATGTTTTTCCAGTGTTACTATAGCAGCCTCTAGCAATGCTGTTATAAATGTAGACCCCTTAAATGTAAGAAACGGTCCTGGGTTAACGCATGCAAAGATCGGACAGGTACATAAAGACGAAAGCTATCCCGTCTTGAATGAGAATAGTAATTGGGTAGAAATTCAGATGGATAACCAGACTGGCTGGGTAGCAAATTGGTTGGTTTCTATCACAAATTCGGAAGTATCTCAAAGTTCAATGAAAGTATCTCCGAATGTAAACTGGTTACGAGTCCGAGATGGTGCGAGTACCTCAGACAGTGTTATCGGTCATATACATAAAAGTGACCAATACAAATCCACCCAAACAAAAGGTGATTGGATCCAAATAACTTTCAAGGACAAGCAAGGTTGGGTTCATAAAGATTATGTTTCAATGGTAAAACAAGCCTCAACCTCGAATGTAAGCTCTTCCGGTTCACAAATGGGCACTATTACGGTACAGACTCCTTCTCTTAATGTTAGAAGCAAAGGCAGTTTAACCAGTAAAGTCGTCGGTAGTGTTAAAGACGGAGAACAATACCCATATGTTCAAGAAAAGAATGGATGGTATGAAATTAAGCTTGGAAATGGGAAGAAGGGTTGGGTAGCCAACTGGCTGGTTACTACTTCTCAACAGAGTACTCAAACTGAAAATAATCAGTTAAGCCTTTTATACAATGCCACAAATATCCGTAGTGGTCCTTCTACAGATACCTCTATCGTTGGACGAGGTTCTAAAGGTGATGCATTTGACATCATTGCACATGAAAATGATTGGTACAAAATCAAATTCAATAACCAGACAGCATACGTAGCAGACTGGATTGTAACAACAAGTCCAACCAATATCGAACAATTGTCCAGTAAAAAAGGTACACTAAAAAACAAAACGATTGTTATAGACGCAGGACACGGCGGGCGAGATGTAGGCACGATAGGCGCTAGTGGAATGTATGAAAAAAACTTAGTTATAAAAACAGCGAATAAATTAAAAGAACGATTTGAACTTGCTGGTGCTGATGTAATCATGACTAGAGCAAATGATGCTTATGTATCATTAA
This sequence comes from Pontibacillus yanchengensis Y32, assembly GCF_000770635.1. Lineage (GTDB taxonomy): Bacteria > Bacillota > Bacilli > Bacillales > BH030062 > Pontibacillus > Pontibacillus yanchengensis. The sequence continues at coordinate 6,417 of NZ_AVBF01000090.1, forward strand.
GTGCCAGAGCAACCGTATCAAATGTAAAAAGAGCAGATGCATTTCTAAGTTTACATTACAATAGCTTTCCTCAATCGCCTGAAGCCAAGGGTATTGGAACATTTTATTATCATGACCAACATAGAGAGTTTGCAAGAACCGTTCAAAATGCCATGGTACAATCTACTGGATTAAATAATCGTAAAGCAAAATTCGGAGATTTCCATGTCATTAGAGAAAATCGCCAACCAGCTCTATTGTTAGAGCTAGGGTTCTTATCAAATGAACAAGAAGAAAAACTGGTAAAGACTCCAAACTATCAGGAAAACATTACTAAAGGTATTGTACAAGGTGTGAGTGAATACTTTACTAGGTAATAGCTAAATCTTTAGATCAGTTAATAAATGCATTGCATTTATATATCCCTACACGATACAAAAGAGCTTGGAAAATTCCAAGCTCTTTTTCTTTGTTTAATTTCATTAAAAGTCTTTTGTGGAACCTAAATTTCCTATGAGTAGTACTGTGTACTTAAAAACAAATATAAAAAACATGAGATTTCTAAACAGAAATCTCATGCATCTATAACGTGGATTTATGAAATCGGGTAGTCCTATGTCGCAAAAATTAGTTTATCCCTTTCTATTTTCACTTTCAATAATAAGGGTAACAGGACCTACGTTGGTCAATTGAACATCCATCATTTCACCAAAGCTACCGGTTTCCACTTCAATACCTTGTTCCCTCACAAGAGAATTGAACGTTTGATAAAGTTCATTTGCTGGTTCAGGTTTAGCAGCGTTCATAAAGTTTGGTCGTCTACCTTTACGGCAGTCCCCATATAAAGTGAATTGTGAAATAGAAAGAAATTGTCCTTCAATATCCTTCAGGGAATAATTCATCTTCCCTTGATCATCATCAAAGATTCGTAAATTAACGATTTTTTCAGCTACATATTTAGCATCTTCTTCTGTATCGTCATGTGTGACACCTAATAGAACGACTAATCCCTTTTCGATTTGTCCAGTGACTTGTCCATCTATTGTCACACTAGCTTGTTTTCCTTTTTGAATGACAGCTCTCATCGTTCTTCGCCCCTTATTGCAGCATTCTTCTTACTGTATAGACATCTGGTATTTGCTTAATTCGATCAACTATTTTTCGCAAGTGACTAATATTATGAATCATAATTGTCATATTAATCGTTGCCATTTTATTACGATCGGACTTACCAGATACAGCTGTGATGTTAGTCTTTGTTTCGTTGACAGCTTGTAGTACTTCATTTAGTAAGCCTCGTCGATCGTAACCAGATATCTCTATGTCAAGACTATACTGCTTACTCTCTTCGCTGTTATTCTCCCATTCAACAGGAAGTAAGCGATGCTTCACATCTTCGGTTTGCACATTTGGACAATCTGCACGATGAACAGATACTCCTCGGCCCTTGGTAATATAGCCAACAATCTCATCTCCAGGAACTGGGTTGCAACATCTAGAGAGTCTTACAAGTAAATTATCTACTCCTTTTACTTTGACTCCTGAATCCTTCTTCTTAGAAGGACCAGAAGGGGCTTTAATCTCATTCTGAACTCCTTCTAATGTTTGCTCTAGATCCTCTGTTTTAGGTTGTTTTTTACGTATCTTCTCTGTTAATCTTGTCGCAATTTGTGCTGCAGTAATACCTTGATAGCCAACGGCAGCATACATGTCTTCTTCATTATTAAAATTGAACTTCTCTGAGACTTTTTTAAGATTATCTGAAGTAAGAACATCTTTTGGTTCTATATCTAATGAACGAATTTCTTTCTCAACGAGCTCTTTACCCTTAGCAACGTTTTCATCTTTACGTTGCTTTTTGAAGAATTGTTTAATTTTATTTTTGGCTTGGGACGTTTGAGTAATTTTAATCCAGTCTTTAGATGGGCCATAGGAATGCTTAGAAGTCATAATTTCCAAAATGTCCCCTGTTTTCAACTTATAATCCAGAGGTTCCATTTTCCCATTCACTTTTGCCCCAATCGTTTGGTTTCCAACTTCCGTGTGAATACGATAAGCAAAATCGATAGGAACAGAACCTGATGGAAGCTCAATCACATCACCTTTTGGCGTGAAAACATACACCATATCTGAGAATAAATCCACTTTGAGGGATTCCATAAATTCTTCAGCATCATGTGTTTCGTTCTGCCACTCCAAAATTTCTCTAAACCAACTTAAACCTTCATCAAAGGATTGTGTACTTTGGTCTACATTTTTGCCTTCTTTATACGCCCAATGAGCCGCAATTCCATATTCAGCTATCTCATGCATTTCATGTGTGCGAATCTGTACCTCCAAAGGATCTCCCTTAGGCCCTATTACCGTTGTGTGCAAGGACTGATAAAGGTTAGGTTTTGGCATAGCGATGTAATCTTTAAACCTACCTGGCATCGGCTTCCAACATGTATGAATAATACCAAGAACTGCATAACAATCCTTAATACTATTAACCAAAACACGTACAGCTAACAAATCGTAGATCTCATTAAACTGTTTATTCTCAAGCACCATTTTTCGATAAATGCTGTATAAATGTTTAGGACGTCCAGAAAAATCAGCTTGAATGTTCACCTCATCCAACTGCTTTTGAATCTCATCCATCACTTCACTAATATAATATTCACGCTCATTCCTTTTTTGCTTCATTAAATGAACGATACGATAATACTGTTGAGGATTTAAATATCGTAAAGCTGTGTCTTCCAGCTCCCATTTAATTGTGGATATCCCTAATCGATGAGCTAGTGGTGCAAAGATTTCAAGTGTCTCATTAGAAATACGGCGCTGCTTTTCTGGAGGAAGATGTTTTAACGTCCTCATGTTGTGTAGACGATCTGCAAGTTTTATGAGAATGACACGTATATCCTTGGCCATCGCAACAAACATTTTCCGATGATTCTCAGCTTGTTGAGCTTCTTTGGATTTATATTTAATCTTACCAAGCTTCGAAACTCCATCTACTAGCATGGCAACTTCTTGGTTAAACGTATTTTCTAAGTCTTCTACGGTAACATTCGTATCTTCAACAACATCGTGTAAGAAACCTCCCGCAATGGTAACAGGGTCCATTTCAAGTTCCACTAGGATACTAGCTACCTGGACAGGATGAATGATATAAGGCTCTCCTGATTTACGATATTGTTCTTTATGCGAGTCTTGAGCAAAATCATAGGCACGACGAATAAACGCAGTATCTTCTTCAGAAAGATACTTACTCGCCTGCTCTATCACTTCATCTGCTGTCAAAATTTTATCTTTAGACATCCGATCACCTTTATAGAAAAAATTCGTCCTATCCTATTCAAAGACGATTTATATGATATATATTATCAAAAAACAGTATTGTTAGAAAAACAATGCATATGTTCCATTATATGGAACGTGAATGTTTATCTTCTTTATCTTACAACCTTTATAAACTATTTAAACGTAAAGAACAATATTCTCTCCACTTAAATATAACCTACATTTGAAAAAGAAAACTTCTACCCTATGAGGTAAAAGTTATGAATTGTATCTATTATATCACTTTTTTTTCTTTTTCTATAGGAAAAGAGTACTCAAACTGAGCACTCTTTTACATCTTAGTATTGCATTAATGTTAATACATCGTATCCATCTAGTTTATCGCGGCCATTTAGGTAGGTTAATTCAATTAAAAATGCACAACCTACTACTTTTCCACCAAGTTGCTCTACTAAGTTGATCGTTGCTTCAATTGTACCGCCAGTAGCTAATAAATCATCTGTTATTAGAACGCGTTGACCAGGTTTAATGGCATCTTTATGAATGGTCAATATATCTTCACCATACTCTAGGCCATAGTCTACCTTAATTGTTTCCCGCGGTAACTTACCTTCTTTTCGTACTGGAGCAAAGCCTACTTCCATTGAATAGGAAACAGGACAGCCTATAATAAAGCCACGAGCTTCTGGGCCAACTACTAAATCAATTTCTTTTTCATTTGCATATTCAACGATTTGGTCAACTGCGTATTTAAAAGCAGTACCATTGTCCATTAACGTGGTAATATCTTTAAATTTAATACCCTCTGAAGGCCAATCTTCTACCACTGTTATATAATCTTTAAGGTTCATTTGTTACTTCCTCCTTAGCCTGCACAACTCGATTCATTTGCTCATCGAACCAAGATTTTAACTGTCGATAGGATGAGAAATATAATGTTTGTTCGACATTTACATATTCATGTTTAGATTGATATAACGCTGATTCTGATAGATCCTTCTTAGAAGGATTCGAATTTAGCGTCACAAGTCCATTCTCTATTTTAACAAATTCTAATTCAAAAAACACGTTAGATATAAATTCTACTGCATCTTTAGACCAGCCTTTATGGGCAGCTAATTTCGGTCCTTCTTTTTCAAGATGAAGCTGTTTACGCTTCAATAACATGGCATAGAACCACTTAAAATGATCTCTAGTAGGAACAGTTTTTAAAAACGCTGCGTCATCTGTTCGGTAGCAAGCATGTATGTTCTTAGGATTCATTTTTTGAACTAGTGCAGCTAGACGTTCTAAGGATTGAGGCAAGTCCATTAGAATTAGATGATCTACTTGATCTAGTGGCAGTTCTTCTACCATTTCCTCATCCTCAATTTGCAACACATCAAAATACTCCCATACCCATTCATGCTCAGCTGTAACAGGATGAAAGAACACAGCCACAGCATTGTCCTGTGGTAAAGTGGTAACTGCTTTTTTCAGATGACGGCTACCTCGCAAATCGAATAGTTGCCATTCATCTACCCGAACATCTTTCATCATGAATTGTGGCTTCTTTCGACCGTTCCATTCATTGATAGAAAGTTCTCCTACAGCTGTAATAGCAGACTGTGGTGCCAATTTTGTATAAAGTTCACCTAAACCGAACCCAATTGCGTCAAGCTCACTATTATCCGCTTTAAATTTCATTTTCAAATGATTCAAGTTGCTACCAATCTGTCTAATCTCCGCTGGTGTTGAACGGTCTATACAAAAGAGTGGCTTTGGATTCCCCATCCCAAATGGAGCTAATTGATTGATCTCGTTAATCGTATCTAAGGATACTTGTGAAAGATCTAGTGTTCCATCAATGGAGAGTACCTCTCTAAAGTCATCCGGATGAAGTTGTTGATTAGCTTGTTGAGATAGCGCAGCTCGGACTGTATCTACATTATTTAACGGAAGTGTCATACCTGCAGCCTGTGCATGACCACCAAAGTGGGTAAACAAGTCACGAATCTGCATACAATTAGTAAATAAATCAAAAGCATCAATACTTCGTGCTGATCCTTTAGCTGTCTCGGTTTCTGGGTCTATCGTTAACACAATGACTGGCCTGTCAAACCTTCTCACTAGCCGAGAAGCAACAATTCCAAGAACACCTTGATTCCAACCTTCCTTAGCTACAACGATAACAGAAGGTAAATCATCACCCTCAGCATCTAACATAGATTCAGCTTCTTTAGCTATATCAGCAACAATTTGCTGTCGTTCCTGATTTAACTCTTGGATTTGATTGGCTAAGTAAGCTGCTTCATCATCGTCTTCTGTTAGCAACAGCTCCACTGCAGGTGAAGCATCTTGGAGACGTCCAACCGCATTAATACGTGGACCAATTGCAAAACCAATGTCCTCTTCTGTTAATGGACCCTCAATCCCGCATAGTTGACGCAACGCTTGAAATCCAGGTCTTACAGAACGAGAAAGTGCCTGTAATCCAAAGTAAGACAAAACCCTATTTTCATCATGAAGAGGTACTAAATCTGCAATAGTACCAATCACAACTAAATCTAGTAGATGCTTAGGAAAATCTTCAAGAAGTGCGTGAGCAAATTTAAACGCTACTCCTACACCTGCAAGTTCTTGGAATGGATAAGAACTTGAACATTTAGGGTGCACAATGGCATACGCTTCCGGTAAGCTTTCCTGAACCTCGTGGTGATCGGTAATAATTAAATCTATCCCTAATTCACTTGCTACTTTGGCTTCATGATGTGCAGCAATACCAGTATCAACTGTAATAATAAGCGTTACATCTTCTTCTTTAGCGTTCCGAAATGCTTCCTCATTAGGGCCGTAGCCTTCTGTGAAACGGTTCGGTATATAGTAGGCAACCTCAGCACCCATTTCTCGAAGCGTTTCCATCATAACAGCTGTAGAACTTACACCATCAGCATCATAATCCCCGAATACAAGGATGCGCTCTCCTTTAGAGATAGCGGTTTTCACTCTTTCGACAGCTTTATCCATATCGTTCATTAGCATTGGATCATGTAATTGTTGTAATTGTGGTGACAAAAACTGCTCTGCAGCTTCTTTTGTGTGAATACCTCTTTGTCTCAATAATTGTTGTGTTAATGATGATAATGAGTCATCTATAGGTAAGGAATGTTCTTCACTTTCAACAAAATTCCATTTCGCTTTACTACGTAACATAGATTCACCCCTGACGCACTAATTATACAAGAGCACGACAGGGGTATCAAACTGAATTTAATTTTGTATTTTTTTTATAGAATGAGAGTCTTTTATGAATGCTTAACAGGATCATCTTCAGTCGAATTCTCCTCAATAGAAGAAGAATCCTGGTTAGCATCTTCTTGTTCGATTGATGAAGTTGATTCATGTTGCTGAAGTTTTTGTTCAAGAGAACGTTTTTGACGTTGTAATCTATAGATTCGAACCATTCCAAAAGTACCCGTAATAATACCACCCATAAGCACAGAGCCTAGGATAATTAGTATGAGAGGGGCTTGCCCTGTTCCAAATAGATAATTCACTTCAACAGCATCAACGTTAAATACCGCGAATATCGCTACAATAAGTGCAAATACTAAAGCTAAAATAAAATTTGTTTGTCCTTTCACTTATACCACTCCTGTCATTTGTAAGTTGTTTTATCATGTATAAATTGTATTGGTACTCTTTAAATACATTCCCTTTCTAGTGTGCTATAAAAACCTTTCTAGATTCTTATACATTGCAAAATAAGATGAATTTGTATATGTAAGCTCAGGGAGCCCAGCTAACATCTATGACAAATAATACGTAAAGCCACTCACTTTCTTTAAGCAGAAAGCTGTTGATCTTCCAGTATCGCCCCATTATCTTGAAGACTTGGATTCGAGATAAATCTGGGTATGAAAG
>NZ_AVBF01000091.1 GCF_000770635.1 Pontibacillus yanchengensis Y32
CTAAGGAAACATTCCTCTTCAGTTAATTACTCAGAAACCCAAATTATCTTGATTTCAAGTCTTCAAGATTATGCCTCTTATCCTGAATGACACTTGTACACAAAACATTAAGTTGAGGTACTACATGTTATAATTTGTAAGTATAGGGTTTTTCTACAATATTAAGTCTTGGATTGTTGATGAAATATTAGATTCTTGTATTATTATATTGAAAATTCACAAAATTTAAGGGATAATAGATGAAAAGGTAGATTATTACCTGAGTAGGAGGCGAGCTCCCGTTGAACTTCAAAGTTATTGCATTCTATAATGGCGCGACGGAAATTACTTTCGAGATGTCAAGCAGGGAAGAAGTCTTGTTTTGTGACTATTATGCCGCCAAATGCTTTGTGAATTCACTGAAGGAGCAACATACTTACCATCGATATCAATTTCAAATTGTTGATTTACAGGGTAAGCTCGTGCCCCCATCTAAGAAACAGGTTCATTCCATGGCTTTTATAGCAGAAAAGTAAAAATTCAAGACGATGAGCATTGTGCTCATCGTTTTTTATTTTTCTTTTTTCTTTTTCAGAGCTAGTAATCAATAGAGACAAAATAATGTAACATTTATGCTCTGCGTTTTTATCCAAATCTTGTTATGCTTGAAGGGAAATGGAAGGAAGGGTGAAGGTATGATGAGTGCTCGTTATTCTCGTCAAGAGCGTTTTAAGGAGATTGGTATAAGTGGTCAACAACAAATAAGAGATAAGCATGTTCTCATTGTAGGTGCAGGAGCTCTAGGAAGTTCAAATGCAGAAGCACTTGTTAGGGCAGGGATAGGTAAATTAACCATATTAGATCGTGATTATGTAGAGGAAAGTAATCTACAGAGGCAAACTCTTTACACAGAGCAGGATGCCAAACAGAGAATACCAAAAGCGATTGCTGCCAAACAACGTTTACATAAACTAAATAGTGATGTTGAAATCGAAAGTCATGTAACTGATATGAATGTTCAAAATGTACAATCCTTTATAGAAAAGGTAGACCTTATAATAGATGGAACTGATAATTTTGATACACGTTTTATGTTGAATGACATTGCTCAGTGGAAGGCTATTCCTTGGATATACGGTGCATGCGTTGGAAGTACGGGGACCATGATGACATTTATTCCTGGTGTTACTCCTTGCTTTCGATGTCTCTTAGAACACTTGCCTTCACATAATAGGACCTGTGATATCTCTGGTATTATTGGGCCCGCTGTTCAAATGGTGGTGGCGTATCAGGTTGCTGAGGCGTTGAAAATTCTAGTAGGTGATTTTAATGCAGCTAGGAAAAAGCTTGTGTATTTCGATTTATGGAACAATCAACATTATGAGATGGGACTAACACATGCCAAGAAATCAGATTGTCTATCTTGTGGGGAGGCACCTACTTTTCCGGCTCTATCGGAACAACATTCAACAAAGGTAGCCGTACTATGTGGTCGTAATACTATACAAATTCGACCACCGCGAACGAAAGAATTAAATTTTGATGAACTGGAACGTATTTTTCTACATGAAGGATTTCCTGTTTCCCAAAATCCTTATCTATTATCCGTTAAAACGGACCATAAACGGATGGTGTTTTTTAGGGATGGTAGAGTTTTTATTCATGGAACTAATGATATATCTGAAGCGAAAAATCTATACTATCGTTATTTAAGCTAGAGCAAGGAGAAATATCATGATCATAAACAACCGGTTCAAAATGATAGTAGTGCTAGGATTAATTATATTGATGGCTGCATGTAGCAGTAAGGAGGACTCCCATACAAGAGAGATCACTATATCTGCAGCAGCTAGTTTGAAAAAGCCATTAGAAATACTGGAAGAACAATATGAAAAAGAAAATCCTACGATTGAGCTCTTTTTTAATTACGGTGGTTCAGGTGCATTAAAAAACCAAATCCTACAAGGAGCCCCTGTGGACGTGTATATATCTGCGAATAAACGGAATGTACAAGAGTTAATAGATGAAGGGAAGATGAGCAAGGACACTATTGTTGAATTGTTATCTAATCACCTTGTTGTCATTATGTCTGAAAATGTAGAAGAAGTCGTGACCCTTAATGGTATAGCCGAAAGGGATATGAAATTTGCAATCGGTAACCCAGATACTGTACCTGCTGGAATGTATGCTAAAGAATCCCTAACAGCCTTAAATTTATGGGAGTCTTTAAAAAACCAGTTTGTGTATGCCAAAGATGTCCGACATGTTCTATCACTTGTCGAGCAAGGCTCTGTCATAGGGGGGATTGTCTATCAATCTGATGCTCAATCTTCCAATAAAGTGAAAGTCATAAATCGAATAAATCCAGACACATATTCCCGGATTACATATTCTATAGGCGTGATTGATGATTCTTCATACAAAAACTTAGGTAGTAATTTTGTTTCATTTTTATCAAGTTCTGAAGCTCAAGAAGTATTTGAAAATGCAGGTTTTGTGCCACGAAATCTTAAGTAATAGATGTAGGTGAGACTATGTATGAACAGTTTTGGCCACCAATTCAACTATCAATAATAGTCGCTTCCATTGCTACCTTTTTTGTAGTTGTTTTTGGGACGTTTTTAGGAAAACGATTAAGTTCTACAAATTTTAGAGGGAAAGTATTTCTTGATACAGCTTTAATGTTACCTATCGTATTGCCTCCATCTGTAATTGGCTTTATGTTAATCGTTCTCTTTGGTCAAAACAGTGTGATAGGAAGTGCAATAGAGGTACTATTTAATCAATCTATTCTTTTTACCTCAACAGCTGCCGTTATTGCTGCATCTGTTGTCGCTTTTCCTTTGATGTATCAAAGTGCCAAGGTGGGTTTTAGACAAATCAATCGTGATATTGAACAAGCTGCCCGGATTGATGGAGCAAATGAATTGCAGGTATTTGGACGAGTATCACTTCCACTAGCTAAACAAGCACTAGTTACAGGTGGACTGCTGAGTTTTACGAGAGCTTTTGGAGAGTTTGGTGCTACATTGATGTTTGCTGGGAACATTCCTGGAAAGACCCAAACGATTCCAACGGCTATTTATGTAGCAATGGAATCAGGTGAGATGAGAACAGCTTGGTTATATGTAGGGATAAGTATATTCATGTCTTTTTTATTACTTGGTTTAACGTATGTTATCCAATCAGAAAGCAATTAAGTTGGTCCCAAGCATTCTATTTGTGAACATTTTACATCTTGTTTGTGAACACTATTTGACATCATAAGAAAGTGTGACATTAGTCACATATGCAAACACCTTCCTTCTTTTACTATAAACGTAAGAAATCATTGGCCATGATGAATACAATCTACGTTTTAAAGAAGTAGGGAGGAATATAAATGGGCATTAAAAAATTGGAAGTGAGTTGGAATCCTGAAAATCAGGAATTTTGGGAGCGTGAGGGCAAGCAGCGAGCAAATCGAAATCTCTGGATCTCAGTAATGGCTCTTATGTTAGCATTTGTTGTGTGGCAAATATGGTCTGTAACAGCAGTAAGATTGAACCAAGTAGGATTTGCTTTTACACAAAGTGAATTATTTACACTTGCAGCTTTACCAGGCTTAGTAGGAGCAACACTTCGTATTTTCTTTACATTTATGCCTGGTATTGTAGGTGGACGAAATTGGACAGTAATTAGCACCGGGGCATTATTATTGCCTGCTATCGGAATTGGAATTGCAGTTCAAAACCCAGAAACACCATTTATTGTAATGGCATTATTAGCTGCCTTATGTGGAATTGGAGGAGGTAACTTCTCTTCTTCTATGGCAAACATTAGTCCCTTCTTTCCAAAGCACAAAAAGGGCACTGCAAATGGTATTAACGCTGGGTTAGGAAATCTTGGTGTTAGTGTAGTTCAATTTGTAACACCTATTATTATATTTGTACCTTGGTTAGGGATGCTTTTTGGTGGAGGCCAGGAATTAGCTGATGGCAATAATATATTTATTCAAAATGCTGCTTTCGTTTGGGTGTTGCCAATCTTATTTGTGACAATTCTAGCGTTCTTTGGAATGGATAACTTACCTGAAGCGAAACAATCATTTAAGCAACAATCAGCTATGTTTAAAGAGAAGCATACATGGATTATGGCTTGGTTATATACGATGTGCTTTGGATCTTTCATTGGATATTCTGCAGCGTTTCCGTTATTAATCAATTCCGAGTTCCCTGAAACAAATGCGGTAGCGTTAGCCTTCCTGGGACCATTAGTAGGAGCGGGTATTCGTCCAGTAGGTGGATGGCTTGCTGATAAATTAGGTAGTGGTGCAAAAGTTACTTTCTATGATATTGTGCTATTAATTGGGGCAACGGTAGGTGTGTTGTATTTCCTAAATGCAGGTAATGTAGTCGGTTTCGTTACAATGTTTATTGTACTTTTCTTTGCAACAGGCATTGCCAATGGTTCTACATTCAGGATGATTCCATTCATTTTCACAGGGGAAAAAGCCAATTTAGCTGCACCGATCTTAGGTTTCACAGCTGCTATTGCAGCTTACGGAGCATTTGTCATTCCAAAGGTGTTCGGATGGTCTTTATCTACATTCGGTACAGCAAACATAGCTTTATATTTATTCCTTGGGTACTATGCCATTAGTCTAGTAATTTGTTGGTTCTACTACTCTAGAAAAAATGCCAAAGTGAAATGTTAATAAAAGTATAAAGATATTTCCCCTCCATCGTTTGGAGGGGTTTTTGTATTATTAGATAATTAGCGGATTAGATGCTTATGAAAGAACAAGACGGCAGTGCTTTGTTCAATTAAACATTTTTTTAATTTTGACTGAAATTTCGCATGTGATTTTCCACAAAATACAGGTTAACTTACACACCAAAAAGCTCAGAGCAAAAAATCACTCTGAGCTTTTAGTCTATAAGAAAATCTAGCTTACTAACGTATTAAATTAATTTGTTCTATTTTCATTGACATTCTCTAATACTGTTACACGTTGGAAGTTTGGTTTGTCTTTACTAATACTTTTTTAGCCAAGTCTAAGAAGTGATCATGTAGGACTGTTCCTTCTTCATACAAAACAGGTGTTGTTCCGTCTGGATAAGGTGGTTCTATAGGTAAAGAACTAATTAATTCTGTATTTAATGTGTCAGCTAACGTTTCTCCTCCACCTTTACCAAATAGATAATATTGATCCTCTGTACCAGGTGGTGTGAAGAATGCCATATTTTCGACCACACCAATTATTTCATGATCAGTTTTGATGGCCATGGAACCTGCACGCTCTGCTACGTGTGTTGCAGCTTCATGAGGAGTCGTTACTACAATTTCCTTGCTTTGGGGAATAAGTTGATGCATATCTAGAGCAACGTCCCCAGTACCTGGTGGCAAGTCCAAAATCATATAATCAAGTTCTCCCCATTGAACATCACTCCAAAAATGATTGACCATTTTACCAAGCATAGGCCCTCTCCATACAACGGGTTCATTTCCTTTAATGAGGAATCCCATCGACATGACTTTAATTCCATGTGCTTCTACGGGTATAATTCGTTCATTTACTGTTTTCGGTCTAGCAGAGATGCCTAATAACTTAGGAACACTAAAACCGTATATGTCTAAATCGACAATAGCAACCTTTTTTCCTAGCTTTTTTAATGCTAAAGCAAGGTTAACGGATACGGTTGACTTACCAACGCCACCTTTACCACTTGTTACGGCAATGACTTCTCCTGAGAACATACTAACTCATCCTTCCTAATTCTCTTTTGTCCTATTGTATAAGGGAAGCTTCCAACAAGAAGTGATATCTATCACATTTTGTAATGGAATATTCACTGTTCACTTGATTGTCACGGTTAATGTAAAGTTCAATAGCTTTATTTGTGACAAAAAAACAACACCGATAAATCTATAAGTCAAAAAGTGATATTCATCACAGTTTAGTGATGGGGGAGACCTTTACAATAAAATTAATAACAAAGACGTCCAAGACAGCTTTATTCCGACAGGACAAAGGGGGAAAGGGAATGAGCAGTTTAGAAAGATCATTTTATTCCAAAACGAGTATGTATGCATTTTTTGTTGTGTTGATTCTATCTATCTCAGTATGGTTTTCGACAGGTCAGTTTAAGCATATGGATATGGCGTTATTAGGTTATTTATTATCCTCGATGATCTTTGCAATAGGCTTAACCATCCGGATGTGTGCTTGGTTATTACGTCCAGCTACACATAAGGTCATTCATAGAAGCTTTAAAAACTTACGAACACGTGAGAGAAAAAATAGAAACTTAAAATCCGTGTTCATTACGGCTATGGAAAATATCTTTTTACAAAAATTTATTTTCAAAAGAGGACTGTACCGAGGAATTCAACATTGGTTGATTTCATGGGGGTGTATTGGCTCATTTGCCATTACATTTGGATTAACTTTTGGTTGGATGCGTTTCGATCTAATCGACCCTGAAACATATCAAATTGTCGTGTTCAATGTACCGACGATGATTATGCCAGCACATGGCCTATTAGCAGAAATAATCTACAACGGCTTAAATATAACAGCTTCCTTGGTATTAATTGGGGTTTGTATGGCAATCTATCGACGAATTAAAGACAATGATGTGAAAGTTACGCAGCGATTTGAGTTTGATATTCTTCCTTTATATATTCTACTTGCTGTTACTGTAACAGGATTGTTTTTAACTGTTTCCTATGTATTGTTAGAGGGATTCATGCACCACTATCTAACATTGATTCATCAAGTAACAGTAGTCATTTTATTGATTTATTTTCCCTTTGGAAAGCTATTTCATTTACCAATTCGTCCACTTACAACAGCCGTTCCAATGAATTATCAAGAAAAAGTTCAAATCGATACAAGACCATGCCATAGCTGCGGGGCTATGTATAGTAATGATGATCAAATTAGTGATGTAAAAGGAATATTGGAGATTCAAGCTTTTGATTTGCAACTAGAGGATGGTACCTTTTTAGCTGATTATTGTCCAGCTTGCCGAAGAAGAATTCGGGTAATGAAGCAATTAAATCTTGGAGGACCTCAAGGAAATCCATTCCAGCCTATCGAAACGAGAAATGGGATACAAATGTCGGGATTTGGAAAAAAACGAAGTGAAGATTTTTATGAAGGCTCAAATGAAAGCGAACAAACAACGGTACATGGAGGGGATCAGTAATGAGTGATTTTGTCGCAAAAAAAGGCGTGAAGAATTTACAGCATAAAGATGAAAAACTAATTACAACGCACTGCTGTTATTGTGGAATGCAATGTGGGATGCATATTCGAGTGCACAAGCGTACAGGTGAGGTAAGAGGCGTAGAGCCACGTTATGATTGGCCAGTAACAATGGGCAAAATGTGCCCAAAAGGTGTTACAGCTTATCAAACCATTGAACATGAAGACCGTATTAAAAAGCCTCTTATTAAAAAGAATGGTAAGTTCGTAGAAGCATCATGGGAAGAGGCACTTGATTTAATCGAGAAGAACTACAAAGGCCTACAGTCTAAATACGGAAAAGATGCGTTGTCTGTTTTCGGCGGGGTTTCCATGACAAACGAGAAGTGTTATTTGGTAGGTAAATACGCGCGAGTAGCGTTAGGAACTAGATACATTGATTATAATGGTAGGTTTTGTATGAGTTCTGCTGCTGGGGGATTCATTAGAACATTTGGGGTAGATAGAGGATCAACCCTTCCATGGACTGAGCTTGAGCATAGTGATTGTTTCTTTATGGCTGGTTCGAACACAGCAGAATGTCATCCAACTAGTATTCAGTGGTTTTGGAAAGCAAAAGACAAAGGAGCAAAAATGATTGTCGTTGACCCTCGGGAAACTCCGACAGCGCGTGTTGCAGATGTTCATTTAGATTTGAAGCCTGGAACTGATTCGGCTCTAGCCAATGGAATGATGCATATTCTTGTGAAAGAGGGATACGTAGATGAAGCGTACGTTCAAGAGCGATGCAATAATTATGAACAACTCAAAGAACAAGTAGCACATTTCACTCCAGAATATACATCCGAAAAAACTGGAATCTCAATTGAAAAGATTCTAAAAGCTGCTCATATTTTCGGACGTTCCAAGCGTTCTGTTGTTATGTTCGCTCGAGGTGTTGAACAACAATCCAAAGGTGTAGATAACGTTGCCTTGTATTCTTCTATGTCTCTATTAAAAGGGCATATAGGGAAATTTGCTTCTGGAGTAGCAACTTTTACTGGTCAGGGAAATGGTCAAGGTGGTCGTGAACATGGACAAAAATCAGACTTATTACCAGGGTATCGTAAATTAACAGATCCAGAAGCAGTAAAATACATTTCAAGTGTGTGGGGCATTGATCCTGAAGAAATGCCAAAACCGGGAGTCTCTGCATATGAAATGTTTGATGAAATTCAAAAAGGCAATATTCGTGCGATGCATGTCATTTGCAGTAATCCAGCTGTTTCTGCACCGAATACTGAGTACATTTGGGATGGCTTTAAGAAGTTGGATTTCTTAGTTGTCAGTGACTTCTTCTTATCTGAAACAGCAGAATATGCTGACGTTGTACTTCCAGCTACTTCATGGGCTGAGGATGAAGGAACTACAACAAATATTGAAGGTAGAGTTATTCGTATCCGCAAAGTACGTGAACCATACGGGGATTCTAAAACAGACTGGCAAATTATGAGTGAGATTGCGAAACGTATGGGTAAAGAAAAGCATTTTGATTACAAAAATGTAAGTGAAATTTTCGAGGAATTCCGTTTAGCTACAAAAGGTGGTAAAGCCGACTATTACGGAGTCACATACGACAAGATTGACGAACAAGATGGGGTGTTTTGGCCTTGTCCTTCTGAGGATCATCCAGGTACACCAACCATGTTTAAAGAACGGTTTGCCACAGAAGATGGGAAAGCGAATCTAGCCATTGTGGATTGGCGTGAGCCAGGAGAAATTCCTACAGAGGATTACCCGCACATTTTAACAACAGGAAGAGTGGTGTATCACTACTTATCTGGAAACCAAACACGTCGAGTCAATTTTCTGATGGAACAGTGTCCACTTCCATATGTAGAGATGCATCCAGAGCTTGCAAGTCAATATAATTTCCAAGATGGGGACTTTTGTAAATTAACAACACGACGTTCTTCCATGACTGTCGAAGTGAAATTAACGAAAGCAATTCGAGAAGATACCGTATTTATTCCTTATCATTGGGGCAAAGAATTGTCCGTCAATCAATTAACAAACCCTTGTTTAGACCCTATTTCTCGCATGCCAGAGTTTAAAGTATGTGCCGTGAAGCTACAGAAGATAGCAGAATATGAGATGCCTTCTCCTATTTAGAGAAGGCAACCACTTTTAAGGAGGTCAAATCGTGAATAAAATTATGTATCTTGAATTTGAGCGTTGTATCGGCTGTCGATCTTGTCAAGCTGCCTGTAGAGAGTGTGGGGACCATGATGCCAAGGAGCGTAACTATGTAGAGTATGTAGATTTCATGGAAAGTCGCCAAACCTATCCAATGCTTTGTATGCAGTGTAAGGACCCTGCCTGTGCGCGTGTGTGTCCAGCAAATGCTATACAAATTACTGAGGAAGGTGTCGTCCTTTCTGCTATGGAAGAGAAATGTATCGGATGTCGAAATTGTACGTTCGGTTGTCCATTTGGTATTCCTAAGTTCGATTTTGAAGAAAACAAAATGTACAAATGTGACATGTGCTATGACCGATCTAAACATGATATTGCGCCGATGTGTGCATCTGTTTGCCCAAGTGATGCTATACGTTTTATTGATTATGATGAAATGATGCAACTTCGTCGTAAACGTACTCAAATGAATTTAATTGAAGGAAAAAAACCTCAAGAAGGAAACAAATGGGAGTACGTGCCTGAATTTTTTGGCGTTTATAGTGATTAATAAACGTTCACAGAAGATATCGGCATGTAAGGAGGATGAACAGAATGGTTGATGAAAAGAAAAATCAAAAACGAAATCAGCGCAAAGCAGACGACGATATGATTAATTTAGTTGATAACTTAAACAGAAGTGAAGATTTAAGATTCAATCGACGTGCATTTTTAAAATCAGCAGTAGGTGCTTCTCTTACTTTAGGCATTGCTACACTACCTTTTTCCATCAAAGCAATGATGGATGACGGGGAAGACGATTCAGAAAAATTAGAAATAGCAAAGCTTTCTGAACTACCAAAGGGAGAATCAATGGAGTTTCATTATCCAACAGATAGCGAACCTGCATTATTAGTTCATACTAAGAATGGGGAATTAAAAGCTTATAACAATAAATGTACTCATCTTCAGTGTCCAGTTTTTTATGAGAAGAAAGAAGAAGTATTATTATGCCCGTGTCATCGTGGTTTCTTTAACGTTAATTCAGGTCAACCAATGGCTGGACCTCCTCAGCGTGAATTACCGAAGATTTTGCTAGAGGTAAAAGGGGATGTCGTCTACGCTGTAGGGAGGGAAGTACGCCATGGGTAAAAAGACATGTTGGGTAGCTATATTATGTAGTATTTTCCTCAATGTGGTGATGCTTCAGTGGACGATAGAAGCTTTCTTTGGTAAAGAATTTGAACATGTTTATATGTACACAATAATCGCAATTGCTTCATCATTCATAGCTTTACTCTTCTATGGAAAGTGGCGGAAGCTTGATAAGCATGAGCGTGCGTAACGAGCTGACGGATGAGAGGAGTGAGACTAATGCTTCAAGCAACCTTGACTGATTGCAATAAGCACCATTTACAAGAAGCTTTACAAGATGAGAGTTTGAAGGCCACATCAAAGGGCTTTACTTTTGGAAAGGGAGGGCTATGCAATCTTTACCCAGATCTAGAAGAAAACAGGCTATTCATACAATTCCGAGGAGACCTAACGTTAGAACAATATCGTGCTATTCACCATCTTATTAAGTCTTTAAAAGATAGAACGAATGGAGTCTTAGATGAGTCTGAGTGTTTATTAGGATACTTAGGAAGTGGAGAAGGGGCTTATATTGTAACGAATTGGAATGAGTGGTCCACTTTTTTACTAAAAGCAAGTTTACGCACTTTAGAAGGGCAAAAAGTTAGAGTACTAGACAAGGGACAGGAAATTGGAAGCGGAATGCTTGCAGAATATGATATTTTTCAGAGTGACGGTGGAGGTTTTGTTTCCTCTTGTAAACTAATTACCTTGTTTGGTGAACGAACATTCAAAGGTGAGGCTCTTCAAATAGTACCAACAAATGAATGGTAGATAACTAGAAAATTAGGTGGGTTATAATGAACAACAAAGATATGTACAAACGACCATTACAAGATTTGCGAATATCGGTAATCGACCGGTGTAATTTTAGATGTACGTACTGTATGCCAGCAGAGATATTTGGTGTGGACCATGAATTTATGAATGAATGTGATTTGCTTTCTTTTGAGGAGATAGAAATGTTAGCTACTTCTTTTGCTCATTTAGGGGTGAAAAAGATCCGGATTACAGGTGGTGAGCCTTTACTTAGAAAAGACCTTGATCAGTTAATCAAAAAGCTAGTAAATATAGATGGAATAGAAGACATAGGTTTAACGACAAATGGTATTTATTTACCCAAGTATGCACAACAATTAAAGAAAGCCGGATTGAAACGGGTCAATATTAGCTTAGATGCAATTCACAATGATGTTTTTAAAGGAATAAATGGAAGAAATGTAGGGGTTAGTCCCGTACTAAAAGGAATAGATGCTGCAAAACGAGCAGGGCTAGGTGTGAAGCTAAACATGGTTGTCAAAAAAGGTATGAATGACCATCAAGTTATCCCAATGGCCAGTCATTTCAAAGATCAAGATATTTCCTTACGCTTTATTGAATATATGGATGTGGGAAATAGTAATGGTTGGGGTTTTCAACATGTAATGACAAAGAAAGAAATCTTAAATCAGCTAACACAACACTTTGATTTATCACCCGTAGATCCCAATTACTTCGGGGAAGTTGCTCAACGGTATAAATATCAAGATGCTATCGGAGAAATAGGATTTATTACATCGGTTTCTGAATCATTCTGTTCTAGTTGTACAAGAGCAAGGATTTCTGCAGACGGAAAATTATTCACATGCTTATTCGCTAATAAAGGGTATGATTTAAGAGACTTATTACAAGCCAACTCAACATCTCAAATCACAAATGAAATTCAGAAAATATGGAGTCGACGAGATGATCGATATTCCGACGATCGTAATGAAGCTAATACATCAAGGAAAAAAATCGAAATGTCCTATATAGGAGGTTGAAAACGTCACTGTTGTGTAGCAGAGGCGTTTTTTTGGGTTGACTAATATATAAAATGTTGGCTCTTGCAAAAAAACTAGGTGAAGAGGTTACGGCTAGCTCTCAGCGACTAGTAAACTACCTACTACCTGTGCTTCCGTAATATAAAAAAAACAGATTGCTTGAGTTTATGTTCTAATCAATCTCGCAGATATCAATAGGACAGTTCTCACAGCCAATAACATCTCTTAAATAGTCTAGGTTATGAATCGTAATCTTACCTTTTTGAATGCTGACAATTCCCTCTTTTTTCAAGTCACTTAACAAACGATTTACTACTTCACGGGAAGTACCGCAAAAACCGGCTAATTCTTGGTTTGTAAGGCGCATATCGATTAAAAATCCATTGGCCTTTTCTACACCGTAACTATTCACCATTCGAATAAGGGTTGAATAAAGCGCTCCTTTTTTACCGTATAATATTAAGTCTCGAAATTTAGTTTGGGTTCTTCGAAAATGATCGCTCATCCATTTCATAAACTCGATAGCCAGAGCGTTGTTATGAGAAAGTTTTTCCTCAAGTTCATCTTTTTTTATAACTCCGACTTCGCTACTTTCTATAGCTTTAGCACTTAACAAGTATTTAGCCCCTTCACTAAATAACGTTAATTCACCTACAATTTCGTTGATGCCACATATCCGTAAAGTAAGTTCTTTTCCCTCGGGGGTATTTTTACTTATTTGAATGCGACCAGATTTAACGATGTATAACTCATTTGCTAGTTGTCCTTCTTGAAATAAAAATGTGCCTTTGGGGACATACGTATGATGATTAACAGTACTTAGCAGTTCAGTTAAATCGTTCGATAATGTTTTAGAGGATGGTGCCATTCAAGCCCCTCCATTCATTTATTATTAACGTTGGTTATCGACTAAATTTTCTAAATCTTTCCTAATTATTATCATATCAACAATAACGACATTCTTCAATATAGTAAGTATCTCATTGCAGATTAGGGGCTTTAAGTATAAAGAACAGTTTATATAAATGAAGAAAGGTGGTTGTTATAATACATAAGCTTTACAAACTTTTTTATATTAGGCTGTGTAAAAGTTTGTTGTTGTTATATAAAGAGATAGTTTCATGTTCTTCCATAATAGCACCATTATATTGAAGACTTGGATTCGAGATATATTGGGGATGAGAGATGTTTCCGTTT
>NZ_AVBF01000093.1 GCF_000770635.1 Pontibacillus yanchengensis Y32
ATATACCATTGAGATAGCTTCACGAAGATACATATATCCTTTAATGTGCGCAGGTACTCCAATTTCATGGATAATATTTGTGATGCTAGCATCCAGGTTAGGCTTTTTCTCAGGTCTACGTTCTCTTTGCGAACGATTGCGGCTATCAAAATTCGGTTTTAGACCATGTACTTGACGAATATGGTCACGCAAATTGTCTAAATCAAACGGTTTAAGAATGAAATAAGAAGCACCTAAATCAACTGCTTTTTTCGTTACTTCTTCTTGGCCAAATGCTGTTAACATTATTACGTTAGGTAATTTCGATTTGCCTAATTCCTTCATTCTACTTAGTACAGCTAAGCCATCTACATGAGGCATAATAATGTCCAATACAAGAACATCAGGATCCATGTCCTCTAGCATATCTAGACACTCTTGACCATTGTATGAAGCTCCGATGACTTCAATATCTGATTGCTCATCGAAATAATCCTCTAACATATTTACTAATTCCCTATTATCATCGGCTAAACAAACTTTTATCTTTTCCACAAACGTTCCTCCTTAAAGTAATACTCCCGTTTTTCCCACATTAGAAAATTTCGACACAAGTTTTGTATATCCTTTTTTTCATTAGAAAATATTAATTTTTTTCGCATTTACTCCGATTTTCTTCTGTTTTCGTAGTAATTCGATAAAAAAGCACATTTTTCTCAAGTGAAAAAATGGATTTGTCGAATAATCTTTATCTGTATTATCAGTATCATTATAACACGTTGGATAGGAATGGCAATGAGAACAAATAGAGAACATCGATAAATTAATTCATTATTTTCAATAAACAAAAGAAAAAGACAGGGGATTCTCCTGCCTTTAACTCGCTTTTTGTTTTTGTTTGTTGTAAATATCAATTCCTGCTTCATGCAGCATCCATTCAATATGGACGCCATAACCTGATGTTGGGTCATTTACAAACACATGAGTTACAGCCCCTATTACTTTTCCATCCTGTATAATTGGACTTCCACTCATCCCTTGAACAATTCCTCCAGTTAATTTTAATAGTTCAGGGTCGGTAATTTTTATGATCATACCCTTCGTTGCAGGAAATTTCTGTGGAACAGTGCTGACAATTTCTACATCGAATGACTTAACATCTTCCCCTTTTACTACGGTAAGAATTTTTGCTGGTCCTTCTTTCACTTGATGAGACAGTGCAATTGGCATTGGTTTATCCATTAAACCATTTTCAATTTGTTTATCCAGTTGACCAAAAATACCAAAAGGACTATTTCTTGTGATAGTACCTATGCGTTCTTTTTGAGCTGTAAACCTGGCGTGCTTTTCACCTGGTACTCCATTACTGCCTTTATCGATTGATGTTACGTTCGATCGGACAATAGTACCTTCATGAATTTCAATTGGCTTCTTCGTATCCATATCGGATATTACATGACCTAAAGCCCCATACTTTTTTGAGTCAGGGTGATAAAACGTCATTGTCCCTATTCCCGCTGCAGAGTCACGAATATATAAACCTATACGATATTTTTTATCTTTTTCATCATAATGTGGAGTTAAGAAGGTTTCAAATGTTTCTTCATTTCGTTTCATCGTTACGTTTAGTGCATCTTTATTCTTACCTGCTTTTTCAACAAATGGCGCTACATCGCTCATCTGTTTAATTTCTTGCCCATTTATCTTCAATAAAATATCACCTATTTTAATATCAGCTTCTTCACCTGGGGAAACTTTACCTGAAGAGGTTTCCACTAAGTGATGACCTACAACCAATACACCTAATGTATGAAGCTTAACACCTATTGATTGACCACCTGGAATAACTCTAAAATCTTCCAGTACATTAACATTAACCTTCTTTATCGGTAGTCCTGCCATCTCATACATCACAGAACTTTGTCCAGCTTCATTTCCTATTAAAGCATTTGCTTCTTCATTTACAATCTCATCTCCAGCTTTTACTTTAGCTGAATTTGACCCTAATGTAGGGAGCGCTTGAGACTGGTGTTGAAACATTGTAATATCATTTGGTACTGATAAATAGGTTTGAATTGGTTTTGAAAATGGAGCACTTAGTACAACTATCAGGAGCAGGAGTCCGATAATTTTGCGACCTATATCTGTTGCTTTCAAGTAGTTCACTCTCCTCGCTCCTAACCCATTTCTTAATTATTTCTTTGTCTGTATTCATAATGTGACCTTAATGTGACGGTTTTAAACCCTGCAAACTTGAGAAAAACAAGGTAACATTTCCTTTATTGTTTGTAGTCAACTAAAACGGACTTTTATCGGAGTTATTCATCCGTTAAGTGTATTGGTAAAGATAAGAATGCATATAAATAAAAGATACAATTAGAACTAAATCATGAAATGGAGTCAATTTGTACAAAAATATCAACAAATTTATTCTGTTTTTTGGAGAACAAAAGCGGGAGCGCCCGTTTAGCGGAGCATACTAATCGCTGCCGCTGGAGCTGGACGTAGCTAAAGCACAAGCGCCTCGCTCACCCCTACAGGCTTAAGCAAAGCAAAAAAAAGCTGCCATGGAAGGCAGCTTTTAAGCAGATTGATGTTTATATTTTTCAGCTAAATCTAAAAGCTCTTTCGCATGTATTTTAGTGGTTTCTGTCATCTCTGCCCCACTTATCATTCTTCCGAGCTCTTCAATTTTATTGGATTCCGATAACTCGTCTACAATGGTTTTCGTTCGATCATCTTGTACATCTTTTCTTATATATAGATGAGTGTCAGCCATTGCAGCTACTTGTGGTAAATGGGAAATACACAATACTTGAGATGAAGAAGATATCCCATGTATCTTCTCCGCAATAGCTTGAGCGACACGGCCGCTTACACCCGTATCTACTTCATCAAAAATGACAGAAGTGACACCTTGGTGTTGAGAGAACGTCCGTTTCAGAGCTAGCATGATTCTAGATAATTCACCACCACTGGCTACCTTATGAATATCCTTTAAAGGTTCACCTGGATTAGTTGTGATTAAAAATTTCACTATATCGTATCCATTTTGTCCCATTTTAATCGGCTGTCCATTCACTACAGGATCATTCGCATTACCTTCTATTTTAGAAAAATCAACATCGAATGCTGCTTTTTCTAAATAAAGGTCCTTTAGCTCGTGATGAATATCGTTTGCTAAGTTTTCTGCAGCTTTTGCACGAATATCATGAAGATGTTTTGCTTCAAGAGCAACATCTTCACCCTTTTCTTTTAATTCCTGCTCTAATTTCTCTACATGCGTATCTTTATATTTAATTTGATCGATTTCGTCTTCAATCTTAGCTGCATACTCTAATATTTCATCTACGGTTTGACCATATTTTTTCTTTAATCGATTTATTTCATTCAATCTTGATTCAATTGAATCAAGTTCTTCTTCATTGTACTCTAACCCTTCTAACTGGTTACGAAGACTATAAGATAGCTCTTCAACTAAATAATAATGATTAGATAACTCCTCTGCTTTTGACGCTATATCATCATCATAATCATTGGCATTTTCAAGGGAAGACAGAGCTAAGGACAACCAATCTAAAGCTTTCTGTTCACCATGCAATGCATGGTAGGCATCATTTAAACCTTTATAGATCTTTTCATAATTGGCCATACGATTTCGTTCTTCCGTTAAGCGCTCATCTTCTCCTGGAGAGAGGTTAGCTTCTTGTAGTTCATTATATTGAAACTCAAGTAAATCAAGCCTCTGAGCCATTTCTTGTTCATTCTCACTCAATTCTTTATGTCTCTTTTTTAAAGACTCAAATTGTTTATATAGCTTTCGATAATCTTCTTTAGCTTGCAAGATGGTTTGTCTATCGTATAAATCTAATAATTCAATATGTCTATCCACGTCCATTAAGGACTGTGTTTCATGCTGTGTATGTATATCAATAAGTGTTTGTCCAAATTCTCGAAGGATAGCTAATGTTACTAGCTTACCGTTAACCCTACAAATACTTTTTCCATTAGCACTAATTGTACGATTTAAAACAAGCATCCCATCTTCTGAAATTTCCACACCAAATGTCTCTGCTTTTTCATAAGCTTTATGTTGATGATCCTCTAGGAAAAATAACCCTTCAATTTCCGCTTTTTTTGTCCCATAACGAACAAACTCAGCTGAGCCTCGTCCTCCAGTCAGCAGTTGAATAGCATCAATAATAATTGATTTCCCTGCTCCAGTTTCACCTGTTAATACAGTTAATCCTTCACGAAACGTTATGGATACTTCGTCTATAATCGCAAAATCCTTTATGGATAATTCAGCTAACACAAGCTAGCACCTCAACTTTTCGTAGTGTTTACAGCATATCTAGAAAGCGATCACGTATGTCCAGACTATCCTGCTCTGAGCGACAAATGATAAGGCATGTATCATCACCACAAATTGTACCTAATATTTCATCCCAATCCAGGTTATCCACTAATGCACCAATGGCGTTCGCATTACCTGGCAAAGTTTTCATTACGATAAAATGCCCAGCTGTATCGATACGAACAAATGCATCAATCATTAGTCTCTTTAGCTTTTCGAAAGGATTAAACCGTTGATCTGCAGGCAAGCTATACTTATACCTTCCCTCAACAGTAGGAACTTTTACCAAATGTAGCTCTTTGATATCACGTGATACTGTGGCTTGTGTAACGTTATAACCTAAATTCTTCAGACGATCAACAAGCTCATCTTGAGTATCAATATCATTTTCAGCAATAAGTTCTCTAATTTTTATATGTCGTTGACCCTTATTCATATTTATCTCCCTCGTTTCAACCCTGATTACCTTTTAAATATTTACGTCTTATCTAAGAATTGTGCATGTGTCCTGCTAGCAACGTACAAACTGTTGGACCATAATTCTGTATAAGATTTAGAAGAATGGAAGTTCACTGAGTGACACAGCAACTGAAGCCATCCTAAGATGAGACGTTTAGGATGTATGAAAACACGATGCACCGTAGCGTTTCATTGTTGACCGATCCTTCAGATAAGTAGAAGCTTGCTAGTGGTGACGCTATAGCTGACAAGTGCACACCAAAATTTTATAATTTCACCTTTGAAAAAGGAGCCACCATTGTAGCTCCATGTTGTTTTACTACTATTAGTGAGCATTGTGAGCTTCTTTGACCAGATGTTCTATATCGACATTCGGCTGGAGCATACCTTCCCCAGTAGTGCTCATACGAAAGTGAGCTAAGAATTCTATATTACCGTCTCCTCCTGTTATAGGTGAATAAGTGATATCTTCTACAACATAACCTTTAGAGACTGCAAAATGTAAAATATCCTGTAATACATGCTTGTGCACTTTAGGATCTCTAATGATTCCCTTTTTACCCACATGCTCCCTACCTGCTTCAAACTGAGGTTTAATCAAAGCGACAACGTCACCATCTTTTTCTAATAATGTAGCTAAAACAGGAAGAATTAATTTTAACGATATAAATGAAACATCAATTGATGCAAAATTTGGAGTTCCCTCGGTCAAGTCTTCAGGTGTTACGTATCGAAAATTGGTACTTTCCATAACAGTAACCCTATCATCTTTACGTAGCTTATTATCGAGTTGATTATAGCCTACATCAATAGCGTAACTCTTTTTCGCACCATTTTGTAGAGCACAATCTGTAAAGCCACCTGTTGAGGATCCAATATCAATCAGTATTTTATCTTTCACATCAAGTTGAAAGGATTGAATGGCCTTCTCCAACTTCAGACCGCCTCGACTAACATAAGGGATCGCTTTCCCCTTCACCTGTAAAGGAAGTTCTTCGTCAACCTTCACTCCAGGTTTGTTCATCTTAATGTTTTGAGAGAATACCAAGCCAGCAATAATGGTTTGCTTAGCTTTCTCTCTTGTTTCTACGAGTCCTCGTTCTACGAGAAGACTGTCTAATCTAACTTTCTTTGCCATTCATCCTCAAGCCCTTTGCTTTTTTTCAGGTAGTAAATTAATGACTTTGCTTTGAATTTCTTCTTTTGTAAGTCCAATCTCTTCGTAAAGTTCTGGTACACTTCCATGCTCAATATATCGATCCGGGATACCCATACGTTCGATAGCTTGATCGAAATATTGATTTTCTTCGGCAAATTCAAGCACACCACTACCAAAACCACCCTTTAATATGGCTTCTTCAATCGTTAAGATTGGCATACCTTGGCGCATTAAGTCATGTAGCATCGCTTCGTCCATTGGTTTGATAAATCTGGCATTGATAACTTTTGCAGATATACCTTGTTTCTCTAGCTGCTTACTTGCTTCTAATGCCATGGAAATAGTTGTACCAAACGTAAGAATAGCAACTTGAGATCCTTCTTTTAGAATTTCCCATGATCCGATAGGAATGGTCTTAAGTTCTTCATCCATCGGAACACCTAATCCATTACCTCTTGCGTAGCGAATTGCAACGGGTCCATCATTATACTCCAACGCTGTATGAACTAAATGCTGACCTTCATTTTCATCTTTCGCCATCATAAGAACCATATTAGGTAATGCTCGTAGGAATGATACGTCAAATACGCCTTGGTGTGTTTCTCCATCAGCACCGACTAAACCTGCTCGGTCAACTCCAAATGTAACATTTAAATTTTGGCGGCAAACATCATGAATCAATTGATCATAAGCACGCTGTAAAAAGGTTGAATATATAGCTAAGAATGGTTTCATACCTTGCGTGGCCAAACCTGCAGATAATGTAGTAGCATGCTGTTCGGCAATTCCCACATCAAATAGGCGATCAGGGAATTCTTCGCCGAATTTTTCAAGTTTAGAACCAAGAATCATCGCTGGTGTTATAACGGCAATTCTATTATCGGTTCTTGCTTTTTTACGAACAGTCTCACTAACGACTTCACTCCAAGCAGGAGGAGCATCTGTTGGTTTAATTTTTTCACCAGATTCAATTTTGTAAGGCCCAACACCATGCCATTTGTCTTTTTGATCATTCTCGGCTGCATGATACCCTTTACCTTTTTGAGTCATCATATGAATTAATACTGGCCCCTCTGTTTTCTTAGCATACTGAAGGTTTTCCAGTAAATCCTCAAAATTATGGCCATCTACTGGTCCATAGTATGTAAATCCTAATTCTTCAAAGAACATACCTGGTACCATAAAATACTTCATTGTATCCTTCACACGTTCTGCTGCAGTTGCTAATTTTCCACCGACTGCTGGAATACGTTTCAATAGCCACTCCATTTCATCTTTTACCCAGTGATATTTACTAGCACTACGCATCCTGCCCAAAACATTGTGTAGTGCACCAACATTATGTGCAATCGACATTTCATTATCATTTAAGATGACAATAATATTTTTCTTTTCATCGCCAATATGATTTAAGGCTTCTAAAGCCATACCTCCAGTTAAAGCACCATCCCCAATGATAGGCAATATGGAATGGTCTTCTCCTTTCATATCGCGTGCGATTGCCATACCCATAGCTGCTGATAAAGACGTTGAACTATGGCCAGTTTCCCAGACATCATGCTCACTCTCATTACGTTTAGGAAAACCACAAAGACCTTTATATTGTCTAAGAGTATCGAATTGGCTTGTCCGTCCTGTAAGTATTTTATGAATATAAGACTGGTGACCTACATCAAATAGGAGTTTGTCTGTAGGGCTATCAAATACTTTATGTAGAGCCAGCGTTAGCTCTACTACTCCAAGATTCGCACCTAGGTGCCCACCAGTAACAGATAATTTTTCAATTAAAAATGTCCTTATGGATGCTGCTAAGTTTTCTAACTCTTCGTTTGAATAGTTTTTGAGGAATGTTGGATCTTCAATACGTTCTAAATCCATTTAAATCACTCGCCTTCATCGAGAATTTCTGGAGGTCTTTTTCTCCATAGGAAGAATGGTTATCTTCAATTTTCGTTCAATCAGAGATATGACACGAGCTGCAAAGAAAATAATACTCGTAGAATTATGAATCGCAAAATATTTGCCTAACGCTTTGCCACCAACTGTCACAGCTGCAACAATACTAGTAAATATGACGGAAATCACGAATTGTAATGTAGAGCCATCGGATTGTCCAAGCATAAAAGTAATACGTAGTACAACTATGGCTGAAGCCGTTCCACTAATAACTCCTGCAATATCTCCAATTACATCATTACAAAAACTTGCGAACCGATCAGCATTTCGAACAATAGTTATGGCTTGTTTGGAACCGTTTACTTTTTCAGCTGCCATGGCATGAAATGGAACTTCATCTGCAGCTGTAGCTGCAATTCCTAGCATATCAGATACTACGCCGATAAATACAATTGTAAAAACAATTATAATTCCAATTAGATAATATACATCATCTAAAAGATAAGTTGAAATAATTGAAAAAATAGCCGCTAACACGAACGTGATAACGGCAATACCTAAGCTAAATTTTATCGATTTCTTGAACTGTGTTTTCATTAGATAAACCTCTATATTCATTTCAATTAAGAATTTGTTATTAACATTATGTATTACAGGATGGTCACCTAAAAGATTAAAACTGCGGCTTAGGTCCAGTAGGTTTTCCCAAGCAGATACCGAGTGTTGCCACAACGGCGGTTCCCCTTTAAATCTGCCTTAGCTCCGTCACCAGAAACTAGACTGGATTGCCACTTAGTCCGCACTATAATCCCTCTTAGGTGTCCATCAGAACAGTCTAGGAGATTTCCTCGACAGCCTTTGACCGATCCCTAGCCTCTTTTGCAGCGCTGATTTCATATGGCGGTGTAAACATCCATCTATTGGCCATATAGATGAATGTTTATGAACCATAATCCCCTCAGTGCCACTCAAGGCAGGCTACGCTGTGGATTATCTTCCCAAAAACAACCTCACAGGTTCATACCCCAATTCATAGCAGACGTATGAGAACAGCCTCCTACGATATTGGGCCTCCGCGGAAGCAGGGTCAACGCCCACATGCCATTGTGGATCGCCCCGCAACCTTAACTCCCAGCATCGACCCAAGGCTGGGCGCCTCAAGCCAACACAAGGAACTTCATCGATGTGCCCTTTGGCGGATTTTTAGGCCCGCCTTCAGAATCGGAGGGCCGACTAGAATACTGCACCATCCTGATTTGTAATATAAATATATCATATTATCTAGATTTACTCAATCAGCATATGCACTTATTTACTTGTTTCTATTACTAATATAGTCAATGATATCCTCCAAATAGCTACTATCTACACCTGCTTTTTCTAGAGCCTGCTTTGCTTTTAGAGCATAGTGTTCCTTTTGCTCTATTGCTCCATCAAGACCTAAGAGTTGGGGATATGTACTTTTGTGATTAGTCTGATCACTTCCAACTGGTTTCCCAATATGGTGTTCATCACCGATAACATCAAGTATATCATCTTGAATTTGAAACAGAAGCCCAAGATATTTCGCATATGTTTCGATTTCTTCTAACTGTTGAGCATTTGCACCTCCAATAAAAGCGCCTGCTACAGCTGAAAAACGTAATAATTCCCCTGTTTTTCTTCGATGTATGGACTCTAATTCTTCTAAAGTTAATGTCCTATTTTCGCCTTCCATATCTAACATCTGTCCCGCAACCATACCTTCAGGCCCACTAGCTTTAGCAAGTTCCTTAACTAAATAAGCTTTTTCGTTATCGGATAGGCTATCATTGTTTGAAATAGTATAAAACGCCGTTGTAAGCAATCCGTCTCCTGCTAAGATAGCAGTTGCTTCATCAAATTGCTTATGGTTCGTTGGTTGTCCACGTCGAATATCATCATCATCCATAGAAGGCAAATCATCATGTATTAATGAGTACGTATGAATCATCTCAATAGCACAAGCCACTGACATTGCTCGATTATCCTGTTCACCGTAAGCCTCACTTGCGGCAAGCATTAGTATTGGACGAATCCGCTTCCCACCTGCTCGGACAGAATACAACATCGAAGCTTGAAGGCGTTCAGGAATTTGCATTGCATATATAAATTGCTCTAATTGACTATTAATAAGCTCAACCTTGTCCTTCATATATGTTTTCAAAGCATATGTCACGCTATTCTTCCTCCTGCACAGAGAACGATTCAAATTCACCTTGTTCATTCATAATTTCCTGCATTTGTTTCTCTACATTGACAAGCTTATCATTACATACCTTTGAAAGCTTCATGCCTTCCTGGTAGTAAGTTATAGCTTTTTCTAAAGGTACATCGCCTTCTTCAAGCTTTTCTACTATATCCTCAAGTTTCTTCATAGCATCTTCAAAACTTACTTCTTCTACTTGCTCATTATTTTCACTCATACTTTTCCTCCTCTTCCATACCCCATACCTGGCAATCTAAAACACCATCATTAATTTTCAATTGCAATGCATCTCCGGGTTGAACATCCTTGATGGATTTAACGACGTCTCCTTGGTCATTAAATGGCAAAGCAAAACCTCGCTTCATAATTTCAAGTGGATTTAAAAGAGTTAGTTTATTCAATAATTGATTATATTCGTTCGCCTTAGACTGTGCTTGTTGTTGCATTCCTCGTTGTAAACGCTTAGTAGCAACCTCTAATTCATGCTTCCCTCTTTTACTAGCCGTCTCAGGATGTTGTTGTTTCAAGCGATTGAAAACACCGTTAAAATAATCTTTCTTAACTTGCATTGCAGATTGATTGGACTTTTGGAATTGTTCCATTAGTCGATCTAATTCCTGCTCTTTTTGACGAAGCATTTGTTCTGGGTAACGAAATGCATAAGATTTGTTTACACGTATAAGTTGATCTTTACGTTTTGATATTTGTACATCAATTGCTCTTTGCATTCTTCGATGAAGAGCTTGTACATTGTTAGCTATTTCGATTTGGGAGGGAACAGCAACTTCAGCTGCACCTGTTGGAGTAGGTGCTCGATAATCAGCAACGAAATCACTTATAGTAAAGTCCGTTTCATGTCCTACTGCTGAAATGACAGGGATTGAGGAAGTACTAATGGCTCTTGCCACAACTTCTTCGTTAAATGCCCATAATTCCTCAATAGAGCCACCTCCACGACCAGCAATTATGACATCATGTTTTCCAAGGGCGTTTACTTTTTCCAATGCTTGTACGATAGACTGGGCTGCATTTTGACCTTGAACTAAAACAGGAAAAACCGTAACAGTAGCGATAGGATAGCGTCTTTCTATAGTGGTCAATATGTCACGAACAGCAGCACCTGTCGGAGATGTAATAACGGCGATAGATTTTGGATAAGAAGGCAAAGGTGTCTTTCTATCTTCTTCAAACAATCCTTCACCAGATAATTTTTTCTTCAGTTCTTCATAAGCTAAGTAAAGTGCACCTAAGCCATCGGGCTCCATTTGCTTTACATATAGTTGGTACTGACCTACAGGTTCATAAACCCCAATTTCTCCACGTATTAAAACGTTCATACCGTTCTCAGGGGTGAACTGTAAGGATCGGTTATTTCCTGCAAACATAACTGCATTTACCCGCGATTTATTATCTTTAATTGTCATATACATATGCCCACGACTATGGTGTTTGAAATTTGATATTTCACCCTTTAACCAAACTTGAGTCAAGTGAGGGTCTGATTCAAATTTTCTTTTAATGTATTTTGTTAAAGCAGATACTGTCAAATAACGGTCCTGCACAATCAGAACTCCTTTACTCTACACTATGAATTTGTTTTGCGGCTTTAATGGTATTATGCAATAACATCGTAATGGTCATAGGTCCTACCCCACGCGGAACAGGAGTTATATAGGAAGCCTTCTCAAGAGCAGATTCGAAATCCACATCACCCGTTAGCGTTCCATCCTCTAATCGATTAACACCTACGTCAATTACGACGGCGCCTTCTTTAATTTGATCAGCTTCAATAAAGGATGGTTTTCCAACAGCTACGATTAAAATATCCGCTTGTCTCAAGATATCATCAACTTGGTTAGTTTTCGAATGACAATATGTAACGGTTGCATTTCGATTTAAAAGCATTTGACCAATCGGCTTCCCTACGATACGACTTCTACCCAACACAACAGCGTGCTTACCTTCTATTTCTATACCTTTTTCATCCAGCATCGTTAATATACCTAATGGTGTACAAGGAAGAAATGTTTCTTTCCCAGCCATCATTCGACCAATACTGATTGGATGAAAGCCATCAACATCTTTTTTAGGGGAAATGGCTTCTATTACTTCATCTTCATTGATATGTTCTGGCAGAGGTAATTGG
The DNA here is from genome assembly GCF_000770635.1 of Pontibacillus yanchengensis Y32. Taxonomy (GTDB): domain Bacteria; phylum Bacillota; class Bacilli; order Bacillales; family BH030062; genus Pontibacillus; species Pontibacillus yanchengensis. The sequence continues at coordinate 12,224 of NZ_AVBF01000093.1, forward strand.
ACTAAAATACCATGCACATCTTGGTTATGATTTAATGAGTCCACAAGATCCAACAATTCTTGGTGTGACGTGCTTTCTGGTAGTTCTATAAGATTTGATTGCATTCCAATCTTCTGAGAAGCTCTCTCTTTGCCGCGAACATATGATAGGGAAGCAGGATCTTCACCCACGATAATAACAGTCAGATTAGGATGTACCCCTTGTTCACTTAGCTTTGATACTTCTTGTCTCATTCTCTCACGTAAGTCATTCGCCAACTCTCTTCCGTAAATAACCTCTGCAGACATTTTTACATCCCCCTATATTTAATCAATCATTTTCTTTAGAACGCCATTAATAAAGCTTCCAGATTTGTCATCTCCAAATACTTTAGCTAATTCAATGGCTTCATTTAAAGTTACTTTCATTGGAATATCTTCTACAAAATCCATTTCATAAACCGCCATACGTAGTAAAGTTTTCTCTACAGACGCAATTCGGTTGAAGGACCATTTCTCTAGGTTATCTGTAATTTTTTGATCTATTACTTCCTTGTTCTCATATACTCCATATACTAATTGATTCACAAATGCATCATGTACAGGCTGATCCTCATCCTCCATGACATTCTGAATTGCTTCCTCAGCAGACATCTCATTAATATCCATCTGAAAAATTGCCTGAAAAGCTTTCTCTCTTGCTGTATGACGATTCATATCCATTCTCCTTTAACGTGTGTTTCCGTAAAGATGATAACATTTTACCAAAAGAAAAGCTATAAAGAAAAGTCCAAGACCCTTGCTCGGCTTAGAAGGGAAAATCTTACTTTAAAATAAACATTGGTAATAATTGTTATCAAAGAAAGTGGTTAAAATATAAAATTGACTTTCATTTCTTTAAACTCAAATGATAAATTCACTCCATATAAGAGGCATAATCTTGAAGACTTGGATTCGAGATAATTTGGA
>NZ_AVBF01000009.1 GCF_000770635.1 Pontibacillus yanchengensis Y32
ATTTTAGAGATGCTTGCGGACATATGGTATCTTATTTGTGAAAAAACACCCAACATTAAGCTGATTTAGGCCAAATAGCGTACTGGATGTCCGTTACGAATGCAAAACAGCCTTTAAATCGACGAATAAGAGACTATATGTCCGCTAGAATAGCTTGACTTTATGTCATAATCATTTTTTCGCTTCGTAAATACTACCATTCAGAAAACGTACCCTTTTAACCAGACCATGTTTCCGTTCATCTCAATAGAAGCAAAGGTGGCCGTGGAACAAGGAGACTCCCGCCGGAGAAAGAGGTAGGCAAGACCCCGGAAAGCCCCGACCTTGGGCTTGAGGAGGCTTGCCAGCTCGCCGGCAGGACGCGAGTTGTTCCACGGCCACCTTTATTCCATTTAAAGAAACGGAAACATCTCTCATCCCCCATAATATCTCGAATCCAAGTCTTCAACATAATGGTGCTTATATGGAAGAACATAAAACTATTCCCTTATATCAACACCAAACGTTTTCACAGCCTATACAAAAAACCGCTAATCCCTCATAAACGAATATTTCAAAATTGACAGAATTCAATCGATATATTAAACTTACAAACAAGTTTAGAGAAGATACGAGTATAGTATATAGAATGATAGAAATTGTTTAAGAAAAGAAAGTGCGAGGTCTGGCGCTTACATGTCTAGCTCCAGCGCCCAGCGACTAGCAAACTTCCTGCTCCTCCTTACGATAAGTCAACATCGGATCGCTACCGCTCTCCGTGTTTCCTTTATCTCATACGGAGCCGTCCAGTTTGTACGTCGCTAAACGGGCGCTTGCGCATTTCTTCCGGCGATTCACGCTAGAGAGCGTAAATGTCGGACTGACCTACAATCTGTAGGCTCTAGGTAAGTAGATGAGATTAGTTGAGACGAGAATGAGACAGCTGAGTTGAGGTAGGAGAAGAGCATATAAGCAGAGTGAAGGTTTATTTTTTGAAGGCCCATAACGCCATGGGTTTATTTCCACATCTGTAAAACCTCAACCTACTCATTCTCCATAAAAATGGAGAGGTGAGAAACCATGAAAGATTTTCCACAATTTTTACAGGAGTCGTACACCTATCAGACGATTCCGATTACGTATCAATGCTACAGTGATACGTTAACCCCAATACAAATGTATGATCGCTTGCGCGAAGAAGCGGTTTATTTACTAGAGAGTGGTGACCATTCCTCCAATTGGTCCCGATATTCCTTTATTGGATTACATCCGTTTTTAAAAATTTACGAAGAACAAGATCAAATTTTCGTTGAAGATAAAGATACTCAAGCGAAGAGACAAGTAGAGAATTTGCAAGAGGCTTTCCAACAAACGTTTGAGGAATTAAATGTATTGTTACCTCATGTGCCATTGCCATTTCAGGGTGGTGGTGTAGGATTCGTTTCCTATGATGCAATTTCCGATATGGAAAGGGTTCCAAAGCATGACAATAATGATCTAGACCTTCCGCATTACCAGTTTCACTTTTGTCGAACGCTAATTGCCTATGACCATCAAAAAGATACGATGAACGTCATTCGATATGTGCGAGTGAACGAAGAAGATGATGAGGTGAAACGAAAGCTACGTTATCAAGAAGCTGTAGATAGCATTCAACATCTGTTAGAGCAATTACAAAAGCAACAACGCTCTGATTTTATGATTCCGTTCCATCAATCTAACGATGTAAATCTAGATGATGTCGTAACGAATTATGAAAAAGAAGCGTACAAACGTGATGTAGAAAAAATTAAGGAATATATTCGCGCAGGAGACATTTTTCAATCTGTCCTATCGCAACGATTTTCTAAAAAAATAGCAACAGATGGTTTTCAGTTATATCGAGTCTTACGTCATCTGAATCCGTCCCCCTATATGTTTTATTTGTCATACGAAGATTATGAAGTGATTGGTAGTTCACCTGAACGATTGATTCAAGTGGCAAACAATCAAATTGAAATTCATCCCATAGCTGGTACTCGTAAAAGAGGCGCTACACCTGAAGAGGACGAAGCGTTAGCTCAAGAAATGAGTGAGGATGAGAAGGAAAAAGCTGAACATTTCATGCTGGTCGATCTTGCTAGAAACGATGTTGGTCGTGTAGCTTCATTTGGTACGGTGCAAGTTCCGGTACTTTCAGAAGTAACTCGTTTTTCTCGCGTGATGCACATGATTAGTAAGGTTACAGGAGAGCTAAAAGAAGGTGTCCATCCAATTGAAGCATTTGAAGCCGCTTTTCCAGCTGGAACGTTATCTGGCGCCCCTAAAATTCGAGCAATGGAAATCCTTCAAGAGTTAGAGCCTACGGCGAGAAACCTCTATGGTGGTGGTGTCGTTTACTTTGGCTTTGATGGAAACATGGATTCTTGCATCGCGATTCGTACTATTCTACTAAAGGACCAAACAGCATATGTGCAGGCTGGAGCTGGTGTTGTCGCTGATTCAGATCCTGAGAAAGAGTGGCAGGAGACAGTGAATAAGGCGAGTGCTTTACTACAAACAATCGAGACTGCTGAACAACTATTCCAAGACCAATCCAAGGTGAAGGAGGAAACCCACTATGCTTAAGCCTGTATTAGATCGTTTAGTTCAACAAGAAACCCTATCAGAGGCCGAGGCCTTTGACGTAATGGATCAAATCATGAAAGGGAATATTCAAACAGAACAACTCACTAGTTTACTGTCCTTATTACGGTTCCGAGGTGAAACGGTACAAGAATTACTTGGCTTTACCAAAGGGATGCGTCAACATATGAAGACGATTCAACATGATGAAGAGGTAATCATTGATACGTGCGGAACCGGCGGAGATGGGTTATCCACCTTTAATATTTCCACTGCAGTCGCGATTGTGTTAGCTTCTTTTCAAGTAAAGGTTGCCAAGCACGGGAATCGAAAAGTTTCCTCTTCTAGCGGTAGTGCAGATGTGCTGGAGCTATTAGGTGTTCCGGTTGATACAACACCAGAGCATGCTGCTTATATGTTAAAAGAAAAGGGAATGACCTTTTTATATGCACCACTTTATCACCAAGCAATGAAGCATGCTGTACCAGCAAGGAAATCACTTGGTTTTCGAACGGTATTTAACCTACTCGGACCTTTATCGAACCCAGCGAATTCCAAGCATCAAATGATTGGTATTTTTGATACATCTTTAGCAGAAAAGCTTGCTCAAACATTAAAATATCTAGGCTCAGAACATGTGCTATTAGTCACTGGAGAAAATGGATTAGACGAAATTTCCATAACGGGGCCAACAGATATGGTGGAACTTAAAAAAGGTAAAATCAGTCGTTCTACATTTTCACCTGAGGATGTTGGAATCCAAACTGGTACGTTATCGGATATTCAAGTTGAAAATAGTGAGCAGAGTGCTCTGCTAATACAACAGATTTTTCGTGGAGAAGCCAATCATAGTGCCACAAATATCGTCGTGTTGAACGCAGCTGCAGGGTTGTACATTGCAGGAGAAGCTAACTCCATGCAGCAAGGTGTAGAAATGGTGCAGCAAGCGATATACGACGGACAGGTACTGCATTATTACAATGAGTTATGCCAACAGGAAGAGAGGGTACGTCATGCTTGATCAAATTCTACAACACAAACGTCAGGAACTAGATACACTAGAACTTCCACCATATGAGAATGTAGAAAGACGTTCCTTATATGAAGCACTAAAGAATAGTCATTTTCCTGTAGGATTAATCGCAGAGATAAAAAAAGCCTCGCCATCTAAAGGGGTTATTCAAGAGAATTTTCGACCTGTGGAGACAGCCACTTTTTATGAGCGAGCTGGCGCAAGTGCGATTTCCGTGCTTACGGACCAACGATTTTTTCAAGGGCACCGTCAATACATTTCCGATGTAAAAAAGCACGTTCGTCTGCCAATTTTACGAAAAGATTTTATTATCGAGGAAGAACAAGTTGAGGAAAGCGCACGTATAGGAGCGGACGCCATTTTATTAATTGGAGAAGCGTTAGAAGCATCTAAGCTACATGAATTATACAATTCGGCTCGGGAAAAAGGAATGGAAGCATTGGTAGAGGTGCATAGTGAAGAGGTTTTAGCGAACATTCTGAAACATTTTGAACCAGTTATCGTTGGAGTCAATAACCGTGACCTAACAACCTTTGAAACGAGCTTGGACCAAACTGAACGAATGGCTTCGTATATCCCTGATAATAGCTTACTCGTTAGTGAAAGTGGTATCTTCACTCGTGAAGATATTCTACGTGTGAAACGGGCTGGAGCAGAAGCGGTGCTCATTGGGGAAGCATTAATGAGGCATGAAAATCCAATGGAGCAGATTGACATCATGATGAGGAGTGAAGCACATGAAAGGGCCAATGGTTAAATTATGTGGGAATAAATCACTTGAAGACTTCCAGAAATCTCAAGCATCAGGAGCACCTTATCTCGGAGTTATTTTTGCAGAGAGTAAACGTCAGGTGTTACCAGAACATTTAGCCTCATGGTTAAAACAGACGACATTGAATGATGATCAGTCAACAGTAGGTGTATTTGTGAAACCGACTATGAATGAGCTGGAGACGACACTACATTTAGTGGATATCGATATTATTCAACTGCATGGAAGAGAAACGGTAGTAGAGATTTTGCATATTAAGGAGCAGTTTGACTTACCTGTATGGAAAGCTATTCATCATTCAGATGACGCCATTGAAATGATGCGACTCTATCAAGGGGTCGTTGATGGATTTGTTGTCGATGCGAAAGTGAAGGGAGCATGGGGTGGTAGCGGTCAGCAATTTGATTGGAACGCGGTTCCTGCTTATATACAAGAAGGGCGTCGCCAAGGTGTACCATGCTTTATTGCAGGTGGGATAACACCTGAGAACGTGAAAGAGTTATATAGCTATAAACCAGATGGCATAGATGTGTCGAGTGGTACAGAAACCGATGGACAAAAGGATGTCGTAAAGATAGAAGCCATTGTAAGGGGGAAGAACCATGTCAGTAACATATCCTGATGCAAAAGGAAGATTTGGTGATTTCGGAGGAAAATTTGTACCGGAAACACTAATGGCACCTTTGCAAGAAATTGAAGCATATCTAACAGAAGCATTACAAGATGAGGAGTTTATTGCAGCCTTTCAACATGAATTGAAAACATACGGAGGTCGCCCAACTGCATTTACCTACGCAAATCAGCTAACGGAATCCTTGGGTGGTGCGCAAATCTACCTGAAACGAGAAGATTTAAACCATACAGGTGCTCATAAACTAAATAATGCGATAGGGCAAGCGTTGTTAGCGAAACGAATGGGAAAAACGAAAATTATTGCCGAAACGGGAGCCGGACAGCATGGCGTTGCTTCGGCGACGGTCGCTGCCAAATTAGGCTTGGAATGTAAGGTGTTTATGGGAGAAAAGGATATAGAACGCCAGGAATTAAACGTATTCCGTATGAAATTGCTTGGAGCTGAAGTAATCCCGGTTTCTTCAGGTAGTAAAACGCTTAAGGATGCTACCAATGAAGCGATTCGTCATTGGGTTGCTCATTGTGATGATGAATACTATCTGATTGGTTCTGTTGTAGGTCCACACCCATATCCCGAGATGGTGCGTAATTTCCAGCGAGTGATTGGAGACGAAACCAAAACTCAATTTGATGATGTTAAAGGTGGATTGCCAAATCGTATTTATGCTTGTGTAGGTGGAGGTAGTAATGCGATTGGCATGTTCTATCCGTTCCTTGGCACAGGTGTGGAACTTGTTGGCATTGAAGCGGCTGGAAGAGGAATTCAATCACCGGAGCATGCCGCAACGTTAACGAAAGGGACGCCTGGTATCATCCATGGTTCTATGACGTATTTGTTACAGGATGAATTCGGTCAAATCACAGAACCTTATTCTATTTCAGCAGGGTTAGATTATCCTGGCATTGGTCCAGAGCATGCTTATCTTCATGCATCCAAACAGGTTCGTTATGAATCCATTACAGACGATGAAGCTCTTGAAGCAATCAAGACGTTATCCCGTACTGAAGGCATTATTCCAGCCATTGAAAGTGCTCATGCTGTAGCCCAAGCGATAAAAGAAGCAGAAACGATGGATCCGAGCGAAACGATCGTTATTAATGTATCTGGTCGTGGGGATAAAGATATGAGCACCATTATGGAATACTTTGAAGGGAGTGACGGACTTGACTAATCATACAGTAACATCTACTTTTGCTCAACGATTGCCTAAAACAGAAAACATGTTCATACCCTTTATTATGAGTGGAGATCCAACTCCTGAACTTACCATAGAGTTAGCGTACACGCTACAAGAAAGTGGAGCGGACGTACTTGAATTAGGAGTTCCTTACTCTGATCCGTTGGCTGATGGTCCCACTATTCAACAAGCTGCTGCTAGAGCAATTGAACAAGGAATGACTATCCAAAAAGCGATTCAACTTATCCCAGAGATGCGCAAACGTGGTGTTCATATCCCTATTGTGTTGTTCACTTACTGCAATCCTGTCCTTCAATATGGGATGGAGACATTAGTAAAAGAACTGAAAAAGAATGAAGCTGATGGGTTATTGGTTCCAGATATTCCACTTGAAGAAAGTGAAGAGTTAAAGCAACATGCAGAAGCACATGGTATTCAACTCATCTCATTAGTTGCCCCAAATTCTGAAGAACGTATTAAAAGAATTGCGGAACAGGCTAGTGGTTTCTTATATTGTGTATCCTCATTAGGTGTTACAGGTGAGAGAGCAGAAATGGATCCAAATATTTCATCCTTCTTGGAAAAGGTGAAACATTATAGTTCCGTGCCTGTCGCAGTAGGATTCGGAATCTCAACGAATGACCAGGTACAACTCATGCACAACTATTCCGATGGGGTCATTGTTGGAAGCAAAATTATAAAAATCATTGAAGGAGAGCAATCAGCTCTTCTTAAAGAAGATACGAGAGATGAAGGACTTAAGCGAGTGAAAGAGCAGATTACCCAATTAATTAACTACTAGTAGAGAAGAGTATAGGAGAGAGAAGGTGAGCTGAGCATGATCCTCATAATTGATAATTATGATTCTTTTACCTACAATCTTGTTCAATACATCGGCGAGATGCATAGTGATATTACTGTGCGAAGAAATGATGAAATAGATGTGGATGAAGTCGAATTCCTTCAACCAGAAGCAATTGTTTTGTCACCAGGGCCTTGTACACCAAATGAAGCTGGAGTATGCTTGGATATCGTTAAAACGTATGCAGGAAGCATCCCTATTTTAGGTGTTTGCTTAGGTCATCAGTCGATTATCCAAGCCTTTGGTGGGAAGATTGTTGAAGTGAAAGAGTTGTTTCATGGAAAGACGTCGCAAATAATCCATGATGGCCAAACGATTTACAACCAAATTCCGTCTCCTTATACAGTAGGTCGGTATCATTCCTTAATCGCCAACGAAGAAGACATACCAGACTGTCTCACCATTACGTCGAAAACAGCAGATGGAGAGATTATGGGCGTCCGTCACGTGGACTTTGCGGTTGAAGGAGTACAATTTCATCCAGAATCTATTTTAACAACCCATGGAAAAAAACTATTAAAAAACTTCTTGGATTATTATCGAATAGGAGAAGCTATGTCGGTAAAGTAATGAAAAGAGTCTGAAGCGCAGCAGCGTTTTGGGCTCTTTTTTTATACAACTTTTATAAAAAGGGATCAAGAAAAGAGTAAAAAATTCTGAAAATTTATGATATAATAATAACACGTTATAGCTAATGTGTTTGAGGGTATAGCATTAGATAGAGAGAAAACGGAGGTATTATTATGGTTATTACAAAATCTTATTTAGAAGCAAATCATACAATCCTACAAGCCATTTCAAAAGCTAACTTACGACAGGAGTTAAAAACAAAAGCATTACTACAACAATTGCGCAAGGATTTTACATTAAGCGCACCAAATTGTTTATTTGAACTTCGGAATGGGGTATTTGTAGGAACAGGAGATTACATCGAAAGCAAAGATGGTGAGTTTTATTTCTGCTCTGCAAATGGAAGCTCAAAACCGGTAGATGTAGAATTTATTTATGAGTTTTGCCACGGCTGTGCAAAACACTTAGAAGATTATCCAAGATCCATTTTACGTGTGAAATAACGAGAAAGGCAAGAAGACAGTACATACCTACTGAATAAAGGAAGTGACTGTATTCTTGCTTTTTTTATACACTTGAGAATGTTACTTACGAAATTTAGGAGGGGGATGCGTGCGCGAAAAAGTTCGAGTGTGGCTTTTAGTTACCTTAATGGTATTGCCACTCTTTACATTTGGGTCATTAGAGGTGCGGGAACTTATTTTAGAAAAGCGGGTTATGGGCTACTTAATAGAAGAACGTGGTTATGATGAATCTGATATCAAAGAATTAATAACAGAATCAAGGGATTTTGCAGTAGAGACGATTGTCGTGTTCAGTGATGAACCGGAAATTCAGTATCAATATAAATCGATAAAAGGGAAAATTCATCAGAGTGGTTATGGGCTTGTAGCAGGTTTCTCCAAAAGTATGGAACAAGCCAATCTCATACATCTTGAGTGAAAAAAAGGATTTGGCCCTGGTTGTGTGATGGTTCATCATATGCCCAGGGACAAATCCTTTCTTAATGTGTAAGGATATTTTCAGTGGACAGTGGATAAAAGTGCTCTATTCTGACTAGAGTACTGACAAATATATTTAATAGTTATTATAATAATTATTGGCAATTTGAGCGGCGATTTTAGCGTTATTTTTGATAAGGGCAATATTTGCTTTAACACTTTGGCCATTTGTTTTCTCATGTATCGTTTTTAAGAGGAAGGGGGTGATGTCTTTTCCTGTTACATGTTGATTGTTGGCTTCTTGCAAGGCTTCAAGGATAATGGAGTGCATCCAATCCGGATCAATGGCTTCTTCCTCAGGAACTGGTACAGCAATATGCACAGATTGATCCAATGTTAGGTGATCTTTTGTCCTCATTAAGGAAGCGGCTTCTTCTTTTGAAATGGTTTCAACGGTTATGCCACTATCTGTTGTGTAAAAGCCGGGATAACGCGTCGTCTCATATCCATACACAGGTACCCCCAATGTTTCAAACATCTCAAGTGTATTTGGGACGTCTAAAATGGATTTAATACCTGCAGAAACAACGCAAATATTACTTTTGGCAAGGGTGTTCAAATCATTTGAGACATCCATTGAATTAGGAAAGTCTCTATGTACACCACCAATACCACCTGTAGCAAAAAAGCGAATGCCAGCTTGACTAGCTGCATAAGACGTAGTTGCGACAGTTGTAGATCCGGTCTGGCGCTTTGTTAACACACCCGGTAGGTCCCGAATTGAAGTTTTAACGACTCCCTCTTCTGTTGCGAGCCTTTCGATATCCTCTTCATCTAATCCTACTTTAAGTTGGCCATCTATTATAGCAATTGTAGCCGGTACAGCCCCTTCTTCACGAACAATGTCATGGATACGTAGCGCCACCTCTTTATTGTCTGGGTATGGCAAACCATGTGAAATAATAGTGGATTCAAGTGCCACAATAGGTTTTTGTTCTATAAAAGCCTCTCGGATTTCATTACTAACATGGAGCGTCTTCATTTCAACGTAACCCCCTTTTCTATTTATTGTAAGCGATTTACTTAATGATGTCAGGTGAAAAGGGAGGTACATAATTGGATAAATACAAAAAAGAGCTTGGATTTCCAAGCCCTTTTTGGGACAAGGGGACAGGTCCCTCATGTCGCTTTGGGGCGTTTGTGCTTTGGCGATGTCCAGCTCCAGCGCCTTTCTGCTACAAACGTAAAAATTTTGGTATGGACATCATGCCTAATAAGTTTAGGTCGTTTTCTTTTCCTTTAGTTTTTACCTTTTTCATGAAGGTTTTCATGAATTCTTCCCAAATATCGAGGGTGATTTTCTTTTCGGATGAGTCTTCTTTAACATTTTGTATAGACGTATCGAGGGCATGTTCTAAATGAATCATTGCTTGTCGTAGGGAATCTACGACTTCTTGTTGGTTTTGATTCATCTACATTACCTCCTTTTATTTAGTCTTCTGTGGTTCATCGTCCATTTCGATTACTTCACAGTCGATGACATCGAGTTTATCGAGCTGTCTCTTCATGCGTTCAAATTTCACTTCTGCCACCATATCTTCCATTCTTTCCTTGGTGCATACAATGAAATAGTTCATTTCTTTGGATATTTCACGTACCATAGGTCGGAGGGTTTGTCGTACGACTGGGTAAATTGCAGTACCTGCAACTACGATGACTGAGCCGACTAAAGCCCGTTGTACATATCGTTGAATGATCAATTTCTACACCTCCTATCCTATGAGTTCTATTACGTTCAGCCTAACCGAAACCCCGATATCCTATACATACGGGGCAGGTTGATAAAGGCTGATAAATCTTATCTTTAAGCGATCATGCGCCAGAGTGGGACGAGGGGACAGGTCCCTCGTCCCAATTGCCCTGAGCGAGCAGAGGGGACAGGTCCCTTGTCTCACTCGAGCTCTTCTAACTAACAAGTGCAAGTTCTGGTTGTGCTTCTTCTGGCGCTTGTGTTTGTTCTTTACGTTGTAGCATGGCAGTAATTGGTCTTGAAATTAATGCGGAACTACCTGCTGCAGCAAGTACATACAACCATTGAATAGGCTGAAGTGTAGCTGTGCTGAACATGTTTGCTAGGGTTGGAACATAAATGACACTTAGTAATGATAAAGCAGAGATGCTAATGGCTCCGATTAAGAAACGGTCTCGTTTGAAATCTAGGAACGATTCATCTGTTCCATGTTTTCTCCATGAGAACGTTTGAATTAGTTGTCCTGTTACGAGTGTCGCAAACGCAATGGTTTGAGCTTGTAGTAACGTAGCGCCGGTACCTAGTGTGAAGGCGAATAAAGCTAACGTACTACTTCCAAGCAATAAACCTCTCGTAATGACTTGTTTATACAGGGAGCTATCGGCAATTTTCTTGCGCGGCTCTTCTGCATTGGATTGACCAGGATTAATCGCAAACACCATAGCAGGTAAGGCATCCGTTAGAAGGTTCATTAACAAAATTTGAATTGGAATGATTGGTAATGGTAGACCTGCTACGACAGCCACACTTGTTACAATAATCTCGGCAATATTCCCGGATAATAAGCAACCTAAGGCTCGCCGAATATTACCAATGATGGATCTACCTTGTTTAACAGCATCCAATATAATTTGAAAATGATCTTCTGTTAAAACGATATCTGCTGATTCTTTTGTTACTTCTGTGCCTGTTTGTCCCATGGCAATACCAACATTGGCTTTCTTAATGGCAGGCGAATCATTGACACCGTCTCCTGACATCGCAACGACGTGATCGTGTTCTTGGAGAGCTGTTACGATGCGAAGTTTATGGTCAGGAGTGACTCGTGCAAAAATGGATATGTCATTTACACAATTAAACAAATCCTGATCATCCATTTGATCTATTTCTTGGCCAGTCAAAATGCTTTCAGGTGTTGCTTCTAACCCAACTTGCTTACCAATGGCCTGGGCTGTCTTTGGATGATCACCTGTAATCATTACTGGTCTAATGCCAAGGTTATAGCATTCCTCGATGCTATCCTTCACATCAGATTTAGGTGGATCGATCATGCCAACCATCCCTACAAACGTTAGGTCGCGCTCTACTTCTTCAACAGAATCAGAATCAGGTTCTGAAGTAATAGGAGCGTAGGCAAACGCAATAACGCGTAGTGCCTCGTCTGCAAATTGATGGTTTTGCTCCTTAAATGCTGTTTTTTGCTTGTCGGTTAGCTTTTTCTTCATTCCATTTACTTGAAAATGTGTGCATCGATCTAACACTTTTTCTAAGGATCCTTTCGTCATGACAAAGCAATCCTTATGATCTCTGTGTTCTTTACAAACGACAGACATCATCCCTCGTTGGGAATCAAACGGGATTTCATGCACACGGTGCCACTCAGAGAAATCTTGATCATGATACCCATGCTTATGAGCTAGCGTTAAAATTGCAGCTTCTGTTGGGTCGCCTTTTACTTTCCATTCGTCCTCTTCTTTATAAAGGGACGTATTTTGACATAGCCACCCAACTTTCATTAGAGCATCTAAATCTTCAGCATTCGTTGCTTCACTTGTTTGGCAAGTGATAGTTCCTTCCGGTTCATACCCATTTCCAGATACCTCATATAAATCAGAAGGTGTAGCTACTTTTGTTACAGTCATTTCGTTTTTCGTAAGCGTTCCTGTTTTATCAGAGCATATGACTGTCACGCGACCCATGGATTCCAGTGCACTTAAGCGTCGTGTAACAGCTTTTTTCTTAGACAAACGCAAAACACCGGCACTTAGCGCAATGGTTATCGTAACTGGCAGTCCTTCAGGAATAGCTGAAGCTGCTAGTGCGATAGAGGTAGTAAGCATTTGTCCAAGGGTAATGCCTCTGATTACACCAGTTAGAAAGACAAGACTACCAGTGATGAGGGCAAGCTTAAGAAACTTCTTACTTACCGAATCAACCTGTTGTTGCAAAATGGTTTTCTCGTCTTTTTCATCCGAAAGGAGCACCAATAAATGGCCCATTTCGGTGTGGGTGCCTGTGCCAACAACGATGGCCCGACCTCGCCCGCGGGTAAGATCCGTTCCCATAAACAGCATGTTGGAACGGTCAGCTACGGTAGTAGAGGAATCCAGCGTTCCGACATTTTTAGGCACTGGTAAAGATTCACCTGTTAGGGTCGCTTCATTTACTTCCATGTTCCATGAACGGAGTAAACGTAAGTCTGCTGGTACACGGTCACCAGCTTCTATGTTGACGATATCTCCAGGAACGAGTTCTGTTGCTGGAACTTCGATTTCTTTTCCATTTCTTATAACAGTGGAAATAGGAGGTTTGAAATCATTTACGCTATCAAGTAAATTCGCTGCTTTCCGCTCTTGATACGCTCCAATTCCCGCATTAGCTAATAAAATAGAACCCATTACCATACCATCAAAAATATGACCCTGTAGCATGCTGATTAAAGCAGTGCTTCCAAGGATGATGGTCGTGAATTCTTTTAATTGTTCAAAATACGTTACAAACCAATGAGGCTTTTCTTTCATCTTCCATTCATTTTTACCATGCTTTAATCGTTTGGTTTTCACTTGAAGAGATGATAAGCCTTGTTCAGTGTCAGAGTGAAACTGATCGACTAATTGCTTTTCTTTTTCTGCATGCCACGTGAATACAGGAGCATCTTCTTCAAGGGCAGATGCAGTTTGTACATCACGAGTCTTTGGTTGTTTCTGCTTCTCTGGCTTTGTTTCCTTTTGGTTGTGGGAAAGGAACATTAGAATCAAGCTGTCCGCCATTAGATTAATGACAGGAGCACTGTATCTTCTTGTTACCGCTAAGATACTCCCAAATAGATTCCAACCTTTTGTGACGTTTAACTGTCGTAAATTCGTTTTGCGTATCTGGAATACTTTCTTCATCGTTTGGGTTAACCCAGCAAGGTCATCCTGCATGATGGATGGATAATAAGACGCTAAATTATGTGTAGGCATCTCTTTTTCTGGTCTAATCACGAGCGCATGATGACGTTCTGCAGGATACGATGTATTCGCATCTTTCACACACAGATGAGGATACATGGAAGCAACGGTGTACCTAGTTTGCTCCGCATCTTGTTGTGCTTGTAAGTTTTTCTTCTTGCTTCCAATAATGATGTTCGTTTGATCCGGCAGTGTTTGTAAAAATTCATGTGCTTCTGGTCGAAGGGTATGATTCTCCACTAGCACGGCTGGATCTTCCGTTATGATCGTATTTACTTGCGATAAGTGGAATAGAGAACCATGTTCTGGAACCGTCCACTGCTGTTCCTTAGCATCAAGCTCTGCTTGCTTCCATGAAAATTCAGAAGCAATTCGAGATGGACGAGGGTTTGCAGCTAACAACAATCCAAGCGTAGTAAATGGATTGCGAGTGATGGCAAGATTCGCTCCTGCAGCGGCAAACCCTAATTTACCCATTCGATTGTTGTAGCGCTTGATTTCAGGAAGAACTGGTGACTCCTCCAAGTAAGAAGCGTCATTCAAATGAGCTTTCTGACGTTTCCAATTTAACGTGTTCAAAATAGTTAAACCTGCTAATACGACAACATTTTCCCTCACTAAACCGAGAGCAAGAGAGCTTGCTCCTAACAACCAATCAATTTTCCAATGTGGCTTCTTCTGATCAGCTAGGTCAATGCTTCGTTTGAAAAACGGATATCCCGTTAAAATAGCTGTGGCTGCACTTAAATAGAATGGTATTGGATGGGCAGCCCAGAAAGAAGGTCCCCAAATCCATCGTTTCATGGATAAAACGAGGACGCCTCCCATAGATAACATAACTGCAAAAGGAAGCGTACGCGATTTACGCCCCTCAACCGGCATGAACCCTAACCGATTCACATGCATCGCATCTTCGTAAGTTGCGGCTACATGTGCTTGTTGTTCATCTTCTATTACTTCTGGTGCTACTTCATGTTGCTTATGTTTCTTGTAGAACCACGCTTTCTCGAAAGACTGAATCAGTTTCGTTACTTCAGAAAGAGAAAGAATGGAGTCAACATATTGAATAAGCACTCTGCCTGTCACTACACTTGCTTCAACACTTTGAATGCCAGGAAGTGTAGAGAAGATTTTCTCGAATTTGTTTTTTATATGTTCATTATTTTCTAGGTCGTATAACTCAAAACGAAGCCTTCCATCAATTGCCTGGAAGGAACGTTTTTGAATGCTTATTGATTCCAAATGACATCTTCCTCTTTGATGATTTTCATAGTCCTATTGTTAAGGAATTTTAAAGTTTTTATACATCCAAAGTTCCTTTTGTATAAAAAGGGATAATCTAGTCCACTCTAATAAAATGCTTACACTTTAAAGTGAGGAGGTTATGGAATATGTGGAAGAAAATGATGTCCTTTAATAATCCGTGGGGATGGGTGACAGCAGGGGTGTTGTTATTAACCTTTTCAGACGATGCAAGAAAAGGAACTCGAAAAGCTTTAGTGAAAGGTGTTGGAGCGGCAATGTTTGTAGGAGATCAAGTCAAAGGCTTGGCTTCTGGTACAGGCAAAGGCTTTACACACTTATTAGAAGAAGCAAAAGCAGAAAAAGAACAAATGCATCTACCTGAAGGCATGGGCGAATCCATGAAAATGGGCATGTACGGAGCCGCAGACAAAACGAAGGAAACGTACGAAAGAACCAAAGAACGCATGAGCAACCTATTCGAAGACCCAGCCCAAGTAGGAACCACGCAAAATGTAATGAACGATGAAATGATGAAAAACAAAATGAACGAAATCGCACAAGAATTTGATTTAGATAAAAACTAAAGCGCAAGCGCCTTGCTCACCCCCGACAGGCTTAAGCAAAGCCTCGTCGTGGCGATTTTTGCCACAGAGAGGATTTGCTTAAGACCCCGAGGGGGTAGGCGCTGGAGCTGGACGTAACTAAAGCGCAAGCGCCCGTTTAGCGACGTATATGCTGCGGCCCACAGGACGTGGGTTGGTTCGATGTTGCTGCAGGATGCAGCGATCTTAATCGAACTTCCATTAATCCTTTTGAGATAAAGGAAACACAGATACCGATATTACTCCATAAAAAAAGGGCCTGGCTCCTAGAACATCAAACGTTCTAAGAGCCAGGCCCTTTTATAGTGGAGAGGAGGAACTGATGTATTACTTCGTTAGCTTGCTGCTTCGTTTGGCGGATAATTTTTTGGTTAGTTTTACACATGCGTTGTAGAAACGAACCTTATACTGTTTCATTACCTTTCACCCCTTTTGTGATGAATGGAGAAACACCATTACCCAAAAAACTCCGATTTCTGCCTCCCAAAATCGACTTTACTTACTTTATTCAATATTTACAGAATCTATACGTAATATTATTGTTTCATCTTCGGATCGAGTGCATCTCGCAGTCCATCTCCCATTAAATTGAACCCTAGAACGGTAAGCATAATCGCTAAACCAGGGAAAATCATCGTCCATGGAGCTTGGACAAGATACTGCTTCGAATCGGCAAGCATTTTTCCCCAATCAACGTCCGGTGACTGAGCCCCTAAGCCAAGAAAGCTAAGGGCAGCAACCTCAATAATAGCAGTAGCAATGGCTAGTGTACCTTGTACGATGATAGGGGTCATGCTATTAGGTAGGATATGCCGAAACAAGATTCTGAAGTCGTTCATACCAACAGATTTAGCGGCGGTAATATATTCTTCTTCTTTCACACTCAATACCTTTGATCGAATTAGCCGTCCAAAGTTTGGGACGTTGATGACAGCTATAGCAATCAGGGCATTTTGTAAGTCTGGACCTAATATCGCTACGATAGCTATCGCTAACAATATACTCGGAAAGGCGAGTAGAATATCAAATATTCGTGAAATGACAATATCCACCCATTTACCGTAGTAGCCAGCCAGTATGCCAAGTGTACAACCTACGATGACTGATCCAATCACGCAGGAAAATCCAACCCAAAGGGAAATGCGTGCTCCATAGATAATGCGAGAAAGAATATCTCGTCCAAAATCATCGGTTCCTAACCAATGCTCAG
Organism: Pontibacillus yanchengensis Y32; assembly: GCF_000770635.1. Classification (GTDB taxonomy): domain Bacteria; phylum Bacillota; class Bacilli; order Bacillales; family BH030062; genus Pontibacillus; species Pontibacillus yanchengensis. Next base: position 16,613 of record NZ_AVBF01000009.1, read on the forward strand.
CGGAAGGTCCTTGTAAACGATCGAGTAGATTGGTTTTAGCGTAATCGTAAGGCATGATGACTGGAGCTAATATTGCTAGAAGAATAAAAAATACTACTATGACTAATCCCATAATGGCGACTTTATTTTTAGAAAAGTTCCTCCACGCATCACGCCACGGAGAGGAGGCTCTTTCTTTTACAACAGGAATATCATTCACTTTCGCAGATGAAGATGGTGCCATTAAAACTCCCCCTAACCGTTAATTGTACGTAATACGTGGATCAATGGCTGCGTAGAGCAAATCGACGATCAAGTTAATCATTACAAAAATCGTTGCAACGAGCAGAATGCCTGATTGAATTACCGGATAATCTCGATAATTAATGGCGTCATAGATATAGCGACCAATACCAGGCCACCCAAAAATGGTTTCTGTTAAAATCGCTCCTCCAAGTAGCAAGCCTGTTTGAAGTCCGATGACAGTTAATACAGGGATAACAGCATTTTTAAGCGAGTGCTTGTACACCACCCAAAAGCTATTCAATCCTTTTGCGCGAGCTGTTCGGATAAAGTCAGACCGCATTACTTCTAACATAGAGGAACGCGTGATTCGTGCGATAATCGCCATAGGGATGGTGGCTAGAGCTAGACCAGGTAAAATCAAATGCTTACTTACATCCCAGAAGTGAGCCATGTTTCCTTGAAGCAAGGTGTCCACCAAATACAAGTGGGTAATAGGGGTAATGACCGTAGAAGCATCATATCGTCCAGTGGAAGGTAACCATTCAAGCTGTACCGAAAAGATGTACTGCTCCATTAATCCCAACCAAAAAATGGGCATCGAGACCCCAATCAAAGCAAAAATCATTGCGATATAATCAAACCAAGAATTATGGAGCCATGCACTGACAATACCAGCATTCACACCAATGACAATCGCAATGATAATCGCTACAACGGTTAGTTCAATAGTGGCTGCCAGATAGGGATAAATCTCATTACTAATCGGAACTTTTGTTTTGATAGAAGTGCCCAGGTCCCCTTGCAGCAGCCCGCCAACGTAATCAAAATATTGAATGTACCACGGTTGATCAAGTCCTAGCTGTTGTTCGACTTGAGCTATGGCTTCGACTGTTGCGCGTTGGCCTAATATAATTTGTGCAGGATTACCAGGAATTAAATAAATGATAGAGAAGACGAGAATACTCATGCCAATCAGAACCGGGATTAGCATAAAAAGGCGACGTATGGTATAAGCAAACACTCCTTACACCTCCTTATATATAATGAAGGGGACTGCCCGGAACAAGGGGACAGTCCCCTGAGGAACCTACTTAAATTCTACGTTTGTCACAGCTTCTGATCCTGTAGGGTGTGGAATGTAGCCTGTAACTTCTTTCTTGGCAGCTACAACTGGTGTTGAGTGTACTAATGGAATCCAAGGAGCATCAGCATGAACCATTTCTTGAGCTTGTTTGTATAGCTCATTACGTTTGTCTTGGTCTGTAATGGTTTGAGCCTCAATTAACACTTCATGCAATTCGTCGTTAGAGTAGTACGCATAGTTGTTGCTACCAATGCTGTCTTTATCTAAAAGCGTGTAAATGAAGTTATCTGGGTCGCCATTGTCACCTGTCCAGCCAAGTAGGAACGCGTCAAAGTCACCTTTACTTGCTTTTTCTAGATAGGTACCCCAGTCAGCCGTTTGCAGGTTAGCCGTCACACCAATTTCTGCAAAGCTTTGCTGGAGCACTTCGGCAATTTTTTGACCTTCTGGAATATACGGGCGTGGAACTGGCATGTACCATAGGTTGAATTCAAAGCCATCTTCATAACCTGCTTCCGCAAGAAGAGATTTGGCTTTTTCTACATCATATTCATAGTCTTCAATGTCATCATTGTAGCCTTCAATACTAGGAGGCATTACGGTTTTGGCTGGTTCTGCTAACCCACCATAAAACGCTTCAATAATTTGTTCCTTCGGTACTGCGTGGCTTAGAGCCTGACGTACCTTTTGCTCGGTAGCCATCGGAGTATCACGGTTCATTGTAAACGCCATATAGCCAACGTTCATGGATGGGCGTTCCATGATTTGTAGGTTCTCATCCGATTCGATACGTTCTACATCAGAAGGATTAACCCCATCAATTAAGTCAACTTCCCCCGTCATTAGTGCATTTAAACGAGCGGAGTTCTCAGGGATAACGGTATAGATTACTTTGTTTAACTTTGGAAGGCCTTCCTTCCAATAGTTTTCATTCTTCTCTAAAACGATGCGTTCGTTTCGTTTCCATTCGGTAAATTGGAATGGTCCAGTACCTACAGGATTTTCAGTAAATTTGTCTCCATGCTTATCAACAGCATCAGGGCTTGCTATACCAAATGGTGTCATCGCCAAGTTTTTAAGGAATGGTGCTTGTGGGCGGTTCAAGGTAAATTCGACAGTGAACTCATCCACTGCTTTTACCTCTTTAATAACGTGCCCTTCATCTCCTTTAAAGCCCCCAAACATTGTATAGTAAGGGAATTGCTCCGAATCTCCATTCATCCAGCGTTCAAAGTTGAAGACAACGGCATCAGCATTAAAATCAGTTCCATCATGGAACTTTACGCCTTCTTCTAATGTGAAGGTGTAGGTTAATCCATCATCAGAAACGGTCCATTCTTTCGCTAATCCTGGTACGAGTTGTGTATTCGTGTCTTCATAATTTAAAAGTGTTTCAAAAATATTCTCTGTCACACGAAATGTTTCGCCCTCGGTAGTCGTGATTGGATCAAGCGCAGTGGAATCTCCACCACGAGCATAGATTAACGTATCCTTTGTAGAAGTATCTTCGCTAGTATCTGTATTCTTATCCTCGTTGGTACCTTCATTGGTATCCTCTGCTTGATCTTCTGTATTTTCTTTAGGTGTATCCTCTTGTTCCTCATCTGAATTGTCACTACATCCAATCAGAGCAACGGAAAGGAGTAGCATAAACAGTAAAGCCAACAATCCAAAGCGTTTCGACATGTATTAAATCCCCCTTAAAATAAGTGAATATATCATGAATGTGCTTGTTCATCATTATATAGATGGCAAGCAACATAATGATTTGGTTTAATCTCCTTAAAGACAGGTCGCGTCGTCTTGCACATGTCCATGCATTCCTTGCAACGAGTATGAAATGCACATCCTTTAGGTGGATTCGAAGGACTAGGCATCTCCCCTGTTAGCAATTCATCGTCATTTATAGGTAGGTTTGGATCCGGAATAGGTACGGAGGAAAGTAGAGATTTCGTATAGGGATGAAGTGGTTCATCATATAAAGCATCACTAGCGGTAAGTTCGACCAACCTCCCTAAATACATTACGCCTACACGATCACTAATATGACGAACAACCCCTAAATCATGTGCAATGAATATATACGTTAGGTCGAATTTGTGTTGGAGGTCTTTCAGTAGATTCAATACTTGAGATTGAATGGATACATCTAATGCAGAGACTGGTTCATCGGCAATGATTAATTTTGGATGTGTCATCAAACCACGGGCAATGCCAATTCGTTGACGCTGCCCCCCGCTGAATTGATGGGGATAACGAGATGCGTGATAGGAATCAAGGCCGACAACGGAAAGCATCTCCCGGATTCGTTTCTTTCGTTCTTGTTTATCTTTTATCCCATGAACAATTAACGGTTCTTCTAAAATTTTCTCAACAGTATGGCGAGGGTTTAGAGAAGCGTATGGGTCCTGGAAAATAAGCTGCATTTCTTTACGCAACTTTTTCATCTGCTTCGAAGAAAGGGTGGTAATGGATTGACCTTCAAATAATATGTCACCATCCGTCGCTTCAAGAAGTCGTAATAATACTCTTCCCGTGGTAGATTTGCCGCAGCCACTTTCCCCAACTAAGCCTAGCGTTTCTCCGTGATGCACAGAAAACGATACGTCATCTACTGCTTTCACCTCACCAATTTTTCTGGCTAAAATACCGCCGGTGATGGGGAAGTACTTCTTTAGCTGATTAACTTGAAGTAATGGTTGATTCATGTGCAGACTCACCTTCTTTTTCGTATAGGAAACAGCGGACTTGATGCTTGCCATTGTTAAAGGAATACAAATCAGGATCCTGTTCAAAGCAATGATCCATAGCATACTGACACCGTTCCGCAAACCGGCATCCTCTTTTGATTGATCCTGGTTTAGGAACATTACCTGGTATAGAAAACAGACGGTTCGTTTTGGAGCGTATATCAGGTACAGAAGCTAATAAGCCTTTCGTATAAGGATGTTTAGGGTCAGCAAAAATGGTTTTCGCATCACTCTGCTCCACAATTTTTCCAGCGTACATAACGGCAATACGATCACACACCTCAGCAACGACACCTAAATCGTGGGTAATCAGCATGATGGAGGTTTCCATCGTTTCATTTAATTTTCTCATCAATCGGAGGATTTGTTTTTGTATCGTGACATCCAAGGCGGTTGTTGGCTCGTCTGCAATCAACAATTTGGGGTCACAAATCATTGCCATGGCAATCATCACACGCTGCCGCATACCACCAGACAATTGATGGGGATAGGCATGTAAAAGTTCCTCAGCACGAGGGAGGCCGACAAGGTTAAGCATCTCTATCGCTCGCTCTTTGTACGTGGCATGGCTCCACTTTCGATGTGTCCGAAGTGCTTCGATAAGTTGATTGCCAATTTTGAAAAGTGGATTCAAAGACGTCATCGGCTCTTGAAAAATCATTGCAATTTCATTTCCACGAATCGAACGCATTCGTTTTTCAGAAGCATCAAGTAAATTCTCCCCATTAAATAGAATGTTGCCTCCAATAATCCGTCCAGGTGGGGAAGGGATGAGTCCCATGACAGAAAGGGAAGTCACGCTTTTACCACAGCCGGATTCCCCTACAATACCGAGTATTTCTCCTTTATGAATTTGAATATCTATGTGATCGACTGCTGGAATTTCTCCATCATCCGTATAAAAGGATGTCCTCAGACCTTTAATGTCCAGGACTGGATTCGAATATGAATCAGACATATGCTCACCTCTCTCGAAAAACTAGTAAACGTATTACTCACTCTATTCGGACAAGTAGGGCGATATTCATAGAAAGACGTTAAAAAGGGAGGGGACAACAATGGAATTCTCTAAGGCGATTATAGGAATGAAGGGAAATATGGGGATTGTTGACAGTCAAAGTCGGACAACGTCGCATACTCTATTCTATGAGGAGTAAGACATACCTCATAAATATTGTATAAGGATGGTGAAAATGATGAATCGATGGAGAAGTTATCGGTTGTGGGTAGCCATAGCAGCGCTAATCTCATTATTTCTACAAGATTGCGGAGTGATTGACATAGACTTTGATGTTTATACGGAGCTGATTCTATCGATATTAGTCCTACTAGGCATCATTAGACCTCCAGGTGCAGATGTAGCTCCACCTTTCGAAAACAAAAACGAAGGAAAACAAAAAGATGGAAAATCTACAGCTACCAAATCTAAAGAGTCTAAGAGAAAAGATGGTAAGTGATGATCCCAATCTTACCAAAGTACGAATGAGAGGATATAATGAATATGCGGGGACCCTCTTACAAGAAAAACGTTAAGAAGATGATAAGAAGCGGTTTAGAATGATGAAGGGCGTTTTTCTTTTTGTGGGAAAGAAGCGTTTACTATCAAGATATATCTGGGTGCTTTATGAGAAGGCGAAGCATCTGCATTACAATCCACCATTTCGCCTGATTATCTGCACCTTTAATAATAAGGAAAAAGCGGACATGCCTGCTGGTGATGGAGGCTTGAGGTGAGAAGTCATTAGAAAAAGGTGGATGAAGTTAGAGGTTGTCTAGAGGGGGCAAACGAGCAAAGCCGAACGCGGAGCGAGCATAAGCGGGTATGAAGCGAGCAAATCGCGATCGGGAGCGAGCATAAGCGGGAATGAAGCGAGCAAATCGCAACCGGGAGCGAGCATAAGCGGGAATGAAGCGAGCAATTCGCAACCGGGAGCGAGCATATACGGGTATGAAGCGAGCAATTCGCAATCGGGAGCGAGCATAAGCGGTTATGAAGCGAGCAAATCGCAATCAGAAGCGAGCATAAACGGGAAAGAAGCGAGCAAATCGCAATCGGGAGCGAGCATAAGCGGGAATGAAGCGAGCAAATCGCAACCGGGAGCGAGCATAAGCAGGAAAGAAGCGAGCAAATCCCAATCCAGAACAACAAAAGTCAGGGGCTATAACAATAATAAATCACCAATTAATTGGTGATTATTAAAATATCAACTAAATTCTAAAAAAAACAGTACTGATTCATTAAGAATCGGTACTGTTTAAATTCTTGGCAATTTTAGCTGAGATGGAGCTTGGAAGGAATTTAGCTAAGACGGCGCCAGCTGCATTTGTTCGACCTGGGATGATGATGCGTTGGCCTTTTTGGAAACCTTCAAAACCGGCCTTCGCTACGACGGTGGCACTCATTGCCGAAGCGGCAAGTTTCATTTTCTCACCACGAGCTGTCTTAAAGAAGTTGGTTTCTGTTGCTCCTGGGCATAGGGTGGAAATGTTAACGCCTGTCCCTTTTAGCTCACCGGCAAGACCTTCTGAGAAGGAGAGGACATAGGCTTTCGATGCATAATAGACAGACATGCCTGGTCCTGGCTGAAACGCAGCTGTACTGGCAACGTTCAATACACCAGCCGGTTCACCTTTGTTGGCGAGTTTTTTCATCTCAGGTAAGAACCAATACGTAAGATCTGTTAATGTGGTCATGTTCACTTGCATCATGTCTTGCTGTTCTTGCAAGGAAAGCTTATCAAATGCTCCAGTCAATCCAAATCCAGCATTATTAACTAGAACGTTTACTTGTATATCTTTACTATCCAGCTCTTTGTACAGTTCTTCTGCAGAATGGGGCTGGGAAAGATCCTTCGGTACAATTGTTACATCCACATGTTCTAGCTCGTTTTGAAGCTCTTGTAATTTCACTTCATTACGGGCAGTTACAACTAGATCGTATCCATTAGCAGCAAACAGTCGAGCAAATTCATAACCTAATCCACTAGATGCACCTGTGATTAGAGCAGTTGGTTTCAAGTAAAGTCACCTCATTAGTTATTGTTATTGTAAGTATGTTTAAGTAGTTAAACCATAAAACACCGATACGAAAAAGTCAAAGGATGTCGGCTTTGATAGAAAAAGCGCCTCTATAATAATAGTAGCGCTTCTGTTTGCTAATGAATGCGATAGTATCAAACGAGCTTGATTGTTTTATAGAACATAAATGAGATCTTAACAACAACCACCTTGGGAAGACTTCGTATTAATTGAACTACCCGAACTACATACGCCTGTTTCAGGAAGGTTTAAGTGAACTTCTCTCGCACGTTCGAAATCGCCTGACAAATAAGCTACAACAGAGCGTGCTTGTTCATAACCTGTGGCTAATAGAAAGGTAGGCGCTCTACCGTAACTTTTGGCACCGATGACATAAAAGTTGGGCTCAGGTTGACGTAGTTCCTTTTCACCATGAGCTCGCACTGTTCCGCAACTATGAATGTTCGGATCAATTAATTCTGCTAAATCCGGAACTGATTCTAGTGTAGAATCAAATGTATATCGTAGTTCACGAACAAAATCGAATGTAGGTCTTGCACCTGTAGTCGACACAATTTCATCAACTTCTTCGATTTTCGTTTCATCTCCGTTTACTTCCCCATGTATGGTTACATTTTGCTCCTCTTGTGTAATGGACCTTACAAACATAGGTGTATGCACATTCACTTGACCACTAGTTACGAGTTGCTGGATTTGTGTCCCCAAAGCACCACGACCTGGCAGGGCATCATCTTCCATTCCACCAAACGTTTCACGCACATCTTTTTTCCGCAATAGCCAATGCAAATCTGTATCAGGTAGCTCCGCTAGATCGAGTAAAGTATTAATAGCTGAGTGCCCACTTCCAACTACTGCTACTTTTTTACCTTCGTAGCGTTTACGTTCTGTATTTAAGACATCGGGTATGCCATATCTAATATAATTGGAGGCTTCTAGCTCACCTTCCGCATGTATGCCACCAGCTCCAACCGGATTGGGATTTTGCCAAGTACCAGTAGCATCAATTACTGCTCTAGCTTCATACGTTTCATATCCATGGTCTTTTTCAATTTGAATAACAAAAGGAGCTAGCTCACGATTAGTTGTTTTTACTTTATCAAATCCTTTTCGGGTAATCGCATGGACCTTACTGTTCACATGAATATATGGCTTCATTTCAGGTAAACTCGCTAGTGGATTCAAGTAATCATCCACAATTTCTTTACCATAAGGCAGTCGTTCCTCATCTGGAAGAGAGATGTGATGCTTTCTTAATAACTCTATAGCTGCATGATCCATATTGTACTTCCAAGGGGAGAAGAGTCTTACATGGCCATAATCTAAGAAATTTGATCCTACCTGACGACCAGATTCAAACAGAATAAACGATTGGTTTTGTTGACTAAGTTGAGCAGCAGCAGCCAATCCAATTGGACCACCACCAATGATAGCTACAGGTAAATGGGTGTTCATGATATATCCTCCTTCATTCATCAAAAAAATTTGATTTAAAAAGAAAAGCTCGGGGCGCCTTAATCACCTCCGACAGGCTTAAGATTCTAGGCGCTGGAGCTAGACATCAAAGTGTTAGATTACAAAAGAATTTACTTAATTTGGTCTAAATAAACAGCAAAGGTCTTCAGATAGAATGGAATTGACTACGTCTTCATTGATCCAGTAGTAACTCCAAGTGCCTTTGGTTTCTTTATGGATAAATCCGGCTTTATACAAAATCTTCAAATGGTAAGAGAGTTTTGACTGTGGTAGGTTTACTTCAACCTCCAAATCACACACACATGTTTTCCCATTTCTCGTTAAGATGTTCATGATAATTAATCGTTTCTCATCTGCTAGTGCTTTGAATTGTTGAACATAAGAAGCAAAATCAATATGTTCATTAGGTTGGATAATAGGCAATTCTTTCATTACAATCAGCCTCTTTCTATTCATCAAAATTATTTGATTAATTACAATGATACACAAATAAATTAAAAATGCAATTCACTTTATCAAAAAAATTTGATGTAATTTTGTGTTGAAAAAATGGGAGTATATATTTATCATTATATAAGCATATACTTATATAAAAAAAGAAGGTGTTCATGTTGGAAAAAACGGTTCTATCGATTAAAGATGCCTCACAAGTGTTAAAGTTGCTTGGTGATCAAACTCGTTTGACGATTATGGGCTTGCTGAAAAATAACGAATGTTGCGTATGCGAATTCGTTGAAATATTAGATATGTCTCAACCAGCCATAAGTCAGCATTTACGAAAATTAAGAGATGCTGGTTTGGTAAAAGAACAACGTAAGGGTCATTGGATGTTCTATTCCTTGAATCAGGAGGACGATTCTTTCTCCCTTATTTCTGAAGTATTGGAACATATCCCAGATCAAAGAGAGAAACTTATCCAATTAGAACAGAGTGGTAAACGAATTTGTTGTGACTAAAAGGGGGAGAATGAGCTTTGTCTGTTTTATTAGCTGTATCAATTTTTATACTGACACTCGTATTTGTTATCTGGCAGCCTAAAAATCTAGGGATTGGCTGGTCAGCCTGTACGGGTGCAATACTGGCATTAATTGCTGGTGTTGTTGATTTTCAAGACGTAGCTACCGTAACGGGAATTGTCTGGAATGCAACGCTCGCGTTTGTTGCTATTATTATTATTTCCTTGATTCTTGATGAAATTGGTTTTTTCGAATGGGCTGCCTTACATATGGCACGTCTATCAAATGGAAATGGCTTTAAAATGTTCATTTATATATCGTTGCTAGGAGCTGCTGTAGCTGCATTATTCGCAAATGATGGCGCAGCGTTAATCCTGACACCAATTGTACTCGCAATGGTTCGAGCATTGAACTTTAAGGAACGGATGATCTTTCCGTTTATTATGGCAAGTGGTTTTATAGCAGATACGACATCGTTACCACTTGTTGTGAGTAACCTCGTGAATATTGTATCAGCAGACTTCTTTGATATTGGTTTCATAGAGTATGCGTCACGTATGATTATTCCGAATCTGTTTTCATTAGGGGCAAGTATTCTAGTACTCTATCTATATTTTAGAAAAGATATTCCAAGTGAGTATGATATGAATCAGGTCAAAACACCTGCTGACGCAATTAAAGATATAAAGATGTTCCACTTATCATGGTGGGTGTTAGGCGTTCTACTTATCGGATATTTCGCTAGTGAGTTTTTCGCGTTACCAGTATCGATTATTGCCGGTGTTGTCGCAATTTTCTTCTTGCTAATGGCCCGCCGAAGTGCTGCTGTCGAAACAACAACCGTCGTAAAAGGGGCACCTTGGGCGATTGTATTTTTCTCCATTGGTATGTATGTCGTCGTGTATGGCTTACGAAATGTGGGTCTGACGGACGTACTAGCAAATGTTATTGAAGCAGCTGCGAATCAAGGGCTTTTCGTCGGAACCATTTCCATGGGCTTCATCGCTGCTATTCTTTCTTCTATTATGAATAACATGCCAACTGTGATGATTGATGCGCTAGCCATTGCTGATTCCAATACGAGTGGTGTGATGAGAGAAGGACTTATCTATGCCAACGTAATTGGAAGTGACCTAGGACCGAAGATTACACCGATTGGATCACTAGCAACACTGTTATGGTTACACGTTTTATCTCAAAAGGGAGTCAAAATCTCCTGGGGATACTACTTTAAAATAGGAATCATCCTAACTGTACCAACCTTACTCATTACACTAATAGGCCTGTATCTGACGCTATTATTAATATAATTTACAGAAACATAAAAGGAGCATGATACGTTATGACAAATCAAAAACCAGTACTTTACTTTCTATGCACAGGAAACTCTTGTCGTAGTCAAATGGCGGAAGCATGGGGCAAACATTACCTAGGAGACAAATGGGATGTGAAGAGCGCAGGCATCGAAGCTCACGGATTAAACCCGAACGCAGTCAAAGCTATGAAAGAAGTCGACCTCGATATTACAGACCAAGAATCAGATATTATTGATCAAGAAATTCTAAATAACGCTGAATTTGTTGTTACCCTTTGCGGGGATGCGCGTGATAAATGCCCAATCACACCAACACATGTACGTAATGAACACTGGGGATTTGATGACCCAGCTAAAGCAGAAGGAACAGACGAAGAAAAGTGGGCTGTTTTTCAGCGTGTTCGTGATGAGATTGGTGAACGTATCAAGACATTTGCTGAGACAGGGAAATAGGTGAATGGGGGAGTGCTCTTCTTGTTGAAGGGCACTCTTTTTTATTAGAAAGGCTATGTTAAAGTTTGGTGTTGATTTTGGAATCAATTAATCTAAATAGTTTTATTCAAGATAAGAAGCATAATCTTGAAGACTTGGATTCGAGATAATTGGAGTGGTCCGATACGTAAGAAGAGTAGGGTTGGGGAGGAAACAACTCGCTTTCCTGCGGGCGAGCTGGTAAGCCTACTCAGGCAAAACCCATGCCTTCCGGGGTCTTACCAACCTCTTTCTCCCGCGGGAGTCTCGCAGTTTCCTACCCAACCCTGCCAATATGATGTGATCGGACCCGCGCAAATATACATAGGAGATCTTCTTAAGGACATATATGCTCTTATTTTCAGTAAAAAACCTATTTTGGAGAGGCTTGCGGACATATAGTATCTTATTTGTGAAAAAACACACTGCATTAAGGTGATTTAGGCCAAATAGCGAACTGAATGTCCGTTACGAATGCAAAATAGCCTTCAAATCGAAGAATAAGAGACTATATGTCCGCGAGCATAGCATCGCTTTGTGTCCTAAACCATTCTTCGCTTCGTAAATACTACCATTAAGAAAACGCCCCATTCTAACCTGGCTATGTTTCCGTTCATCTCAATAAAAGCAAAGGTGGCCGTGGAAAAAGGAGACTCCCGCCGGAGAAAGAGGTAGGCGAGACCCCGCAGAGCCCCGCTTTTGGGCTCGAGGAGGCTTGCCAGCTCGCCGGCAGGACGCGAGTTGTTCCACGGCCACCTTTATTCCATTTAAAGAAACGGAAACATCTCTTATCCCCAACATATCTCGAATCCAAGTCTTCAACATAATGGTGCTATTATGGAGGAACATAAAACTATTTCATTATTATATCAATACCAAACTTTAACACAGCCATTAGAAAAGAAGAAATTTGCGTATAATACCATGGTAATTTATGGTAGGGTAATAGGCTATATCTTTTAAACGTTAGGGGAGTATATCATCACAACTAAAAGAGTAATTACCATTTTTATGGGGCTCCTGTTATTTCTAACTCCTTACTTCTTTGTTAAATACGCTCACTTTTACCCAAATGGTTACGATTATCAGCAGAAGAGCCTTCATCTTGAAATTTATAAACTCGATGAGAAAGGTGAGGTGGAAGAGACTTTTATAAAAGACAACCCTACACCCACAGTTGTTGAAAAAGAGAGTGGAGAGAAGAATTATGTTCCACTCAGGGGATATATTTCAGATATAAAAGGCTGGTACGAAAATGTATCCTTAGCTTTAGGATTGGTGCTAGTTGCTATTGTGTTGGCAGTTATTCCAAATAATTTTCTTAAACAGGTATTACGATTGTCACCCGATTTACATGAAGAAGTTAGGAATGATTTCCCTAGATTTTATAAATTCATTAGAAAAACAGGAGAGCCTACTTTTTATAAGGTGATCTTAATAGGAGTATCATCTTTTGCATTATATTGGGTTTGGAATCAATATCCATTAGAGTATGTGGTTCAAGTAGATTTGTTTTTAAATACATTAAAGAAGTAATGAAAAGGGCATTCTTCTAGGAAATGCTCTTTTTATTGTGTAAAATATTGTTGCTGTTGAACGAGTGCATCTTCAAGGTGCTTTGAAAGGATTTGGTGAAGGAGAAGCATTGAAATTGTAATTTGTCATTCTACCTCCAGAAAAGATAAACTGTACTACAATACATAAAAAAAGAGAGGGATGAGCATGCAAGCAATTGTTTTGTTTCTATTAGCGGGTATAGCAGAAATTGGGGGAGGCTATTTAATTTGGTTATGGCTTCGTGAAGGAGCTTCCTGGCAGTATGGCTTGGCAGGTGCAGTTATAATCGTTCTATATGGAATTATCCCTACTTTTCAATCGTTTCCGGATTTTGGACGAGTGTACGCAGCTTACGGTGGAATATTTGTCATTCTATCATTATTGTGGGGATGGGGAATTGATCAGAAAACGCCAGACATGTACGATTGGATAGGTGGATTGATTTGTATTATTGGAGTGAGCGTCATATTATGGGCTCCACGTACATGAAAAAAACCCTGATGGAAGGGTTTTTTATCACCAAGAAACTATAAATTGGTCGGCATGGTATAGGATACTAAGTATAAAGGTCGCGCCCTGAGCTTTTGTTCTTAAGAGGCTAATTCTTTCTTCTTAAAAATAAACACCGATAACATAAGAAGTATGGCGCTTAGTAGGATGGTTAGAACTGTCGTGATCCACATATCTGTAGGCAATGTTCCGCTGTTCAAGAATGTTTGGATATATAAGTGAATTTGCGGCGGGAGCCATTCGAATTGACTTTTGAATATCCCATTGATGGAACTTAATACAATAACCGATGTTACAGATAAGAATCCTACTAGTCCAGGTACTCGGAATAGTGTATTTAAAAAGACGGATATGGTGATGACCAATACGTACCAGACGCTGTGAAATAGAAAGCCTGTCATGGCATGAGAGAATGGGAGATCTCCAAATAAGATATTAATATAATACCAGCTTGCTAGGAGGCCAAGAAACGAGCTAGTTAACACTAATAAAAGGGTGCTTGCCCATTTAGCGGTAATATAATTGGTGTAACGAACAGGTTTAACGAGTATTAATTCCGTTACGCCACTTTTTCGCTCACCAGAAATAAGTCCCATCGTCATAATCAAAATAAGTAACAATCCCATCAGATTATATTGAGAAATGCTACTCATAAATGCTTGTTCTGGTGTAGGCGTAGGGATGTTGATTTCTGCACCTTCAGGTAAATCACCGAACTGCTCCAACAAGACAGGTGTATAATAGGAAGTAATTGGATCCATAATTGCCAGAAGTATAAATACAATCGGTACCCATACCCATTTTAAGCTTCGCCAATTTTCAAGTAGTTCTTTTTGAAAAATTGTCCACCATTGCATTACTGCTTCACCACTTTCATAAATAAGTCTTCTAACGAGGTACGACTCACTTCAAAATGAGTAATAGGCCATTGACGTTCTACAGCTAATTGTAAAATCTCAGATCGAGCCTGGTCTGTGTTATGGGTGTTGATGGTTAAGTGTTTCCCCTCTTTAAGTACGCTTTCTACTGACTCAAGTGCTTCTATGTCTTCGGCATATATGTCACCATTTTGCGAGAAAGAGACTTTTAGTTTCGTAGCATCTTGAGTAAATTGTAGGTCGTCCAGCCTTCCAGATTCTACAATCTCACCATTATGCATAAGTAACAGTTCGTCACTCACTTCTTCCGCGTCACTTAAAATGTGTGTGGAAAAAAGGATAGTCGTTTCCTTTTTGATATCCTCTAACAAATTCAGTACTTCACGACGGCCAATTGGGTCTAAAGCTGAAACAGGTTCATCTAAGACAAGCAGCTTAGGCTGGTGAATCATCGCTTGAGCAATTCCGAGTCGTTGCTTCATCCCTCCTGAATACTTGCTTATACGCCGATTCTTGGCATCAGCTATACCAACTTTTTCGAGCAACACTTCAGCCCGATTACTCGCATCCTTTTTGGATAAATGGGCTAGTCTACCTACATAAACAAGAAACTCCTTACCAGTCATCCAGTAATGAAACACAGGGTGCTGAGGGAGATATCCAATTACTTCGCGAATATCCGAATGAGCAGGATGCCCTTCGAAAACAATAGATCCACTCGTCGGTTTCATCAAACCTGCAAGCATGCGCAGTGTGGTCGTCTTCCCAGCACCATTCGGCCCAAGCAAGGATATACAATTTCCTTTCTCTAATTCAAAAGCGATATCATGAACTACATCTGTCTTATCAAAACGCTTCGTTAATCCAGAAACAGATACAAATGCCATTTTAATGCGGTCTCCTTCCAATAATGAAGTACACTACAGGGCCTACTAGGTTAAATCCTAAAATAATAATAAGCCATAACCATTTCGGGCCATTTGTTTCAGTTCTCTTAACTAAGTCAACGATTGCCACAGTGAGTAGAATAAGCTCAAGAATCATCACGGGTATGATAATTTTCCAAGGAATCATGGCCGTTAACTCAGCTACTACATCGGGAATTTGTGCAATATCCATATGTAATCCTCCTTATAAATCCTTTCTATGTATATGACGATTGAAGTGGAATATGGTTCACACAAAATGAAATTTTTTCTAAAAATAGTTGAGATAGGGATTCGAGATTTTAGTAGTTGCAAGAAAAATAGCAAAACTGTATAATATTCACATGACATTCTTATACGGGGCATTAGCTCAGTTGGGAGAGCGCATCGCTGGCAGCGATGAGGTCATCGGTTCGAGCCCGATATGCTCCACTACATGGAAACCCTTATCCGACAAGGGTTTCTTTTTTTATGGAGAATCGTATCATGGCTGAACAAAGGGGATTTTGTTCACCGATGTTCACATTATTGCTTAATCGTTGGATCGAAAAACTTCTGAACCGTTTCTTCTAGTTTTTGCGCTGCTTCTTCCTGGAGGTCAAAAGAAACATGCGAATAGGTCCTTAAAGTTATGCCAACATCATGATGCCCAAGACGCTCTGAGACCACTTTTGGGTTAACGCCATTTTTTAACAACCAGGTGGCGTGGGTGTGTCGAAGGGCATGTATGTTGATGCGGGGGACCTTCGCTTTCTCGATTAAAGCGTTGTATTCTCTTCTCAAATTATCTGGATTCTTGAATCCTCCAAAAAGGTTAGGGAATACGAGGTCTTGATCTGTATATCCTTCCCTCAATTCGGCTTTTTGTTCCTCTTGGTATTCTTTATGGCGTATTAACACTTCCACAACGAAAGGGGAAATCGAAATCTGCCTTCTCGAGTTTACCGTCTTCGTTCTGGATAGTATATATCCTTCACTCTTTGTTACCGAAAGAGAACGGTTGATGGAAATCTTCTTTTTATCCAAATCTACATCTGACCATTTCAGTCCCAGTAATTCTCCACGTCTCATTCCTGTAAATAGAGCCGTGGCATAAATCGCGTCTTTTTTTTCTATTCTTGCTGTTTTTAAAAAGGTCATAGCAGTTTGGTAATCCCATATGATGACCTCTTTATTAACTTGTTTAGGAATCGTTGCATCTTCAGCTGGATTCCTGTCCATATATCCCCATTTTACTGCTTGGGCAAGTGCCATACGTATGAAACAGTGAATTTCCTTTACTGTTTTCGGGGAAAGTCCTTCCTCAACTTTTTGCGCATAAAAGGTGTCCAACTCATAAGAAGTGATACTTCTTAGCTTATGGTTACGAAACTTAGGAAGGATGTGAAGATTCATCGTGTATTGGCGACCTTCCCAAGTACTAGTAGACACTTTCTTTTTATACATAGTCTCAAACCATTCTTCAAAGTAAGCTTCGAAGTAGACATCATCGACCTTATTAGTTTGTTTGTCATTTAATTTGTATAGATTCTCGTTCAGGTATCTTTCGGCTTCTCTTCTTGTATTGAAGCCACCTTTTGATTTTTGAATCCTTTTTCCCGTATTTGATTCAATTCCAATATCATAGCGCACGGTAAAAGTTTTGCCTCTTTTTTTGATTGATCCTCTCAATACTATCACCTTTCTTCTTTTGGTGAGCATGTGGTCTGTATCTATTATTGCCAAAAAAAGTAATGATATATCATAGGTGAAAAATGCAAGAGATATGGTTAGTGTTGGATTTATGGAGGATAAAAAAATGAAGCAGCTCCTTACGATAGAAAGGAGCTGCTTCATTTGCGAGGAGTACTATATGTTTTTGATTTTGTTGAAGAATTCATCGTTTTCCTTAATTTCTATCCTCTTGTTTCGGATGTAATGAGGGTTAATGTAACCCATAGTAGCCTTGATGCTTTTGTGACCTAGGAGTTGCTGGATTATCAGGACGTTGGTGTCCTCATTAGCCAAGAGCGTGGCAAATGTATGGCGCGAAGAATGAATGTTTAAATTCGGCAATCCTGCCAAATCTAAATATTTCTTTAGTAAATTCTCTATCTGTTTTCTAGTCAGTCTACTGTTATCTTTATTCTGAAATAGATAATCCTGAGGTTTTCTCTTATGAATGGAACAAAAGGATTTGATGATATGTGAAAATCCATTTAATAGAACGACGGTACGATCACACTTATTCTTAGTATTCTTTAGGTGAAACAAACCAATATCAAAATTAATCTCATCCACTTTCAAATTGGTTATTTCGGAGATGCGGCAACCTGTCGATAATAACATGGTAAATAAGAGTAAATCATTTTGAACGTCCTCGGAGTGGTCGATTATGGCATTGAGAAATTTTATAATGTCATGTTTGGTTAAGATATTCGTAATTTTCTTTTCCTCTTCATAATCTTTAAGATTGAATGTTAGGTTTTCCATTGGATTAGCGAAATCACGATTCCTTTCGAGATAAAGGAAGAAACTACCTAACGCAGTGTAATGGTCCCGAAGAGGATAGTACCCATAGGGAACAAGGGAATAGAAGTAGTCATCCAAAATTTGAGAGTCTATTGCTAAGTACGCGATATGGTTACCATCTGTATCCCTCAACAATGTGATTTTTTCAAGGTCAATGGTATCTTCCTCTTCCTCTACTAGTCGTGCTAGATACGTATTGAAATACTTCAAGCGATAAGAATATTTTCTTTTCGTTTCATCTGCAATACGCACTGTTTTAAAATATAATGTGATTTCCTCATTAAGATTAATCATCTTTTTCTCCGTCATTTATTATATGTTCTAAAAGTTTTTGGAATGGAAATGGATAATTCTTATTTATTTCTTTTTTTAGATCATCATTGAATAACTGAGTATAAACCATGGTTGTTTTTGGATCGGTGTGCCCAAGGATCAACGACAAATTATGAAGACTGATTCCGGAGCTCAAACATTTTACTGCAAAAGTATGCCTGAACGAATGGATTGATATATATGGTAAGTGTTCCAATTCCCTTCTTATATCTTCGATTATACGCCCAATGCTTCTTATTGAAATAGGTATTTGTCTTTCGTTCCCTTCATCCATAGAAAACAAATAACCATCAGAGTCAGGAGTCCAGTTCTCGAGCCCAGATTGATGAAGGTATTTCATTATCTCGGGTTTTATTTCAGGGAATATGGGGATATAACGGTCTTTATTTCCTTTCCCCAAGACATAAAGAAGATCATTTTCTATATCGAAATCTTTCACCTTAACATTGGCAACTTCACTTAATCTGCATCCTGTACCCAATAAGAAAACCAATATTGCCCTGGCACGGTAGCCCTTATGCAACTCTTTCGCAGCTATAAGAATTTCTTTAATATTTTCGTCCTTTATATATCGAGGGAGTAACTCTGATTTTTGCAGTTCAAACCTATACTTTAGGTTTTTATTTGTATAGTCCATTTCATATGCAAAACTCAATAACTTTCTCATGATAGAGTAATACTTGTTAACCGTTCGTACTGATAGCTTCTCATCCTTCTTAGGTTTGCTTTTGCTTAATAGTTCTATTATCAAGACTTCGGTGAGCTCATTTATTTTCATGTCTGGATTCTTTTCTTTGATAAGTATTGTTAGTCTATCAAGAAAGTTTTTGTATGTTTTCCAAGTTTCCTTGGATCGTTTATTGTTCTTTACCAGCTCTTGTTGATTTTTTTTGAATTGTGGAATGATATCTAATGCAAGTGGAGAACTAGGTATATCTCCCTTTATTGAGCTGGTATATTTAGAGTTTATGAGAGAAACCAAGGCATGTTTTTGGATTCCTAACTCTTTACAAACCTGGTTGATATTGAAATTAATCTTCTTATCAATGGTCATATAAATCTCCTTCATAAAGGTCTCTGTTAATTGCTAATGCTTTGATACGCTTCACGTTTCTAAAATAATAATATAGGGTGGTAGCAAGATATTTATGCCCAACAGTATTGGCCACCTCCTCAATTTTGTTTCCGTTATCTAACGCATTTGTTATAAAAGTGTGTCTGAAAGCTCTTGGTGAGTATCTAACTTCTCCGAACACACTTTCATTTCGATGTCTGAATATGTCATAAATCAAATCTGAATTGATTCTTTTACCAACCTTATTCAAAAAAAGGGCATTTTCCATTTCATCTGGTTTATAATTTGGTCTTATTTTTATATAGTCATTTATAAAATCTATGACATCTTTCCTAATTTGAAGCGTTCTTTGTCCAGATTTCTTACTCCTCAATACGATGATTCTTTCTGTAAACTTTATATCATCAATATTCAAGTTTGAGATTTCTACGGAACGTGAGCCAGTTTCTACTAATAATAAGAAAATACATATGTCCCTCATTTTATGTTCTGAATTCTTTATAATAGATTCATATAGCATTATGATTTCATTGACTTTCACATGAACATTTACCCTTCTTGAGTGAAGGGTTAGTTCGTTAGGGATTTTATATGTGAAATCTGTCTTATCTTCCTTGTACAGATATTCAGAAAACAACCTTAAAGCTTTAAGATATTGGTATACTGTTGGCCCTGAAATCTCTTCTATTGCCAATCTTTTTCTCAGCTTTGCTTCATATTGAGTGAAATGTTCATAACTTAATAATTCAGGAGAAAACTCCTCATTAGATTTGGTAAATACTTCTTGGATGAACATTTTAACCATTTTGGTGTATTGATCTATAAAAGCGTAATTTTTTAATTCTAGGTAACGTTCAAAATCACTTATCCCACTATGGCATGAAACTGATTCTATAACTTCAAAATTTTTTTTAACTCTAAGGTAATTAGGAGGTTTATAAAACAGTTTTACAGTACCTTTCTCATATAGAAAATCCAGAAAAAGCTTAATGTAAAAGAGGCTACTTTTAGCATAAGAAGGTCCGATTTCACCAGAATCTAAACGAGTTTCTATTTTGTTTTGAAAATCAATAACATCATTTAAAGTGATATTTTTTAGCTGGATTGAAGCATTGTCCTTAAGTTTTTTTGAAGCTCTTATATTTTGGAAAAAAAGATTGAGCGTTAACTTAATATTAGTTCGGTTGTAAGATGGTTTGAGTGTTTTTAGGAATTCTTCAACAATGGATTCTTCTTGGTTACCAAATTCTTTGCTTCTTATAGGGGAATTCATTTTTTCTCACCTCCTATTTATTTACTATACCGAATGAGCAATGTGTATCTTTTATCTTTGGATATGTCTATTTATTACCTTTTCAATCTGGAAATATAAGTGTTTTGTGTAAAAATGGCGTGGAAGATGATTTTTTAATGAGGAAGTTCTTATTCGAGAAGGAGATCTGATCTAGTGGTGTGAAATTATTTTATACTTTATTGGTCATTTTATTTTAGTCAGATACTATAAGACTGGTTTTATGAAATGAAAGCGTCGTCTTATTTAGGGTGACAACTATGACGATACAGGTTTTGTATGTGTCATTTTATTCTATGTAGCTTTTGGCAGCATGTTTATTAGCATAAAGGTGTATAAACAACGTTCGGGCATTTATCTCGAAACTGAGTCTTCAACTAAGTGCAGCTTAGCTAAAGACTCAAATTCAAGTGAAAAATTTAATAGAGGAAAATTTTTATAAGGCTCATCTCCATTTTAGGGGGGGAGCCTTTTTGCGTTTGTGTAGAAGTCTCTAAGCCTAAGAATGTGGTAAAATAAGGTGTAAATAGTTGTCACTACTAGCTTAATTTGGCAAATTATTTAATATATAGAACGGTAGAATAAGAAAATTAAGTGGTTGAGAGGGGATATTTATACTATGTATTATACTTTTGAACCTGAGTTTAGAGTAGCCTTTTATAAGGCATTGATTTGTTCTATGATTTGCTTCAGAACGTGACAATTATCCAATTTTAGAAAGGTCCATCGTTTGATAAGAGAAAAAATTCATAAAAGTTAGAGGAAGATTTTTTATAACATACTTACTCAATATTCAAAACAGAATATAGAAAATCTTAGCATTGTAAGAAGGTGGAAAACAGTATAAATTACATGGAGCATTGGAGAGGTTAAAGTGAAGATAGTTGGTTTTAATATTAATAACTATAAGTCATTAGGATCGAAGGAGAACTATTTATCTGTAGAGCCAAAAGTTACTGCCCTAATCGGAAAGAACGAGTCGGGAAAGAGTAATATTTTAGAGGCAGTAGGTAATTTATCATTTGAGAAACTAATAAGTTCTAGTTATTTTAATAATACAAATAGAGGGGCTTCTGGTGATGTATCTATCATTGTTCATTTGAAATACTATCAAAGTGAATTAAATGAATTTAAAGTTAGTCAATCAAATACATCAATTAGTTTCTTAGATAATACAATAATTAAGATTGAAGGTGGATTGTCGGACTTATTGAAAGAAGATGAATTATTAATGGGAGCTATTAAAGATGTTCTGGGGATGAATATTAAAAGTGTTTGGGGAAATGAATCTAACCGCATTAAATCAGTACAAGATTATTTGAAAGGTTTGAAAGACATAGCTTCACATGTATATATAAATCATAGTGTTAAATTAAGTAATTTAAAAAAATGGATAACAAAAGATTATACAGGTAAGGAAGACTTGATTAAGAAATTAGAAATTATTGATAATTGTCTTACAAAATATTATTCTCTTCTACCTAGTATGTATTACCGTGAACAATACCCACAATTAGGAGCAAGTTATAAATATGATGATATTAAAGATATTCTTAAAGACCCAAACCATATCTTTTATAGATTCCTTATAGCAGCCGGTATTACTGAAGAAGAAGTAGTGCAAGCATTCGAAGATCCTAAAGATGGTAATAGGAAAACTGTTCGTAATAGGATTGCAAGAAAAATCCAGAATAATATTGAGGTAGAGTTTAATGAATTTTATAATCAAGAGAAAATTGAGTTTCAAATAGAATTTGAGAACCGAGTATTTAAAATCTACATATTAACCGATGATAAGGCAATGAACCTAAGCGAAAGAAGTAATGGATTACGTTGGTTCATAAGCATATTTGTTGATGTGCTTTCTCGTGAATATAAAAATTCATCTTTAGTTTACTTGTTAGATGAACCAGGTGTTTATTTACATGTTAATGCTCAAAAGCAACTCCTAGAATTATTTTCAAGACTAGCAGAAAGAGATAATCAGGTAATATATACTACACATTCTCCATTTATGATAGACAGTAAAGACATAACTAATGTTAGGGCTGTTGAAAAAGTCGAGGAAGGTAATACAAAAATATTTAAGAGTGCTTACGATCAAAATTTATCAAATGACTCAAAAATGGAAACCTTATCACCTTTAGTGCAAGCTATTGGTGCAGATTTAAAGTTTAATATTGGACCATCTAGTAAAAACAATATCATTACCGAGGGTATTACAGATTATATGTATATGAATGCTATGATAAATTATTTGGCGATTGATAGCGCACCAAATATCATTCCATCAGCAGGTGTTAGTAATATAAATAGAATTGTTTCAATTCTAATTGGCTGGGGATGTGAATTTAATATTTTATTAGACTATGATAAAGCTGGTTACAACGAATACGATGTTTTAGTAAATAAACTGGATGAGACTCTGGAAGATAAAATTTTATTCGTAAGTTGTAACGAAGAAGCAATTAAGGAGAAAATGGTGAGTAACCCAATGACAATTGAGTCGTTGATTTTTAAAGATGACTCTAAAAAATTGAGTACCCCATACGATGGTTCTAGTGCGTCGAAGAAATTAGCCGCAAAAGAATTTCATGATAAAGTAGTAAACAAAGAAATTGAATTAAAAGTTGAGACTGTGAGAAATTTTCAAGTTTTATTTGAAGCACTAAATATATAGGATTTTAAATCTCCAATACATCAAAAATTGCATATAGAATTTTGACACTGATAAACATGCATGTCTATAATTACCTTATGCTTGCCGCAGTTGCGGGTTCGAATCCCGTACTCCTCGCCAAATCTTTGAACATTGCCCTTAGTAGCAGTTATTGGATTATTGGTGTATTTATCGCTAATACCTTTTCAATTGCTATAGACTACATGGGAGTCGCTCTCTAAAGATGATAAGGAGATGATAGGGATGACAATGTTAACAAACTTTACCCTGCTAATAACCTTCGCAGCTTCCGAGGAGTTAGTTTAATTGGTAAAACGGTATATATAGGAACCAAGGTTATTAGCAATCCATCATATACTATTGTAATTCCATTGCGTTAAAAAAAAGAAAAATTTCATAATTAGGTTCATCTCCATATTATGGAGATGAGCCATTTTTGAATAGCTCTGAAGAAAAAATTATTCCCTTGATTTACTTATTCGATAGTTAAAGAAAAGTCATATCCGAGTGGGGGGCTTTTTAGAATAGAAAACACAAAGTGTTTCTGCTACACAGTACAAAATTACTGCGGAACAAACCATATCTAGTTGCTCTAATTTTGTGAAATAATGCACTTAAAGTAACTGGTACGTTAGTTAAAGAACTAATTTAATAATTTTCTCGATATCAAGTCTTCATGATAAGGGATCTTTAGTTGAAGAAGGCAATAAAATTAGGCGGCACATATTAGATATATCTAATATGTGTTGTCTTTTTTATATCAAATATTTCGCCTCTCTAATCTAAATATAACAGCTATTGTCTTCGCAAGAATTAGGGTTCTAGTTCACTTGTTATTTGAAATGCAATCTATTCAGCTTCAAGAAACTCGAAGGATTTATAACATTATGTGGTAAAATGTTACTAATGATTATGATAATTCAGTTCTTCAACTAACAAAGCAAAAAAGGGGATGAAGTTGATTATGCTGAAGTTCGTAAAGTAATTGGAAGTATCAACAGGTTATCCTATGTAAACATTCCGATATTTTTTGAATGAACAATATGAAACTATTATAGGAGAGTCCTAAAATGAAAAAGAAAATGAGCTATTTAATTTTACTTTTAACGATCATCTGTATGGTTGGTTGTACTGAGGTAGAAGATACATCCATTAGCGATAAAGAAACCAATTCACAAGAAGCAGCTACAACTAATGCAGATAAAAATAGCGAAGAAGAAGCAGCTACCACCTCGAGTGTTGATGAATCTGCTGTAGAGGAAACGCAGAGCGAAACAAATAATGACCTGTTCTCAGGATATAAACGTATTGAAGTTGATGGTGGTGATTTGTCTGGAGATCGTGAAACGAATGTTGTTGTTGACATTGGTTACGGGGACCGTGAATATTGGGCATTTACGAATGAACATGGGCAACTAGTACATGTCGTTGCAGATAAAATCATTTTACAAGATGACGGTAAGGAACCTGTATTATCGTCTGGAAGATACTATTCTGATGAGGCGAAAGTTCCTGGTGTCGAAAGTGACGTTTTAGATGAAGGGCATGTTATTGCTGATTCTCTTGGAGGGGTATCGAATGCTTATAATATCACACCACAAGAAAGCACGCTCAATCGTCACGGTGATCAAGCCTATATGGAAGATGCGATCCGCAAGGCAGGTGGTGCTACGAACTTTGAAGCAATTATCAAATATCCGAATACGGAAACGCAGATTCCTTCAAGTTATCAGTACACCTATACGTTAAAGGGTAACGAAATCGTTGATACATTTGACAATGTGAATCCTGATGAAGTAAACGAATCACTTGGTTTAACAGACAGTGAGCCTTCCGATTCGACGGGTTCAAATTCAAACGGTGATATTTCTAGCGTTGATACGAACGGTAACGGACAAGTGACAATCAAAGAAGCAAAAGCAGCTGGTTTTAGTATGCCAATAATGAGTGATCATTGGCTATACCCCTATATGCGAGATAATGATGGTGATGGGATGGTTGGAGAGTAAGCCTATAGACAAGGTGGGGAAATAATGCCGCGTTTTACAAAAGAAGTAATACAAACACTTCTGGATCAAAATGAAGGATTCGAAAGAACCACGTACTATAAGGATAGAAATTTTAGAGAAGATAATCATTATAGAATTTCGGGTGGAAATTTGTATATTCGTAGGATTGGTAAAACCTCTTGGTCTGATAGTAAATTCGATGAAGAAGAACTAGCTGATGTTGAACAAGCAAGAAAATTCGTGAAAAAGTTCTATGATGATTTGAATTGTGATGGAGTAGAATAAGATACAAGTTTAACCATACCTGAATCAATAAGATCGATTAATCAATCTGTCTTTTTTCGTTTCCTGTCGACTTTAAATCCCAAGAAAAATGAAGATGCTTCTATTTTTAAAGCTAATTTTATGTAAAGGATTTCTTTCGAGTTAATCGACTTACCACCTTTAGATAAAATGAAATATACATTCAAATAAAAAAGATCCGTCCTTAAGAAAAGAACGGATCTTTTTAGAATATAAACTTAAGTTATTAAAATCTAATTTAAGGCAAGCTCTCACAAGCAACCCCGTTACCATCTCCATCTAAACGATGTGGATCAGATTCAGGGCCTCCAGCTGCTTCGAAAAAGGATTGTGCTTCTTCTTGCGTATCAAAATCCCCACAATTACGGTCCTCTCCAGAAGGATCGTATGGACCAGTGTAACCATCATTTGTATTGTCATCACCGGTTCCTGTGTCTTCTTCCGTTGCATCAGAGTTAAATCCATCTTCCGTGACATAACCATCTATACTCCAAATCCCTTTTTCAGCATCCTTAGCTCTATTTTGAGCTTTCATGAATTCCTGAGAATAAGTGTAAGGAGGGTCGTAAACATAAGCGTAGCGAGCTAATCCTTCTTCTAATAGCATCTTGTTGAAGTTCTTGCCATCTACCCATACATAAGCTAGCAAGCGATCATATTTGTCGCGTTTAGGACCATCAAATTCTAGGGTGATTTCTTTACCACTTAGCTTTTCTTTTGCAAATTCACTTGCTTCAGGTCCAAATGGTTGTACTGGCTTGGATGGGTGTTTCGTTTCTGGAGTATCTACTAAAAGCATACGTACATCTTCCGTTTTACCATCTACATTGACTTCAATTGTGTCCCCATCTACAACTCGAGTGACGGTAGTTGACTTCTTGTTTTCCGACTGTATCGTAAAGTCATAGGTTGTTACTTCAGTCATGGAAACACCGGACGATGAAGTAATTCCTCCAATATGTAGGGTGTAGCTCTCACTAGGTTGATATCCTTCATCTGGTGCTTCAATCCTAACTGTATCCTCACTTGATAGACTTATAGATTGTTGAAGTTGAGCAGAAGAACCTTCTTTGGTTACATAAACCTCTCCTAATGAATCTTCACCAATTGTTGTATTAAATTGTACTGACCAGGTTTTATCCGTTGATACTCCTGATTCACTGCCAAAGCTAGCAGCATTAGCTGGTAGAGCAAACGATAGAACCAAAATTGCTGATAGCAATAATGACTTCCATTTCATATATAGATTCCTCCTAATAATCATTTACCTAATTATACCATTTTGAAGGAAGGGAAAGGAACAATAGCACTTCTTCTATCTCATGAGTTACAGAAATTAATAATCGGTAAATTTTATACCATTTTCAATGCCCATGACATTTATTGAGGTATAATCAGTTGTAATAAAAAGGAGGGATACTATGTGTGAGGAATCAGAACTATTGGATGAAATTATTAATGAATTGGAACGACAAAATGCTATTAATATGTTACCTAATCCTGAAAAAGAAATTTATGAGTATTGTTTATTCGTTGACTTTAATATGGCGATAGAAGCTAAGCATCCTGGTGAGTATGTGTTGATGGACTCTATTGCCACCCCAATTGAACGTACTGCAAATAAGTACGGTATGACACCTGATGAAGTAATAGAAATCTTACAGAGTGCTAATTATATGATCGATAAAATGTTATGTTTGGATGCTTAATATCCAAGATTATCTAAATAGAATGGATAATTTTGGAATATATGCTGTAATTAATAGGTATTTAGATACAATAGAAGTGACTGGAACTTTAATACTATACAATCTATTTATAGATTATATCGAAGATTTTTTGGTTACGAAGAACTGGACACACTTTCGTGTTGGGCGAAAAGTGTGTCTTTTTTATATGTTATGTGTAAAAACTAATTGTATAAGAGAGTAAAATCTACATGTATATGGCAAGGAGGAAATTATGTAAAAACTATTATTGGTAGGAGCAACATTAATGACAGTGGGTTTGTCACAACCTACAAATGCAGAAGCGAGTTCAACTGAATCGAAAGTTATCTCATTTAAAACTGAGTCTGTGGCACTATCGAAAGATGATGTAGTAGATATTGTCGCCTTCAAAAATTAAAATTCAGCAAAATAATATATAAAAATCTATCGAAAAATGGTTATGGATGTAAAATCATATACTAGATTAATAGAGAGGCTAGAGGGTAGAAAAGCGCGATAAAAGGAAATTGGAAATTGAGGGATGACAAATAAGCCTTTCATTTTAATAAGTTATGAAAGGCTTGGTTGATATGAGATAGAATCTATTCATTAAGCGACTCTTTTATAAGTGTGATATAAACCACTTATAAAAGAGTCGCTTTTAATTTGATATCTTCTACTCTCCCTGGAAGATACGTTGGAGAAGGAACCGGTGTTTTGTTATTTATCCCTTGATGAGTTCGATGAGAGTTGTAATAATCATGCACATACTCAGAGAGTAGTCTTTCTAGGTCCACTTCATTCATTGGAATTACATGATCCAGTAGTTCTCTTCGTATAGTACCATTCACTCTTTCAACAAAAGGATTTTTCCATGGAGATTGGTAAGATGTTGGTTTTGATTGTACACCTGACAAAGAAAGAAACCTTTGAATTTTTTTGGAACAAAATACAGGATCATTATCGTGTATGATATATTTTGGCGTTTTACCGTAGGGAGTTGCATTACGTAACTGTTGTTTAATTCAATCCATATTTGGATTCTTGGTTACACCGAATTGGATTATTCGGCGTGTTTTATGTTGGATGATAATGAATACATATAAAACGTCCATTTTTAACGTAGGAACGGTTAGAAAGTCCATAGCCCATGTATCAGATTTGTGGTTATGTAGGAACGTTCTCCAAGATGCTATTTGCTTACGTGAAGGACTTTCGCGTGTGTCAGGCAAGTATTTGGCAATGGTGTTAGGTGCAGGAATGTCCTTCAAACCAAGAAGAGCAAGTTGTTCATGGAGTTTTTCTGGAGAAAGTAATGGGTTTTCTTTATGAACACGTTTTATAGTGGAAATCCATTCTTCTGATAACCTAGGACGGCCTACTTTTTGTGATTTTCTCTTCCAGAACCATTTAAATGCTGTGCGATGCCACTTAATCACCGTTTCAGGTTTGACTATTATTAAGTGAGACTTCCAATTCTGATATGACTTTGAGATCAACACCCATAATTGTCTGAAAGAAGTATTAGGTCTAGGTGTTGGAAGGTTATTTTTTTCATAATGGTGAACATATAAAGCTAGTTGACTATTCAAAGTAAGGTTCTCCATCTTTAAATAATGGTTGGTTTTAAAAGAACTTAGAATGAATGGAATAAGATGGTGCAGCCAATTATTTATAAAAACATATAGATTTCGCAATGATGGCATACGGTGTACAACTTCCAATGGTTTAGTCAAGATACTAGATTACTTGGATGGATAAAGCAAGGAATAAATACGGTCTTATTAAAGAGTAAAAGCTATTATTGAGGCATGAAAAACATTCATCAAACACCTGTAAAAAAGTAAGTACATTTATCTTATCTTCAATTCGAGTCTTCAACATAAGCGTCAATATGTTAAAGACATGAATTCCAGATAACTGAGAACCTTATTCTATATAAGGCCATTAATGTTGATTTAGATTTTTTATTCCTTACTGTTTAGTAGACACATACTGTGCAGCAAATAACTTTGTATATGAAAGAATCTAATTTGAAGAGATATCGGGTTGGTGTTTAACATTAGGTCAGATTGTGGAGTATAATATTATCATAATATTAGAGATTTGAAATAATTGTATTAAAATGAAAAAGTGGGGGAGTTTTATATGAAAGTTCTAAAAATGTTATTAATTGTAGTGCCAATTTTAGCTATAGCATTACCATTTTCACTTTCTGATGTTAGTGCAGAAGTTGTTAACGAAAATAAAGTTGCAATAAGTGGCTGGACTACAAAAGATTATATTACAATATGTATTGCTATTGCTGGTTTTCTTTTGGGCTTAACTAATACAAGTATTTTAGTGTATAAAGAGTTTTTTAAAAAGGAAAAAGAGCCTACCTTAGAAGTAAAATGTGATGAAGCGCTTATCAGAGATTTAGAAGGTAAGAAGTGGAATGTGGACATTCAAATCAATGCTACGATCCGTGCAGTAGTTGGAAAAAATACAATTAAAAGTGTTGAGATGATTCATTCTGGAACAGAAGCTGTATTTGGCGCAATGGGTGCTGGTTATAAACATCAAACATTTAGAAGGTCATATGATTGTTGGAATTACAATTTCTTGTCTAAATATAATGATCCGGATAATTTTGAAATTAAATTAAATGAGTTAAATACAAACAATGAGTATCTTAAGCTCTCTAATTTACCTATAGACGAGGGTCAGAGTATTTCAATTTCATTGCTAGACAGATTTGTGGGGTTTAGATTCCCGGATGGATATGAAGATATTCCGAAAGAAAACTGGATTTTGGAGGTAACTGATAGCAAAGACAATAAATATAGTACAAGCTTTAATTTTGTTGATTACAAAACCAAGAACGAAAGAGAGTTAATGGTATATTAATAACAGTAGGTGAATGTTTTGGGCTTGAATAGCTTTAGGGAAATGCAGATAATATATAGCAAGTCCTTTTACAATGCTTGTGAATTATTAGAAGAATCAAGATAATAATAGAAACGCAAGAGCATACTTACTAGCTCATATTGCTATAGAAGAGCTAGGCGCGTTGTATTATGTTGGCTTCAGCAATAATGAAGTTTAAAATACGAGCTCTAGATGTGAAGAAACTAAACTGAAGGCAAACAAGCCACCAATCAAAAATTAAATTGGCATATTCGTTTGTAGAAAAATTAAAAGAGTATAAGAGTCCATTAAGTATAGAAGATAGAATGTAAATAATTCATTCTTTTGTAAAGATTACTCCTTAAGATATAATTAATAAAGCTAAGGTTCAAAATCTTGATGATCTAAAATACGCATCTTTCTATGTTGATCAATATCAAAATGTTACAAAAGGCTCCTAAAGAAATGATTTCAAAAGAAAAAGCGAATGAAATAATATCATCTGCGAACCTTTTAAAAGAATTTGTAGAATTTAACAGGTGGCAAGAAGGTGAAAATCTTATTGATTTCGTTAAAACATTGAACAATGATGAACAGTTTATAAATATCAAAAATATGTATTTTGATATTTATGTTGAATAATTATAGATCTAATTAGTGACAGTACAAAGATACTGGGTATTCAAACGACATCTACTTGTGTTATAAGATCTACGCTAAGATATTTTGAAACCAAGTCTTTCAGTATATAGAACGTACTCAATGGCTAAATAAGAATTCTGCTGAATTTTATTTTTCTTGTATTTGTTTAAACAAAAAGCTGTAGAACAATTATGGAAAGGAGATAGACTAATGAAAACTACATTTATTAAACGATTACCAAGCGCAACGCAAAAGGAAATCGAAAAGGACTTAAAAGAAGCAGGGTTAAGGGGAGAAGATTTAGAGAATGGCATGAATAGTCGGTTAGCTGATCTAGAGGATACGATTAACATTACAAAATACTTGAAGCAAGAAGAAGATTGAAATAAGACTTTTGATCTTCTTAAATTAAAGTTGTTTAAAATGATGGATTGTACTTTTTTGATAGCTCAGCTTTTATTTTTTAAAACAATTGCTAATTACAGAAAAATGAACTAAACTTATATACATAGTAAATTATTTGGAATTTTGTAAAGCGATTCTAAAAAGAATCAGCGGTAGATACTAGAAATTTTTATACAGCCTATGAGGTTGTGAGTTCCTACACCCAAAGTGTGTAATTTGGTGTGCTCATAAATCTCATGGGCTTTTTTATGTTTTTTGTCAAAAATAGAAATGAAAAATGTGAATTGAGAACAGCTACTAATGACGAACTAAAGAATAACGGATGATACTCAGAAATGAAATGAAATTAATATTGAAGGGAAAGGAATGAAAAATGAACCTTGTCTTTTATGTCCTATTCATTACCTTTTAGTACTATTTTAAATTAAATGGTGGCGTGGAATATGCTTACCACGCCACCTCCTGAGGGGTGTTAAAAGCGTTTGTTTATTAAAAATTTATTTTCATCTATCCATTTCCTTTTATTTCCCTTAGTCCATAAACGGTCTAATAATGATAAAAATTATGGATATCAACCCATGATTGATATGATCTGGACTGATTGTGGACTAAAAGCACGAACAACTATAGTAGGGATTATCATCTTTTAAGAGGTGATAACACGTGGAAAAGCCTACTATAACTGAATTAGACAAATCTCATATTGAATTAGCAAATAATTTTATGGTAGGTAGAATAGGATTAAATGAATACCTAAGTAGAAGAGGTTTTAATGGATATGATAATTGTAATGAATTTAATTATCTTATACAAAAAACTCTAGTCTTTAATGAAATTATAAAAGAGCTTCCACCTCCTATTGGTGCACTAATTATGAAGAATATCCAAAAGTTATCACAAGACGAAATGAAATTTATTGCCCAGGTTGGGAAATCATTAATATCAAAAATCTTTGAATATGTTCCGGAAGAAGAGAAAAGAAAGAGTGGTTATGATCTTTTAGCAAAAGTATCTATTATATTGGATTTACCTTTTTCATATCTGGCAAAAAATTCAAATAGTTCAATAAAGTATGATTCTGATTCTTCATTTGATGAATATTACATTGCTCCCACCAATGAGTTTTCAAGCATAATTGGCTTACAAAGATATATTAATAATGTGTTTAATGAAAAAAATAATAATAGATATATTTTTGGTGCTAAAATTATCAATACGGGTTTGTTTAAAAATGAAGGTAACGTAGTATTTACTAGGGTTGATATTCGCAGAAATTTTATCAACGTAGAATTTCACGTTAAGCATGAAGATTCCTTAGCAATAGATTCTATCCGCAAGATTATTAAGGATTTAAAATTAGGAAATGTGAATGTATTAGTAAACGACTGTTTCTTAAGGAAATATAAAAAATATATATTTACTGGTACTTTAAACACTGAATCTTCAACACATGATTTAGATCTCTTTATTAAAAAAAATATGTTAAGGGATGATACAAAATCTTTTAGTCCGTTTTTGGACTTTAAGTAGAATATAATTGATATATACAAACCCTCTTAATAAACAATATTAGGAGGGTTTGTTATGGTAAGTAATCCACATAAAAACATAAACCGAGAGGCAGCAAAAAAAGTGCTAAACCAGTGGCTTAATGAATTAAACGAAGCAGAAGTGAGTTTGTTAAATGACAATAAGTATTTGCAAAAAGAAAGTATAGATTACAATGATTTACCAACTGTTCTGACTGCAAAGGAAGTTGGTGAAATACTTAGTATTTCTAAGCCTACTGCCTACAAAATAATGAAAATGAAAGGGTTTCCTTTATTGGAGATAGGGCGATCAAAAAGAACTTTAAAAAAAGAATTTTTTAATTGGTTATCATGTTCCGATAGAAAATAAATATTAAATTATTTTTTAACGTTCTACATTTATCTAAATTCAAATGATATGAAAATAATAACATTTCCGTAATTGAGAACTATTAAAAGTAGAGACCAGTATTAATTTTATGTGCTTCTTCTAGTAAAATATAACTTTATCCAAACCTCTTAATTATAATCAAACCCTTTATATTAAAGGGTTTTTTTTTCTCTGATTTTTTAAAATGTATATAATAAATGGTTTTTTAAACGCTTTCTAATTAAAATGTGTTAGTAATTTAATAAAGAAGAATACTTGTAATTTTGATAATTATTGGAGTATATGTGCTTTATAACTATTTATTTCTTGTTGAGGTTCGATATTTTCTAAATCTTTTATAGCATCTTCAACGTGTTAACAATAGGTTCAGGAACCTCAGTGAAAATCTATCTTTGTTATATCGCTCTCACCACTCTTTTTATCAGTTAGTATTATTATCTGCTCATTAGAATGGTTTAGGATATAAGTAGACTGTGAAGCCTTTATCTATTTCCACCGCAGCCACTACATTAAATCTATTTGTTTGCTCGAAGCCATTACATAGTCCTCCTGCTCCATCAAATAAATCAACTACATTATACTTATCCTCTTTTATTTTATATCCCTTTTGTATATAAAATCATTTTATCTTTATTAGCAGCGTAGCGTAAAAGTTCCAAGAAGGCAACTAAAATAGTAGTTCACAGAATAGTGGGATAATAATGACGGATTACTATTTAAGGTGGGCTACTCTTTCTTGAAAATTAATAGTAAGAATTGGAAAATATTCAAAATGGTGTTTTTTTATAGTAAAATGTAAGTAAGATTAAGGGTATAGTATCTTCTACACTATAACTTTAGTCTATTTAATCATGTCAGGGGTTTTACGAATGATTCATAATAAAAAGCCTCTTTTAAAGTTGGTGAAAAATTGAAAACAGATGTCGTACAGCCAATAATATCAAATTTCATTAAATCTTTGAGGGATATTGGATATTCCTTCGAAGTAGCTGTGGCAGATGTACTTGATAATAGTATTACAGCACAAGCGCAAAATGTGAGAATTGCTTGTGTACCTAGACCGGATACAACATTTACTTTATTAGATGATGGTATAGGAATGTCCAATATAGAACTTATTAATGCTATGCGTTTAGCAACCAAGGATCCAGAAGATCCTAGAGAAAGTACTGACTTGGGTAAATTTGGATTAGGGTTAAAAACAGCTTCCTTTTCACAAGCTATGGATTTAACTGTAATTTCCAAAAAAGATGGAAGAATATCAATAAAACAATGGGATCTCCAGTTTATATCTAAGAAAAATGAATGGTTATTAATTACGCCTGAATTAGAAAGCTATCAAAACCTACCATTATATGATGAGTTTATTAAACAAGAGAGTGGTACGTTGGTAGTTTGGGGGAAAATAGATTCTTTCTCTGAAATGGATATACCCAATAAGCTTGAAAATTTAAGAGAACATCTTTCCCTAGTATTCCATTGTTTTTTAGAAGGTTCTGTTCCGGGGAGAAAGTCTTTTAATATATTTATAAATGGTCAGCAGCTTGAACCATTTAATCCATTCAATCCTAAACACCCTGCAACACAGGAATTAATGACAGAAAAAATTAAATACTTAGATTCTGAAATAAAAGTGCAACCATTTATTCTTCCTCATCATTCAAAGATGTCTCAACAAGAATATGAAAAGTACTCCACAAGAAATGGATATACCAAATCCCAAGGCTTTTATTTATATAGAGCTCATCGATTGTTGATTTATGGTACCTGGTGGGGAATGCATAGAATTAACGATGCTCATAAACTTGTAAGGGTTAAAATAGATATACCTAATAACCAAGACTCTGCTTGGGGAATAGATATTAAAAAATCGAAAGCTAGTCCAATAATGGAGATTAGGAATAATCTAAGACGCATTATTAGTCAGGTTACTGTAAAAGGATCTAGGCCATATACAGGTAGAGGAAAAAAAATTGAGGATAAAACTACCATTCGTTTCTGGGAATTAATTAGTGATAATAATAACATTAAATTCTCAATTAATAAAAATCACCCTATGGTTAAAGATCTAGAAAGTAAACTTAATGAGGAACAAAATAATTTATTACACGTAATATTGATGGGTATAGAAAGTTATCTACCTCTGGATGCAATTATTGCACAACTAAATTCAAACCCCCTAAAAGTAAATCAGGAGACATCAATTAATGAAGAAGATATAAAAATGCTTCTAGAACAATGGCGTTCAGCTGGTGTAAGCGAAGAGTTTATTAAAGATTTACTGAAAACAGAAGTGTACAAAAATAAGGAGGCTTTTTTTGATTATGCAGAGAACACAAGAGAGTAAAAGCGAAATGTATGATCTTGTTAGAGAGAAAATTGCTGTTAGCCTTGAAAAGGAAAATAACTTGGAAGAAGATACTATAAAAAAAACAGTAGATGATTGGAAAAGGATAATAAAGATTACACCTCCTGAATCATTAAAGGTCATTCTAGGATTGAATGATGTTAATGATATAAAACAGTTAAAAGAAGAAGATTGGAATTATTTGCAAAAAGACTTGGAACAGTCTTTTGTAGTCCGTATCACAACAGGAACACTTGTAACAGGGGAAGAACATCGAAAGAGGGATTTAACGTGGTGGACGAGTAAAAAACAACTTGAATCTGATAACTATTATCTAACTAACTATATGAGATATATGAAAAGTGAACTGCCTCCAGGTGTACTTGATACTATTAACGAGGATACTGATGTTATTATGAATAATTTAGCTAACCCTGATTTAAAAGCGTTTTCAAGATATGGAATGGTTGTAGGGCACGTACAATCAGGAAAAACTTCTAATTATGCCTCTTTAATATGCAAGGCTGCAGACGCGGGTTACCGCTTTATAGTAGTAATAGCAGGAGGACAAAATAATCTAAGAGATCAAACGCAGAAAAGATTAGATGAAGTATTTATTGGAGCTAATTATCAAGGAGTAGGTAAATTAGCAGGTTTTAAGAGAGAAAAAATGCCCGATAGCCTAACTAATGCCAACAATGATTTTAAAATTGAAACTGCTAAGGCTAGGGAAACAACCAACTTCGAAAATATGCAACTACCAATTTTGGTAGTTATAAAAAAACATACTAAGCCACTATCTAATCTATTAGAATGGTTAGACAAGCATTATAAAAATCAAGTTGACAAACCAATGTTAGTCATCGATGATGAATCTGATTATGCTTCCATTAACACTAAAGAAGAAGAGAACCCCACAGTTATTAATGAGAAGATTAGATTACTACTAAATAAATTTAAAAAGAAAGCATATGTTGCCTATACTGCAACACCTTTTGCAAATATTTTCATTGATCATGAGGCAAGTAATAGTAATGTGGGCAGAGACTTGTTTCCAAGTGATTTTATTTATGCTCTGGACGCTCCTTCTAACTATTTTGGTGCAGATAAAATCTTTAACCGTGATAACGAAAAGTACATAGTTGAAATTCCAAATGGAGAAGTGGTTTATGAGTTAGATGATGAAACTCATTCATCGGGAGGGTTGCCTTATCAAATTAAGCATAAAAAAGAATACGCCGATGAGTTAGAACAGTTGCCAGAAAGCTTATTTGAAGCAGTACGTTTGTTTGTTATTAACATAGCTATACGTAGTTTGCGTAATCAAAATAAACATAATAGTATGTTAATCCATATTTCTAGATTTACCGATGTTCATATTAAGGTAAGAAAAATTGTTGAGGAATATTTTGAGGAGCTCCAAAGAGAAATTAATGCTTATGGAAAATTAACTAATCCTGACCAATATTCTTATCACATGGAAGCTATGCATCATACATTTAATACAGTGCTCAATAACATAGAGTTTAGTTATGAGACTGTATTAAAAAAAATATGCTCCATTGTTGAAACTATACAAATAAGAGATGTACATCAAAAAGCAAAAATTAGTTTAGAGTATAGAGACGATATTCAAACTAATGCCATAGTTATAGGTGGTTTAAGTTTATCGCGTGGTTTTACATTAGAAGGTCTTAGCGTAAGTTATTTTCTAAGAACTACAGTGTATTATGATACATTAATGCAAATGGGGCGTTGGTTTGGGTATCGTATAGGATATGAAGATTTATGTAGAGTATATATGACTGATGATATGAACAGGAAATTCAGTTTTATAATAGACGCTACCAAAGATTTAATTAGTCGATTAAATGAAATGCGTGAAGAGAACTTGACCCCAGAGGATTTTGGTTTAGCTGTAAAGTTACATCCGGATAGTCTATTGCAAGTCACAGCACGCAATAAATCAAAGAACACGGAAGATATGTTTTTACAAATGAACTTAGATGGCCAATTTAAAGAAACTCGATGGATTAGTGATTTAATGGAAGATCAACATAAAAATGAAGGTCTTTTAAAAGAAATAATTAATGATCTCCAAATTGCAAACCATGAACATTCAGAAAAAAATAAAAGTCATGTATGGAGGAATGTAAATAAAGCAATCATTCAAAAATTTATTAATAATTTTAATTTATACAACAATGATCCATTAGGTATTAACTCCAGAATGCCTATAGTATTTATCAAAGAGTATATAAATAATAGTCTTTTAGATTGGGATGTAGTTTTGTTTAATGGTAAAGGTGAAGGTGAGTTTCAAAGTGATTCTATAAAGGTAACTCGCCAATTACGTTCTGTTAAACAAAAGCAAGGTTACTGGGAAGTTACAAATAGACAACTTTCTAGAGGTACACCAGAAAGAATTATAATGCCTGAAGAATTAAATAAACTTAACTCTCGTGAAATACGACAAAGAATGGATAAGCCACTATTAATGGTGCATGCTTTAGAACTTGAGGATGAAAACAAAAATAAATTTAATGCTGTGGGTTTTAGCGTCAGCTTTCCTCTTAAAGAAGGTTCAGAAACTAATACTGTGAAGGTCCGTATTAACAAAGTATATCGAAAACAACTTGAAGAAGCTCTTAGAGAAGTGGGTGATGATGATTACCACGATGAGTAACCCATGGTTAAATCTAGATAGGTTAAGCAGGATAAGAGTGAAGGGTACATTGAAGTACAATGTATTTTGGATTGTGGATGTATTAAACCAATATGGTTTAATGGTTCAATTCGATAAAAACTTCATACCTAAGCGTGAAATTAAACTTAATGGTATTCAGGTTCAACTTGATAATTCATCAACCCCTAATAAACTGATTCTAATATTGAAAGAAATGAAAGATTGGGAGATTTTCCTAATTCTTTGCAATGATTTAATTGATGTAATGAAGGAGCACGAGGATGATATTGTTTCCAGTGTAATGAAACGGTTGGAAAGATGGCAAAAGCTTCTTCAAAAAACAACAAATAGATCTATGTCAAAAGAAGAGCAGATGGGGTTGTTTAGCGAATTAAAAGTACTTCAAAACTACATCATTCCTAATTATGGTTATGCAAATGGTGTTTTCAGCTGGGTCGGTGGATTAGGAGATAAACAAGACTTCCTCTTGGAAAACTTAGCCATTGAAGTAAAATCTCATAGGGTTACCTCAGGTAATACAGTTTGGATCTCTTCTAAAGAACAACTGAATTCTGAAAAAAAGCCATTATATTTACTCGCCTGTGCTTTGAGTGAAATAAGCACAGGTGAAACTGTTGATACTCTGGTTAAATCTATTGCTAGTAAAGTTGACACAGAATCTATTCGTGATGAGTTTTTAGAAAAAGTGGAGCAATATGGTTACATTGCAGAAATTCATAATGACTCTTTGACTAGGTTTAATGTGGAGCAAGTAAATAGCTATGAAGTAAATGATAAATTCCCTAAGATATCATTAAGTCATGTATCACCTGTTATCAATAACTTAAAGTACAGTTTAGATTTATCAGGGTGTTCAAATTTTAAAATGGAAACGAACGATATCTTTTAATATATGGAGTTGTACTAAATGATAACTTTAGAAGAATTTCATGAAGATTTCCTACAATCTATTCTTTCTGATTCGGAAAGTAGGGGTTTAATAAAAGCTCAATCATTTTTTGAATTGGTATGTGAAGACCTCATGAATGTGGGGGACCTCACAAACAATTATACAATGGCTGAATATATAAAAACTGGCTGTGAAGTTTATGGCTATGACTATGATGATGAGCGAAAAATCTTCACCTTAATTAATTTTCAATTTTTCCAGGATGAAACAATTGAAACATTAACAAAGCAACAAGTAAATACAAAGTTCAAACGCTTAAAAAAGTTCGCAGAATTAAGTATCGCTGGTTTATATAATGATTTAGAAGAGACATCTGACGCTTTTTCACTCGCATATAACATATACCGTTATGTAAATAATAGATCAATAGACAAATTCCGCTTATTTATATTAACTGATGGTAAAGTGACGAGAAATATTATAGATATCCCTAATGATAAAATTTCAGGGATCAACATTGAACACCAGATTATAGATATAGAGTATATATATACTATTTTCTTGTCTTATAATGGGTCAGGTTCATACGATATTGAATTAAATATTCCATATTTAGAAGCTGGAAGCAATTCAAATGAATATCAATCCTACCTAGGGATTATTGATGGTAATCAATTATATAAGATATATGAGGAATACGGACAAAAACTCCTAGAACAAAATGTTCGCACTTTTCTACAATTTAGAGGTGCAGTTAATAAGGGGATAAAAAACACAATCCAATACAAACCTGATATGTTTTTTGCTTACAATAATGGTATTACTGCAACTGCGACGCAGGTAGAAACAAAAAATGGATATATTACCAAAGTGAAAGATTTCCAAATAGTGAATGGTGGTCAAACGACTTCTGCAATTTATGCTGCTAAGAAAAATAATAAGCTTGATATTTCAAATATAGCTGTACAAATGAAATTATCAGTTGTTAAAAATCTTGATAAGAAAGGGGAATTTGTATCAAGCGTATCACAGTATGCTAATACCCAAAATAAAGTAAATAAATCTGACTTCTTTTCGAATAGCCCATTTCATAAGGAAATGAAAGATTATTCTAAACGTATTTGGGTGTCTAGTCGAGGAGGTTCTCAAAGCCGAACACATTGGTTCTATGAAAGGGTAAGAGGAGAGTACTTAAATGAACAGGCTTATCTTACACCAGCTAAGAAAAAGCAGTTCCAGATTGAAAACCCTAAGAATCAGTTGATTGAAAAGACTTTCTTAGCAAAATGTGAAAATTCATGGGACAGAAAACCTCATATTGTCTCTAAAGGGGCACAGTATAGTTTTCAAGAATTTGCAAACACAATATCAGAAACTTTAGAAAAAAATAAGTTGGCCGTTACTGAAAGTTATTTCAGGAATGCTGTTTCACGAGTTATTTTATTTCGTAAAACTGAAAAAATAGTATCTAATGCCTCATGGTATGAGAATGCTTACAGAGCACAAATTGTCACTTATTCAATAGCCTTACTATCACATGCTATACACGAAAAAAATGTCTTTTTAGATTTTAACAGTATTTGGGGAGAGCAAGAATTGCCAATGGATTTAGTTAACTTATTGGAGGTTATTACAAAGAAGGTTCATGATAAGATAACAAATCCACCAGCAGGTGTTGCAAATATAGGCCAATGGTGTAAAAAAGAAGAGTGTTGGCAAAAAGTTCGTAAAGTAGATATAGATATAAGACCAATTAAAAGTTTTTTAAAAAATAAAGAAGAAGTGAAATATGAAAGAAAAGAAGAAAAGCAACAAAAAGAATTAGATAATGGGATAGAAATACAGGCTTTTGTAGTCCAAACTAATATTGAGCATTGGATTCAGTTACATGATTACTATATGAGTAAAAGTAACATTAAATCTCTATCTATGACACAAAGAGATATCCTAAGAAAATATTCGGAAGGTGTACTTTCTATTCCAACTGAAAAACAATCAAAAGTACTTTATTATTTATATCAGAAGGCTGTTAAAGAAGGCTGGGATATTGTCTGAAATTACGTGCTCTTTGTCTAATAATAGCTTTTTATAATGCCCATCAATTTACCGCTAGTACTCTAACTTATATACCTAATGCCTGTTTAAACTCCTCAATTAAATTATAATTATTGGGGAGTTGCGTTATATATTTAAAAAATGATTTATTCCAATCAATTTTTAAGACCGTGGGTAAAAAAGCACAAAAGTTACTAAACCAAGCACATAACCCATTACCTTTAATCTATATCTATAGGCTTACTCTCCAACCATCCCATCACGTCGTTGTTGATATGGATCGTATTGGGCATTTACTAATGAACACGGGCAAGTAGTACGTGCTTCAGGACCAAATTGTTCCTTTTAACAATAGACAAAGACGATGTCAAAAGTTCATGCGACCTTACAATAGCAATAACCCTAATATTAATACCAATATAGCTAACAAGAAAAATATTAATTAAAACATATTCAAAAACATCAACAAATATATCGACAGTACCATAATGAAAATAACAACAATAGCATAAACAAGCACATCAACATAAACATCAGTGTTAAAATTAAAATTAACATTAATATTAATGTTAACCAAGTAATGCCAAGTCTTTAAATAAATACTTTAAAAATCTTCAAGAGGACAAAGCCGTTCCTTAATCGGGACGCTTTTTTTGTTCCTTATAATGTTCCTATTGGTGGTCAAAGTGTTGCTTTTTCTTCTTAAGAATACATTTATCACAGAAAAGGAACACCAAAACCCTTTCACAGATAGGATCACAGAGTACATGTTTCTTTGTTCCTTCTTTACATAATGAATAATTATATATAAACACCTATACACATTACGCTTTACGAATATAAAGGTTCTTCGAAAAAAGGAGGAACCGAGGTACATATCTCAATTTCAAGATGTTTTGCGTACGTAAAAGTGTCTCCTCACATCCCCACACCTCTTATCTTGTGACTTGATCTCCCACTTTCTTATTTCAGCAAGAATAGTTGAAACCATAGTCGTAACTCTTATAATATATAGAAAAGAGGTGCCCGTGCGCTAACACGATCACCTTATTGATCCAACCACAGAATGTAGTGGCTCGGTTAAGACGAGTAACCCACCCTACGATTCCGCTAAGAATATATGCAGGGTGGGTTATTTTTTGTTTGGACCATCCACTTCACCAATTAGTCTGTAAACGAAGGTATCAGACTTCCACCAGGTATCCTTGGTCTTTATTACATGAATGAAAAAAACGCTAAAAAACCTTACTCTTCTCGCGTCTTTTTATCATTGGTAATTAGAATTAGCTTTCTACCAAAATCATATTTACATTCAATACATTTTTAACATCGCACAATCAATTTGGGTGTTCCCCATGTATTTTTTCTACTAGAAAAACCCCACCACATTTTCATATCATTGGATAAACCTCTTCCCTATCGGAATTCACTCACTACATTTGCATTTCTGTAAGTCACGAAATTAAATCATCACCTCACAACAAAAAAAACCTCAAAACTTGCCTGAAGTTCATTGTCTTGGATACCAATGTACCGTTTTGTTTCCTTTGGCTTGGAATGAGTACCGATGTTATACCTCTCCAGAAAATCCGTAGCCTTTTGTAGAATTCGGTATGCTTTGACGACAGTCATGTAACTATCGCCTTTATGACTTGGAAATAGCCATTCTTCACCCAGCTTTCCTTCACAATAGCTAATGGTTTCGCCCTGCAATTGTGTAATGTAAAGTGTTCGTCTTTTTTGGCGTTTTTTCTCCCTCAGGGACACCATCGTCTTCCCCGAATATCGCCGACCTTCAGTTCGATCATATTACTCACACGCAATCCAGTGTTGATACCGAAGACGAATAAGAAGTAGTCGCGTTCCCTATCAACATACCGTAAAGCTTTCTTAAATTCATGAATCTCCTCCAACCGTTTCAATGGTTGTACGTTGTATGTTGATTGTCTTCACAATCGCCCCTCCCAATGTATGAAAACCCCACTTTTAGATGTGTAATTATACATTTATTGTATCGATATTCGATAAGCCTTGCAATGACGGCGAATTAAATGTATAAAAACATCTATTTTTATACATTGTTAAGTGCTCAACTTTTATAACATAGTACAAGACTCTTAATATCATTGAGCACACTTTGAATTCGTCATTTGTAAAGGTTTTTTTGCAGACTAATTTTAATTAAATGAAAAATTTAAAACCGCAGTAAGTTTACACCTAATTAGAGACTATCCACTGCATTTCATTGATTTATGATTTATATATGAAATATTGCATAGAAAAATTAGGAGCATTGGAGTGGTTATATGGAACACATCACCTTAAAGAAGCTGGTCAAAAAAGATTTGTTACAACAGATATGGTTGAACACTGATGGACTAGTCTCTGACTTGGATATCAATAAAAAATCTTTTGGAGAAATTCTCACCGGAAATCATAGTTGGTATTCAGATGCTACCAACAATATGGAGGATGTGAGGATATCTTCATTCGCCAAGGTTTTAGGACATCTTCATAAGATGTCTGATCTAAACCCCGATAAATTGGCTTCTATTTTTTCAGAAGGTGTATTGGATAGAGCTGACTTGCTAACGTATTTGTCCTCTATAAAAGAAAAGGATGAATACTTGAAAGAAATCATTAAAGAACACAAAATTCGTTTTTCAAAAATTAGGAGTTCTTTAGACAAATTATATCATCAAGGGAAGCTGGAAGAAGATGACTTAAATCGAGGGTATAACGAGCTTGCAAATATTCTAGATGAATTGGAGCGTGAAAGTAATGGCTAACAAACAACGTAAGGTATGGTTTATTACCCGTCCGGAAAGAGACCCAAAATTTCATTTGGATGCTTTGGAAGCTTTAAAAGAAGCAACAAATGAATTTAAAGAAAAATGGCAGGGAAATCGAGAGATGCATCTAAAATATGAGAAAGCCTTGAACCGTATTGGGTTGAAAAGAGCCAATGTTAGCCGAGATGGATCAGGGGGTAGAACCTGGGTAGCCATGTTAAAAACCTTCTCTTATGTCTACACGGACGAAGAGGGGTATTTAAAACTTACTAGAGTTGGTGAATCACTACTTACAGGCGACAAAACCAAAAACAGGGAAAACATCTCGAAACAGATACTGACATTG
Source organism: Pontibacillus yanchengensis Y32 (assembly GCF_000770635.1). Classification (GTDB taxonomy): domain Bacteria; phylum Bacillota; class Bacilli; order Bacillales; family BH030062; genus Pontibacillus; species Pontibacillus yanchengensis. Next base: position 60,700 of record NZ_AVBF01000009.1, read on the forward strand.
CAAATCCCAAATGCCTACTTCCTCAGTAGTGGTTTCAGTCCTAAGTTTGAGGACGGTTTTGAGATTCACCCTGCAAGGTTTTTAGTTCAATTGGCTAATCAGAGTCAACTAGATTACTATGTTACGAAGGAAGAAATAACTTTCTTCGCTCTTAAAGCTAAAAAGAATTCTGATTTACATGATGTTGTAGAGCAAATAAGAAAATTTCGTGGTTCATCCGAGAAACAGCAACAAGACATGAAGAAAGAGATCGCAACGGAGTATGATCATCGTGAACGTTCGGACAAAGGAGCTCGAGATTTTGAGGAAGCTCACAATGATGTAGCACACACATTTATGCTTTTATGTGACTACACAGAACTTGTTGAATACGTTCGTGGGAAGTTCATCCATGTCCCTGATGATAAGAGAGAAAACACTTCGACAAAAATTAATGAATATGAAAAACGATATCCTTTTAGTAAGCGATATATGATATCGTTAGAGCGTTTTTCAGAACATGCTGGTTTGGACGTGGATCGCTACAAATCTAATCCATTTGGCAATGTATCACCTGCTACTAATAGTTCGAAAAGCCAAAGAAGGGTCCGCATGTTACTTACTGAGTACCCCAATATAGGTGAGATGTCTAAAGATAAGATTGTTCGTATCCTGAATGAATATTTCTCTAAGAAAGAGAGCGAAAAATACGCTGAATTACTGACTAAAGAAGATTATTCTTCTTTAAATGAGGATTTTGTTGAAGGTTATCTTAATGAAAAAAATGACCTCACATTTGAAGATAAGACAGCAGCAGTCCTAGAAGCCATTGGGTTTAAGGTGGATTTACGTCCTCGTCCAACAGTTAAAGGAGAAAAAACGATAATTGAAATTTTAATCCACCTTGATGAAGAAAATATTTGTATTCTAGATGCTAAGAATCATGGAACAAAGTTTCCTTTGGCGGCAAACCTTGCATCACACATGGCGTCTGAATATATCCCCATTTATCATGGCTATCAGGGTAAGAAAGTTCATTCGTTTGGATATATCACCTCAGCAAATAAGTGGAGTGGCGAAAGTAATTTAAGTAAAATCACAAAAAAAGTAAGGGGACAAACTACCTTTGAAGATACAGATATCAAGGGGGCTATTATTTCGGCTAATGCTCTTCTAGGATTCTTAGATTACTGTTTAGAAAATAATGTTCCCATTGAGGAAAGAAAGAGATGGTTTACCTCTTTATTTATAAACAGAGGCTATTCGAGTTTTTCACAAATGGAAAAATTTAAATAATCGTAAAAAAGAGCCTTTAAAAGGCTCTTTTTTATATTAAGGGAATATTTTCACATCATGCATATGGGCTGCATTTTTTTTTAGAGTCATGTAGAATAAAGATTGAACCAGGTATGCAAGAACATACTTTCGTATTCATGGAGAGGAAGAAGTACAATGCCAGTTTTTTATAAAGGTGAATTATTTAGTGGTCCTGGTGGCATGAGTAAGGGAGCCCAGGAAGCTAAAGTCACAGATCCACAAACAGGAGATATCTATAAGATTGAACATCTGTGGGCAAATGATTTTGATGCAGATACATGTAAGACATTTGGTAAAAATATTTGTGGGAACGAAGAGGATCCCTCTGTACATTTGGGACCAGTTGAAAAATTACCTATTGGAAACCAAAATATCCTCCCGGATATTGATTGTTTAGCTTTTGGTTTTCCTTGTAATGATTATAGCCAAGTTGGTAAAAAACACGGACTTGAAGGAGAATACGGCCCTCTATATTCCTATGGTGTAAAAGCTATTCGTGAGTACCAGCCTCAGTTTTTTGTTGCCGAGAACGTAGGTGGCCTACAGAGTGCAAATGAAGGAAAAGCCTTTATTCAAATTCTGATGGAATTAGAAGAATGCGGATATCATTTAACTCCGCATTTATATAAGTTTGAAGAATACGGTATACCACAAGCAAGACACAGAATCCTTATTGTGGGCATACGTAACGATTTATATGAGAAAGGGATTGAATTTAAAGTTCCTGCACCAACAACGCCAACTCCAGATAAATATGTGACATCTAAACAGGCTATTACTGACCCGCCAATTTTAGATTTTTCTTTAAATCATGATTTTCCAAGGCATTCAGAAAAAGTTAAAACTATGCTTTCTCACATTCCAGAAGGTGGAAATGCATGGCATCCTAATATCCCGGAAGAGTTACGATTAAAAGTAAAAGGCGCAAGGTTGAGCTCAATCTATAAGAGATTAGATTCAAAGAGACCAGCTTATACAGTCACTGGTAGTGGCGGGGGTGGTACACATATGTACCATTGGAAAGAAAATAGAGCCCTTACTAACAGGGAACGCGCTCGCCTACAAACTTTTGAGGACGATTTTGAATTCATCGGAAGTCGTGAGTCTATTAGAAAACAAATTGGTATGGCCGTTCCTGTAAAAGGAGCCAAACTAATTTTTGAGGCTATTCTTAAAACCTTTGCAGGGATTGAATATGACTATGTAGATCCCGAGCCAAAAGTTCAGCTAGAAAACTTACGCGCGAAGCAAGATAAAAGAGCAGCAAAAGAGTTAGCTAATTTAGTATAATCCAACATTTAACCCCTCTACATTATGTAGGGGGTTAGTTTTTACATAAATTTAAAACTCAAGAACGATTTCCAGTATGTTCAATCCCCTATTCACACTGGGTGGGGGTAGGGTGATAACCCCCACTATCAGACTAGTTGTTATAATTACTGTATTAAGTAGAGCGGTTTTATTACAAAATCTTTGATGTTAGTAGACTTGCCATTGTATAAAATTTTAATGAGATTATTCAAGTGTTAATGGATTAATATGGTAATATGTATATTGTGAAAACTCTTATGCTAAACAGGTTTTATTAAATGAAAAGACTTTGCTATTAATCTTTTCACAGTAAAAAGTTTTATTAGCACTATTAGTTAAAAATCATTGTGTTATATATAAATAAGTTAGGATGTGATTAAAATGACGCGTAATTACCGACTTGGTATAGAATATGTAGATAAAGGTTCAACCAATAATATTTCAGACCAATTTTTACGATGGATAAATATAAATGGAAGTGGAATGAGAAATACCCCAGGTATAAGACCTTTGAAGTATGTAAATAAACTCCTTGATGATGTACCTGCTTATATTATTTTAGTTACAAATGATAAAAGTTCGGGGGAAAAAAATCCTTGGGATGATATAGTCGATTTTTCTTCTGGAGAAATTCTTTATTGGGGTGACGCGAAATGCCATATCGAAAAAAGGTACAACGAATTTGAAGGTAATAAAAAACTTGAAATTATTTATGACAAAATACTTGAAAATAAATCAGAACATGTCCCCCCTATATTACACTTTTCAAAACCAAGAAAAGGTATAGTAAGGTTTAATGGTCTCTGTATATTAGATAAACTAGAGTTAACATGGTATATAGATGGCACAACCTCATTACCAATTAAGAATTATAGATGTCACCTTAAAATACTTGATGTTGAAGAAGTTGACATTAACTGGCTTCACGATAGAGCTAAAGGTCATGATATTTCACAAATAGATAATAATGCTCCAAAAGTATGGAAAGATTACAAACGGGGAAGAATTAAAAGTTTGCAAGTATGGAAGAATAAGATTAGGAAGATGGAAGAACAACTTCCTAAGTTAGATAGTTTAGAAGATAAGGTATTAAATCAATTAGTTTCCTTGTCACCAAATGAATTTGAAACAGTAATAGTGTCTTTATTCAAGCAATTAAAAGAAGTTACTCATTCTATAACGAAAACTAGACCAAGTCGCGACGGTGGATTTGACTTTTATGGGCATTTTACCTTGCCATATCCTCTATCTTATGAGATAAGTTTTCTTGGAGAAGTCAAGAGGTTTGGTAGAAATACAGCAGTCCAACCAAAACATGTATCTAGACTTGTTGCAAGACTCTCTAGAGGGCAATATGGAATTTTTGTAACAACATCTTTTTACACAAAACAAGCACAACAAGAAGTTTTAGAAGATGGCTATCCTGTTAAGTTAATATCTGGAGTCGATTTAATATATTTATTGAGAGAGTTAAGGTTGGTGCAAAATGATAAATTAAGTGAAGCTTGGTTAAATTCTGTTATTGAAGATGTAAAGGAGTAATTAAAGTGAATAGGAATAATGTCATTTTAATTATTTTAATTGTAACTGCAATTTTAATTTCTTCTATATTATTTTTGCTAAACCACCCAATGTTCATAGCGCCTATATTATTATTGACACTTAGTATAAAATCTTTCGGAAAACCAACTGAGATAAAAATTCTCTCAACATTTACTTTTTTCTTGTATCCAGGAATAATATCTTCTTTTCTCCATGTGAGTTTGATTATGCTTTTTCCTTCAATAAATGAGTACCTTTCTTTAGGGATAGGCGGTTTCATTAATTTAATAATTATTTTTATAATGTATTTTTACTTAGAAAGTGATTATAGAAGGGCATATATAAATAGTCAGTCAAAATTAGAAGGTTACTCTAATTTTCTAGAACGGATAAGGATTTCGGTAGACATTGTTAGATATTGTACAGGTGCTATATTAACTCTATTAGTTTTAGTATCTACATTAATTACAGAGGATAATGTAGTAGTAGCTTTAGAATTAATAAAGTTAACACCATCGCAATTAGGGGTGACTCCTTTAGAGGTCATCAATTATCTGGATTTTTTAATCTATTCTATATTTTTACCTTTTGTTTTAGGAAACTTTGGTGTAAAGATAATTGCAGACTATGCAAAGTTTAAGAAGAGACCATATTTTATTGATTGAATACAGAATTTTTTTGGCGTTCACCCTTAAGTAAAACAGTAAACTTAGAACTTGAACAAACTGTAGAAGATCTTATTTTGCATATTAAACCTTTTGAAGAATACTTAGATGATTATATAAAAAGACTTTCGAATAAGTGAACAATATTTTATAACAATTATTTATTGGGGTATTATTCCAGTCCTTTTAAATGAGTTGCACTTTTAAATTAATTAAATTCTCAAATAAAGTAGCGCTAGCTATTTTGAATTATACTTTTTTGCCTCTTAAATAACTACAGTGTACCGCATTATCATTAGTGATTAATCCATGTGGAATTGGTAAGCAACGGTAATAGACATTGTGCTTTAAATTGCTAACATTTTGCTAACGCAATCTAGTGAAAATGATAAATCCCCGTCTATGGATTGAATGGAAATTAGATGTTTTGTGAGATTTTTTTCTTACAATGGTATAGTTATTTCATTTTAGAAGTAAGTAAGGTTTAAATAATATGTTTTATGATAATTACTATCTTGATTAAGACATATTTTTTCTTTTTTTATAATGAAACTCATTCTTATATGATTAAGTGAATAGTAGAAAAAAAGTCAGCTAATAATGCTGGCTTTTTATTTTGGGGGACCAAATGTAACTGTTACCCAGAACACCATTATATCGACATATATTTTTCCATAATTTATTCTTAATTTGTTATAATATGTTAAAATGCTAGGTTTTTAGAACGGAATTAATGCTTTGGAATTCTATTCATATTTGTTGAAGGTGCGGTGAACAAAATGGTTAATGAGGTTTATAGCTCCATTAAAGAAACGTACAATCTTCCTATCTCTCCAATAGAAAATGAAAATGAATTTATGTTAGAACTAGTGGTGTTAAGTAATATTGGTTTAAAGGGAGGCGATAAAACTTCTGCATTTCACGACAAAACTACGAGATTGTTGGAATTTGTTTTAAGAAAAGAAGATGAACAATTAGCTTTATTAATTACTGTTACGTTAATAAATATTAGAGGCTGCTGTGGATTCTATGTAACCGATAATGCTACCAATGTGAGGTTACTCTGTGATTTGGTTTTTATACAGTTTTCTAATTTTAAAAACAAAATATATTGGAATGTTATGAATCTGATTAACAATTGCGAAGGTAACTTAGGTCAAGTTAACTTAGAATCAGTTCTTAAATCTAAAATTAATAGAATGGATGGAAACTTATATGAGTGTTTTCATTTCCCCGTCCTCTTAGAGCTTTTTCATACATATCTTATTTTGAATCAGAAAAATTTAACAGTATTATATACTGATATGTCTGTTGATTGGGGAAATTATGAAGAACGTTTAAGCGAAGTAGAATTTGAAAAACTACTTTGGTATAGCTTCTTATTAGATGAAGAAGCAACTATAAAAGAACTGGTTCTGGAATACAATACGTTAATAAAAAGTGATAGATGGGGAATTAAATTCTATCGTTATATTGAAAGAAGTATAGAAAGAAACCAAATAGATGCAGATAAAATAAATAGAGGGATTAAAAAATTTGAAAGCTTGGGTTTCTTTTCTAAAAGAGAATATACCGCTATAGGTAAGAAAATAAGAAAAAAAACGAAAACAAAAAAGTCAGCAAAAAATAAATATGATATAAAAGTAGCGGAGCAAATTACTCGTTTATCCCCATATAATCTCCCCGTCGGGGTTCAAATGCCTGATATAAACGAGGAAATATCTATACGTTTGGTAGTTTTTAAAGACCGAGGTTTAACAGAGAAGTTAAAAACAATTGTGGTGAATGATGCATTAACAGATTCTAAGAGGAAAGTAATTTATGTGAATAAACCAACTTTACGCGGTATTAAAGAAAGAGCCAAACCTGGTTTTATTCATCTCATTGATAAAAGTAAAAACGCAAAAAAAGAAAAGCAGGGATCTATCCAAGATGAAAGGTTCCAATGGCCATCTACAGACATTTCTGATAATGAATATGAAAATGAAAACCTATTCAATAATTTTAATACTAAAAGTAATTTGAGAAAATTAGGTTATCAAATTACAAACACTACAAAAGATGAAAGATGGTATATACTTCAAAAAGCTGTACCAAAAATGGGGTTGAAAGATGTAGCATATACTATAGCAAGAAATGTTAAGCTGCGAAAAGGACAAAAGGGAGGACATCAGAAATTCAGCTATGCCATTTCACAATGGGAATATGATCTAAAAAGGCTAAAAGATAAGTATTATAGAAAAGATTTTAAATGGCCAAATACTTAAAAATATCATGTGCTTATTTAGGTTTTTTATCCTAATTTATGTTTTAACCACATGCTCTGATTTGTTCACGAATGTTCACGAACTACATAGAAGCATTTAATTACATGATACATAATTAACGGTACATCAACGTTTTAATACGTATTTTACTAAATGATTAAAGCTGGCAGCGATGAGGTCATCGGTTCGAGCCCGATATGCTCCATTCGTTGGAAATCCCCCATTGCTATTATTATGTAGCAATGGGGGATTTTTCGTTTTTGGGAGAGGAGAAATATTTTCTCTCTTTTTTTTGTACGTGAAAATAAGTACACTTCCGAGGAATAGTATGCTACATTTATATCAAGATGATATATATCAAATTGATGTAGGTGAGAATATGGTGAAAGAAAATCACACGAAATATGCGATTTTAGGACTACTAACGACGGAGTGCCGAACGGGTTATCAGATTAAGCAAATGATTGATGGAAGTTTGAATCACTTCTGGAAAATTAGTTATGGGCAGGTTTATCCTATCTTAAAGACTCTAGTAGAAGATGGAGATGCCACTGTTCATGAAACAGAACAGGAGGGGAAGCCAAACAAAAAGGAATATCATATCACACAACAAGGCCAGAACGCTCTTCAGGTATGGATAGAAAAACCTGTCCTAGAGCTTCCCACTGAGAAGAATGAATTGTTGTTGAAATTATTTTTTGGACGTCACCAGGATGCCAACACCAATCTACACCTCCTTGAAACATATCTGACTAAACTGACAGAACGTTATAGGACGTATGAAGGTATCAAAACGATGATTCAACAGAATTACGGACAGGAAGAGGACGCGGTGTTTTGGATTATTACACTAGACTACGGTTTAATGACGACAAAAGCTGCGATGGACTGGTGCAAACAGACAATGGATCTTATCACCAATCAAAGGGAGGATTCTTGATGGGGAAGGTATTTTCAGGGCGGCACACGGTAGATGGGGAGCAGCATTTCACGGTGTTTCTTATAGGAATGCGCGTGAATAAATGGTGGAAAATTCATAAATGGTTACCTGTATTCTTGGCAATGCCACCTATGATCAAAGAGCTTATGGTAAACAAGGATCTAGGCTGCCTATCGTTAGAGAATTTCTTTGGTCTTCGAACTACGTTAATGGTTCAATATTGGCGTTCTGAGGAAGAACTCCTTGCCTATGCAAAAGGGGAAAAGCACCTCCAAGCATGGAAAAACTTCAACAAAAAAGTAGGAAACAATGATTCAGTAGGAATTTTTCATGAAACTTATAATATTCGCGAACATGAATATGAAACGATCTATGGCAACATGCCTGTCATGGGGTTAGCTAAGGCAATTGGCTCTTCTCCTGTTACTTCATCGAATAATTCAGCCAGGAAACGGTTGGGGCAGAAGATTAAAGGTCAGCGCTAGTATAAATGCTTTTAAGGAAACGTCCTTTTTCGTCGTCAATCCTACTCCCCATTTACCAACATCGACAAAATAGCTATGTCTTGTAATTCTTAGCATAAACGTTGCTATTATTTACTTTATGCACTTCTTTCTGTGTGCAATGGTGGTTATAATAAGTGGGTTTCTGCTCATCAAAAATCCAACATAGTCATATCTGATGACATACAACACAGCGCATTCATATTTTTAAATAACTTACTTCATTGTTATACTTTTAATTCGAGATATTGTAGGTATAGGGGGAGTAGTATGCAAAAAGAGGCTTTAGTCGAGGACTTATTTGGAGCGATGGAGCAAAATCTAGCAATCATTTATTTTGAAAGTGATCGAACTGTTTCTTATGCGAATAACATTTTCGCTCGTACGATGGGATATAATAATGAGCAATCTATGTTGGGTCTTCATCACAGCAAGTTCTGTTTTAAGGAATTTGCGCAAAGTTCGAAGTACGATGAGTTTTGGAACAGCCTTTTAAGTGGAAAGAGCTTTCAGGATAAAATAATAAGAAAAGACGCACATAGTAATGAAGTATGGCTGGAAGCTACATATATGCCAGTATATGAAGGAAGTTCTGTAAAAGGTATTTTGAAGGTAGCTACGGATATTACTAAGCGGCAAAATGATATTAAAAGTGTAGTTAGTAGTTTGCGTCAGATGTCATCTGAGTTAAACACACGAGCAGAAGAAGGGCTTCAGAACCAAAATAAATTAAATGAAAAAATTGAGAAGATTACCAATGTGTCTAAAGAGAATACAGAAAACTTAACCGGATTACGGGAACAGGCTGAACAAATTCAAGGCGTTGTTAAAACGATTAAAGATATCGCCTCTCAAACAAACCTCCTTTCATTAAATGCCGCTATAGAAGCTGCTAGAGCTGGTGAACATGGTAGAGGATTCGATGTAGTAGCTCAAGAAGTAAGGAAGTTATCCAAACAAGTAGAGCAATCTATTGGCGAGGTAAGGGAGAACGTTGAGAACATAACAACAGAGATTAAGAATATAACGAATGGTACATTGGAGATCCAAGAAGATGTAGCTATTGCAGTTGAAGAAATACAGTTGGCTAGTGATGGATATGAAAAGGTAGTAAATGCTGGAGAAAAGTTGAAAAATGAAGCAGATAACCTAAATACTATTATCTAAGTTATACAACGTCATCGCAAAGATAGCTGTTATATAGATTAATAACGCCCAAAATAAGAAAATATCGCATTTCTTCAATAATAATAATTTAATAAGTAATAAAAAGATGATCCCTGTACAATACAGAGATCATCTTCTTACGTTAGTCTAGTCTTTTCTGAAAAGTCTACCTACTATCGGTAGATTGTGATAATAAGAGAATAGCTTTTGTTATTTTACCCATTCATCAATCAAATCCTGATTCTCTTCAACCCATTTCTTCGCTCCCTCAATAGGCTCTTCGGCACCTTGTACAGATTGAATAAGCTGACCGATTTCTTGATCATTCATCTTCCAATTTTTAAACCATTCGCTCACTTTTGGAAATTCTTCAGTAAATCCTTGTTTTGTCGCGTGGTGAATTTTCTCTACGCCACCATATGTGTTTTGAGGATCCTCGAGAAATTTCAAATCATATTTGGAGAATACCCAGTGTGGACTCCAAAGTGGTGCTACGATTGCTTTTTCATCTTCTATAGCGTTTCCGATTTCAGCGATCATTGCAGATTCAGAGCTTGATAATAGTTCAAAATCAAGATTATAATCCTTAATTAATTGTTGTGTCACTTCCATCGTACCTGCACCAGGTTCAAACCCAACTATTTCGCTATCGAACTTTTCTTTATGTTCATTTAAGTCTTTTATGCTATTTATCTCTTCTAAATAGGTTGGCACAACAAGTCCTACTTTTGCATTGTCATACCATGTAGCATCAGAAAAATTGACCGAATCCTTATATTTCTTCAAATAATTTGCGTCTTGGACTGGTAGCCATATTTCTAAACTAGCATCTAAATCGCCTGTTTCTAATGCTCTCATCGTAGAACCCATGTTTAAATTGTTTAGTTCCACGTTATACCCTTTATCTTCTAAAATTACTTTCCACATATTTGTTACGGCAATGTTTTCTGCCCAGCTAATTTGACCAATTTTTAACTCTTTATTACTTTCTTCGGATTTTGCATCAGCTTCTTCACTGTTTGCCTGCTCACCAGTGTTTCCACATGCAGCAAGTACTGCAACCATTAAAAAAGCTAGCATAAAAGTAAATCCATTTTTCCACTTGTCCATGTTAAAAACTCTCCTTTTATATGTTGTATATATTTCAATGCATTTTAAATATTAAATATGTTAAGAAAATATTTAATAAAAAATGCAAAAAAAACACGCTCATTTTTATGAGTGAATCTTTTGTATTACTAGGTAGTCTATAACTGTTTCCTATAGACTACCTGGCAACTATTTGTTTGCTTCATCTTTCGGTAGAAATTCAAATATTTTGCCACTTCTTATACTTTCAACTAAGTCATTCAACCAGTAATAGTAGGTTTTAGATTCTTGTAATTGATCATAGTATTTCTTTGCTTCTGCGACGATATCTTGAGTACTGTTTGGATCCTTTATTACATTTATAAAATCTTCTTGAGCTTCCTCAATAGCATCCAGATTCATTTTCACTTCACGTTCCCACATCTGACAATAAAACGCCATAAAGGAACGGAAGAAATCCTTCTCAGCTACATAAGTATGTTTCCTGGAACCGCGTGTAAAAGTTTTCTTCACCATAGCGATATCCTGTAGCTTGCGTACACTGGTACTCATACTTGGCTTACTCATATCCAGTTCCGTACGCATTTCATCAAGCGTCATCTGATCCTTAAAGTACATCGTCGCATATAAGTTTGCAGCAGCTGGTGTAACCCCATATAAATCCATTGTCTCTGCAATGGCGCCGATAACCTTATTTTGGGCTTCTTCTAATTTGCTTTTGGGGCTTTCAATCGATTCACTCATAAGGTCGCTCCTTCGACTTGCAATAAATTGTGTTAAGTATTTATCAAATCTTCTTCACGAATTTATGTTAACGCGTTCAGATAAAATGTCAAATGCAAATCGTAAAATTCGTGAACTGAAAATACTGACTTCCCCCTAATCATAACCATTCAAGTTATTTTTAAAACGTTCAATTTTTATTTTAGATCATTTTTTGACACCCTCAAAAGGACATGATATCGTTAAAAGTATTAAATAAATATTTAACAAACTTAACTCAATCGAAAATGGAGTTGATTACATTGGATCTTACATTAAAGCATTACATTAATGGTAAATGGGTGAGCACGGATTCGGATGATACACGACGTATCATTAACCCGTATAATCAGGAAGTTATCGCCGTTGTCCCGGAGGGCAATGAATCAGAGGCAAAAGAAGCAATTGCTGCAGCAAGAGAAGCCTTCGATAACGGAGAATGGGCTAATACCCCAGCAACGGAGCGAGGATCTATCGTTAAGAAAATTGCGGAATTGATTGAAAGAGACAAAGAAGAACTGGCTTATTTAGAATCATTGGATACTGGCAAGACAGTAGAGGAAAGCCGGGGAGACATGGAAGATATAGCTGGAGTGTTTCGTTATTATGGAGAACTTGCTGATAAAGATGGCGGGGAACTAATTGAATCCCCTGTGCCGAACTCTTCCAGTAAAGTGGTTCACGAACCAGTAGGTGTTTGTGGACAAATTACTCCATGGAATTATCCTCTACTTCAAGCATCTTGGAAACTTGCTCCCGCGCTTGCTACTGGAAATACGTTAATTATGAAGCCAAGCGAAATTACACCGCTAACTACTATTAAAGTGTTTGAACTAATGGAAGAGGCGGGAGTTCCTGCTGGAGTTGCGAACCTCGTTCTTGGTGCAGGTGATACAGTGGGCGCAGAATTGTCTAGTAACACGGATGTAGACCTTATTTCCTTCACAGGTGGCATAGAGACTGGCAAGAAAATCATGCAAGCCGCAAGCGTCAATGTAAAGAAGCTCGCACTGGAGCTTGGCGGGAAAAATCCAAACATCATTTTTGCTGATGCGGACTTTGACCTTGCCGTTGATCAAGCAATGAACGGAGTATTCTTTCACGCAGGGCAAATCTGTTCCGCTGGTACAAGATTGATTGTGGAAGAGACGATTCACGATGAATTCGTGAACGCGCTTGTAGAACGAGTCAAGAAATTCAAGCTGGGGAGTGGTTTTGAAGAAGGTACTCAAATGGGGCCACTTATATCAGCTGAACACCTTGCAAAAGTAGAAAAGTATGTAGAAACAGGAATAAATGAAGGGGCTACACTAGCACTTGGTGGAAGTCGCCCAGAAGATCCGAGATTACAACAAGGATTTTTCTTCTTACCTACTATTTTCACAGATTGCACAACAGACATGGACATCGTTCAAGAAGAAACGTTTGGCCCAATTATCACGGTAGAAACATTCCGTGCAGAAGAGGAAGCCGTAAAGCTTGCGAATGACTCCATCTATGGACTTGCTGGTGGTGTCTTTACAAACGACATTTCAAAAGCTGAACGCTGCGCAGCGAAAATGCGTATGGGAACGGTTTGGATCAATGAATTTAACCTTTATTTCCCACATGCCCCTTGGGGCGGTTTTAAGCAGTCTGGAATCGGACGCGAACTTGGAAAACTAGGTATTGAAGAATATACAGAATCAAAACATATATTCCAAAACCTTAAACCTGAGCCTCTTAACTGGTTCTAAGCTATCAAGCTATTATTCATTTCTATAGATTATGCTACCGACTTACATTCAATAGTTGGTATAGGAAGACATAAACAATGAACTAAATCGATGAAAAAAGGGGGGCTTTGGGCAGTTCTACTCTTATTGTTTAATCCCTTTTTTTAACCTACAACCTAAGGAGGAACAGAAGATGACTGAATCATATGATATTGTTATCGTTGGTGGCGGTAGTGCGGGTTCTGTACTCGGCAATCGTCTAAGTGAAGATGGGAAAAAGAGTGTTCTCATTTTAGAGGCTGGGCGCAGTGATTATTCATGGGATTTATTGATCCAAATGCCGGCAGCCTTGCCTTTTCCAGCAGGAAAAAGCCTTTATGATTGGAAGTACGAATCGGACCCTGAGCCATATATGAATGGGCGACGTATCAAACATGCCCGAGGAAAATTACTTGGAGGTTCCAGTTCCATCAATGGAATGATTTATCAACGCGGAAATCCAAAGGACTATGAACGCTGGGGAGCGGACGAAGGCATGGAAAATTGGGATTTTGCACACTGTCTTCCTTATTTTAAACGTTTAGAAAATGCTTTAGGATCGCCAAATGATGATCTTCGAGGCCACGACGGCCCTGTTAAATTGGAACGCGGTCCAGCTAAGAATCCTTTATTCCAAGCCTTCTTTGACTCAGCAGTAGAGGCAGGTTACTCCAGAACTCCTGATGTGAACGGTTTTCGCCAGGAAGGATTCGGTCCTTTTGATAAGCATGTGTACAAAGGCCGGCGCATGTCTGCTTCACGCGCGTATCTACATCCAGTAATGGACCGTGAGAATCTAACAGTGAGAACGCGGGCTTTTGTGAAGAGCATTGACTTCGATGGTACTCGCGCCAAAGGGTTGACTTACCAACGAAATGGACAGACCTATCAAGTTCAAGCAGGGGAAGTCGTCCTTGCAGGTGGTGCAATCAACACACCACAGATGCTTCAGTTATCAGGTATAGGAGACGCTGAACATCTTCGCTCCCTTGGAATTAAACCGGTCGTTAACCTTCCTGGTGTAGGAGAAAACCTCCAGGACCACCTAGAAGTGTATATCCAACACGCTTGTCCGGAGCCTGTTTCCGAACAGCCGAACTTAAGTAAAGCACGCATGCCTTGGATTGGTTTGCAGTGGATGCTCGGCCGAACAGGACCGGCAGCCACTAACCATTTTGAAGGAGGAGGTTTCGTCCGTTCCAATGAAGATGTTGACTACCCGAACTTGATGTTCCACTTCCTTCCCGTAGCGGTAAGGTATGATGGTGAAAAAGCGCAAACGAAACATGGATTCCAAGTACACATTGGTCCTATGTACTCTGATGCCCGCGGATCTTTAAAGATTCGTTCTAAAGATCCGAAAGAGCATCCAAGCATGGTTTATAACTACCTTTCTACGGAACAAGATCGACGCGAATGGGTAGAAGCGGTTAGAATTACTCGTGAAATTATGTCTCAACCAGCGATGAAAAAGTATAATGGCGGAGAAATCTCACCTGGACCTTCCGTTCAAACAGATGAGGAAATTTTGGAATGGGTAAAAGAAGATGCAGAGACAGCTCTTCACCCGTCTTGTACAGCTAAGATGGGACCAGCTTCAGATCCTATGGCTGTCGTAGACCCTGACACGATGAAAGTTCATGGACTCGACAATTTACGTGTGGTTGATGCCTCTGCCATGCCTTATGTTACGAATGGTAACATCCATGCACCTGTATTGATGTTGGCAGAAAAGGCTGCAGACCTAATTCTTGGTCGTAAACCGTTAGACCCAATTCATGCGGACTTCTATCGTCATGGAGTACATCCGTCCGATGCAGGCACCGTATCCAAATCCAATACAGAATCTAAAATAAAATAACGCTCTTAATAAGAAGGCCTCTTTCAAAATGTATATGCTCGTGAAGCAATACAAGCTTGATAGAGGGCCTTCTTTTTTGATGCTTATAGAAAATCTGTTGGCTATTCTCTGTCTTTTTTCTTATCATCAGATTTCTTTCTCCAATTTATAGGGTTGAATGATTTTCTGATTTTACTTGCTGCTTCTTTTCCCACCATCAAAGCACCTATCCAAAAAATCACCTCACCTATAATAAGGCTAACTGTTATGCTGATAGCCTTCACTCCACTAGTGAGCGGTAGAAAAGGAATTAATATAGGAGAAAGCACCCATATGGTAACAGAAGAAATAATGAGAAGGAGTCCTATTTTATAGATCAGTGGATTTTTCATATGTGTTTCCTCCAAAAAGTTTATCCGTAAGAATTAGAGTGATTCTCCTCTGATGAAATTTTATCATGTATAAAAGGAGTTTGCTTTGTTTGTGGACGACGACTAAACGCATTAGGGTGAAAAATCACCTCACAACTACCGTGAATCGATTCCTTGTCCCCCCAGACGTTGAAGAGCTCCTTCATCAGAGATTTGTCCAGTTTAGTTCAGCCAGGAAACGGATCAACATGTAATTTGGATAGGTTAGTATGTTGCGATATGGGATTAGTTCTAGAGATTAGGGATTGATGTGAGGCTTGGCGGACATATGATGCGCTATTTAAGATATATGATAGCAGTTCGAGAATTTAATGGACATTGAGTACGCTATTTGTATAATTAGCCTCTTGTTTGAGTGTATTTACATCATATAAGGAATCGTATGTCCGCTCACGTCTCAAATATCGTGATTTTAATGCAAATAAGGTATCCTATGTCCGCTTAGGATATAGACTTAATGATCTATAAGCTTAAATGTTCTTACTCTCTGATTTCCGCTTGCTACAACTAGAAAATGGAGGTCTACTAGGTGATGGAGGATTCGTCTTGCATGGCGAGTGCTTATATTTAAATGTTGGGAAATTTCTAGTGGGGTAAATGGACGAAGCAAGCGACGTGCGTATCGTACAACTTCTGCTTCTGTCCAGGATAATTGTTGGGGAGTTTCTGTTGAGGTGTATCTACCAACAAAAGCCAGGATAAGCTGTTGGCATCTTTTCGGTTCATCCTTAATAGATAAGTAGGCAATGGGGAGTAGTGTCCATCCATCTAATGCTAATAATGAATGACGCCAGCATAAATCTTTGAATCTCCTTACATCAAGGTCTCTCGCATGAGGCCCGTATCCTTGTATTTCAATACACCCCTTTGTATCCCCGTGTCTGTATGCGAGGTCTAGATAACGATAGCCATTATTGAAATCACGAACTTCCCATTCAGGGTACAAATAATCAAAGTTTCCGAAAACGGGGAACCATATGGAGCGGAGAAATTCCACTGTACCATGACCCAACCCTTTTTCTAACATTTCACTTCTTTTAGGACTCTTCTCTTCAGTAATGTGTTGTTGTATCCACTCTTCATATGCTTGTTCAAATCTATTCATTTCTCACTCTCCTACCAATGTTTTATTTAATTCGATAAAAATTCATGAATTGTAGAATAATAGTATATAGGTTAATGGAAAATAATTCAATAAAGGTGTGCTTTTAGTAAGAAAGTTTATAACAGATTGGTGTAATGAATTAGGTCATGTTACTTCATACAAAAAAAGAAAAACCCTTGCAGTGCAAGGGTTTTTCTGTCTAGTCCTTTTCATCCACTAACTGAAAAGGTGTTTTTCCTAAATACATATCCGGATTGGAAGGTACATTGTGTACCCAAAATGTAAAGTGTAAATGAGGACCGGTGGAGAATCCTGTACTGCCAACTAATCCAATGATGTCGCCTTTTTCGACTTTCTCGCCTGCTTCGACTTTCAATTCGGACATGTGGATGTATTGGGAGAATAAATCCATTCCATGATCAATATAAACTGATTTTCCTGTAAGGTAAAAATTCTCAGAAAGAGCAACAACGCCATCATTTGTAGCTCTAATTGGTGTTCCGGTTGGTGCTGCCCAGTCAATTGCTGTGTGGCTACCTGAGTATTCACCATTTACGTAGCGCGTATATCCAAACGGAGTGGTTCTTTCTCCTTCAACAGGTGTCATGAATTCAGAGTCAGGTGAGAATAAAAACTCATCTGCTGACTGGCTTCGTGCTTTATCAATCATTTTTTGATCGGCCATGATTCGTTCTGTATTTCTTCTAATGTTTTGATTTTCTTCTGATACGGTGATATACGATTTCTTGAAGGTTTTATCTTTTATAGTTAATTGTTGAGTACCGATGTCATATGTCCCAGCTTCAATGCTCATTGGGATAGGGAGGTATGTATAGTAACCTGTGCCAAATGAGCTTAGGGTGTATTCTTTGCCTTGCCAATTAATAGTGCCAGGAGAGTCGTGTCGAACTAGAATGACATCTCCAGGTACAGCTGTATTTGGAAATAGTGCCCAATGTTTGTTCATTTCACGAATGGCTGTATCTTGATCTGGAAAATAACTAGCTTCTTTCGCTGCATCTTGTTGATCTTCGATGAATTTCATTTCTTTTGTTTCAGTTTTACTAGACCATACATCTGCATGATTACCGACCTTTTGTACTTTATTAGTGATTGTAGCGTAGTCGTAGTCCGGTTTTGATTGAACAATGGACTCATTAAGAAAAGTAAAAGATGCCGCCGTTATGATTAAGAGAGATGTTAAGAAAATAATGATTTTCTTTCCTCTAATCTTTTTGCGATTTGCATTTCCAGTTTCCACACCGCCTGCCTCCTTAAAAAGCTTAAAAATGAACCGTTCTTCTTTTGTATACTTCCTTATTATCGACCATTCCACTTTATTTGTAAATGTTAGGGACAATGAACGAATAACCTATTTCAATACCATGTAAACCTAAAGATGGAAGTGAAAACAACTAACATTCTTAAAAAGTAGGTTTATGAAAATTTTATTTTAATAAGAATAGGGGTTAGTAGTAAGGGATAGGTGTGTAACATATTACCCCATTATGAGTTGATGTTCCATTCAATATAGAAGTAAGTTTTAGCATCGATTATACAGGATATAGGTATAGTAGAAAAATAAATTGGAGGGTTATTCCATGATCACAATTAAACCTACAGATATTCAAAATACGATACGATGTGAAGTGAATGGCAAGATTACGGAAGAGGATCTAAAAAGCTTTGAAGAATTTTATCAAATGCATAAACCAGATCAAGGAAAAGTAAATTTCTTAATTGTTTTAAATGATATGGAAGGATTTACATTTAAAGGCCTTATGGAAGATTTAAAGTTAGCGAAGCATATGAAAGAATTCAATAAATTCGCTATTGTAAGTGATGAAAAATGGGTTGAAGCAAGCACCGAACTAGAAGACTTGCTACCAGGAGTAGATGTAGAACACTTTAGTCATAACGAAGAAGAAAAAGCAAAAGAGTATTTGGCTGCTTAACTGAATAGTTATGTAAAGAGCTTGGATGTCCAAGCTCTTTTTTTATCGTCATACACCAGGAAATTATAAAATTCAATGCTTGTGTATAACTGAAAAAGTGGTGCGGCCACGTCTAGCTCCAGCGCCCAGCGACTAGCAAACTTCCTGCACCTCCTTACGATAAGTCAACATCGAATCGCTACCGCTCTCCGTGTTTCCTTTCGGCCCACACGACATGGGTTGGTTCGATGTTGCTACGTGATGTAGCGGTTTTAATCGAACTTCCTCTACATTACTGTTGGCCAGTTTGTACGTCGCTAGCAGGGCGCTTGCGCTTTTGTTCTGAGAACATACTACTTGCCCACCAGCGCCATAAAACCTTTATATAGAAGGAAAAGAGAAAAGATTAAAACAGCTAAAATGCCAATGACAGTTGTTACTGGTTCTAAGCTTGCTAAAAACGTATCAGTTAAAGAAACATTAATTAATGCAAAACCTGCTAGAATACACGCGACCATTAATAAAATAAATCGATCCATTTTGGTCACCTCCTTTTTACAATGTATGTATGATTGTTTTAATAATGGTAAGTTTTTGAGAATGGGTCTTAGTCACTTGTAATATAAGAACACTAATTAGAGGGATGTGAAAGTAGGTTGTAGAAAATGATACTTAATCAAACACTTGAATAATTGTAGGGAAAACGAGCAATGAACCATGAAATTTCCATACCGAGGTTGGTTAGGAAGGTGGAATTACTACATGAGTGAAATGAGTATTCTTTAGAGATAGAGGAGAGGTTCTTTCAAGAAATTTAATATGATTTTGGTCATGATAAAACACAGTATGACAGGAAGCCTTTCAAGCCTCTTGATACTATATACGTAAGGGAGTGAGCTATATGGCGTGGGTAGAATCGTTGCAGAGGGCAATAGATTATATGGAAGCGAATTTATTAGATGATATTTCAATAGAGCGTGTGGCAAAAGAAGCGTGTACATCAGTTTTTCATTTTCAACGTATGTTTATGATCTTAACGGATATGTCTGTTGGCGAGTATGTAAGGCGTCGACGTTTAACACTCGCTGCACATGAATTATCGAGAACGGATAATAAAATTATAGATATCGCCTACAAATATGGCTATGACACTCCTGAGTCTTTTTCGAAGGCTTTTCGTAAGCAACATGGTATTACCCCAAGACAGACCCGAACCTTTACGGGAAAGATGCAATCTTATAATCGCCTGGTCATTCAGGTGAATGTGAAAGGGGCAGAACCAATGCAATATGAAATTGTGGAGAAAGAAGCGTTTCAAGTCGTGGGAATGAAGCAAGAGGTATCTTGTGTCGGTGGTCAAAATCATATAGAAATTCCAAAAATGTGGGATGAAGTGAATGCGGAAGGAACGGATAAATCGTTGTTTCAGCTGAATAATGGAGAAGTAAAAGGTGTACTTGGTGTTTGTGTTGATAAGGGTAATGAAAAACCAAACTACATTGATTATTGGATTGCCACAGCACATGAAGGAGATGTCCCTGAAGGGTATGAAGCACTTGAGGTACCAGCTTCGAAATGGGCTGTTTTTGAAGTTCATGGTCCGATGCCAGACGCTATGCAAAAGGTTTGGAAGCAAATTGTTTCAGAATGGTTCCCATCAAGTGGATATCAACATGCAGGCACACCTGATCTTGAAGTCTATTCAGAGGAAGACCCAGCAAGTCCTGACCTTTATTCTGAGGTTTGGATACCAGTTAAATAAAAAATAATGTGAATGGTGAGCAGTGAAGTAATACGATTATACTTCACTGCTTTTTTGAATTCCAAAAATACAAAAGAGCGATGTACAATACTTAACTTTTAAAATAGGTAGAATCAATAGGGAAGTAGCTTGTAATCTAAGCTGCTTCTTTTTAAAAAGTATAACTTCTACATATACGAAGCTTGTATTTATATAAAAGGTAATTATTTTGTTAATACCATTAATATTTCATATACAATAATGTGCGTCGCACACTATAATAGAAATAGGAGTTGATGGTATGAGCGATACAAATGAGCTAGTGAATAAACTAATGCAGGAAGTGCGTAGAGGAACGATTACGATTGGTGTATTAAGCCTTCTGAAAGAACCTCAATATGGGTATTCACTCGTTACAATGTTGAAAGATAAAGGAGTTGAGGTAGAACCAGGCACACTTTATCCGTTGCTTCGAAGGTTAGAGAAGCAAGGGATTTTGGAAAGTGAATGGGATACCAATGAAAGTCGGCCGCGAAAATATTATTTCCTTAATACAAAAGGTGAGGAAGTGTATAACATGCTATGTGAAGAATGGAAGAAAATCGTAACGAGCATGGAAGGGTTAATTGGGTATGGAGGAGGTGACAGAAATGGAAATGATTGAACGATATATATATGCAGTAACGCAGCGATTGCCTGAACACGAAAGAAAAGATATTGCTGAAGAATTACGTGGATTAATCGAGGATATGTTAGTGGCTCATTATGGTTCTCAAGATTATACCGAAGAGCAAGTTCATCAGGTTCTTGCGGAGCTTGGAAATCCGAATGAATTAGCCGAGCAATATAGAGGTTCGAAGCGCTATCTCATTGGTCCAGACTTATTTCCATCCTATATCTCTATTCTTAAAATCGTAGCATTCGCTATTCTGACTGCAATGAGTATCGTTTTCGTGATCGAAACCATTATCGACCCTAAGGCTATTATAGGGAATTTGATAAGCTTGATTACTTCCTTAATTAGTGCTGCTGCTCAAGCTTTTGCTTGGATTACAATCGGATTTGCGATAGCTGACTACAATGGAATTGTTCCGGATGAGTTGAAAAAGCACACTACAAGGGAGTGGACGCCAACAGATCTCCCGGAAATTCCTGACCGCAAAAAACATATAAAACGAGCAGACGCAATTATTGGAATCATTTTCTCCGTGGTTGCGCTAGTATTTGTGACGTTTTCTCACGAGTTGATTGGAGTGCCGATTTTTAGAAATGAAGAGCTAATGGGGATCATCCCAGTTCTGAATGTAGAATCATTTGATAGCCTATTACCTTTTATTTATACAATAGTGGCTATCGGTATAGGGAAAGAATGTTTAAAGCTTATCTATGGGAAATGGACAAAACAACTAGCCTTTTTAACTATGATTATTAATGTGGTGACGTTAATGTTGGTTGCCTTGTTGTTTACCAACCAAGTTTTTTGGAATCCTGATTTCATGAGTGAATTTGCAAAACTTGGTGGTGTGAGCTTACAAGATGAACTGTATGCGCTGATAAAGCAAGTTTGGGAACAAGCAACGTTTTGGACTGTCATTGGATTTGTGGTTGTTACCATCATTGATACGGTTGTAGCTTTTTATAAAGCGTACCGAAAATAAACATGCCAACGCCAGTGAGTTTGAATCTCACTGGCGTTTACATATGCCATCTATACACTTTGTCCGGGGCTTCTTCTTTAGTGGTATCAGACGTTGTTGGAAAAGGTGGAAGTCCATCTTTAAACTGCGCTGGTGGAGGAGAGCCTTCCTTAACGATAAAAGGGGTACCTTTGGAAACATAAGGATACAGCGTTTCGATATCTTCGTTAGTCATCCTTATGCATCCAGCACTTTTATATTTTCCAATTGAATCAGGATCATTGGTACCGTGGATGGCATAGTTTTGCTCTAAAGCTAGACCTCTTGTTCCAAATACGCCGTTCCCTCCGTTTGGATTCGTGACACGTTCAGAGATCTCGCTTGTGACAAAAGGAAGTCCATCTCCGCTTCCAACAAGGTACGAGGCAAGGATGGTACCTTCTTCCGTTCCAAGAGCCAATTGATTTACTTCTGGATAAAAGAACATTGCTAACGTTGGTACCTTTTGTATAGATTGGGAAGAACGATTAGGCATATCTATGGCATACCCACTACTGGTTTTGGTGTAGATTACATCAGAGGGGAAAGTAGTTAAGTAATTAGATGGTGGAGCGGCAGTAAGGTTTTCTGCCAAAAGGGGTGGTCCTTGTTCCTCCTCTGTATAAGAAGTGATGGCAGTTTTCATGACCATTAGTAAGAGGTCTTCCTCCGTATAAGATGGTGTTTCTGTAACCATTGGAGGAGATTGGTCGTGAAAGAATGTCTCTTCTGTCTGATAATAATGATGTTCGACATTTGCCTGGTGTATATATTTATCGTTTGTAACAATCGTACGGAATAGTAGGAATATAGTTAACAGCATTAATATAGAAGCAATTAGAAATAACCAAATCAAACTTTTCGGTGTTGAAGGAGCCGGTGGAGCTACTGTTTTAATAGGTTTTTTGATTTGCTGAAGATCTACTTTAGCCTCATAGTGATTCAAAGAAGCGGCTTTTAGTAGGCGATGTTTGTACCCTTTGTTATCTCCTGTTACCTTCGCTTCTAGAGCATACTCGTACCACTTTTCAGCATCATAGGGGTTATAGTGCAAATACTTACGTAAAAATCCATGATCATGCTTAGATAGAAATACATTAGGCTTTACTTCTACCAATACATCTGAATCCTTCAAGAAGAACTCCCCCTCACTTTATGTTCTTTATTAAGAACTTATGTTTTATAGTAATTATAGGTGAAAACCTTTGATGAAGCAAGAGGTTGGGGAAGCTTCGTTCTTAATTAAGAAAAACAAAGGTTAACTTATTCTCTTTTTGTCATAGTAGTCTTGATAAAACAAATAACTCACACCATCCTTCCACAAATTTTCGAACGCTTCGCTTAAGGAAAGGGCAAATGTTTTATTCGTTATTTTCATAAGTAACTCATCATTTTTTCGATCAGCATTATAAGTGAAATTATACGAGCCAGCTAAGACATTGGTTTTGTCTGCAATCAACATTTTGATATGCATGGTGCCATCATGCGTGTTTGTTCTAACGGCAATTCCATGGTCAGACATTTCTTTTATATTTTTGTATTGGGCATCGAATGTTTTTAGTTGTTCTCTATCGGTAAAGACACGAACGGTAACTCCACGTTTTGCGGCCTGGCATAGTTCCTTGGCTATATTTTTATCTGAAAAGAGGAAGATAGCTACATCAATCGTTTGTGAGGCATTTTCAATGGTTTGGATAATTTGTTGTTTAGGAGCGCGATTGGTCTTGGATAAAAAGTAATCAAGTGAATAGGTTTCCTTGTGCTTCTTTTTGGCAAATGCATAACCGACGTATGAACCCGCTAACAAAGAACATCCTGCAGTAATCAGTAATTCCATTGTCACTCCTCCTTACACAATCCTTATGTTTACCCCGATTTGTCCTATACAACATTTAGAAATGGGGAGAAGATAAGTCGGTTTAATTGGTTGACTTATAGTTCTGTTATGTAGTAATTTATGATAGGAATTCCGATAAAAACTATAGGGATTGTTAACATAAAGATAGAAAAAGGAGGGGAAGACATGAAAAAGCTTTGGGGATCTTATCTTAATGCATCGCTCATCTTAAAAATTACAATAGCACTTATTCTTGGTATTATCGTTGGGTTAATTTTCGGTGAGCAAGCAACCGTGTTTGCACCATTGGGCGACTTATTGATGCGATTACTTCAGTTCATCATCATTCCGCTTATTTTGTTTACCCTGATTGTAGGAATCAATCAAACGAAATTAGGTAATTTAGGAAGGATGGGTGGAAAGGTATTTCTTTACTATGTCGTAACATCTGCATTAGCTATTACGGTAGGATTAGCGGTAGCTAATGTCTTCGAGCCAGGTACAGGAATTACACAACCGCCAGAAGAAGAAATTGAGGCCAATGAACACCCAGGTATCGCAAGTGTGTTACTAAACATTGTGCCAAAGAACATCGTAACAGCCTTTGGTGACATGAACCTTCTAGGCATCATTTTCACAGCATTTACTTTTGGTATCGCCATCGCAGCACTCAGAAGTTCAAAAGAACATGCTGATTTGGGCGAGCATGTATATAAACTCGTAAATGGATTAAATGAAGCAACATTTAAAATTATGAATGCAATCCTTCAGTACGTACCAATTGGGATTTTTGCTATTATTGCTGGAACGATAGGGCAACAAGGTCTAGATACGATTTTATCTCTTGGAAATATGGTACTCGTGCTGTATATTGCGTTGATTGTACAAGTAGGTATTTATGTTCTATTTATGCTTGCATTTAAAATGAAGCCAGGTGAATTCTTTGCTCAAGCTCGCACACCTATGATTACAGCATTTGTAACGCAAAGTAGTTCAGGTACATTGCCTGTAACATTAAATGCCGCCAATCGCCTTGGCTTATCCAAGAGTCTATATGGCTTTAGCTTACCGCTAGGCGCTACGATCAACATGGACGGTGCTGCTATTCGTATCGCAGTCTCCGCTGTATTTGCTGCGAACTATGCAGATATTTCACTAGGATTTACGAGCATGTTATCCATTGTCATCGTTGGCACACTTGCCTCCATCGGTACAGCAGGTGTCCCTGGTGCTGGTATTGTGATGATTGCTACTGTGTTCTCACAAGTTGGTCTGCCAATGGAAGCTGTAGCAATACTCACATCCATTGATGCACTAGTAGGCATGGGAGCTACTTCCCTGAATATCACAGGTGACCTTGTCGGCACATCTATTATTAACAAAACAGAAAAGAAGCATGAGGAAGCCTCTGCTTAGTTATTTAGAAAAAGTACTACTTTAACTGATAACAAAAGAGGCTGGGACAAAACCCAGTAAATTAAACTAAAAGTGGCCCCCA
>NZ_AVBF01000094.1 GCF_000770635.1 Pontibacillus yanchengensis Y32
CCAGTTAGTAATGGTAATTTTGAAATATATCTCGAATCCAAGTCTTCAAGATTATGCCTCTAATGTTGAATAACTTTGACTATGTCTGTCATAAGAAATCAATAAAAGAATACATAGTTGTGCAATCATATTTATTTACAAGTATTCCAAACCATACTATTATAGTCTTCGAAATAATCCTTATTAAATTGATAGGAATTGAGGTGTATTAAGTATGGAAACAGCAACAACAACTTCTAATCGTACATTTACAACACAGATTGCTCAATTGAACCCTGTCCAGAAACCACTTGTAACACTAGGTATTATTGCAGCAATCTTGTTATTTACCATAACCGTTTCGGTAACAGGGTGGACACAAGGTGTGTTATTTATTATAGGACTCGCCTTTGGAATTACATTACTACATGCTCGTTTTGGTTTTACTTCAGCATTTCGTCGATTAACATCAGTTGGAAATGTTCAAGGCATGCAAGCTCACATGCTCATGCTTGCAGTTGCATCTATTTTATTTGCCATTGTATTAGGTACTGGTTTTAGTTTTACAGGAGGCTCTCCAAGTGGGTACGTTTTTCCTGTTGGCATGAGTGTCGTATTTGGGTCATTCCTTTTTGGAATCGGTATGCAAATGGGGAATGGTTGTGCATCTGGAACTCTTTATAACGTAGGTGGCGGAAAGGCATCGTTATTTGTAACCTTATTCGGATTTATTGTTGGATCTGTCATTGGTGCCTATCATTTTACATGGTGGATGGATACACCTAGTATCGGCGCAGTTTCTCTTGCTACAGATACTGGCTTTGGTTATTTTGGCGGAGTAATCCTTCAGCTTATCATTTTCGCTGGAATCTATGGTATCACAGTACAAATCGCTAAAAAGAAAAACCCACCAAAAATGGAGCCACTACCAACAACTACTGGGTTAAAGAAACTAGTACGTGGTTCTTGGCCATTACTTGTGGCAGCTGTAGTACTAGCTGTGCTAAACGCAATTACTCTTTCTGTACGAGGTAATCCATGGGGCATTACATCCGCTTTTGCTCTTTGGGGCTCTAAAGTGTTAATGGCTTTAGGTGTTGATGTAAGTAGCTGGGGATACTGGTCAGGAAGTAGTGAAGCTTTACAAACAACCGTACTGGCTGATTCTACAAGTGTGATGAACTTTGGCATTATTTTAGGTGCTTTTATCGCAGCTGCTGCTCAAGGTTCATTTAAGCCAAAAATGTTTAAACCAGGTGTTGCCGCTTCTTCACTAATCGGAGGAATATTAATGGGCTATGGAGCTCGTCTTGCTTTTGGTTGTAATATTGGGGCTTATTTCGGTGGCATCGCATCATTTAGTCTACACGGCTGGGTATGGATGATTATGGCTCTAATCGGAACGTACCTCGCTTTATTCATTCGACCGTTATTCGGTATGAAGAACCCTAACCCTAAAGATTCAATCTGTTAAGAAACATTTCAATCAAAAAAGCTCCTGGTTATACATTAATACCAGGAGCTTTCGTTATGTAATTAGATTTTCAACCGTTTTAAGAATTTACTCTCCCAGGTTGGCCATGGAACGAGTTTTTTCAATCTCATCATGTTACGGACACCTTTCCCTACTGGATATCGAAGGTATTTTATTTTTCGCTTTTCTGCTAAGGATGCAACCAGCTCTGCAACATCCTGTGGTTCACCTAAATTTTCTTCCCCAGCTTTCATCTCTGCTTCAATTTTTTCCATATAATTATAATAAGGAGATGTTTCTTGTAAAGAACGCTCGCTAATTTGTTTACCAGTTGTCCATATATTTGTTTTGAAAGAACCAGGTTGTACAATTGCAACATTAATTCCATAAGGTTTTAATTCTAATCGTAAACTTTCACTATACCCTTCAAGTGCATGTTTGGAAGCCACATAAGGGGAGATACCAGGAAACCCAATCAGACCACTAATACTACTCATGTTTATGATGGTGCCACTTTTTTGTTTTCGCATGGTTGGGAGAACTGTTTGGGTTACGGCCATAGTACCAAATACATTCGTTTCAAACTGTGCTCTG
This sequence comes from Pontibacillus yanchengensis Y32, assembly GCF_000770635.1. Lineage (GTDB taxonomy): Bacteria > Bacillota > Bacilli > Bacillales > BH030062 > Pontibacillus > Pontibacillus yanchengensis. Next base: position 2,048 of record NZ_AVBF01000094.1, read on the forward strand.
TATTCATCTATCGTAATCTCTTCACTAAATCCTCCCAAAGCATAACCAGCATTATTGACAAGTACATCCACTCGTTTAAGAGTCTTAATAAATTGTTTAAATTGTTCAATAGAATCATGATTTGTTACATCTAGTGGTTCAAATTGAATGCGGCTTAAAACATCAGCACTTGGTACTGCTTCTGTTACATGGTGTGATTTTTCTAAGTTTCGCATTGTAGCATATACCAAGAATCCTCTTTTTGCCAGTTCTACAGTAATCAGTAAGCCAAATCCACTAGATGCTCCTGTTACGATTGCAGTTTTTTGTACCATACTCTCCCTCTTTTCTATCTAGTGAAAGATTAGAATATACTATTAACTTCATTCGTTATAGAATATTAATTCCAGGCTGTCTTTAACCAATACTTTTTATAAAGATAAATAGCATCACTTTCTAGAAGTGATGCCACTCTATTATTTCATCATGTTTGTGACCTTACCAGAATGTTTGTTGACATAGTACCAACCTATCGTTGCAGTATGAGTATTACTCTCTTGTTCGACTATTTCATAAACATGTACAACATATTTATCTGTCACCTCGTGATCAACTTCAATAGTCACATCCTCTTTGCTTTCCATAGAAAGATGCTTCTTCACCATATTTACAGCCTGTTCTTTTGTAATATCTGAGTCATCAGATTGTTTATTCTTGTCGTTATCTTCCACACTCTCATTTTGTTTCTTTTCTTGATCTAGATTATTATTATTTTCTTGATTGGATTTAGTAGAATCCGAAGTAGTAGCATCTTGTTTCTTTTCATTAGATTCCCCATTACCAGTGGAAGTAGAATTAGATTTTGTATTTGTATTTGTATTTTTGTTATCTTCTGTTTCATTTGATTTTTGGTTAGAAGAATCCTCTTCATTAGCTTCGGTTGAAGTTTCATCAGAGGTTTTTCCATCTTCCTCTTCGATTGTAGATTGACTGGAGTCATCTATCGTAATGTCCTTATCTCCAGAGCATCCAGTGAATATTATAATACCTACAAAAGACAGCGTAAGTACACTTTTTTTCATAGCTTACATCCTTTCTTGCTAGTACCTATACCATTTTTGTCATTCATTAGACGTATTTTATTAGTAATACGTTTCATAGTTTTAGATTCATTATACATATATTGGTTATGTTGCACAGTACAATAATACATCGTAAAGGTACCTTTTAACAAAGGCTGTCTCTTAATCTTCCCTAATTTTTTGAGAATAGTTTTTTTCTTATACTTGAGGCAGAACTTGTTCTTAAATTTATAGTTTTACTATTTGTTTTTTTATAGTTGAAATACGAGCATCCTCTGTTTCTCGAAATGCCCAGTGATTTGTTGGTCCATGACCCGACCCAATGTGAAGATTTTCTCTAATAGCGGCTTCAATAAATTGCTTTGCTACCAAGATAGCATCAATTATACTCTCTCCTTTAGCCAGTTGGGCTGTAATAGCAGCTGAAAAAGTACAGCCTGTGCCATGTGTATTCATTGTATGATATCGGTTTCCTGTTAGGAGTGTATATTGTGAACCATCATAGACTACATCCACAACTTCACTACTATTTCCATGACCACCCTTCACCACTACTACCTCTGCACCATATGACTGGATAAGATGTGCTGCTCTTTTCTGGTCCTCTAGTGAGTTAATGGAACGTCCAGTTAACACCTCTGCTTCAGGAATGTTTGGAGTAATTATTTTTGTAAATGGTAATAGTTTTTCTAGTATTGTGTTGATAGCATTATCGTCAAGAAGCTTTTGACCACCTTTGGCAACCATAACAGGGTCCACAACCAGTTGCGTCATGTTATAAAAATCGATTCGTTCCGCTATCGCCTCAATAATATCGGAACTACCAAGCATACCTGTTTTCAAAGCATTAGGAAAAAGATCTGTTCCAATCGCATCTAATTGAGCACGTACAGATTGTATTGGCATAGAATGCACACCATGTACACCTTTTGTATTTTGTGCTGTTACAGCAGTTATGACCGACATCCCATATACATTAAGTTCCTGAAAGGTTTTTAGATCTGCTTGTATGCCTGCTCCCCCTCCAGAATCTGATCCAGCGATAGTTAGTGCTTTTGAAATTGTCATAAAACGTTCCTCCTTACCCAATCCATCGACTATATATTTTCTTAGCTTTTGTTATATCATCTGTCCCGTGTATCAGTACTCGACCATCTTTAAATATGACCACCCGATTAAGGTCATTAAATGGCTTGAAAGATAGTAAATAATCATTCTTATTAATAGAACCTAGTGGTTTTAGCTGCTCTTCAATCTGGTTCAAGTTAATCTTTGCTCTTTGTGAAGGTCTTATTTGCACTGTATCTCGACCGCATAATACAGCAGTTTGACTTTGATTAGCTTGAGAAAGAAAAGGATATGTTGCAGCTATCCCACAGGAAGAACAGGTATCTTTCTTCAAATGATTAACTGTGATAGAACTATGTTCATTTTTCCAAATATCAAAAGAGACGATCTGATTACGCATCGCTTCTTTGTCATCAACCATAATCTTTAGTGCCTCCGCTGTTTGATGTGCTACAACCATTTGTACAGCTGGTGCAATGATACCGATTGTGTCACAAGTAGCACCACCTGCCGGAATAATATCCATCAAGCATTGCAAGCAAGGTGTCACCCCTGGAATAATAGTAAAAGATAGCCCATAACTACCAACACATGCACCATAAATCCAAGGCACATTGTATTTCTGACTTAAATCATTGATTAGAAGACGTGTATCAAAATTATCTGTAGCGTCGATAATAAGGTCTACTTCTTTCATGAATGGTTCAAGCTCTTCCCTTTGTGCATCCATTACTATTCCTTGAATGGAGACCTGGTGGTTCATTTGCCTTAACTCTCTTGTAGCGGCAACAGCCTTAGGAACATTTTCTTCGGCATCAGCCTCCATGAATAGTTGTTGACGTTGCAGGTTACTATACTCAACAACGTCACGGTCAATGAGAGTCAATTTCCCTACTCCACCCCTTACTAAATTCTGTGCAGTGGCCGTTCCTAAAGCTCCTAAACCTAAGATTAAGATACTTGATTGCTTTATTTTTTCTTGCCCCTTCGTTCCAATTGGGGAGAACAATGTTTGTCTCGAGTAGCGGTCTGTCACTTCCTATTCATCCCCCTCCGACAAAATGGACAATTTCTACTTGATCTTCTTCTGTTAATACAGTCTTGGTGTGATTATCCTTATCCACAATCTCTTTATTCCACTCTACAATGACTGGTTTATCATCAAGCTTATAGTAGACTAATAGTTCCTCAATGGTTCGCACCTCATCCGGCATCTCCACTTTGTTTCCATTTATTTGGATCTTCATCATTTCCATCCTTTCAAATATTTCTTAATTGTTTCCTTACTATCATTTGACTCCCATATAGCTGAAAGGATAGCAATCCCAGCTGCTCCTGTTTCTTGTATAGCATTCACTTTATCTGGAGTAATCCCTCCTATTCCTATAACAGGTATCGTCAAATTGTTAACGACTTTTGAAAGCGAATAAGTACCCTTGGGTGGAATATTTGGTTTTGAATCACTCTCATAAATGTGACCATAGTAAACATAATCAGCACCTTTTCGCTCAGCCCACCTTGCCCCTTCAATCGAATGAATAGACTGCCCAACCACTAAGTCAGGTAGCGTTCTTTTCACTAAATCTGGAGTCAAACTTTTTTCTGTTAAATGAACTCCACCAACCCCTGATGCAACGGCGACATCTGCACGATCATTGATGATGATTTTTTCTGAAGGTATTCCAGCTTTATTCATATCTTTAATCCATTCAACTAACTCAAAAGCACTAAGATTTTTTTCTCGTATATGAACAACTTCAATATCATCATGTACCTTAGTTAATATTTGGATTGTTAGGTCTTTCTCGTTGTTACCGTTCGTTATAAGATGGAATTTCATATTAGCCTCACTTTCGTCACAAAAAAACCACTCCTCATGTGGAAAGAAGTGGTGGCAGGGGTGATCATTCCTGCACCACCTCCCTCCGCTATAATGATATAGTTCAGGTTCAAAGGGTCTGATGTTATACATCATCTCAGTCTTAATGACGACTCCCCTGGCAGTGTACGATTATGTTATTGTTAAATTACTTGCCAATCTTTCATAACAGGTTGGTAGCCTTTGGAATGGAGTAATTGTTGAATTTCTTGAACAGAACGTTCATCCGATATCTCAAATTGACTTTGATTTTCATTCGGCTCTGAGTAACCTCCTACTTCCGTTGAAGATGCAGCTGACATTTTGGTCACTCCAAGAGGAATCAAATTCTCCCGTAAAGTTGGGTCTTCTCGTGTTGAGATTGTTATTCCTGTATGTGGCAAGAACAACCTCAGAGCTAACATAGCTTGAACCAAGTTACGATCTGTTACCTCAATTGCAGGTTGGAATTCTCCTGCATTCGGCTTAATACGTGGAAAAGAAACCCCAATATCTGTTTCTAAATAAGCATGTTGTAAATATTGAGCATGCATACCTGTGAAGAATGATTCTTTTCTCCAATCATCTAAACCTAATAAAGCTCCAATATTCACATTTCTCATACCTGCTTTACAAGCACGTTCCGGAGTATCTAACCTATATTGGTAATTACGTTTTGGTCCTTTCACATGAATATCTTTATACGTTTCTTCATTATAGACTTCCTGATAAACCGTAACCCCATCAATACCACTTGCCACTAACTCCTCGTACTCGTCTGTATTCATCGGTTGTATTTCAATACCAACTGATGAGAAATATTTTTTTAGAACCGTCATACTCTCTTTCAAATATTCTACAGATGAGTGTTTCTTTGACTCGCCTGTTAACAGAATGATATGTTCAATCCCCATATTAGCAATCACTTTTGCTTCCTTCTCGATTTCCTCTAGGGTTAATATTCTTCTTGGAAAAACGTTGTCTATACTAAAACTACAATACTTACATGTGTTCACACAGTAGTCAGATAAATATAATGGTAAAAATAGCTGCATGGTTTTCCCAAAGTGTTGCACCGTTTTATAATGTGCCTTCTGTGCCATTTCTTCTAAATAATTTTCTGCACTAGGAGATAAAAGACAAAGATAGTCTCTTGTTGTCAATGATTCTTTTTCAAGGACCTGTTCCACATCTTTATTTGTCACTTTACTAAATTCTTTTTCAAAAGAGATTTGTGTTAGTTCCTTATAATTATTGTAAAAACTCATCATAACTCTCCTTTTTACGTATTCAAAAACCCAGTTAGTGGTGATGACGCACGTGCTGTAGTCGACTTTGTTCCAGGTCCAGAAATGTAAGCCATCCTTCCAGCTTTTACTGCTAAATCAAAAGCTTTTGCCATTGCTACGGGATCAGTTGCTGTAGCAATAGCAGTATTCACAAGTACTGCATCCGCTCCCATTTCCATTGCTTCAGCTGCTTCAGATGGCTTCCCGATACCCGCATCCACTACAATAGGTACATCAGCTTCGGTAATCATTATTTTTATCATTTCTTTCATGCGGATACCACGATTAGACCCAATTGGAGAACCTAGTGGCATAATAGCTGCAGCGCCAGCATCCTCCATTCTCTTTGCTGCTATCAAATCAGGAGTCATATATGGCAACACAACGAATCCTTCCTCTACTAATGTTTTGGTAGCTTTTAAGGTTTCTTCGTTATCTGGTAACAAATATTTGTAATCCGATATCACCTCAATTTTCACCCAATTCCCCAACCCACTCGCTCTTGACAACCTCGCAATTCGAATTGCCTCTTCTGCTGTTCTAGCACCTGAAGTATTAGGCATTAGTTGAACAGAATTAGGTATGTCATTTAATATATACTGATCATCCCCCTTGAGATCAACTCTCCTTAACGCAACCGTTATTACTTCGGAAGTTGATTGAAGAATCGCATCCTTCATAACCTGGTGATCATGAAATTTACCCGTACCAGTGAACAGTCGATTTGAAAACGCTTGACCACCTATACATAATTGATCTGACATTTCCTCATTCATCCTTTCTATAATAGTCCATAAAAAAAGCTCATCCATAGGAGGATGAGCTTGGATATACGTGTGTTCACTAATAATCTAGTATTTACGTACGTCTTCTGCTTCCCTCCGTTGGTCTTAACCAATTCAGGTTCAAAGGGTCGGAACGAATCCTCTCAGCCATGTACATGGCACCCCTAGCTTTTTATTATGTAATTGTTTAATCTAATAGTAACAAATAACAGTGAGGCTGTGAACCATAATTTTCCTTATATTTAAATCCGATACAAGTCTCGAAAACGTAAGTGCCAATTCATATGGAATGATAATAGCCTTAGTGTAATAATTGCCCCAAACAAAATATATAACTGAATGGAATTGGTATAGTCTATTATCCCAAACGCTATGACAGCTCCTGCAAAAAGTGCCCAAACGGCATAAATTTCTGTGTGTAAAACCATTGGCCTCCGCTGAGCTAACACATCTCGCGTAACTCCACCACCTACACCGGTTATAATCGCTGAAAATAAAACAGCACCAACTGGCAAATGATTGTTCATCGCAAACAATGCTCCTTGTATGGCAAAAGCTGACAAACCAAATGCGTCCAAATATACGTTCCAACGGTTCCAAAACATGACCCAGCCTTTTGGGAAAAAGTAAACGATCATAATAGTTCCAACAGCAACATAAAGGAAGATCCCTTGTTCCCAAATATGTACTACATCTTGCTGTAGAAATAAATTTCTTGCTATACCACCTGCAAATGGCGTAGCAATTCCTAAAATAATAACTCCGAAAATATCATAACGTTCACTCATAGCCACAATCGCCCCACTAAAGGCAAACGCAGCCACCGCAACAAAATTCAAAAAATCCCATGCCATCGTATTCTTTCCTTTCATCAATCACTATTCCTATCTTAGCATATAACATCTGAGGGTACTCCTGAAATTTTCACCCTAGCCCACTATAATTGTAAGGTCAGCCGATGTACATGATATAATAAGTATAAACAATCTCAACTTTGAGATATTTACTTGAAGGAGCGTGACCTCCATGAAAAAAAGAACCTATTGGATTTTAGGAATTGTTGGCATAATTGCCGCTTTTTTGATAATACCGGAAGCATACCCTTATGTGACGAAGCGCTCTCATGACACCGAAGCCGTGAATGCTGAAAAGATTACCGAAAATGAAGCTATTGCAACATTTGCTGGTGGCTGTTTTTGGTGTATGGAACCTCCTTTTGAAAAGGTAAAAGGTGTGAAAGAAGTCATCTCCGGCTACACAGATGGCTCTATGAAAAACCCCTCCTACAAAGAAGTATCATCAGGAAGTACTGAACATGTGGAAGCAGTGATGGTGAAATACGATCCACAAGTGATTTCCTATGAACAGCTGTTAGACATCTTTTGGCGTCAAATCGATCCTACAGATGATCAAGGTCAATTCGTCGATCGAGGACAACAATATACAACAGGGATTTTTTATCATAATGAAAAACAGAAAGAACTTGCTGAACAATCGAAAGAGGAACTTAACGAATCGAATCGCTTTGAAGAAACGATTGTTACTCCAATAAAAGAGGCATCTACTTTCTACAAAGCAGAACAATATCATCAGGATTACTATAAGAAAAACACTACACGCTATAACATTTATCGAGATAACTCTGGTCGTGATGACTTCTTAGAAAAATATTGGGGAGACGATCTAAAACTGAACCTTCCAAAGAAAAGCGAGAAAGAAAATAAGAATCAGGCTTCAAGGCAAGAAGAGTTGAAACAAAAGTTAACAGATATGCAATATAAAGTCACGCAAGAAGACGGTACAGAACCAGCGTATGATAACAAATATTGGGACCATAAGCAGGCCGGGATTTATGTAGATATCGTTTCCGGGGAAGCACTATTTAGTTCTACTCATAAATACAAGTCAGGAACAGGTTGGCCAAGCTTCACTCAACCTATAGATAAAGATCATATAGTGTTGAAGGAAGATAACTCACTGTTTGGAACACGTACAGAAGTCCGTAGTAAAAATGCCGATTCGCATCTAGGTCACGTCTTCGATGACGGACCAGAACCTACTGGGAAACGCTATTGCATGAATTCAGCCGCTTTACGCTTCATTCCAAAAGAAGAGATGAAAGAAAAAGGTTATGGTGAATATTTATATCTTTTTGAAGAGTCATCAACATAAAGTTGATGGCTTTTTTTAGTATGAACTAGATAAATGAGAGGCTCGCTCATAAATGCGGATCTATTATTTTCCTTTTCAAACAAGAAACAACTATAAATGGTCCAAATTTAGTTATATCCTTTCTTTAAAAAAACAAACGTTCTGTTTATAATTAAAATAATCTATCGTTATAGAAACCTAAGGAGGACTTACTTCGTGATTTTTGCTATTATATTTTTGCTTTTTGTCTCCTTGTTTTTTTCAGGGAGCGAAACAGCTTTAACAGCTACAAATAAAACAAGACTACAATCGAAAGCTAATAAAAATGACAAAAAAGCAGAAAGTTTATTGAACCTAATTTCAAAGCCGAGCGAGTTTATTACTACCATTTTAATTGGCAACAATATAGCTAATATCTTGCTACCAACGCTAGTGACGACAATGGCTATTCAGTATGGTTTTAATGTAGGAGTTGCTTCAGCTATTTTAACTGTTGCAATTATCATCTTTTCAGAGGTTATCCCTAAATCAGTGGCTGCAACATTCCCTGATCGTATTGCATTGTTGGTTTCACCAGTTATTCGTTTTTTTGTGATTTTGTTTAAGCCTATAACCATCATCTTAAATTGGATTACAAGTTATGTAACAAACGCTTTATCTAAAGGACAACCACCTGACGCCTCGGTCTCAAAAGAAGAATTACGAACAATGGTAGATATTGCTGATTCAGAGGGTACTTTTCAAAAGTACGAATATAACAGGATAAAAGGTGTATTAGACTTTTATAATCTAAATGTAAAAGATGTACTAAAGACACCTCGCGTGGAAGTGATTGCCTTACCCAAAGATTCGACATTTGAACTAGTACGAGATGTAGTATTAAAAAATCCGTACACAAGGTATCCTGTTTATGACAAGGATATGGATAATATCGTTGCCATATTCCATTCCAAGTTTTTAATTTCGTGGTCTATGGAACCTGAAAAACAGTTGAAAGACTTTAGTTACCATGATCCTCTATTGGTTTATGAGTTTCATAAAGTGGAATGGGTATTTCGTATGATGACTAAAGAAAAAAAGCATATTGCTATCGTTTTGGATGAATATGGAGGTACAGAAGGTATTCTAACTCTTGAAGATGTTATTGAAGCGATGATTGGCTTGGAGATAGAAGATGAGACAGATGTAGAAGTAAATTCCATTATCGATAAGCTTACAGAAACAGAAATCATTTGCGATGGAAAAATAACATTACATAAATTGAATTCTATGTTTGGAACCGATATCCCAGAAGACCAGGACGTGCTAGCAAGGTATTTATTAGAGGAATTTAATACATACCCTAAGGAAGGGGAACTATTAGAAAGAAATAACCTAACGTTTAAAATCCTTAAAGTAGAAAACAGGAAAATCAAGAAAGTGTTAGTTAGAAAGAACCCTACTGACAATACTGACTAGAGCTAAAAACATTTTGTGGCCACATGACTTTATTAATGTTATCCACAAACTTAGACCGTCTTTAGTTAACTATAAGATAAAAAAACATGGCTATATAGCCATGTTTTTTTAACCAATCATTGAATCCAAACGACCCAACTCGACTTCATTAAATTTTTCAGTCATTAGTGCTCGATCAATTGATAATGAGGCTTCTTCAAGTGAGCATGTAATATCTGCTTCACAATATATCCGTGCAAGTTTACGTGAAAGATGTAGGTTTTCTAAATCTCGTTCAATCTTTTCTTTTTGGCCTTTTGTTAATGAAGTTAGATTCTCTAAAATTCCATCAACAGAGCCATGAGCTTGAAGTAATTTTAGTGCTGTTTTCTCCCCTATTCCTTTCACACCAGGATAATTATCACTACTATCACCCATAAGAGCTTTTAAATCAATCATTTGTGTTGGGGAGATACCTTTTTCATCATAAAAAGCTTGTTCTGTATATTCCCCATAATTACCATACCCTTTTTTCAAAAGAACAACTTTAACGTTCTCTTTTAGCAATTGAAGAATATCTTGATCACCAGTAAGAATTAGCACCTCGGATTCTTCACTCAATTGAGATGTCAATGTCCCTATACAATCATCAGCCTCGTACCCTTTAATACCAACATTCGGGATATTTAGAGAATCTGTGACTTCTTTTACAAGATCAAATTGAGGAAGTAATTCAACTGGAGGTGCATCGCGGTTCGCTTTATAATCTGGAAACATTTCTGTTCGAAACGTCGTACTCCCCATGTCCCAACAACAAATTACATGACTTGGATTATAGTGATTCATGGCAGTAAATAAATGCTTTACAAAACCATGAACAGCATTTGTCGGTGTACCTTTACTATTAATTCGATAATATCCACTCATTGCTGTAGAGAAAAAAGCACGAAATAATAGTGCCATCCCATCTACAAGCATTACTTTATTCTTTTCCATTCTAAACGCTCCTTTTCACACTACATATTTATATTATAGAGGAAACATAAAGAATGACAAGCCCATACCTATCAGTAAAAATAGACCAAATATAGTATATAAGATGGCTATGTTTAGATTTTTGTTGATTTAATAATGAAACAGTTTTATGTTGTTCCATATAAGCACCATTATGTTGAAGACTTGGATTCGAGATATTATG
>NZ_AVBF01000095.1 GCF_000770635.1 Pontibacillus yanchengensis Y32
CAGGCCACCTTTATACCATCTAAAGCAACGGAAACACCCCTCTAGCCCAAATTATCTCGAGTCCAAGTCTTCAATATTATGCCTCTTATCTTGAATATATCATCACAAAAACCATACTGGGATTAGATTTTGAAACTCCCTAATAAAAACTTACCAAGTGGCAAGCATTAACCTACAATTCCAGAACAAAAGCGCAAGCGCCCTGCTAGCGATGTATATGCTGCGGCCCACACGACGTGGGTTGGTTCGATGTTGCTACGTGACGTAGCGATTTTAATCGAAGAAGCCGTATGAGATAAAGGAAACACGAAGAGCGGAAGCGATTCGATGTTGACTTATCGTAAGGAGGAGCAGGAAGTTTGCTAGTCGCTGGGCGCTGGAGTTGGACGTGGCCACATCACTTTTTTAGTTATACACAAGCATTGAATTTTATAATTTCGCTAAGCAATAAAAAAGAAGATGCCCTGTGACAGGGCATCTTCTCTGTATTAATCATATTATCCTTCAAGAAGAAGATTATAAGGATCTTCTAACATTTCTTTCACACGTACAAGGAATTGTACCGCTTCTTTACCGTCTACGATACGGTGGTCGTAGGATAATGCGATGTACATCATTGGACGAACTTCGATTGAATCGTCTGGCATAACCATGGCACGTTTCTGGATACTGTGCATTCCAAGGATACCGACTTGAGGTGTGTTCAAGATTGGTGTAGAAAGCATAGATCCGAAAATACCACCATTTGTAATTGTAAAGGAACCACCTTGTAGCTCATCTAGAGATAGTTCTTTCTTTTGAGCTTTTTTGCCAAGACGGCCAATTTCTTTTTCAATTCCTGCGAAACCTAAACGATCTGCATCACGAACTACAGGTACGACTAAACCTTCATCAGTGGAGACGGCCATACCGATATCATAGAACTGTTTCTTTACAATTTCGTCGCCTTGAATCTCCGCATTTAATAATGGGAATTCTTTTAATGCACCGACAACTGCTTTTGTAAAGAAGGACATGAAACCAAGCTTCACATCATGCTTTTCTTGGAATTGGTCTTTACGTTCTTTACGAAGTTCCATAATCGCTGTCATATCAACTTCATTAAACGTTGTAAGCATTGCAGCTGTTTGCTGTGCTTCTACCAAACGTTTAGAGATAGTTTGACGGCGACGAGACATTTTCTCACGCTCAACAGGCTTATCAAACTCTGTTTTCTCTGACTTCTTATCAGCTTTTTTGTCAGCTTTCTTTTCATTCTTTGGCTTTTCTTCTGTTTGTTTTGCTGCTGCTTCAACGTCTTCTGGACGAATGCGGCCTAATGGATCATTAGAATGAATAGTATTTAAGTCAATGCCTAGCTCACGTGCTCTTTTACGAGTAGCAGGTGAAGCTACCACTTCTTTATTAGGGTCCTTTTTCTCTTCCTGTTTATCAGCAGCTTTTGTTTCTTCCTGCTTCTGTTCAGAAGATGGTTGTTCTTCTGCTTGCTCTTGCTTCTGACCTTCTTTTTCATCATTAGAAGCTTGTTCAGAACTTTCTTCTTTCTCTTCGGAGGAGCCACCAGCTTCACCGTTTTCATCTACCTTCGCAATCGTATCTCCAACTTCTACATCTTCTCCTTCTTGCTTAAGTACTTCAGCAAGAACACCTGTATAATCAGAGTTTACCTCAATATTTACTTTGTCTGTTTCTAATTCAAGAATGGGATCGCCTTTTTGAACGGAGTCCCCTTCTTTTACTAGCCATTCTGAGATTGTTCCTTCTGTGATAGATTCAGCAAGCTCTGGTACTTTAATTTCCTTCATTGGTATCTCCTCCTTTGTTTAGCTTCAACGCTTCATGAATGATTCTATTTTGTTCTGTTTTGTGGATATTTGGTTCTCCTACGGCTGGAGAAGATCGATGAGGACGACCACTGTAACTTAGTTCTTGGTCATCTCCAAGTAGTTCATAAAGAATTTCTTTCACAAAATCCCAGCTACCCATATTTCTTGGCTCTTCTTGGACCCAAACAATCTCTTTCACATTAGGATAACGCTCTAAAGTTTCTTGTAACTGACGATCAGGGAATGGATAAATTTGTTCTGCACGAAGTACGTGTAACCAATCCCAATCTTTATCCTTTTCTTCATCAATTGCTTCTTCTATATCAACCATTATCTTTCCGCTACCAATGACAATACGAGTTACTTGCTCTTCATTCTTTCCTAGTCCAGGTTGCTCAAGTAATGGTTCAAACTTACCTTCACTTAATAACTTACCATCAGAAGCAACTCGCTGATTTCGTATTAAGCTCTTTGGAGACATTAATACTAGCGGACGAGCTTCATCACGGTCTCCGATTTCAGCTTGACGACGCAACAGATGGAAATATTGAGCTGCAGAGGTCACATTGGCAACAGTCCAGTTATGCTCGGCACTCAATGTTAAGAAACGCTCTAACCTTGCACTGGAGTGCTCTGGTCCTTGTCCTTCATATCCATGAGGAAGCAACATGACAAGACTCGACTTTTCTCCCCATTTTGCACGTCCTGCTGAAATGAACTGATCTATAATAACTTGACCAGCATTTGCAAAGTCACCATATTGTGCTTCCCAAATAACAAGTGCTTCAGGCGCTTGGACACTATATCCATACTCAAAGCCTAACACACCTGTTTCATTTAGAGGACTATTATGAATCGAGAATGAAGCTTGAGCTTGATCTAACCCATGCATTGGACAATACGTAGAACCATCTTCCACATCATGCAATACAAGATGACGGTGGGCAAATGTACCACGTTGGCTATCTTGTCCAGTCATACGTATTGGTTTTCCGTCAGCAAGTATAGAAGCAAATGCAAGTGATTCCCCAAGTGCCCAATCCACTTTATTCCCTTCTTCAAGAGCATTTTCACGTCGTTGTAAAATTTTCTCTAGCTTACGGAATACATTAAAGTTATCTGGACGCTCAAGTAAGCCTTTATTTAATTCTTTTAATTGATCTAACGGTACGGCTGTTTCGATATCCTCAAGCTTACTTTCTACCGCTTCAGGAAGCTTCTTAACATCCCGCTCACCCGTTTCATTTTCTTTCATGTTCTCATAAATATCTTTCAGCTTCTGATCGATTGTTTCTTTTACCTGATCAAATTCACCTTCGCTGATTGTCCCTTCCTCTTGTAGCTGTTTAGCATATCGAGTAGCTACAGTTGGGTGTTGGTCAATGCGTTGATATAGATAAGGCTGTGTTCCCCGTGGTTCATCCATTTCATTGTGTCCATATCGACGATATCCGACAAGATCAATCAAGAAATCCTTATGGAACTTCTGACGATATTCATAAGCCAACTGTACTGCTGATAAACACGCTTCAGGATCATCAGCATTTACGTGTATAATTGGAATTTCATATCCCTTAGCAAGATCACTGGCGTAACGAGTAGAACGTCCTTCCTTTTGACCTGTGGTGAAGCCTAATAGATTGTTGGCAATGATATGAATAGAACCACCAGCACGATAACCTGGTAAATCACTCATATTTAATGTTTCCGCTACGACACCTTCACCTGGAAATGCTGCGTCTCCGTGAATCAAAATGGAAAATGCTTTCCCAGTATCCTGGGTAACGTCTCCACGCTCACTGCGATCATCTTGTGCGGCACGAGTAAACCCTTCTACTACTGGGTTAACGAATTCTAGGTGAGATGGATTGTGCGCTAGAGTAACTCTTGTGGAACGCTCTTCTTGACCATTTTTCACATCACGACTAGCACCAAAATGATATTTTACATCTCCAGTCCAACCATAGTTAATCCCCATTGAACCTTCAGATGGTACAAGTTCTTTATTTGGAGCATGGTGGAATTCCGAGAAAATCTTCTCATAAGGTTTTCCTAAAATATGTGCTAACACATTTAAGCGACCACGGTGCGCCATCCCCATCATAATGTCATTCATCTTATCCTCAGAGGAAGCTCGTACCATATAATCAAGCATTGGAACCATCACGTCTAACCCTTCAATAGAGAAACGTTTTTGAGCAACAAATGTTTTCGCTAGAAAATGCTCAAAACCTTCCACTTCGGTTAGCTGATTTAATAGCTCCTTCTTTCTGTCATTATCTAAAGATACTTGGTAAGCACCTGTTTCGATTTTATGTTGAATCCAATTGTGCTCTTCGTCATTATGAACATGATCCACTTCAAATGAGATATTACCAGCGTAGTACTTTTTCAGCTCTTGAATGACCTGTTTCCCATTCTGCACATGGTTTGGGGCTTCTTCCCAAATCCATTTAGCTGGTATTGATTCCAAATCCTTCTCAGACAAGCCGTAGGATTCTGGATCCAATAAAGAAGAATATCTCTCCTCTTGAGGTGGAATAGCGTAAATATTGGCTTCTAGATGCCCATTACGACGAATAGCCTCAACCAATTTCATAGCTGAGGTAACCTTCTTAATATCTCCAGAAGATGCCCCTTGCTCAACAGCTTGTCCGCCTTGACCTTGCATCCAATCTGGAGCGCCATATTTATCAAAAACCTCTTTTAATGATGCATCGACCTTAGTTGGGTCGTCTAAGTATAAATCGTATTGCTCTTCAATGTACCCCATGTTGGGGCCATGAAATTGTTCCCAAATATTAGTATTGGAACCGCTAATCATATTCGACACGTTTACTACCCCCAATAGAAGTTCGCTTTCTTTGAAGTAACCGTTTGCAAACTCATCTTCTATTATAATTTTTTTCCGTTTCACTCTTCAACTACTTTACCCTAGTTTTTTAAAAGAAAAAACAAAAAATTAGAAATATGTGATAGAAAAGAACGACTTTTCATGAAAAATGATGAACGTTTAGGTTGTTATGTATCCCTTAACATGAAAAAACTAGACTGCCTTGTTCACCCTCAACATGCTTAAGCAAAGCCTCATCATGGCTATTTTCACAACAAAGTTGACGTAAACTTATACATGTATGACCCACAAATCATATTTAAAAAAAGTACAAATATACAGATGGTGTATATTTGTACTTTCCTCATTTCTGCTAATTATTATTCTTCGTCTTCTTTCACGGTATAAGCCATCCCAAAGAGTTCCATTTGACTATCAATTTCTTTTTCATCTTCTGGTTTCTTGACGTAGTGATAATTTCCGTGATCATCTTGAACCCTTGCTTTCATGTTATCATCTAACATAATTTGAAGGATACTATACAAACGATCTTTTACATGGAGGTCATAAACAGGGAATAGCAGTTCCACTCTTTTTTCCATATTTCTTGTCATCATATCAGCAGAAGATAGGAACATCTTCTCTTCACCGTTACTGTAGAAGTAATAAATACGACTATGCTCCAAGAATCTTCCTACAATACTTCTTACTCTGATATTTTCACTAACACCTTCGATTCCAGGTCTTAAGCAGCAAATTCCTCGAACAATTAAGTCAATTTGTACGCCTGCACAAGAACATTCATACATTTTCATGATAAGGTCCTTGTCGGTTAGAGAATTCATTTTGGCTATAATTTTACCATTACCGTACTGACGATGGTTTTCTATTTCTTCATCCATATACTTTAAGAAATCCTTCTTTATATCAAAAGGTGCCATAGAGATATGATGGTAAGAAGGTTTTTCCGTATATCCACTTAAATAGTTAAAGAAATTGGTACCATCAATTCCAAACTTACGGTCTGAGGTAATGATTCCCATGTCAGTGTAAAGTTTGGCAGTTTGGTCATTATAGTTACCTGTTCCAAGGTGAACAAAACGCTGGATCTGATGTTTCTTCCTACGTACAACGAGCGTTATTTTACTGTGGGTTTTCAAGTAATTCATACCATAAATAACATGACAACCTGCTTTTTCTAGCTCTTTTGCCCATTGCACGTTATTTTCTTCATCAAAACGAGCCTTTAGTTCAACAAGTACCGTTACCTGCTTACCGCTTTCTGCAGCACGCTTCAGCCCATCTATTACAGGCGAATCCCCACTAACACGGTATAACGTTTGCTTAATAGCAAGCACATCAGGATCATCTGCTGCTTCCGAAACAAAATCCAACACAGGTTGGAATGCTTCATATGGATGGTGTAAGAATATATCGCGTTCAGAAGCAATTTCAAACAACTCTTCTTCAGAACCTAAATCTTTAGGTGGTTGAGGAATAAGTCCTTCATAAACAAGATTTTCTCGATAAGGCTCTAACTCTTTGTGGAATTTGAACAGATACGTTAGATCCAATGGTCCTTCGACCTCATATACATCCTTGCGATGAATTTCTAAAACATTTAATAAAAATTCAAGCACTTGTGGATCAAACTGATCTCGTTTAATCTCTAATCGAACTGCTGCTCCCCACTTACGTTTCTTTAATTCTTTTTCAATTTCTTTAAGAAGATCGCGTGCCCCTTCTTCATGAATGGTCATATCAGCGTTCCGTGTGATTCTAAATTCAGTGACAGACTTCACTTTATAACCTTTAAACATCTTTTGTATATAGTAACTTATTACATCTTCAAGCATAATAAAACGTTTTTTATTATCATTGTCCTCATTCTCGACTTCGATAAAACGGTCCAACACGGCTGGAACTTGGACAATCGCTGTTTTAATTTCATTTTCAAATTCATCAAATTCGTCTTCTAACACTACTGCTAAGTTGATACTCTTATTAAGAAGCATAGGGAATGGTCTATAGGCATCAACAGCCATAGGTGTTAAAACAGGGAAAATTTGCTCATCAAAATAATGCTCCATAAGATTCTGTTCTTCTTCATTTAAATCGTCAATGGATACAAAGAAGACATTTTCTTTCTCAAGCATTGGTTTCAGAACATGTTGATAGGTTGAATATTGCATATCAACAAGCTTATGGTTTTTTTCGGAGATTTTTGCGAGCTGTTCTTTAGGTGTTAAACCAGCCTTATTCTCTGGTTTATTGAATCCAGCTTTCACCTGGTCTTTTAATCCTGCCACACGAACCATAAAAAATTCATCTAGATTGGAACTAAATATGGCTAGGAATTTACATCTTTCTAATAAAGGGTTCCGTTTATCTAAAGCTTCTTGAAGAACTCGTTCATTAAATGCTAGCCAGCTTAATTCTCGGTTATTATAAAATTGAGGGTTTCCTAAATCTGTTACTTGGTTCATATGGTTCCTCCTCACCCTTTCATTTAGTAAGAGACAAAATGCATCAACTTTATCGTACAACGCGAATGTAAAGACAACATTAAATTTGTTTAAACCCCGTGTTAAGCACAGAGGCTTTGGTAGGATTTTTTGTGATGTAGTCCCTCTGAAAGTTCCTTTTTTAACTATACCCTTTTTCCTGTTTGCACATACAGCTTCTAATACCACACCATATACTCATTTTTGACAAAAAACATTCTGGCTTAGATATTTACCAGAATGTTTGTTAGACGCTTGATTTTAATTTTCACTATGCTCTAGTTGTTCATTCGGTTGAAAGACAACGTTAATTTTTTTCTTCAAGGCTTTCTCTAAATGCTTCTTTTGTTTCTCTACCTGGTATTCTTCCGGCATGGATTCTTGGTTGCAGTATGCTGTAATATTAATATCTTCTTCGTGAATATCTATATGCAAATCATCCACAATACTTCTTCTAGTGGAATCAAAGCTAAAAGCAAGTTTAATTAGCGCTCCTATTGTTCTTAACTTCTTTTGTTCTTCTTTTACAAACCAATGCTTATAAGGAGATAAGTACTGTTTGAAAATAGGCTTACTTTTATAAGATGCGATTAAAGCAATCTTTAAACGTTCTTTGTGTAATAACCCATCGATGGTTCGGTTAGCTAATAAATAAAAGGTATGCTGAGAAGAAGACTCTGAATCAATATATTCCCCTAGATTAAATACAAAAGCTCCTCTTCTTAGTAAACCTGCATCAGCTTTGGTCACATGCCCGATACCTTGCATTCTGAATTCTTCAAATAACTGAAGAGCAATATCAGTAACCTTATGAACATGTTTGTAATCAATATCAAAGTCAACAGCTAGCTCATTAAAGCTCTCTTCAATGACATTCGGGAAAACAGATATCCCAAAATCATGGGTTAACTGTTCATAAAAAATACCATCCCGTAACCCCTTACGACTCAAAATAAATGAAGAAGAATCCACGTATTCATATAAAGAATGAAAGACTTCAATAGCAGGAAGGATGATATCAGCACGATCTTTTGTAAGTCCTTCAACCTTTTGTAATTTTTTAAAGGATAAGGTTAGTAAGTAATTTTTAATAAACGCCATATCATTTTCATACATGCGATACTGATGCAATCCTGCAAGAGGATAACTCTTAAGAGCTTGATCCACTTGAACCATATTACGCGCACTTCCACCAATACCGATTAATGGTACATTACAAGATTTTAACCAAGGCAGTGAACTAAACTGTTCACGTAAGTAATCTCTTACCTTATGCATTTCTTTTTCCGTAGGGACATCATTTTTCACAAACATTTGCTTTAGTGTTAGTGCTCCGAAAGGAAAACTGTGAGAATGTTTCATTTCACGATTTTCAAAATACGTGATTTCCGTACTTCCTCCACCAATATCAACAGTAATTCCCTCTTCAATAGCGGTTGAATTTACAACAGCTAGATATCCATAATAAGCCTCTTCTTGTTCGGAAAGCGTTTGGATAGTATAGCCGATTTTCTGTTCCACTTCTGAAATAATCTCTTGTTGATTTTCCGCCTGTCGGATCGTAGCAGTCGCTACACATATAATTTGATTCAAATCGTATGTGTCTGTGACCTCTTTGAAACTTTTGAGTATCTTTAATAGTACTTCGATACCTTCTTGATTCAAAACGTTTGTTTCTTCTAAGTAATTTCGGAGACGTGCAACAGCTTTTACGTTCTCTATTTCTTGAAAGCGTCCACTTTTCTCACGAAGGTAAATGACAAGTCGAACTGTATTTGATCCTATATCAATTATCGCATAATATTCTTTGCCCAACGCTAACACACCTTTATGGTTTGTTCTTTATTTAATATCGAATTGGGTTCATTATAGCATAGTAGTAGAAGGTTTCATTACAGATTCATTTAAAAAAATACGAAATTAATAAGAATTATTATGCGATTTATTAATCTTTAATCCTTCTTCTTTAGTATTTATTTCATATTAGTTGTATTATGTTGAAGACTTGGATTCGAGATAAATTCCTTTTTAGTCTGTAAATAGAGGGTTTTTTATTGAAAATAAGAGCATATATGTCCATTGGAAGATGTCCAAAAGTATTTGTGCGGGTCCGATTACAAATGAACAAACCTCCTCCACAATTTATATTTTCAAACACAAATAAGCACCCCACTCATGTTGTAAACTGAATGGGGTGCTATTACTTTCATTCTTAAATTATCGATTTAAAAGACTACCAACATAACGTAATAATTCATTCGCAGAAGATGAATTATAACCATATTCATCTATTAAAGTGGCTACTACTTCGTTGACCTTCTTCAGTTGTTGCTCATCAGGGGTCTTCGTAGATGTTGTGATCTTAACCACGTCTTTTAAGTCAGCAAATAATTTCTTTTGAATCGCTTCTCGTAATCGTTCGTGAGAAGAGTAATCAAATTTCTTACCTTTACGGGCATAAGCAGAAATTCGAATTAAGATTTCTTCACGGAATGCTTTCTTCGCATTCTCGGAAATGCCGATTTGTTCTTCGATGGAACGCATAAGCTTTTCGTCTGGATTTAATTCTTCCCCTGTTAATGGATCGCGAAGCTTAGCTTTATTACAATACGCTTCTACATTATCTAAATAGTTATCCATAAGCGTCTTCGCTGATTCTTCATAAGAATACACAAAGGCTTTTTGAACTTCTTTCTTAGCTATTTCATCGTACTCTTTACGAGCTGTAGAAATAAAGTTCAGGTAACGCTCTCGATCCTCTTTTGAAATAGAAGCATGACTGCTTAATCCATCCTTCAAGGAGCGAAGAACATCCAAGGCATTGATTGATGTCATTTCTTTTTTAATTATAGTAGAAGAAATACGGTTAATGACATAACGTGGATCAATTCCACTCATGCCTTCATCATGGTGTTCATTTTTCATTTCTTCGACATCTACATCACTAAAGCCTTCTACTGTTTCCCCATCATATAAACGCATCTTCTTCAGTAAATCCACATTGTTTTTAGTGGAATCTTTTAATCTTGTTAAGATCGTGAACATTGCTGCCACTTTTAATGTGTGAGGAGCAATGTGAACATCTTTAATATCACTTTGGCGAATCATTTTTTCATAGATACGTTCTTCTTGGGACACCTTCAGGTTATATGGAACAGGCATTACAATCATTCTCGAATGGAGTGCCTCATTTTTCTTATTTGAAATAAAGGAGCGATACTCCGATTCGTTTGTATGGGCAATAATCATTTCATCAGCAGAAATGAGCGCAAACCTTCCTGCTTTGAAGTTACCTTCCTGTGTAAGAGAAAGTAAGTGCCATAGAAACTTCTCATCACACTTCAACATCTCTTGGAACTCCATAACACCTCGATTCGCTTTGTTCAATTCTCCATCAAATCGATAAGCACGAGGGTCTGATTCTGAACCATACTCAGCAATGGTAGAAAAGTCAATGGAACCTGTTAGATCCGCAATATCTTGGGATTTAGGATCTGACGGACTAAACGTTCCTACCCCTACTCGCTTATCCTCAGAGAAGAAAATACGCTCAATTCTCACGTCTTCAATGCGACCACCATATTCCTTATCAAGACGCATCATATTTAATGGAGATAAGTTGCCTTCAACACGAATGCCATATTCCTCTGCAAAATCCTCGCGGAGATGATGAGGAATAAGATGAAGAGGATCCTCATGCATTGGGCATCCCTTAATAGCATATACCGCTCCTTCATCTGTATGCGAGAAGCGTTCTAACCCTCTTTTCAGCAACGTAACTAACGTCGACTTACCTCCACTAACAGGTCCCATCAATAACAAAATACGCTTACGTACATCTAACCGTTTGGCTGCTGGATGAAAATATTCCTCCACCAACCGCTCCATCGCTTCTTCTAATCCAAAAATTTCATTATCAAAGAATTTGTAATTAAATTTACCATTTTCCTCTTCAATCCCGGAATGTTTAATCATATTGTAAACACGGGAGTGAGCTGATTGAGCAAGATGTGGACGCTCTTTAAGCATATCTAAATACTCTCCAAACGTACCTTCCCACTTCAAACTTTCTTCTTCTTCCCTATAACTTTGAATCTTTTTTAAAATATCCACACACTAGACCTCCCCTGTCGGTGTTGGGAATTTACTGAATTAGTACAGTCTATGTCTGGTCTTTTAGAAAAATGAGTTGAAGGGCGATTAAGTTTGTATTATGTTTCTAATAAAGGTTACAACTATTCAATATCAGACTCTTAACATAAGTAATTCGCGGCTCTAGCAATCCATTTTACGAGACAATAAACTGACCGATTTAGTATATGCGTGTACAAAACAAAAAAGGATTCCGCTCATCAAAAAATAATGTACGAAACCCTTTTTCTATCTTACTAGTTATGTCGCAGCCTCATTTATACAGAAATGCTAAGCACAACTGTTCTTTATCCCTTAAATAACTTAAATCTGTTTATACCAAATATTCATATCCTCAATTCCAGTACCAATCATACTGTTTTGAACCATGCACCCACCATATGTAAAGCCTTGCTGGGCAGCAACTATATTCATACCCATTGATATTGCCCTTGTGTATGAAAACATCGTCCGAATACCTAATTCCTTCATACGCTTTTCCAAAAACGGGTACTGGTAGGATAGTAGTCCTTTCCCTCTCTGGTTCGGCAGGGTTGCACAATCAGTGAATTCGGCAGCGTTGAAATCGGTGAAAATATCGGCCGAACAAGCACTAACGAGCTCTTCTCCACAGTAAATCAAAGAGAAATGAACGTCATTTCTCATCATTTTGATGAGAAATTCCGGATCACCAATTGGTGTAGGATAATGATCGAAAACAGAACGGTATAAAGAAGCCATCTCATCAGCATGCTCTTCTTTTCCCCAAATCATTGTATATCCTTCTTCTAAGCCATCTCTCTTGGTTGGTTTGCTCAGATTCAATTCTTTAATGCGGGAAATCACATTATCTGGATTCGCTTGGTTCCTAATTGGATCTATATAAAATGAATAAATCTTAGCATCCTCACCATTGAGAAAACCTTTGATTTCACCTTCGAAATGTGAACCAAATCGTTGAACCCTGCTTTCCTCTTCTGTATTTGACCTTGTATAAAAGATGATTTTATCACATGCTACTTCCTTTGCGACAGTTTTCAATTGCTCCAAGTGTTCCTCATTCATCTCCTCAGGCAGCTTGTACACCTTGATGCGTTTATTGATTGGCTCAACATCAAAATACTTTCTTTCCATAATGGCACTTGCAGATTGAAAATTCGATCCCATGGATGTGTCTCTCCTTTTTATTGTCTTCCCATTGTAGCGACCAAAATGTCTGGAAGCTTCCCCAATTCATTCATCATCCCTACATGTTGACGGAATATCTATATACTATCTTCTAGGTGCAGACTTAAAAGCCCTGCCCTCTTTCAAAACTAGACAATAGCAGACAATCTTCACGAATCCATGTCGAATACTCGTTCTTTGGTTTTTTTACAAAAAGGCTATGTTAAAGTTTGTTGTTGATATAATCATGAAATAGTTTT
>NZ_AVBF01000096.1 GCF_000770635.1 Pontibacillus yanchengensis Y32
CCCTAAATTCCTTGATACCAAAGGGGTTTAAGCATGTTTTACCACCCTGCATATATGCGTTAATAGTGTTGAAACTTCCCCTTAATCCAATTGAAAGGCAAATACCTTCCTAGATAAGTACTCCAATACATGGCGTTGAATCGTTGGGAATTTGCGAGACTCCTGCGGAAATACGATCGAGTGAAGACCCCGCAGAGAGGCGAATGCCGAACGAGGAGGCTTCACCGATTGTCCGCGGAAAGCGAGTGAATTCCCAACGATTCAACCACTCAGCACCAAAAATCCTTATTCCAGATTATGCTTCTTATATGAGTGAAAGTATTTAGATTAGTTGATTCCAAAATCAACAACAAACTTTAACACATCCTTTTAATAAGTTATACCCTTTTATCTCCTGTGCATTCGTAATTTACAATGGAAGATACTATTTCACTCTACATTTATTGATAAGATGTTAATCATAGTATATAGGAGTGATCTAAATGGTAATAACAATGGAGCAAAAACAACTGATTTATATACAATTCTTAAAACTGCGTGGGAAAGTATCCACTGTAGCAGATGTTCCTGGCAATCTTCTTTTTGATTGTAATAACGAATGGATTGGTATCGAGATTACTAACGATGAGAATGAAGATGTTATTATTCTTCCATTCATTAAACAGATAGATTTTCCACTATATCAAGCAGTATTGATTAAAAAACCACGATCTCAACAAATATTATTTCATAAGAATTCAAAGATTTTTAATAAGCTAGACATCCTTTGTAATGTAGATGTTATTGATGGTGAATTATTTGGCATCGAAATCATACTCACACAGGAAAAGATAGAGTTGAGTGAAGTGGTAAAGCCGTTCGTGAAAAGGTACTTAGACTAAAATATGCAAAGTTTCCTTGTTTCTTATAACTTTTTTAAACTGTTAGGCATACGATGAATTAGGCAATAGTACATTTTTTGTTAAATCGATCGTATGAGAGGAGTGAAGGGATGCATTTTTTATCTTCCTATCCCTTACCAACCAATATACCGCAAAATGCTTATGTAACTGGGAACATGAAACGAAGACCTGTAGTTGTTAGACCAAGGCCTAGACCAGGTTATCCTTTTTTAGGAGGATTTGCTGGTGGATATCTTGGTGCGAAAGTAGCTACTCCAAACTATTATCCGTATCAACCTTACTACCCATATCCACCTTATCCTTACCCATACTATAACTATCCTTATTACCCGTATAGTTATTAAATTGTAAGCAGGTGTAAGGGGAATTACATCCTTACGCCTACATACTTTAGAAATGGATATTATTCATAAGGTTACCTTATGGTGCATTTATTACAATCAGTTTATAAATTTTTCACAATGTCTTAAGTGATAATAGATTGAATTTCACCAAACCATCCAATATCAGAAAAATCAGTAAAAAATGAAACTCATTTGGAATTATTTCGTAATTATAAAAAGGACAAATAGATGAATTAATTTCAAATACTTTATTAAAAAAAGGTGGAAGTCATGTCAAATAAATGGAAAGCTTTAGGTGTATTAATATTTGTACTTATTTCGTATGTAGTATGGAATCAAAGCCATGCGGGAGAGCCAGAATATCAACCCTTAGGAGAAGGTTCTAAAGACCAAGAAATAAAAAATATTGAAGCATTTACGAAACTTTATGGTTATATACGCTATTTTCACCCCAGCGATGAAGTTGCTGAGCTAGATTGGAATACGTTTGCCGTATATGGAGTAGAAGAGGTTAAGAGTGCTCGTGATCAATTTGAATTAAAAGATAAGCTAGAGGATCTATTCAAACCGATTGCTCCTACTATTGATATTTACCGTGATAGTAAAAACAGTAATATTTCAACCATAAGCAAGGATGGTGAGCAAAGGGTATTTTGGCAACACAAAGGTTTAGGTACAACGGAATCTACATTAAATAAAAGTAAAAGGGTTTATCAACAAATAAGTAGTAACGAGTTAATAGATCCACTTTTTCAACGATATCCTAAAGATGGGGAAAGAGCAGAGGTATCACTAGGACAAGGAATTCAAGCTAGTGTTCCATTAATATTACATAGTAAACAAGGACAAACCATTGGTTCAACGGAAGAAAGTAAACAGCAGTTTGATAAGTTAAAACAAAACCTACAAGAAATTAATATTAATGTATATGACGTTGAAAAAATAGAAGGAAAGTGGGCAGGCATCACTATTGCCTGGAACGCAATAAAGCATTTCTATCCATATTTGGACGAAGTTGATGCCCATTGGGATAAAGAATTAACTACAACCTTAAAGAGTGTAAAAGAAGTGAAAGACACCAGCCAATATGTGAATGAGATAAATCGTATGCTTGTCCCTCTAAAGGATGGACAAGCCAATGCACAAACTGGACAACCACCCATCTATACATTGCCTATTAATGTTCAATGGGTTGATAAGGAATTAACGGTTGTAAACACGAGGGACAATTCAGATTTCAAAGTTGGCGATGTCTTACTATCAAGAGATGGGCTATCCGTAGATCAATTCGTGAAGAGGGAAAAAGAGGTTATCTCTGGTTCCTCTCATTGGAGACAATATGTGTCAGGTAAACGATTTATACAAGACCAAACAACAACCACCTCAGAATTCAATGTAAGAAGAGATGGTCAGACAATTACTATTAAAGATAAATTTAGCGAAAGAAGAGTCCACATAACACAACCAGGTAATATTGACGAGTACCATCGGCCTGAAGGGTTTAAAGAACTAAAAAAGGGATTCTGGTATGTAAACGCCTTAGGTGTGAAAATGAATCAAACCCCACTTGAAGATCATATAATGGATTTGACTCAAGCAGAAGGAATTATACTAGATTTTAGGGGAGCACCCTTTGGCCACCTTATGGATTTGATTCCCCATATAATAGATGAGACTAATCAATTGAGTACTCATAAACAACCACATATTCTTTATCCTGTTCATATCGATAAAGAGAAAACATATAGTAGAAATTCTTTTAGAATTAAGCCCAAGTCACCAAATATCGATGCCCCAATTATATTTTTAGTTGATCATAGTTCTAGTTCTGGTGCAGAAAGCTTTTTAAAATTCTTTGAAGAAGCTGAAATTGGTGAGTTTGTTGGCAGACCTTCTCGAGGGGCAATAGGTTACTTAAATCGAATACAGTTACCTAACTATATTAATGTTTCCTTTACAGGTACAAAAGTTATAACAGATGAAGGGGAGGAACAGTTTCATGCAAATGGAATCGAACCTGATTATCCTGTTGAACCTTCTAGAAGAGCAATTTTAGAAGAAAAAGATGTATTTATTGAAAAGGCGTTGGAAGTACTTGAAAGTAAGCAGAAGTAGTTGGTTGATATGATACCATTTAATTCTACTATAAGAAGGTTAAGGTAATTGATTTTGATTTTTCTATAGATTTCGCATTCCATACTATGCCCTAATCGTTAAAAAAAAGAGAGATTGACATGAATAGGTTGCACTGTTTTCCCCCTTTAGATATGATTAAAAAGTAGTTGTTATAAAAGGGATAACTACATCTTAAGCTAGTCCTTGATCATCTAGTCGTTACGAATAAGTTATTCCTATACTTTCTTTCCTAAGAAAATAATATACTAATTGATAAAGGGTGTATCGAAATGAATTTAGAAAGCAATCATTTACAATCAAAGAAAAAGATTATTGTCTTAGGAGGAGATGGATTCTGTGGTTGGCCTACGAGTCTGCATCTTTCTAACTTAGGCCATGAAGTCATTATCATTGATAATCTATCTAGACGTAATATTGACAATGAATTAGAAGCAGAATCATTAACTCCTATTCAGCCAATGGGAACTAGGCTAAAAGTATGGGAAGATGTTTCAGGCCAAAAGATGGGATTCTATAATATTGATCTAGCAGAAGAATATGAACATCTTCTTGAAATATTACATAATGAACAACCAGATGTCATCGTACATTTTGCTGAGCAACGTTCCGCACCTTATTCGATGAAATCACCAAAACATAAGCGTTATACTGTGAATAATAATATTAACGCAACTCATAATGTATTATGTGCTATTGAAGATTCAGGTTTAGATATCCACCTCGTACACTTAGGAACAATGGGTGTTTATGGATATGGAACAGCAGGTATGGAAATCCCTGAAGGATATCTAGATATTGAAGTAACAACTGATTCAGGGGAAAGAGTCCAACAACAAATTCTTTATCCGACAAATCCAGGCTCTATTTACCACATGACAAAAACACAAGATCAATTGCTATTCCATTACTACAATAAAAATGATAATTTACGAATTACTGATCTGCATCAAGGAATTGTGTGGGGGACAAATACAATCGAAACAAATATGGACGAGCGTTTAATTAACCGTTTTGATTATGATGGAGACTATGGTACTGTTTTAAATCGATTCTTAATGCAGGCTGCAGTAGGTTATCCAATTACCGTTCACGGCACTGGAGGACAGACTCGTGCGTTCATTCATATCCAAGATACAGTACGTTGTATTGAACTAGCTATCGATAACCCGCCAGCGCGTGAAGAAAGAGTAATGATTTTCAACCAAATGACTGAAACGCACCGTATAAATGATTTAGCAAAATTAGTAAGCGAACTTACAGGTGGCGAAATTGCATATGTTTCAAACCCTCGTAAAGAAGCAGCCGAAAACGATTTACATGTTAAAAATGATCTATTCCTATCTAAAGGATTAAATCCTACAACATTAGATAATGGTTTGTTACAAGAAGTAACAGAAATAGCTCAAAAATATTCCCATCGTGCAGACTATTCTAAAATTCCTGCAAAAAGCACGTGGACAAAAGAACAAGAACCAGGCATTCCAGATGTTAAGAAAGAATAGCACATGATCAACCAGGGCCCTAGAGGGTCCTGGTTGATTCGTTTGAAATCCAATATAAAAGAGGGTAATCCCGTTAGGATTACCCTCTTTCTTTATGCTTGATTATTTAGCTGGGTTCGTAGCTTCTGCTTCTGTTTTAACCTTTTTGCTTTTTGTTTCTGAGATTTCTTGTTTTGATTTTGCCTCGACTGGCTCCGTTTTAAAGGATTTGAGTAAGCTTGCTATCATTAGCAACAATATAATGGTTAAAGGTAATCCGCTAATGATAGCTGCAGCTTGTAAGCCATCTAACCCTCCAGCTCCCATTAAAATAGCCGCAATAGCTGTCAGGATAACACCCCAGCTAAACTTAACAAAGAATGGTGGGTTTAAGCTTCCGTTTGAAGTTTGCATTCCTAGAACGAATGTTGCAGAGTCACCTGAAGTTACGAAGAATGTCATAATCAGGATAATCGCAATAATAGAAAGCAAACTACTTAATGGTAATTGATCAAATACGTAGAACAATGAAGTTTCTAGGCTTTGACCAGCAACATCTAAACCTTGAACAAAGTCGAAAAAGATTCCTGCGCCTCCAAATACTCCAAACCATAGTGTACATACAAGAGAAGGGGCGATAATAACTGCTACAAGAAATTCTCTTACGCTACGCCCTTTGGAAACACGTGCAATAAACGTACTAACGAAAGGTGTCCAGGAAATCCACCATGCCCAGTAAAATATCGTCCAATCTTTAACCCATTGGTTGTTTTCTTCCTGGAAAGGGGCAAATCTAAGCCCCATACTAGTAAAATCTTTTACATAGGAACCTAGGGTAGTAGAATACGTTTCTAATACAAATTGAGTTGGCCCTAATAGTAAAAAGGCAAAGAATAGTGTTACTGCAAGAATTAAATTAGTATTACTAAGGTACTTGATACCTTTTGATAAGCCAGTAGCAGCAGAGTAAATAAATAATACTGCAGTGACTCCCATAATAATTAGCTGAACTGGGAATGTGTTAGGAACACCCCACAAGTAGTTAAGTCCGCCATTGATTTGTTTTGCTCCGACACCAAGAGAGATTGCAACTCCAAATAATGTTGCGAAAACCGCTATAATATCTACTAGATAACCAGTTTTTCCTTTCATACGATCTCCGAATAAAGGAATTAGCGTTGCACTCATTAATCCTGGCATGTCTTTTTTAAATTTAAAATAAGCTAGTGCTAAAGCAACAATAGCATATATAGCCCAAGCATGGATCCCCCAGTGTAGATAGCTATATTTCAACCCTTGCTTAGCTGACTCAATGGTTTGAGCCTCACCAACAGGTGGGGTAGCATAGTGGGTTACGGGTTCAGATAATCCGTAGAATAAAAGCCCAATTCCCATACCTGCACTAAATAACATCGCGAACCATGTTAGTGTGTTGTATTCTGGTTTATCATCTTTTTTACCGAGTTTAATCTTTCCAAATTTACTAAATGCAATATAAATAGATATGATAAGCATAAAGGTGACAGATAATTGATAGAACCACCCGAACTTATCCAAAATACCATTTCGAACTGTCATCATTATGTTTAACAAATGATCCGGGAAAATGGCACCCCAGCTAACGAATACGATTCCAATTGTTAAGGCTATCCAAAACATTGGTGTAAACTTATTCACATTTTTCCTCCTATGTTGTTTTATTTACGAAAATTTTTTGTACAGTTAAATTTAAATGGACTGTACTAATTTGAGATTATATCGCATAATTCGATTAATTACTACAATAAACTCTCAGATTAGTATATTTTGAATATTCTGATATTTAAAAGGTTTAAAAAAGAAATAAGCATATTTATGATTCTTAGTAGACCATTAGCAAAGTGTAACGTGTAACTAATTCTGTGTCTTAAAATGAAGGAATGAATTCAAAGATTATTACACTATCTAAACTTGCCAATATTCTATATAATAATGTTATCTGGGATAATTTATAGACAATAGTGTGAAGTTGATGGTTTATAATAAAATATAGATGCTTCACATAAATAATAAGGAGAGATAGAAATGTGGAAATCAGTAAATGGATCATTAGTTCACACAACAGATGTAAGTAGAGTGAAATTCAGAACAAATATTAGTAAAGCAATATTAGAAGAACTAAACAATTTAGCTGCAGAACATAATACTCATGTAAATTATTTAATTGAGACAGGATTAGAAGAAGTTTTGTCAAAAGGAGTTATTACATATAATAAAGCATTAAGACCAAAAGATCGTACTCAGTATAAAACGACATATGATAAAGACTTATTGGAGAACGTAAAAGAATTTGCTAAAGAACATAAGTTAAAAATTAATGATGTGATTGAGTATAGTGTGGAATTCGTTAATATAGATAAAAGTAAGAAGAGGGACCATAAACACAGAACAGAATAGTCCTTTATTTTTTTACATCTTATAACGCCCCGAACATAATATATATTATAGGAACTAAAATTCAAATAATATTTTATGTCTCATAAGGCTAGTATACTTAAGACAGTGAGACAGAATTAAAAAAAGAAGTTAATTTTTTAGATTGCTTTACTTATATATAGCTTTTTGTACTTTCAAATAACTTTTTGATTAATAACATCAACCTCGGTTCATCGATTTACTTCTGTGCATTGTTCATACATCACTTACACTTAATCTTTTAACTTCAATACCTGTTTCATTATGTATTTGTATTGATATCATGTGATCCTGAATTTAATTGTCATATCTCTTGATAAAATGATACACACCCATAACTAGTGTTATCCATGGTAGCCATGTAATAAAATCATGCGAAAATGAAATATCATACCCACTTCGCTCCAAGGCAAATAATATGGTAAACATTATAAATGATGAAGAAATGTAAATCGATGATATTACTCTATTCATGTATTATTTCTCCTAAATTAGAAGTAAGCAATTAATTCCTTATTATTATTAAAAAGTTATAGAATGGATATTACCTTTACAATAAATCTTGATTTGATTATAGAAGAAATCTTCTTCTTCCCTTCTATTTTTTTTATCCTTGAAATACGTATGTCTTGTTCCAATCATTCCTCCATGTAATCACTTCAATATTCTACTGATTTTTCTTAAATTCTAGAATAGCTCTAACGATTCCCAGAAGTCCACTTAAACATATGGAACTAAAGGTAATCCATATTAATGTATGATTAGGTCCATTACCTATAGGTCCCACTCTAGGTGCATAACTAAGATATAAATAAAGAAAAGAAGCCAGTAAAGTTAATACTCCCAAACATAATATCATATAGCCTTTGATATATACCCACCCACAATGCCAAACTTAAAGCTCAACCAGAAAATAATATGGTATGAAAAGTAATCCCATCAATTACATCATGCAACAAATCACTATTATCAAGATCAAGGATTGACCCTTTGTCGAGGTAACATCCGGGGTGAATTAGGATCGTGGCGAAAATCATAGGTATCTTGATGAATAGATAACTTTTCTCTGCCAATTCTTACGTTATTATTACCAATCCATTTTACAGACGGATCATAATCATACCAATTAAAGTAAATGGTATTCTCTTTTTCGGTTTTGGTGTTTACCAAAACAGCTTGTGCATGCATACCGTACATCACATTGAAATGATATGTATGTATTTCAAAATTTTCATTTGGTGATGGGAAGACAGCGTTCAACTCCCCTTCAGGAAGGTAATCTAGATTATAATACTGATGATAGAATTGTACACTTGCTATACAAAGGACTATTAAGCTGGCAGAAAGCCTTTTACTGGGAAACTTTCTATTATTTCGAATCCATTTAATAAGTCCAATAAATAGTAGTGTAAGAGAGATTATCCATATCAGTATTAGGGCGAAAAAAGAAAGAAATAATACCACATATAAAGTACCATTCATTCAATTACCACCTTTCTCTGGGTAAAGATTTCTGTATAGTATGTATTATCATTAAGTGTATGACAAATACCATTCGTGTCATTATACACCCTAGAAATATCCATACTTTACCATATTTTACATTAATGGTATAGGTGGTTAATTAATTTACTTAACATTCTTTTCAATACAATAGTTAAAGATATATCTAGTGTTAATTGTTCTTACAATAGATAACATTATCGTTTTCACTTGAAAAGTTGGATTATCTTCCGCATCAAACACGGATGTATAGGTAACCTCTGCTCCATTTTCTCCAGTGAAGTATATCCCATCCCCATTGTTATCCGAATACGCGTTATCTATAAAAGTGATGAAAAACTTATATGGATGAATATAAACGATAATGTAGTTATAGAGGTCCACCACCTCTACCTAATGATTTTGCTTTTTCAGCCTTTTCTCTTGCCTTTTCAGTCTCATCTTCCTCTTTGGTGAGAGCTATTTTTTTTATCATTCCTCTTACTATTGGCTACTTTATTGCTTTTGTGGTCTCTGTATTTAATAACACTAATAACTAAAATCAACAAACCAACTGAAATAAAAGGGATAATTGCTTCCATTTTTTTATCTCCCCCTATCTATTTCTATTATTTATTTTATGCTTTTTAAAATCCTCTTACTTCACTCATTCCACAGAATGATATTCGATTAAAAAAATTTCCACTAAGCTTGAACATTTATATCTTCTTTTTCATTTAGGTCTTCATGGTAATAAACCAATTTGTTTGGTTTCAATACTGAAGCTGAATAAATTATAGATGAGACAAGCATCACAAGTGCTAAAGCGATAATAGTAATTCGTAATGATAGTAAGTCTGCCACAAGACCTATTGCTAGAATAAACACCACTTGAACAGTACTTTGTATCAACTGAAAAACACTCGTCACTCTGCCCATAATTTCTATCGGTACATTGTTTTGGTAGAAAGTTGTTATTCCAGCATTCAAGAATACATTAAAAAAACCTAGTATTAAAAACCCAACCACTATAGAGTTAAATGACCATGAAAATGCGTAAATAATATAACCTATCGTCATCATGATGAGACCGATGACAATCATATATCTAAGCGAGAAGACATTTGTGAAAATGGAAAGTAACATAGCACCTATAACAGAACCAATTCCAGTAACACTTATCAATAAACTATACTCCATCTCAGAAAGCCCAACGACTTGTTGGGTGAACACAACTTCTTGTGCATCCATAGCAAAAGTAAAAAGCATAACGATAATAAATCCAAGATAGATAAATGATACGTATTTATTTCGGGACATAAATTTCTTTACGACACTAAAATCTTCTAACACTTGGGAGAAAGTTAATGTTGGAATTGTTTCTTTATCAATCTGCTCTTTATCAGGTAGAAAAAATAATAATACTGCTGAGAACAGAAAGAACAATGCATTTAGCCATAAGGTTGTTTCAACAGAAGTGAATAAAATGAGAGAACCACCGATTGCTGGCCCGATTATAAATGCGCCAGAACTTGTAAAAGATCGAATAGAATTAAACCGTTTTCTTTTTTCTTTAGGAACAAGTATAGCAACATATGTCATTGATGATGGATGGAAAAATGCTTTCGCTACACTTAGAAGAACCAAAACTCCATATATAACTGCCATATTTGGTGCGAATGGGATAAAACAGATGAATACGCCTCTAATTATGTATGTAACGATCATGACTTTCTTCTTACTACGATATTCAATAAAACTACCAGTCCAGAACTTAGTAATAATGTTAGTTAGAGGTCCAACAATCCAAATCCCTGCAACCGCAGTCGCCGATCCCGTTAGTTGATAAACAATAATATTAATTGCAACTAAATAAATGAAGTCTCCGATACTAGATATCCCCATAGAAGTTAGTAGCAGCGCTGGATCTTTCCACCCCTCCAAGTTTGTGTTCATATAAAAATTCCTTCCTAAATATAATTAGTTATCAATAGATGAAGGAACACTTTTTGAATTTCCCTGCTCTGTTAGGGTCTGAGATATATTGCTTACTACATTGACTGGTTAATGACTTTATAAGGTTTTGAACTTATTTAAACTATATCCCAAAGCACCTTTATTAAGATGTAATAATTTATGGTGTGTAGCTATCCATAAGATAGAATAATAAAATTAATAAATAAACGATTACTACAGGGATAATACTAAGGATAATTAAGACCTTATGTGAACGTTTTTCTATTTTATTAAATAATTTATAGTAAGAATAAAAGATGAAAAATAGTATTGGTATAAACAATAGTCCAGTGTAAATATTAATTAGTTCAGCCTTTTCCCTCAAAATCTGATCCATGCCTGGTGTATCTTGATTTAGACCATTTCTCTCCTCTTGCTTATTCTTCTTACTTATTATCTGATTGTACCCTCTACTAAATAACGTTAATACAACACCATAGTAGGCTGCTGCTAATAATCTTATCCATATTTGTACATAGAAACTAATTAGCAACACACTAATAACAAAGAACATGATTACTATAGCTAAATCTGGCATAAATTTTCTCCTCTTCTATTATCAACTTAGAAGCTTCACCATTTTGAAAGTTCTTTACTTAACTACTCGATTCATAACATGAAAGAAAGAATATTCTCTTAAAACCAAATTCTACCATAAAGTTTCCCTACAAATAAGCAAATATTATTGAAATATTTATTTACAAAAGAATATATCACATTAGCCCAAGATCCTTTCACGAAGATTCTAGATTAAATTGTGTATAAATACTAGTTACGACTAATATTGTTTCATCTTACTTTATTGCATGGAATTTGTCTTGTATGTACGAACATAATCACTTTAAAAACCCTAATATCACCATTGTATATTTTATATGTAGTCGCTCAGACTATAAAAATCAACTTAAAACATTACATGAAATAGAATAAAGTTTTGGCAACTTACATAAAATAATAGTGAATTTTTTGAATGGGAGGCTCCTATCATTATGAAAAAAATCATAGGTTTTTTTCTAAACACGAAAATGAGTATTTATGATCCCAGAGTTTTTGAAGAGAAAGATGAAGTCACAAAAAAACGTGAAATGAAATCAAGTAAATCATCAACATCAAGATAACGTTCACTATCATATAAGGTGGACCCAATAGTCAAGACACAGATTTTGAATTATTAAGGTGG
>NZ_AVBF01000098.1 GCF_000770635.1 Pontibacillus yanchengensis Y32
GCCAGCTCGCCCGCAGGACGCGAGCCGTTTCCCACCCATCCCTAACCCTCATTAAGGATCGGACCATCCCCTTAACCAATCCAAGTCTTCCAGATTATGCTTCTCATCTGGAATAAGGCTATTTTGATTAGTTGATTCCAAAATCAACACCAACCAAACTTTAACAGAGCCTAAGATATAAAAAATCCTAGCACGTAAAAACAGTGCTAGGATACCTAGTAAAGAAACTAGTTAAGAGACATTACTTTTCTTGTAGCGATCCTTAATGTTATTCATAGAGAATGATGATTGCTTCATATCATTCCCGAAACGTTGAAATAACCTAGAAAGTACAGGATATAAAATAACAATAAATGCTACATTTCCAATAGCATGATTTGTGTCAAATGGAACTCCCCTTAGATAATAAAGCCAAAAATGATCACCGATGGTACCGTACGCAAGTGAAATGACAATGCCATAGAAGTAACCTGCAAGCCCACTAAAGATTGCGATAAACCATACAGGCAATTCACCCCTATATTTACCTAACAGACCACTTACGAGTCCAATGATAGCCCAAGCAATAATCTGGCTGAGTGTCCATACGCCCATTCCAAGTAACATATTTGAAAGTATAGTTGATAATACTGCAAGCGTCACTCCTGCTACTGGACCTAGCCAAATACCACATATAATAATTAGTGCTGTAACAGGCTGGACATTGGGAATATAGGAAAAGGCATAACGACCGACTGTCCCTAATGCAGCTAATAAAGCTATTAGTGTAAGCTTTCGAATATTCATTTACTTACTCCCAGCTATGCATATCAAACGTAATAGTGTCCCCTGGTTTTAATTCATATTCTTTAGCACCTACTTCAGCTTCTTTACCATTTACAGTATAAAACCAAGCCATTTTATCTTCTTCCTTGGCCTTCACACCTTCAACAGCTGTAATAAAACCACCACTATTATCCGTTTCTAGCTCAAAGTTTTCATCCATCACTTCAAAAACCGTTTGACCTTCTTCAATGGAGAGTTCTTTTTCTTCTATTGTTTCTTCACCATTATTCTTGGAAATGGTAACCTTTACTTTTTCTTGAGCCTCTTGTTGAGTCTCCTCATTGGATGTTGTTTCAGAAGTACTGTTACCACCTTCAGCCTGCCCACATGCTGCTAATCCAAATACCACTAAAATAGATACCATCCACATACGAATAAACTTAACCATTTTTACTCTCCCCTTTTGTAAGTATATGTCCATCCTTGATGGTGGGGATTGATTTCAAGATAAGCCAAAACTTCATTAACCATCCATGCTAGGACAAGAACAAAAGCGCATTAACATAAACACAAGCGAACACTTTTGTAATTGCCTCTATTAATATACAAAAAAATAATACAAAAAAAAGCTTTCCTTCAACTAGGAAAGCTTTTTGAGTACGACTGATATAGCATGAATCGTCATGTTCCATCTGGTCATCTCAAACGCTCAATCCTCGAAGCTTTGAAACACTTGAATTAGGCAGGTCTACTGACTTGTGTATCTTCCTACTAAGGGGCCTTCCCATATGATTACATACAGTGGATTCCCTTTTCGTACACACTTACAGTTGCGAGGACAGTTCTGGAATTAAACCAGATTCCCTTTTCAGCTCACAGTGTGAGCACCCAATCCATATTATGGTGTTGTTAGAATATATCGTAGCATACCTTCCATCAAAAAGGAAGGTGGTTTTTCTTATCTTGTTTCATACGAAACAAGATTGTTCGGCAAAACCTTGCTCTATTCTTGTTTTCGCGCAATTTTTATGAGGAAAGTTGTTCCTTCATTAAGCATACTATGGACAGATATTGTGCCATTATGTGCTTCTACGATATTTTTCGCGATAGATAGACCAAGACCCGTACCAGCTTTTCCTTTTGTACGTTTACGTGATTTGTCACCTTTGTAAAATCGCTCGAATACAAACGGTAAGTCCTCATCAGGTATACCAGCACCATGATCTGTAACAGATAGTTGAAGGTGATCATTTATTACAGATACACTCACTTCAACCTGACTGTTTATGTTCGTATGTCGAATTGCGTTATCTAGCAAGTTCGTCATCACTTGCTCCATTCGATCAGGATCTACATCAATATATTCGTCGTCCAACTTTTCATCCATATTTAATACAATTTCCACTTCTTGTTCATGAGCCATCGCTTGAAATTTTTTTATAATACGCTCAACAAATGGTTTTACTTCAACTTGCTCAATGTTCAATTGAATATGGCCAGCTTCCATTCGAGCTAAATCAAGCAATTCATTTACCAGCCTGCCCATGCGAAGCGATTCATCATAAATAATCTGTGCTAATTCATTTTTATCTTCTTTCGTTTCTGCAACATCATCTACAATGGCTTCGCTATATCCTTGCAGCATGGAGATAGGTGTACGAAGCTCATGAGAGACATTTGCTATAAAGTCTTTTCGCAGTTTGTCTAACCTACGTTCTTCCGTCATATCACGGATAACAGCTACAGCACCTCTTACATACGATTTATCATAAAGAGGGGTCATAATCACAACCCAACTTCTCCCTTGTACTGTAAATTCCGTCATAATTTCTTTTTCTAAGGAAATAACCTCTTGCAAAATGTTTTGTAGTTCTTCGGGAAGCATATCTTGTTCTTGGTATTGTTTATCTTTATTTTCAAAAAACCATGCTTCCATAAATTGATCTGCAGGAGGATTTGTCACGAGCATATGACCTTTGCGATTTAAAGTAATAACCCCATCGGCCATGGATCTTAATATACCGGATAACTGTTCTTTTTCTTGATTGAGAGCATTTATATGATACTTAAGCTGTCGCCCCATCCGATTAAAAGCTATGGCCAGTTCACCAATTTCGTCATGAGTTAAAATCGGGATCTTCGTGTTAAACTCCCCTCTTGCAAGCTCAAATGCTCCCTCCCTCATTTTAATAAGTGGAGAAGTAATTCTGGTGGAAAGGAAGAAAGCGAATATGGTTGTTAGGATAATGGCAATTCCCGCTCCTAACAAAATAATTTTTGTAGTTTCAGATGTAGTCTTTTCAACAAACTTCAACGATTGATATACAAAAACGGCCCCTTCATCATTGGTTAGTGGATACCCAACAATCATGACATTCGTGTTAGAGTTTGGTAATATATTCTCCTGCATAACACTAGTTTGTTCCCTTAATACACTAGTCAGATCTTCATTTTCTAAAATCCAATCCATACTAATTATAGGTACTGATTCGTCTTTGCTTTGTGAAATCCAATAATCTTGTTCATCAAATGCGATAACTATTCTACTGGAGGGATCTACAATTTTTTCTACGATAGATAAGGTAAGTTCACGATCATCTTCATATTCCTCTACAATAGAGGATACTTTTTTTGCGTTTTGCATCAGACGTTGCTCAGCTTGAAACACATGATAACTTTCAAAGAATTCTAGTAATAGAACAGTTAAAATAAATAATACAAAGGATACGAGAAGTAATATGGTAAACCAAAGTTTACCAACGACACTTCGCCAAAACATTACTCACCAACGACCTCAAATTTATATCCTACACCCCAAACCGTTACAATCATTTTAGCTGCTTCCTTTGAAACCTTACTTAACTTTTCTCGTAAGCGTTTTACATGCGTAT
Source organism: Pontibacillus yanchengensis Y32 (assembly GCF_000770635.1). Lineage (GTDB taxonomy): Bacteria > Bacillota > Bacilli > Bacillales > BH030062 > Pontibacillus > Pontibacillus yanchengensis. Next base: position 3,657 of record NZ_AVBF01000098.1, read on the forward strand.
CTACTGTTCGTAAGTCTCCGAAGAATTCATATTGCCAAACTTCCTTCAATAACTCTTCTCTGTCGAATACTTTGTCAGGAGATTTAGCTAAAAATAATAGCAGTTCATACTCTTTAGGGGTAAGACTAACGTCCTTCCCATCAGCCTTAACTCGATGGGCGTCGTTTTCGATCGTTAAATGATCAAATGCTAAGATATCCTTTGTTTTTGTGTCTGTTTGCAAGAATTTTGTAGAGGACGACCTACGCAATAACGCTTTAACACGAAGAACTACCTCTCTAGGACTAAACGGTTTGACGATATAATCATCTGTTCCTACTTCAAAACCTTGAACTCGATTAGCCTCTTCTCCTTTAGCGGTAAGCATAATAACAGGGGTTGCTTTTTTCTCTCTTAGTTCTCTACATACTTCTATTCCATCTTTCCCTGGCATCATTAAGTCAAGTAAGATAACATCAAAATCATCATCTAAAGCATATTGAAGAGCTTCATCTCCATCTTCTGCTTCAGTGACTTCAAAATTTTCTCGTTCTAAGTACATTCGAATTAATCGACGAATACGGTCCTCGTCATCCACTACTAAAATTTTTCCACCTTGTTCTTGTTCCATCAATAATGCCTCCTTGAGAGATATCTTTTATTAATGATAGTGATTAGGTCTATCTAATTGTGTAAAAGAAAGGCCACAAATCTATTGATCCGTAGCCTTTTTTCTATCAATCATTATGCATAAGAATGCAGACCGGCAATGACTAAGTTCACAGCAATAAGGTTAAACATGATAATAGCAAAGCCAATTACAGCCAACCATGCTGAACGTTCTCCTTGCCAGCCCTGCGATAGTCTAAGGTGTAAAAACACTGCATAAAATAACCATGTAACAAGAGCCCAAACCTCTTTCGGGTCCCAGCCCCAAAACCTATTCCATGCTTGTTGTGCCCAAATCATAGCAAAAATGAGAGCTCCAAGAGTAAACACAGGGAATCCTATTGCTACTGCTCTATATGAAACTTCATCTACTAAATCAGGATTCACTTTCGTTAAATACGGTTGTATGGCAGCAGCCACCCGTTTTCGTAAAATCAATAAAGTTAATCCATATAGAACGAGGCCTGTTAATAATGACCAAATAAATGTATTTAACTTACTTGCAGCTTTATCGCCTGACATCCATTCTGGCACATTAAAAATTGGCTGCATTGCGCCATTTGTTATTAATTCGCCATTGTGGGGTCCAGTAATTGCTGGCAACGTAAATTCGACCTTTGTTGGTTCAGCATTTTCCATCTCTGAAGGTATCTGAAAGGTTGAATCATATCCGATGCCTCTGAAAACAGATGTAATTACGATAAAACCTATTGTTGCATAAAGGGCATAAATTATAAACTCTAACCAAAACGTTTTCTTATTGAGCTTGGATTGATCTACCGACTTAATTAAGTAAATTAAACCTGCAGCAAAGCTTACAGCTAAAATAGCCTCACCCAAAGCAGCTGTCGTAACGTGAATGTATAGCCAATGTGTCTTTAGCGCTGGTATTAATGGAGATATTTCTCGCGGAAACATGCTCGCATAAGCAATAACTAATAAAGCAACTGGTAGAGTGAATAAACCTAGTAAATTTAAACGGTAAATAAAATAAATAACAATGAACGCTAAGACAAGCATCATGCCAAAGAAAGTTGTAAATTCGAATAGATTACTTACTGGAGCATGGTGACTAGCAATCCATCTCGTAATAAAGTAACCAACTTGCGATAGGAAGCCTATGATTGTAATCGTAATCGCAATATTTCCCGTTCGTGTACTAGCTTTCTCCTTTCCTTTAGTACGGATAGTACCTCCGAAAAAGAACGTAGCAATTAAATATAAGATAAAGGCACCATATAATAAATTACTACTTATAGTACTTAATTCCATCTTTTCCCCTCCTTAACCTCCCTACTATTTCACATCTAGTTAAATAGGGAGGTTACTCTTTCAATTCATTTTGATCGGTAACCATCGGTACATTCGTTCCCTCTACTATTTTTTCAAGATCACGTTTAATACCGAACCAATTTTTATTGGTATGACCGGCTATCCATACACCTTCCTCACGAGGGTGAATCCATATTCGTCTATGGTTCCAGTACATTCCCTGGATAACCCCTATCATAAAAATGAGGCCTCCGAGACCTAAAATAGGTAACGTTAAATCCTTAGTAATTGTCAGACCGGTTACATCTCTCGTTTCAAAATCTTTTAGTCCTACTTTGTATTGATTTTCTCCACTTGGATCCAGGTTAGCACCTATACCAACGAAGCTAACTTCAGGTTTGTCTGGATTATCTGGAGTGAATATATTAAACACAAAAGCAGGATTTTTAGGGTATTTTGATACAGACGTAGGTTCACCATTTTGCATTTCAAACTCTGGGAAGTAATTATCGACTGTTATACGAATACCGTTCTCTAGATTATACTCCGGTTTCGGGTCTACTAAATCGACTGTGAATGTATCTAGTTCTTTCTCGTCTTCATCACTTTTCTCGTGTATCTTAAAAGTCATAGTCTTAAATTCATCTAATTGATAAGTAGTTTGGTACAGAGCAAATTGATCTACCTTTATTGGGCGGTTTACCTGGATAGCACCTTCTTTTATCTTCTTCAATTCAGGTTCAGATCCTGGAAGCGCCTCATCTGTCCGTTCATAAAGTACCGCATTGGTTTGATAGTTCTTGACGACTGTACCACCTTGTTCTTCAATGGCTTCTTGATAACGCGGATCATCTTTATCATACGTTTCTACAAAAAAATCTTCATTTTTTATATAGTACTGCCGATCTGTACCGGGTATCTGTTTGGTTTCTCCTTCACGCACCCACATGCTCTCATCAATGTACATTGCAGGTACAAAACGTAATAGGGTACCTATAAGAAAGATGATTAAGCCTATATGATTTACGTAGGGTCCCCATCGAGCAAAGCGGCCTTTTTCTGCAAGAATATGCCCATCTTGCTCATATACTTTATATCTCTGTTTCTTTAACCCTTGAACTAGAGCTTCTTTATCTTCCTCTGTTGCTTGATCAGCTTGTCCAAATAAACGTTGTTTTGTAAGAAACGTTTCATGCCGTTTAGGCTTTTGCTTCTTCAACGCTCGATATAAAGGAACAAATCGATCGAGACTCGCAATGACAAGTGATATTCCAATGGAAGCTACAAGAAGCATATACCACCAGGATCCATATAGATCATGGAATCCTAACTGGTAATAGATTTTCCCAGCTATCCCATAATTTTGTTCATAATATTGATTTGCAGGCAATGGTGACTGATTATTTGCTTCTTGTGGGAATATCGTTCCAATAGCTGAAGCAATTAATGTTAATGCAATAAGCCAAACTCCTACTTTAACTGAGGAAAAGAAATTCCATATCTTATCGACAAATGTTTTATTATACGTTTGCGAACGTCTTGCACTACCATCATAGCGCATATTAAGTAATTTGTTTGGTTGATTTCCATTTATATGTTGGTTTCCTTCTATAGGCTTCCCACATGCTTCACAAAGAACGGTCCCTTCAGGGTTCACATGCCCGCATTCACACGTAATGTTTTTCATACCAAAACCTCTCAATCTGGTGAATGCTTATGATTCAGGTGTAATCTCCTGTAAATACCCCTCAATCTTATCTAACGTCAATGCTCCGATTACTTTATGTTCTATTTCACCGTCTGGACCAATAAAATATGTTGCAGGAAGAGACCCTACATCATACAACTCCATGACCTGTCCGCTTTTGTCTTGAACAATCGGGAACGTAAGGTCATGAGTATCGATGAAGTTCTCTACTACCAATTCACCTTGGTCTAAGTTTACTGCTAAGATTTCTACACCTTTCTTTTTATACTCAGGGTATAGTTGCTGCATGTAAGGCATTTCCTCTTTGCAAGGTGGGCAATAGTCTGCCCAGAAATTAAGCATGACACCTTTTCCTTCAAAATGATCTAATGTTAATGCTTCTTTGTCTTCTACATTAATGGTTTTAAGCTTGAAATTCGGTGCTTCATCACCAACTTGCAATATATCTTTTTTATCTTCTGTAAAATTAGAGTATAAGGCAAAGGCTACTGCAGCAAGCATAACAGTAAGCATCACGCTTCTAAATATAAGTCTTTTCTTCTTTTTGTTTGTTTTGTTTGCCATGCTACTCACTCCCCTCGCACATTATACCACTTATGAAGCAAATAACCTGTGAAAATTTAGTTAACATTTTCGTCAGCAGCTTTTCTTAGCTTCTTAACTTCATGAGGAGTCAATTCTCTACAGTCTCCTGGTTGTAGTCCTTGTGTTGTTAAAAATGCATATCTCTCTCTTTTTAATTTATCAATTGGGTAGCCTAATGCTTCGAACATACGACGAATTTGACGGTTCTTACCTTCATGTAACGTAAGTTGAATAATAGCTGTATTCTTCTTACGATCTGTTGAAATCACGCGTTGATGAACAGCTTTTAAATACTCCCCATCTATTTGGACTCCCTTTGTTAAGGAAGCTAACTCTTCTTTTGAAGGTATTCCTTTGACCTTAGCAACATACACTTTGTCAATTTGATGCTTAGGATGCATAAGTTCTTGAGCAAAACTGCCATCATTCGTTAGCAAAATTAACCCAGAAGTGTCATAGTCTAATCTTCCAATAGGGTAAATACGCTTATCTGTTTCAGGTACATAATCTGTAACTACTTTTCTTCCTTTATCATCACTCACACTGGATATTACACCGCGTGGTTTATATAATAGATAATACTCAGGAGCTTCCTTTTCAATAGGAACTCCATTCACTTCAATATCATCATTAGGGGTTACTTTTGTTCCTAGCTCTTTAACAACCTTCCCATTTACATTTACTTTACCTTCTGTAATAAGTTGCTCTGCTTTTCTTCTAGATGTTACACCACTATTCGCTATTACCTTTTGTAATCTCTCTTGATTATGTGTCATATTAATCTCCTTCTCGTTCATCTTTTTCCTCATCTATATAATGCAATTATTGGTCTGAAATTTCATAAGACAATAAAGAAAACTTGCCGAATGGCAAGCCTTTAGGCGTAGACAGAGGCTTTGTTGCACTTATACTTTCGCCCTTTAAATAATTTTAAAATCTCTGAAATAAAATCTCTGAAAGTGTAAAGAAAACTTGCCGAATGGCAAGCCTTTAGGCGCAGACAGGGGGTCTAGGTGTGCATGCTTTTTCCTTTTATAAATACCTCAAACTTAATAGAAGAATCTAAACCCTAAACCTTTATGTGTAGTTAGAGACATAGTTGTATATTATCTTCTTTAAATTAGGTAATAACGAAAAAGAAAGTAAACTCGTTAACATAAATATGGTAACGCTTTTAGCTACCAAAAACAATCGTCACTACTATTATTGACGCAATTATACCAATAAAATCAGCAATAAGTCCAACTTTTAGAGCATCTCCCATTCTTTTAATTCCTACCGCTCCAAAATACACTGTAATGATATACAAAGTAGTATCTGTGCTACCTTGCATCGTGGAAGCAAGCCTACCTATAAATGAATCAGGTCCATGGGTACCAATTAGTTCTGTTGTCATCCCAAGAGCAGCTGTTCCGGATATAGGTCGAACTAATGCTAGTGGAACAATTTCAGATGGAACACCTATTAATCCCAGAAAAGGACTTAATAGCGACACAAACGCTTCCATTGCACCTGAAGCTCTAAAAATAGCTATAGCAACCATCATCCCTAACAAAAAAGGAAGAAGAGAAAAGGCCATCTTCACCCCTTCTTTTCCCCCTTCCACAAACGTCTCATATGTTGGAACCCTTTTCCATGTGCCTACAAGCAAAACTAGCAATATTATACAAGGAATCATCCATGTGCTTACAGTTGTGATTACGCCCATTACTGCATCCTCCTCGATCGTAAAGAATAAAAAAATCTATCCACTAATACAGCACCAAGCGTAGAGATTAACGTTGCTATTATGGTGGTCGCAACAATTTCAGTTGGAGCTACCGATTCGTACTTCATCCGTATAGCGATAACTGTAGTGGGTATTAAGGTAACACTCGATGTATTGATTGCTAGAAATGTAATCATTGAACGGCTTGCCTCTTCTGAAGGATTAAGCTTTTTCATTTCCTGCATCGCCTTAATCCCCATAGGAGTGGCTGCATTTCCAAGCCCAAACATATTGGCTGATACATTCGATAGAATATAGCCCATAGCAGGATGATTTGGAGGAATATCAGGAAATAGTCTTGTGATAATAGGTCGGAACAACTTCGCCATTCCTTCCAGAAGGCCTGATGCTTCTGCAATCTTCATTAATCCAATCCAAAAGACTAAGACACTAATCAAGCTTATGGACAGCATAACAGCGTCATCCGCACTCTCAAATAAAGCCTTATTTACATCTCCCATAGTTCCATTAAACATAGCGTATAGAATTCCAATCACAGCCATCATCACCCAAATGATGTTAACCATTTATTGTACTCCTATCATTCGTTTAAATACTTCCACTGTTTCCTTCCAAAACGATGGTACTTTTGCTGGCTCAGCCATCAATGGTACGTCTGCGATTTTTTCACCATTTAATTCATATACTGCCTTGCCTAATACTGTGTTTACTGATTCTAGAAGGTTAGGTTTTAATGTGTACGTTATCTGTTCAATTTGATTTGCTTCTTCTTTCGTAAGAGGAACAATTACAGGTTCCCACAAGTAACCTAAAGCTCCCTCATTAGGTTGTTCTTCTAGTTGTAATTCGCCTTTATCTTGAATCTCCCGAAGATCGTAGGTTTCATATCCCCATTCAAACATATTTCGGTGATCGTTCCAGTCATCAGGTGCGTTAAGCGTTACCATGATTAATTCCATACCATCTTTCTCCGCTGTACTTACTAGCGTTCTTCCTGCTGACTTTGTATATCCTGTTTTCCCACCCGTACTATGATCATAATATTTTGTTAACATTTTATTTTTGTTGCCCCATGCATACGTCCTAGATTCTGCTTTATACGTTGTTGTGCTTGAAACCTTTCTGAAAATCTCATTATTCATAGCATATCGGGTCAGAAGTGCCATATCATACGCCGTTGAATAATGGTCTTCTGCATCTAGACCATGAGGGTTTGCAAAATGAGAATTATCCATGCCTATCCAATCTGCTTTTTGGTTCATCAAAAAAACGAAACCTTCTAAACTACCACCTACATGTTCCGCAATAGCTGTAGCAGCATCATTACCCGAACGTAGCATGAGTCCATATACTAAGTCTTTCAGCTTCATTTCCTCGCCTTGTTCTAAATATATGGATGAACCTTCCTCATAAACTGCACGTCTAGACACTTTCACAGTATCTTCTAGCATCCCGGATTCTATTGCTACAATTGCAGTCATAATCTTGGTTATACTCGCTATTTTCTCTTTGTTATGCGCCTGTTTTTCAAACAATACTCGTCCAGTAGATTGCTCCATCAGCACAGCATTTCTTGCTGACACACCAGGACTTGCAGAACTCACAATCGGGGTATGTACGATTACCAAACATAATAGAATGATCATAAGCCACTTCAATCTCAAGGGAAGATCCTCCATTCATTACTCTTTGTACTAACATATGCAAGGAGGACGGGCATATGTTAGTTAGATAAAAAAATAGCATATGAATATATCCAAAGCTTCATTAGTAACGTTGAAGAATCTCACTAAAGTTTGTATTGTTATTACATATAAGAGGCATAATCTTGAAGACTTGGATTCGAGATAAATTAGTAA
>NZ_AVBF01000116.1 GCF_000770635.1 Pontibacillus yanchengensis Y32
TATTCCAGATTATGCTTCTTATCTTGAATAAGGCTATTTTAATTAGTTATTTCCAAAAGAAACCCTAACCTTTATCAGAGCCAATAATAAAAATTGAAAAACTAGCAACCCCTGTCCTGTTTGTGCATATGTTTTAGGTGAGGGGGTTTTTTATGAAAAAATATAAACCACATCAAAAAGCAATGGCGCCGCCTCCACCAGGACAAATTGCATTTATTACCTTACTATTTTTTATTGTTAGTACGTTCGGAAGTTTATGGTTTATCAATAGAAGCATTGAGCCAAAGATAATGGAAATAGCGCAACTTAAAACAGAACAACTTGCAAGGGACGCCATTATCGAAGCCGTAAATAAAAAAGTAGCGGAAGATTTAAATCCTAAGGATATGATTATCTTAGAAAAAGATAATGAAGGTAACACCACGTTTGTTACATGGAATTCATCCGCGATAAATAAAGTCCAACGGGACACATACTTTAGAGTAAATCAATACTTAAAGCGATTAGAGGAAGAAGGAGACCGTGTTGATTCTTCATTAGATATTGATATTGACCAAGAAGAAGATGAAACACAGGAAGAAGTGAAAGACAAACCAACCATCGCTTATATTCCTTTAGGTCAGGCCACCAATAATACGATTCTTGCAAACCTTGGACCAAAAATTCCAGTTCATTTTCAAACCATTGGGGATGTTGAATCCAACGTTGTTAATACATTCCGGGAATGGGGAATAAATAATTTAGTCTTTGAAGTGAAGGTAAATGTACGGGTTAGACTTCAAATCGTCCTACCATTTTCAACAGAACTAGTACCAGTTAATACAGATATTCTTGTTACGCAAGGATCCATCCAAGGGAAAGTACCATATTTTAATGGTGGCGGTGGAGAAGGGACAAATCCTTCTATAGAAATTCCGTCTAGTCCCTTGCCATAATCTAAAAATCTTGATATGATATTAAACGTCTTAAAATTGAATTTGCCAAACCTTATCATATCGATGAGGTAGAGGTGCATTTAGTATTAGTAACCCTTTGGAGAATGACAACGTTGATAAAGGGTGAAAGGGCTACTTGCCGAAGTGTGAAAAAACGTCATTTTTTTTACGCTGGTATGTTCTTGAATAAGGAATATACTGTCATGCAAACCGAACGTTGGATTGCATGATGCGCTACTGATCGAGATGGAGGATAACGATATTATTTGCTACTTACAAAGCAGGTAATGATAGGTTATTTACTCTATCATTGCCTGCTTTTTGTATTTTCCTCGCATTTCTTCGATGAACACATAGAATTGGTCTATGTATGAAAACAGTACTAGCATCTTGAGATCCATCGTTCCTTTCCTTCAAAAAAAGAGTCAACGAAGGAAGACATCAAAACAAACCGGAGGGACAACGATGGAAGGAACGATTTATTCACTCATACCACCACTTATCATGTTGGTTCTTGTACTGCTAACAAGACAAGTGCTTCTATCCTTGGGCGCAGGGATTGTTGTAGGAGCATTTATGCTTCATAACTTCTCATTAGGAGCATCACTATCTGAAATATGGTCTACATTCTATACTATTTTTTACTCTGATGGTGCTATCCAATGGGGAAGTCTTTACCTACTATCCTTTTTACTTTTATTAGGGATTACAACAGCATTTATGACTGCTTCAGGCGGAAGTAAAGCTTTTGGAGAATGGGCTATCAATCGTATTCGGACGCGTAAAGGCGCTCAATTTATGCCAGCGATTCTCGGTATTATCATTTTCATTGATGATTATTTTAACAGTTTGGCTATTGGTCAGGTTGCGCGCCCATTAACAGATCAATATAAAGTGTCTCGGGCAAAATTGGCTTATATCATTGATTCAACGTCAGCTCCAGTAACAGTAATATCACCGATTTCAAGTTGGGGTGCGTTTATCATTGGAACAATTGGTGGGATTATATCCACAGAAGGTCTGGCTGAGCTTGGAGAATTAGAGGCCTTTATGAAGATGATTCCTCTAAACTTCTATGTATTTGCAGCCATTTTACTAGTGTTTTTAACTGTACTATTTAAATTTGATATCGGTTCAATGAAAAAGCATGAACAACGTGCTGAAACAACTGGGGAATTAGTTACAAAAGGGAAAGAAGTACCTGGAGATTTAGATAGTGAGTTTGTTGAACATTCGAACGGAAAGGTTCTTCATTTACTAGGTCCAATCATTGCTCTATTAGTTGCTACTGTTACGGCTATGGTTATTACAGGGATACAGGGAAGTGAAGGAGATGTAACGTTACTTTCTATCTTTGCTTCAACTAATGTAAACAAATCACTATTCTTTGGTGGATTGTTTGCTGTGTTGACTGGTTTGATTCTTTATCTAGCTCAGAATAAGCCAAAATCATCTACATCAAGAGTATTCCTTGAAGGAATTAAGGCTATGTTACCTGCAATCTATATTCTAGTATTAGCTTGGATGATTGGAACAATTGTAGGCGACGGTGGTCTTGCTACAGGAGGCTATTTAGCTGAAGTTGTCGAAAAAGCATCGATAACGGCATCATACCTACCATTCCTTATCTTCCTTGTTGCTGGAATCATGGCATTTGCCACAGGAACGTCGTGGGGAACGTTTGGTATCATGCTACCGATAGCAGGCGAGATAGCAGTGAATACGGATGCTGCGATGTTCTTACCATCCTTAGCAGCGGTGTTAGCAGGAAGTGTGTTTGGAGATCACTGTTCACCAATTTCAGATACGTCTATTCTGTCTTCAACAGGTGCTGGTTCTAATCATATTGATCACGTTATGACACAGCTACCTTATGCCTTTATCTCAGCTTTAGCTGCAGCAGTTGGGTATTTATTATATGGATTGACGACAAACACGTTTATCTCATTACTAGTGACGATTGTTATTGTGTTTATTATCGCCTTTTCTTTTAAGCCAAAACAACAGAATGCTTAGGAAAAAATGAGACCAGAGCCGGATAATCGGTTCTGGTCTTTTTTTCCTATTTTTTAAATTACTGAAAATTTGCGAAACTGCTTTACATTCTTTTATGGGCTGGTTATAATACAAGCAACTGATAGAAAGAAAAGTCAGAATAAAGAAAAGAATTAGAACATTCTCTTATTGGTTCAAGCATATGATTGAATCACGAAAGGGAAAAAGAGTGAAGGGGGATTTTTTTATGTCACAACGTTCGCAATGGGGTACGAGAGCTGGATTTATTCTAGCTGCAGTAGGATCGGCTATCGGTCTAGGGAATATATGGCGATTCCCGTATGTTGCTTACGATAACGGTGGGGGAGCATTCTTTCTACCTTATCTCATCGCATTATTTACAGCAGGTATCCCGATTCTAATCATGGAATTCATTATGGGCCATAAGTATGGTGGTTCATCTCCACTAACATTCTCAAGACTGAATAAAAAGTCAGAGTATGTTGGGTGGCTTCAAGTCTTTATATCATTTGGTATTTCTACGTATTACGCAGTTATTATTGCTTGGGCACTTGCTTATTCGGTTTACTCCTTCAACTTATCGTGGGGAGAGAATACAGGTGAATTTTTAATGGGAAGTTACCTTCAAGCAGGTGAAGTAGGATCTGTTGGTGGCATTGTTCCGAGTGTATTCATACCTCTTGTTATTGTATGGGCAGTTGTACTAGCTGTTTTATTTAAAGGGGTTAAAAAGGGAATTGAAGCAGCAAACAAAATTTTCATTCCCGCATTAGTGGTCTTATTCTTAATTATTGTTCTTAGAGCAGTCACATTGGAAGGTGCAGCACAAGGTCTTAACGCATTCTTTGCACCAGATTGGTCCCAACTAGGAGATCCTAGCGTATGGACAGCAGCTTATACGCAAATTTTCTTTAGTTTATCTATTTGTTTCGCTATTATGATTACGTATTCTAGTTATTTACCGAAGAAGTCAGACCTTACGAACAATGCATTCATTACTGGTTTAAGTAACTCAGGCTTTGAATTGCTTGCAGGTATCGGAGTATTTAGTGCAATTGGATTCGTAGCAGCTTCCACAGGTAATGGAATTGATGACTTTGCGGCAGATGGTGTAGGTCTTGCCTTCGCAATCTTCCCGCAAATTATTAACCAAATGCCTTTCTTGAATGGATTGTTTGGATTCATGTTCTTTGCATCCTTAGTGCTTGCAGGACTGTCCTCACTTATTTCCATCAGTGAGACTTATATTGCTGCGTTCCAAGAGAAATTTAGTATTTCCAGAACCAAAGCCGTTGCATTTGGTGGAGGTTTATCAGCATTAATTTCTATCCTGTATGCTACAAAAGGTGGCGTACACATCCTAACTGCAGTTGACCGTTATGTATTGACAGTAGGAGTAGGCTTAAGCGGATTAATTGAGGTTATCTTATTAGCTTGGGTAATACGAAAAGTAAAAGACCTTCAAGATCATGCCAATGGTCTATCTCAAATTCGTCTAGGGTCATGGTGGACGATTTGCTTGACTGTTATTACACCAATTTTATTAGGTTATATGATGATTGCATCACTGTATAGTGAATTCACGGCTCCATATGTAGATGGATATCCACTTTCATTAGTAGGACCTTGGGGAATGGGAGCATTAGGATTAGTTATTGTAGCAGCTGCCATCTTCACTAAACTGAAATGGAAAGAAGGAGCTAATCATTCAGCTAACTCAAACAAGGGGGTAAGTAGCTAATGGAAGCAAGTGCAATTATTATGATGATTATTAGTATGGTATTGATTTGGGGAGGATTGGCTGCAAGTATTGCCAATGCGATAAAATCTTCTAAATAATAATGGAAGGATTGGATCTTAGTAATCCAATCCTTTTTCTTTATCGTGTTGCCTTTATCTCCTGCGGCTCAGTCCAGCATATACGTCGCTACCCGGGCGCTTGCGCTTTTGTTC
>NZ_AVBF01000111.1 GCF_000770635.1 Pontibacillus yanchengensis Y32
GGTGTTGGGCGGGAGTCTCCTTGTTCCAAAAGCCACTATTGTTGGGATGGAAGTTGCTCCAAAGCGAGGCGATCCGGCTGGCACGCGCACCCCGAAACCGCGGTCGCTCCTAATTTGAAAAAGTTGCTCTGAATTTTCCGAAAGTCGCTCTAAAAATCAAAAAGTCGCTCCTATAATCAGAAACTTGCTCCTAATTCCGAAAACTCGCTCGCCAAAGCTCCCAACGCATCCCATCGCACGTCCGCCCCCAGCCAGGGAAACCATACCTCGCCCAATATCTCAAATCCAGCTATTCAAGCAAGTTTATGCCTCATTTATTGAATAACTTTTCCTACTTATTTTTTTGTTTTCTTGTTTCCCTCTCCCATTGTTTTAACGATGGGTAAGGGTCAAAGGACCACTCGCTGTATCCATTGTCTTTATACATTCCGTAGTGTAGGTGTGGTGGGAACTTTCCTGATGTACCTGGTGGGCCATAGCCGCTTGCACCAACGTAACCAATGACGTCACCTGGTTTTACGACCTGACCAACTTTCACGCCTTTTTCAAAGCCATTTAAATGTGCAAAATAGTGATAAATATTATTGATATCTCTAACGCCTATTCTCCATCCACCAAACTTGTTCCAACCCTTCATTTCGACTACACCATAGGACGTAGCTCGAACAGGGACGCCATAATTAGCAAAAATATCTGTTCCCTCATGAATTCTTCTTCCTCCAAAACCTCGAGGGTCTCCCCATGTATTTTTGTAACTGTAATTATGGAATAAGGGTACAGGAAATATGTGATCATTCAATTCATTAGAGTTATAAGTATCAAATACTTTTGCTGTATTCATAATGGTTTGAACAGAAAGATCTCGTTGATAATAATGCCAAAGGGCAATCTTAATATCTTGATGGGTATTTCCGTATTTACCAATCCACGATCCCATTGCATAAAGGATATCTTGATCATTTGTACGATCTGCAATCCCGTCTCCGTTTCCATCTGCGCCTATTCCATTGAATAAGGTGACTTCTTCTACAGTCAAAGCGTCTTTTTGATTAGGATTAGAAGCCCCATTCCATTGTTCTCGTGGAATAGTAATCGCAATATTTTCCTTCGAAGCTGGTTCTTTTTGTATGTGTCGTTCGTACTGATCTATGGCTGCCAAATAAAACCAAGGTATTTGTGTTAAAGCTTCCATGCTTTTAAATAATGTCATCCTTTGTTCAGCTGGGTTATTCTCTTTTTCATTTGCATAAGTAAAAGAGGGGCTGAGTAGACATAATAATGCCACTAATTTAATCAGTTTAAGCAATGCATTTTCCACCTCCTAATGTAATTCATTATCTATAGTGTGCGAAATGAAGAGAAAAACATGAATGGTAAATGTTAAAAAGACCAGTATTGTGCATACTGGTCTTTAACTGGAGAAGGTTATTCTGTTATTTATTCATCCCCATATTTTCTGTATCTTCTCCCATATCTTCTACATCACGTTTGTCTTTCATGGACTTTGTTTCATCGTTATACATTTTTTCACCTTGAGGTGATTTACGCATTTCAGAAATTGTTTGTTCTAATATAGATTTGTAATTCTTATTACTATTGTTCATTTTACTTAAGTTGGCTAATTCTTTATGAGCGCCATCTTGGTCTGTTACATAAACTTCATAGTAACGTGGCAGTACTGACATAGCAGTTTTCTTAGCGATAGTTGCAGTTTCATTACGATCGACTTCACCATTTGGTGTATAAGCAATTAATGCTTCAGAGTCCGTAACTAGTGTTGCAGCATCTTTAATGCCTTGACCTTGAAGCATCATTCGGGTAATTAAATCAGACACATGTTCACGGTTCATTACACCATAACGAACTTCGTCTTCGTCTTTTCCTACTTGATCTTCTGTATATCGCACAAATCCGAACTCATCGTTTTTACCATTGTCATTATTTGTGGAAGTATAGTTGAAATTTTCAGCACGGTTGGTACCACCGTAATCTCCCATTTCATCCATACCATTACGACCATTGTTTTGATTGTTATATCCGTTATTTTTTCCCTGGCCATTGTTATATCCAGCAGCATTGAATTGGTCAGCAGTATCCTTATCCATTGCGCCTTCATTATTGTTCATTCCACAACCACTAATGACTAACGTGGTAGTTAAAGCTACAGTAGCTAACCATGATTTAGAGTTCAATGGAAACACGCTCCTTTAGGATATAGTCTTCTCCTCTCCCTATTTATAGGTTTAGTCATATTTGAAAGTTCATGCTAGAAAATGTTGTGTTATCATGATTTTTAAAAGTAAAAAAAACCAAATTATGATACACTAGAAGAGCTAAGAGGTGATCGATGTGTTTGTTATACAAGGGAAAAATTATGAAGTTATACATGATGAAAAACAAGGCTTTGAGGAAGAAGCTATTGAGCAACGGTTTAGTGATATTTTAAGTAAATACGATTATATTGTCGGCGATTGGGGATATGGCCAATTAAGACTTCGCGGTTTCTTCGATGATCAAAACCCTAAAGCCACTTTTGATACAAAAATCAGTACGTTGGATGATTATTTGTACGAATATTGTAATTTCGGTTGTGCTTATTTTGTTATGAAAAAAGTGGATAAGTAAGGTTTTCAGTATGCATGAAACATGAATGCGCATGGGATTTTAAAGATAATCTCATGCGTTTTTTATTGGAGTAAAAGGATATACTTGAAAAATTGAACTTTTGTTAAATGGTGCAAACAGGGTGAAGATAGAAGCGAGCATAACCCGAACCGAAGCGAGCAAAAGGGGAGGAGAAGCGAGCATAACGCGAATTGAAGCGAGCAAAAGGGGGAGGTAAGCGAGCATAACCCGAATTGAAGCGAGCAAAAGGGGAAGGTAAGCGAGCATAAAGCGAATCGAAGTGAGCAAAAGGAGAAGGTAAGCGAGCATAAAGCGAATCGAAGTGAGCAAAAGAGGGAAGGAAGCGAGCATATCACGAACCTAAGCGAGCATAAAGCAAACCTAAGCGAGCAAAACACTAATCGAAGCGAGCATATATAGGATTTGAAGAGCAAAACCCACCTCGAATCTCAAGCTCAATTCTTCAACAAATTCCAAATAAAAAGAGCTTGGATTTCCAAGCTCTTTTTCACTACCACAACCAGCCTTGCATCCTTATTTCTGATTTTGCTGTTCTTGTGAAGGTTTTTTCTCCATGTCTGGATGGTCGTGGGTTGGGTGGGCAGGTGTGTCATGTCTAGGCATGTCTTCGTGTAGTGATTTGTATTCATAGTTAAACGCGCTGTAATAACGTTGTCCTTCTTTCCATGGTGTGCTCTTGTTACCCACAGGTTTGTATTTATTACGAGGCGCACCATATGGTCCCTCAGGTAGTTGTTCTGGAGTTAAATAGTTTCTCATTGCTTCTACATTAGCGAAGTCAGAATATCCATCTGCATCAGGATTTTTGTTTATATTTTTATCATTTTGAGCCATAATAAACCCTCCTTCGGGTATAGTTTTAACCTTAGGAGGGTTTGTTATGAATAATGTTTTATATTGTATGTGTTCCTGTGTGCTTTTACACAATTTCACGAAGAAATTCCCTTAGTTCTTCAGCTTCTACTTCCGTTAGGTTGTAAGCATGCTCAAGGTATCCTTCTTCTTCAAGGTCATCTTGTCCAAGAATGGCATAATGACTGCCTTGCAAATCAATAACAATTTTCTTTCCATAATAACGAGTTGACGTAAGAATAGCTAAGTCATACCTATGGGCATCTCCCATAAAACTCACAAATCTCGTTTGCGTATTTTCCGCTTCATCATATAGAAAAAATTGTTCTTCTGTCAATGCTCTAACCTCCTAGGATTAGTCATTATTTAGTAAATGAGGCTTGTTATTCATATGGTGGTTTGCTTTAATGAATCGTATGGTACCTGTTTTTGCTCTCATAACGATGGAGTCTGTTTCGGCTAAGTCGCCACCAAGGAACTTAACGCCATGTAGTAGTTCGCCTTCTGTTACACCAGTAGCTGCGAAGATGGCATCATCACTACTTACTAAATCATGGTGCGTTAACAATTGCTTAGGATCGTTTAACCCCATCTCGATACAACGTTGTGCTTCTTCATCATTTTGCGGTACAAGACGAGCTTGCATATCGCCGCCTAGGCATTTAACCGCAGCTGCTGATATAACCCCTTCAGGAGCTCCGCCAGTTCCAACGAATAAATCAATTCCTGTATGGGGTAGACATGTAGCAATGGAAGCTTCCACGTCGCCATCTCCAAATAGTTTTACACGAGCTCCTTTTGCTCTGATTCGTTCAACAAGTTCCTCGTGTCGGGGGCGTTCTTGTACAATTATCGTTAAATCATTAATACGTTTATTGGTAGCTTTTGCAACAGTCTCAATCGTCTTTTCGATTGGGTCATCCAAGCTGATTTGACCACGTGCTTGTTTGCCTACTGCAATTTTTTGCATGTACATATCTGGTGCATGTAATAATGCGCCTCGATCAGCTGCAGCTATAACGCTCATCGCATTGTTGTGTCCTTTTGCTACGATGTTTGTTCCTTCTAATGGATCAACGGCAATATCTACTTCAGGTCCGTTTCCATTTCCAAGCTTTTCACCAATATATAACATCGGTGCTTCATCTAATTCACCTTCACCGATAACGACTGTACCTTCCATAGCAATGGAATCAAACATGGTTCTCATCGCTGTGGTTGCAGCATCATCTGCTTCATCTTTTTGACCTCTTCCCATCCACTGGGCTGAGCTTACTGCTGCTGCTTCTGTTACACGTACGAGTTCTAGCGCTAATTCACGATCCATAGTTAAACGTTCCTCCGCTTCAAAGATTTCAATCTATACTATAGCAAAAATCCATTGAAAACTTAACTGGTAAATGTAAATTTGATGATAGCCTGTATATGATATGATACCACTAGAGTAAGAAAAAGATGAATGGAGGAAACGAGTATGTATTTTGTAGACCGTTCTAAAATAGAGTCAACATTACAATATATGGAGCAGTTGCTCAAGCATTATCAAGATGAAACCGTTGATACCCCAATGAAGCGTTTAGGGTTAGAAAGATGTGTACAAATGACGATAGAATCCATTGTGGATGTAGGGAACATGATGATTGATGGATTTATTATGCGTGATCCAGGCAGCTATGATGATATCATTGATATACTAATCGATGAATCCGTTATACCTGAAGAGCAAGAACAGGCATATAAATCAGTCATTTCTGTAAGGAAACAATTAGTAAGAGATTATACAAATATGGATCATGACCAGTTACAAAACATGATGAATGAGCATATTACCATTCTTCACGATTTTAGCGATCATATTCGTCGCTATTTAAATGAAGAATTAGGTCCTATTTCGGCATTTTCAAATGAAGACCAATAAAACTCTTTATGCTATCAACTGGAGTAACAATGAAAGAAGGAATACACATGCAATCATATAAAGGATACTTAATTGACTTAGATGGAACAATGTATAAAGGAACAGAACGTATTGAAGCAGCTTCTGATTTTGTGAAAGCTTTACAGGAAAAGGAGATTCCGCACCTATTTGTTACGAACAATTCATCTAGGAGACCAGAGCAAGTAGCAGAGAAATTAAACACATTTGATATCCCAGCACGTCCTGAGCAAATTTTCACATCAAGCACTGCTACAGGAAGTTATATTAAAGAACGGAAAGAACAGGCAAGAGTATTTGCCATTGGGGAAGAAGGATTATTTCATACCTTAAGAGAGTCTGGTCACAAGCTTGTTGAGGATGATTGCGATTTTGTTGTGATGGGAATTGACCGTGAGATAACGTATGAGAAACTGGCTATCGCCTGTTTGCAAGTTCGTAATGGTGCAACATTTTTATCTACAAACGGGGATATAGCTATTCCGACAGAGAGAGGAATGCTTCCGGGGAATGGGTCGCTTACATCTGTAGTTACCGTGTCTACAGGTGTAGAGCCAACGTTTATTGGAAAGCCTGAGTCTATTATTATGGATCAAGCTATAGAAGCACTTGGTTTATCCAAGGAAGATGTCATGATGGTTGGGGACAATTATCATACCGATATTTTGGCAGGGATGAATGCTGGTCTTGATACACTACATGTACAAACAGGCGTTACAACAAAAGAGTTATTATCCCAATATGAACGTCAACCAACGTACTCCATAGCATCATTATCGGAATGGATTCCAAACCTTTCGTAAGAACAAAAGCTCGATGCGCTGGGGCTTGACGTGGCGTTTATACGCTAGATAATATAAAAAATCGACCTGTCACTATATATGGCAGGTTGTTTTATATGCTATTGAAAAGAATGATGTTTTAAAGTTTGTTGTTGATATAATAGTGAATTAGTTATTTGTTCTTCCATATAAGCACCATTATGTTGAAGACTTGGATACGAGATATTA
>NZ_AVBF01000099.1 GCF_000770635.1 Pontibacillus yanchengensis Y32
GAAGTGACGGAAAAGGAATGGAAAGTAGCGGATATCGAAGGAGAAGTGATGGAAAAGGAGTGAAAAGCGGCGGATATTAACGCCAGAGGTGCAGAAATCGAAATCCTTCTAGTGCCTGACACTACATAAATTAGGCGCGCCGCTACGCTATGTCTGCAAAGTCTTAAACTAGCGGCAAGTATTTGATAGCACCACTTGGAATAGGCTCTTTTTAAAAGGGAAAACACTAAGTAATTGTAAAAATTACCAAAAATAGGTTGTTGATTGGGTTGTGATAGTGTATATTTACACTAAAAGAGAACGAGAGTATAGTTTGTAGGGGGGTGGGATAATGTCAGAGGATCATCAGAATAAAGGTACACGGAAACGGATTTTTCGTGAAGAGCTTTCTGAATTGCAACAGAAGGGATATATTGATCAGAATGATTACTACAAGGTGAATGCAGCTTATGAGCAGTATCAGTATGACCTTCTGCAGCCTGCTTTGGAAGCTGAGAAAGAACCTTATATAGATAAGAATATTCAAGAATCTAGCGAGGCACCTACATATAAAAAACCCAAGAAAAAGAAAGCAAAAAAACAAAAAACTGCTGAACAAATTCGGGAACGAAATATTACATGGTCTCTAATATTAGGGGTTATTTTACTCCTAACAGGTGGGCTCGTGGTTGGAACGAGCACTTGGGATCAAATGGGACCTGTTTTGAAAGTGTTCACGCTCTCTTTCATTTCATTATTCTTCTATGGATTAAGTTGGGTAGCCGGAAGGTTGTTAAACATTCATCAAACTGCATTTGCGTTTTTGACGCTTGGTAGTTTGTTTATTCCTATTGCCTTTTTATCAATAGGTTACTTCGGGCTGTTTGGTCCGTATCTTTCTTTATATGGAGATGGGCGAGAATGGTTAGGGTTACTGGCAGCACTGTTTGCTCTTCCTATCTACCTGGTCATCGCCCAGCGCCATCAATCACGCTTGTTCACATGGCTATCTTTTTTAGGTAGTACCTTTTTGGTTGGGTTTTTGCTTGCGGGGTTAGAGGTTTCCGTCGATGTATTTTATTTAGGTCTCATGGTGTATAATGCCGCATTGCTTGCCTTATATCATTTTTATAAAACCAACAGTACAGTGCAATTGTTTATGAAAGAACTGCCTCCGTTTGCGCAGTTAAATCTTGTCATTAGTACGTTACTCTTATTGAACTTTTATGAAAGTGAAGTGTTCTATAGTTTTAACCTTCTATTAACAGCTACGATCTACATGTCGATGGTGTTTGTGTACCATTCGAAATACTATCAATTCGTCAGCCATGCTTTAGTAGCTTATGGACTTTATGAACTTATTCATTTCACGCCACTGCAACAAGTTGATCTAGTACTCTATGCCCTGATTGGATTAGTGTACTTAGGCTTACAATACATGGTTAAGCATGACAACTTTATGAAGCAAGTATTCTATTATACTTCTGCTCTCGTTTCGTTAGCAGCATTTATGTATATAACGGTTCAAGGGATTTTACTAAGAGGAGAGTCTTCCTCCTTTTTATTACTTATAGCCTATCTCGTGATTGTTTTTAACTATGGCTATCTGGCATATCAAACAAAGCGAAGTGTGTTTGCTTATTTTGCTCTTATCTTTGTATTCGTCTCAGCTGCTCAAGGCTTTAGTTTAATAGAGCTACCGTGGTTACAAGACCATTTTGCATTGTATATGTTCTGTATCAGTTCCCTTCTTTATGGGTGGGTATGGTTATATCGAAAACCTACCTTTATGAGAACGTTCCAACAGAGTGGTTTTGTGATGAGTGTATTGGTTATGGTTTTATTCATCATCTATGCGACGTTGGAACACCCAACCGGATATGACGCAGGCCTTCTGTTGGTGTTGTTCAGTGGTATTGCCTACGTAACGTGGAGAACAACCTTCCATAAAGGGTGGCAGGATGCTGCGTTATGGGCTCATCCAATTAGTATAGCTCTAGGGATGTTTGCTTTACATCCACAGTTATCGAGTTGGTTTCCAATGTACCAGGATCAATTGATTGTCCATGTTGCATGTACTGGACTTTTGCTTCTAATAGTTCAATATTGTTGGAAGCAGCTGGGAGTGAAAGCTTTCGAAAATGCTAGCTTTATCATCGGTCAAATTGTTTTCTCCATAAGCTTAATGATGGTAGTGAGTGGAGATTATGGCTTGAATGTAGATACCGTTCTTCCGTTGTTGCTATTGATTGCCATAGGTGTTTATACATTACTGTTGTACACGTATCGGTATGTGTGGATGTGGTGGCTGGTTTCCGGTACGACGCTAGCTTTCTACGGATCTCTCTTTAATCCTCTTAACATTCAAGGGATTGCAGGGACGGTGACATTTAGCTTTGTAGCACCAATTGTTTTAATAGCATTAGCTGAGATAATCGGACTGAGGTGGCGATATGGAAAGCAATCCTTCTTTTGGCTAGCTCACATAATCCAACCATTTCTTGTTGCAGGTGGAGTGCTCTTATTTGTATCGACTCAAGGGTTTTCGCCGTTCCTGTACCTGTTACCACTCGCAATGTATCTATATAGTACCGTGAAAGCGACAATACCTTGGCAACAATATAGCTTTCTATATATTTAACCTTTAAAGAGGCCTATATGCTTGTATTCGCTAGCCTAATCATGTTTAGTGCCTGGGCTTATGTATCGAAGCTGTGGAAGAGAAAAATAGAATGGTATCTCATTCCTTTTTCTACAGTAAGTCTCATCATACTCGTGGAAGATACCTTCCTATTGGAGCCAGTGGGTATTAGTATTGTTCTTTTATATGCCGTGTTTAACCTGTGGCTATATCATTATCGTCAATGGACCATTGCGACAATTATTCCGCTGAGTGCTGTTCTTTTTATGTGGGCTCAGCTATACGGTTTTGCTCCAAAGTACTTAATGCTCCCCATTCTATTTGTCGGTTTCCTTGTGTCTTCCATAGTTGGGAGAGTATTATTTACGCAGTTGTACCGAGAGAATTCTTCTTCCATATGGATGGATTGGTATTCCGTTACAGCTGTACTTTACTTGGCTTGCATGATGTGGTGGCTCGATTCGTCAGACAGTGTTTGGATTGAAATTATCCCGTTGATTGCTTTTACCCTTTGGGTGTTCAGCCAAGTATCAAGGGTAGAAGGTCGTCATGTGCAAAAAGGCTTTATAACATTTGGAGCGGTTAGTGTATTTGCTCCTTATTATGTCGTGCTGGAAGCGTACATTCTTTCCGTCCCTGAGTTAATCCATGCAGAACTCATCGCACTACCTTGGTTAGCTCTAGCGATTGCACTAAGCGTGAAAACGTGGAGCATGTATAAAAAGCCCATGCATTATGTTCAACTCATTGTATTGGTTCTTGTTACGACGTATCTAACGGTGGATGCTTTATATAGTAATACGATTTGGGATGCCGTTATTATGGGGACCCTTTCTCTCGTATCCATTATTGCCGGGATGCAGCTCAAAATTAAATCATACTTTTTTGTGGGAGTTACTGTGCTATTGCTTAATGTATTTATTCAGACAAAACCGTATTGGGGACAGCTCCCTTGGTGGGCTTACCTACTTATTGCAGGCTCAACGCTAATTGCCATAGCAAGCTATAATGAATGGCAAAAACAAAAGTCAGATCAAAATGAGAAACCATTAGTACAACGAAAGGTAAAGAAACTCGTTGTTCGATTGAAGGAGTGGGATTAAGTGAGCGGGACTAGTGGCAAAAGTGCAGCAAGTCCTTTATTCACAGAACAACATCGAACCAACTTACGCTTTCTAGTAGGAAGCCCAATTGTCACGAAGGAGACACTTGGGCTTTTCTTTTATAGTTTTACGGAAAAATTGGAGGAATTTGGTTGATTGCGTCGAAATGAATAACATCAGCTCGAATGAGAAAAGGTGGGAGAAGATGGCCGTTTTTACGTATAATAGTCCCCAAGCATTTGAAAGTAGGGTACAACCGTTTTTGTTAGAGAATGAAGCTATGCATAACCTTCCTTTAGGGTTGATCCAACGTATGAAAACGGATATGTCACGATTTGAACAGGAGCCAATACTTGGTTACTTGGATCAACGAGGTGACATTAAGACTGTCCTCATGCGCACTCCACCACACATGTGGATTTTAGCCGGTACAAACGGTAGAAAAACGTCTTTTCTGGAATAAAGCAGTAGACCAATTTTTTAAATTCTCGATAGGAGTTCTTAAGATGACATCCATCCACCTGTAACGATTCTTTTAATTCTTTTTTATTTATGTTTTTAAAAGATAATGGTTCATCTTGCACTTCTGGAGCTGATTCCGTTGGTACTTCTGCGTTTTCAGCTTCCTTCCTCTGTGTCACATTCTGTGTGACAGTAGGGTTAATAATATATAGATTCGCCCCATTTCCACCACGTTGAAGACGCATATTTTCAAGGCGCGTAATAATAGAATACTCGACTAACTTATTCAATACGCGAATTACTGTTCTTCTGCTTTTGTCGATTAAATTAGCGATCGTGTCATTTTTAAGAAAAGCAACTCCAGGATACTTACAAGCATAGCGAGACAAAAGATGGATCACCTCCACTTCCGTGTCTGACAATTGTGGACCATGCTCTCCAATATGAGACTTGATGGCTCTATTCATTTCTTCCTTGGTTTGGAACGGTTGATGTTTGATTGCTAAACTCACATAATTCATTTCTATCGACTCCTGTACTATGACGAATTAGATTTCTTCGTCTTAGTAATCGCAAGGAGTCGACGGGTTGGTGTCTATGAAATAAAAATTTTTGAAAACATAAAACTTGGCACTATATTGCTCAATGCTATCCAGACCCATTTATAGTTTCCTAGACAAGAACAAAAAATCCTTCACAAGCTCTGAAGGATTTTTGTTCGTATATTATTGATAATGTAATGGTTTGAAACGCTCTGTATGATAACCTCTAGACAAAATTCACAACCATGGAGTCCCCAACAGGCTTGTAGCCAATCTTTTGATAGATACCATTAGACGTAGGATTAGATAAGTCTGTATATAGACAACAAAATTGATAAATGTAATCTCGCAGCCCTGGATGTCTTTGTCATTTTACTTATGTTTGCTCATGTATGAGAACGTTGCACATAACGTTTTTTTAGATATTGGGCTATTTTGGACAGTTGCACTTACTTCTGTTTGTTTATGGGCTCCTGTACTATGCGATCACCGCTGTGTTCCGACCATGTCATTCGGAAAGAAAATGATTTATCTATTACTGCATTGTACGTTCCTTTTTGCATGGTTTACTGGGCATACTGTGTACAATAATGGTGGAGTACCGGAGCAAATTTTCTTTTTAACCGGTATGGGGACGTTTCTGCTATTGTTATATCTTGTTATTAAAGCATGGAGAAGAGAGGAGGAAGAAGTGGATAGTCCTACAGTGAAGGGGTATATTTATCCTTTGCGCTAAGGGTGCTAGTAATATACTATGTTATATCTAATGTAATCTACTAATGCATTCTTATCTAGTTATGTTAAATTTTTCCTGGTATCATCTTTCTTGCATGAAGGTTCATGTAAATATCGGCTCTCGCTCATATATTTGAAATCTCGCTCAAAAACGGAGGATGTCGCTCTTAAAATTCAAGTATCGCTCATATATCGAGAATGTCGCTCAAAAACAGAAAATCTCGCTCATAAACCCTACTATCTAACCTCTATATTTTAACGGGGACCCTCCCCCCGGAAAAATAGGACTAAATGTGCAAGGGATTTTTTATAGTAAAATGGAAATAAACGTTGTCGTCTCTTGTATGGATGGACGGTTTGATTACCTGAGTTCAACACTTTAGGAGGGAACAACGAATGCTACAGTACCAAGAACTGCAAAAGTGGAGCAAGGAATTACTGGATAGACAACAACAACAAGCACTGAATCGCTATATGGAACGTACCGAGCAACGCGAATATACAGAGCAAGAATTGAAAACGAGAAATCCTCTTGAAGTAGATTCACCTGATCGCGTAGCCTCAAGGGAAGCTATGCTTCAGGGTAATAACCTAGCTATGGAGCGTATTATAGGCCGAAATGACCTTTTTCCTATTGCATACTTCGAGGCTGGTTTACAGGCTGCTAAATCAGTATGCCGGATTGAAGTACGAGATCGTATAGGTCGCGTCAAAGGGCATGGTACGGGATTTCTAGTATCCCCATCGGTTCTTATTACGAATCATCATGTACTTGGAGATGAGGAAGTAGCCAAAGATAGTGTGGCTCAATTCAATTATGAAAAAGACCTTAACGGAAGAGAACGAGAGATTAAGAACTTTCGAATTAATCCGGATAAGTTATTTATGAGCGATAAGGAGTTAGATTTCACGCTAGTTGCTGTAGAACCGCTGTCTTCAGAAGGCGACAAGCTCACTCAATATAGCTATCTACCATTGGAACCACGGACAGGTAAGGGGCTAGTAGGGGAGCGTGTCTCTATTATTCAACATCCATCCGGGTCCCCTAAAGCGGTTACCATTCGAGAGAACAAAATTCAGGACGTGTTTGATGATTTCATTCACTACTCAACAGACACGATGCCGGGTTCTTCTGGGTCACCTGTTTTTAATGATGAATGGCAAGTGGTATCTCTCCATCATGCAGGAGTGCCAGATCCAAGCGATCCATCTACCTTTATTGCTAATGAAGGTGTTCGCATTAGTAGCATCGTAGAATATATAAAAAATCATCGTTCCCAGGTAAGTAATCAAGCACAGAAATTAATAAATGAAATCGTAGATATAGAACAGTCTAATGATGATCATACGGCTGATGATGACATGCCAGTGGAAGAGTTAAGTCTTGAGTGGTATGAAGGAACAGAAGGGTATAATCCGACCTTTCTAGGAACTGACTATGAAGTTCCTCTTCCGACATTTAGTGAGAAGCAACAAAACGACATTGCTCCATTGAAAGATGGAGGGCACATTCTGAACTATACACACTTTTCCATCGTGATGAGTAAATCTAGACGTCTTGCATTTTATTCTGTTGTCAATATAGATGGGAAGCAACTACGTTCTGTCGAAAGAGCGGATAAATGGTATCTTGATCCCCGTATCGATAAGGAATATCAGGCAGGGCAAGATTTATACTATGATAATCCACTGGACCGTGGTCATATAGTCCGTCGAATTGACCCGGTATGGGGGAAAGATGCAGAAGCGGCTAATGAGGATACCTTCCATTTCACAAATTGTGCACCACAACATAGAGATTTAAATCAACAAACGTGGCTTGATCTAGAAAACTATATTGTCGAGAATGCTAGAAATCATGATATGAAGGCGACCGTCTTCACTGGGCCGGTCTTCCGGAGTGATGATAGAATCTATCGAGGTGTGCAAATTCCAGTAGAATTTTGGAAACTAGCTGTGATGGTAAAAGAGGATGGGAACCTTTCAGCGACAGCTTATTTACAATCTCAAAAGAATTTAGTGGAAAATCTTGAATTCGCATATGGAGATTACAAAACCTATCAAGTTCCAGTTCAACAAATCGAAGCATTAACAGGTCTAACGTTTGGAAACCTGCGAAACCATGATCCTATCAGAGGATTAGAATCGACAATTGGGCATGTAATTGAAGGAAAAGATGATATAACGGTATAAATGAAAAAAGGGGTGTACCAATTGTGTGGTACACCCCTTTTTAGTGGACTAAAGTGATATATAGTTGCTTCTAAGACTACATTACAAATGAGGTGCTAACTATGCAGATACAGTTATCTTGGCTTGGCGACAATTCCGTTATGAACCTTGATGTAGCCATGTTGTAAGATATCGAATCCATTTTCATAGATATATAACCCCATTTGTTCAAGCGTCATGAGTTCGCGGTACGTATGATTCATTACATCAGCCATGACGCGATAATAGAGTCTAGAACGGATTTGGTTACGTGGTGTCGTGAAGATAGCATATCCCCCAGGTTTCAAGAATTTACGGTGCCAATCTACGACTTCTGGTTTGAATGAGTCAGGAAAATGTTCTAGCAACCCCACTGATAATACGATGTCGAATTCGTTTCCGTATGTGAGGTTACGTATATCATCCACGACATAATCAATGTTGAAATCATGCTTATAATACACTTTATCTTGCCCTGTACTAGGGTTTTCCCCTAAAAATGGATAAGTATCAGGAAATTCTTCAAAGCGGGTTGTTTTACAATAAGCATCATAATCGACCATGGTAACATGTGCGCTTGGGTACATTGCTGCAAGTTGCATTGCTTCGTAGCCTTCTGCCGCACCTAAAAACAATATTCTTGGTTGCTTGAGATGTAAGCCCTCAAACAAAGCACGTTTTCCCCGAGGATCCCAAATGCCATCCTGAATTCTGTGGGCATAATTCCATAGTTGAATTTTCGCTACTTCACTAAGAGCGCTTTTAATTTCCCCTGGTTTAAATGACGTTAAGCTATTCATGAATTGCTTTTTTTGCCTTTTTTGTTCACTAGGGACATCCTTAACGAACCACTCATGAAAAGCCTTATTGAAATATTGCCATGAAGTATAAGGTTTCATTTCATGTCCATGTTCTTTCTCGTAGTCTATGCGGTCTTTAGAAAATGTTTTTACTTCATAAGGACGACCTACATCCTTCCAACTCAGTGCGGACCAATCTCTTACTGTATTCATCTTTACAAATTTGTTGTACTCTTTCTCGGAGTAGTGCCTTAAATCGACTCGAAAACTGGGGAACAACGTTGTATGACCAATATCGCTTTCCTGAAAAGGCTTCTCTTCATGGATATGGGCAAGGTTTGCTTCCACAAAATTCACTCCCTAGTTAAAATTCTGAATTTTCTTTCATTATACCTGTAATGGGAAGCGTTTACAATTTTTGTTTAGTTCTATCAGGAGCGGGAATAAATTCATTAAGTGCTTCACCTTATCATGTATCTTTGTTTCTGTTCATTGGAGTCCTTAGCTTATTTATATTTTTCAAAAGTATAATAAAAGGAGTGTCGATCATGACAGATGTTGAAGGTGAACTTTGGAGCGGCATTCAAGGGAATACAGGTCAAAAATGTACACAATGCGGGAAGCTTCTAGCGACACGTAATGAGGCCGGTATGGGATTGTGCAAAGAATGCCAACAGATTAATCAACCAAACGATAATGAAAAATAAAAGAAAATCAACTCAAAACAATAATATGATGTAATTGGAAGCGAGGGGTAATTTAGAATGCCAGGTCCAGAAAACGAATTATGGAGTGGGTTGCAACCAAACCCTAATGAATTTGCAAAATGCTCAAGCTGTGGAAAGATGCTTCAATCCAAAAAAGAAGAGAATGTGAAGTTATGTAAAGAATGTCAACGTCGCGGGAAAGCGAATGAACCAGAGGTAAAGGAAGGCGAATAAAGAAAGAGAGCTCCTGACACGATAGGAGCTCTCTTTTAGTTCATATGCAATTTGTGAAAAATTCTTAAGCCATTTCAGGTCGTTTGCCGTTCTCGACATATTCTTTAAGGAATGTTCCAAGAAGTTCCTTCCATCCTTCATCGTGCATACGACCCCATTCAGGATCAAGCAATCCTACTGCATGATGAGAAAGCTTTAGAAGTGTGGAATCCCCTTTAGGTTCTAGCTTAAAGGAATAGGCACTGTTCACGGCACCGGTCATTCCTAATAGTCCATTTAAGCGGATTTCTTCATTATCTTTTACATACATAACGGTACCCCAAAGAGCATTAGCTCCTTCTAACCCTTCCTCTATGAAATATCCTCCTGGTTGGGGGGAAAGAGTTAGCTTCGAACCTTCACCACAAAGACGGTATGCCCACCATTGTCCGATGTCAGTTGTTAAAGCCTGAAATACCTTATCAGGAGAGGCTTGAATTTCAATCTCTTGCTCTAACTGGAATGAATCATGCTTTAAACCTTGTTCTGTCATGTCTACATTACTCCCTTCAACGAATTGTTTTATTGATGTTAACGAACCAGCAAAACTGGATTCGTACTTACTTACCCAACGTTCATAAACCTGTTGTAAAGGAACAGCATTTAAATAATTTAAGCGAGAACGCCCTTCCCGTCGAATAACGATTAGATTAGCATCCTCTAATGTATTTAAATGCTTCATAACAGCATATCGACTTACTTCTGGAAACGATTGATCTAAATCACCGGTTGTTCTAGGTCCTTCTTTTAATAGGTCGAGTATGCTCATGCGTGTAGGGTGACTGAGTGCTTTAAACACAGCTGTGAGTTGTTCGTTTTGCATGCTAGGCCTCCATTTAAAACGTGTTACTAATAGGTAACATGTTTAATGTGACTTTATCGTAACATGACGTATCCATATTCGCAATGTTATTTTTAACAGACTTAGTATTGTTGATGTAATGTTTTATATGAATGAAGGAGGTTTCGTGAAAATGAAACAGCAAAACAATTTAGTTTGGTATGCAAGCTTCGGATCAAACTTATTTAAAAATAGGTTTCTTTGCTATATAACAGGTGGACAGCCAGAAGGTTCCAATCGAAGAGAAGTAGGGAGCCGTGATCATACACTTCCTAAGGATAACCGCGCCGTTTCTCTACCGTTTGCGTTGTATTTTTCTGGATATTCAGATCGATGGGATGGAGCAGGAGCGTTTATCGATACAGTTCGTGATGAAACAAACAGTAGCTGGGCGAGAATGTATTTAATCACAGAAGAGCAATTCGAAGATGTTGTGCGACAAGAAAATGGTGTGCCGGATATGGAAGTGGATGTCGATCATATTAAAGAAAAAGGAAGTGTCGTCATTCAAGATTCTCCTTATGGAAATCTAATATATGCTGGTGAAGCAGTTGGCTACCCTATCTTTACATTCACACATCAAAAGCCGATGAGTGAACAAGAAATCAATATACCATCCAAACGTTATCTTGCGATGTTAATAAGAGGTTATTTAGAAACCTATACAGATGATGCGACCCAAATTGCTTCCTATCTAGCAGAAAAACCAGGGGTTAAAGGTGTTTACAGTTACGAAGACCTTTTGGAATTTACGAAAGAACAACAAGGTGTATAACTTTGAATGAGCCCGCTCACATGCTAAGGAAAACCACGCATATCTGAGGATCATTCCAGTTCTTATAACACGTACAAAAAAACAAGACCTCATTGTACAATGAGGTCTTGCTTTTTATTCAAGATAAGAAGCATAATATGGAAGACTTGGATTCGAGATAATTTATATAATTACCATTACTAACTGTTCTAAAAAGATGGATGTTTCCGTTGCTTTTGTGAGAATAAAGGTGGCCG
>NZ_AVBF01000118.1 GCF_000770635.1 Pontibacillus yanchengensis Y32
ATTCTCACGAAAGCAACGGAAACATCTTTCATACCCAGATTTATCTCGATTCCAAGTCTTCAACATAATGGGGCTTTTATTGAAGATTATAATAAATAACAATCTCAATATCATCACACTTGTAATAGCGAAACTAAAATAAAAATCGCATGGGGAGGTAGAGGAATCCCCATGCGATTAATAATTTTTACGTTACATTCTAACAGATAAGCTGCTTATGCCTTATCTTTCTTTGGTTTACCATGATTAACCCTATGAAGCATCAAATAAAAGGCAGGTAAGAGTATTAAGGTAAGGATTGTAGAGAATAACAAACCTGCAACTATAGAAACAGCTAATGGTCTAAACAATACATCTCCACTAAAAGCTATTGGTAATAACGCTGCTATTGATGTTAATGAAGTAAGCAGAATTGGACGTATGCGTGCTCTGCCGGCTTCAATGACAGAACTGATAATGGATGATGATTGTTTATGGTTTTGTTCAATAAACTCAATGAGAATGACTGAATTTCGTACAACAATACCTGATAGGGAAACAATCCCCAGGACTGCTAAAAAGCTTAATGGCTGATTGGTAACAAATAATCCAATGATTGCCCCAGTTATAGCTAAAAATACAGTACTTGTAATGAGTAACGGCATTAACAAGGAGTTAAACTGAATGGCAATCACAAGGTAAATTAAAAAGAGAACAATAACAAAAAGCTTGGAAACTTCGATAAAGAATTCTTGTTGAGCACTAGACCCACCAGTTTGGCTAAAGGAATAGTCTGCGGGTAAAGTCTCTTCAAAGTTACTTATTAACGTATTTGCCTCTTGTTGAAAGTCAGAATTTCCTTCTTCTCCAAAACCTTTTAACGTTATGGTTCTTTTTCCATCTAAATGGGGAATTGATCCAATCTGGGTAGATTCACTTTTTGTAATAAATTCATTAAGTGTAAATACTTCAGGAGGCTGATTCCCATTAGTTTGAGAGACTACCTGCAATGAATCCAATGCTACTCCAGATTCACTATCATCATCTAACAGTACCTTCATGTCATATTGGTTAATTCCATTATCGAACACAGGAAGAGGGATCCCTGTATTTGCTACTTGCAACTGTGATGTAACTTGTTCAACTGATATATTATTTTCTGCCATTTTATCTCGGTTTAATGAATATTCAATGTAAGGCTGCTCTGAGCCCATATTTAATGTCACCATTTCGGTTGAATCAATCTTCTTCATTTTACCTTTTAGATCATTGGCAATATCTAATAGTTTATTCAGTTCAGGGCCTTGTATCTTTACTGCAATTGGTGCGCTCGGAGGAGGGCCAGATGTAATCGTTTCTAAGAAGATTTCACCTTTAGGAAATTGATCTCTTAAAGGCTCCTCCCATTCAGAAATAAAGGAAGATGCACTTGTTTTCTCCTTATTTATTCTCACAAGTACTTGCCCTGTATTTTCACCGCTTTGAGTCAAGCCAGAACTAAATAAGTTTGGCATTCCTGATCCAGCAAAAACAGCTGTTTCTGTTATATTGTCACTATTACTTTGTAAAAAGGCTTCCATCTCTTCTAAAGTGTTTTGGGTATTTTCTAGCGTATTTCCTTCTGGTAAGGTCATTGAAATTGTAACTTCTTTACGATCAGCAGAAGGGAAGAATTCAAATGGAATCTTAATAACAAGACTAGCTAACAACGCACAAATAACCAAACCTGAAATACCGAATATAAATGGCTTCTTTGTAACTTTGGGCAAAACAGTTTCCGCATAAAAAGCTTCTATAGCATTAAATACAGATCCCAATAGGCCAACTTTTTTAGGAGGTGCTGTTTGTTTCTTACGTTTACGGCGGACATATTGGACAGTAGGAATTAACGTTAATGACATAATAGTCGATGCAATGATGGTGGTAATGAGTGTAGTAGGTAATGCTCGAATAAAGTCACCATTACTTCCAGATAAGAAAGTTAATGGAAAGAAACTGAAAATTATCATTAACGTGGATGTTATGATTGATACTCGAACTTCCTTAATACCTTGAATCGTACCTTTCCATGCACTGTCCCCTAATTGGAAACGTCTCTGAATATTATCGTTAACAACTATAGCATCGTCTACTAAGATTCCTATAGCTATGATTACTCCTATTATCGAAATTTGATTTAAATCAACTCCAACATATGGTAAAGGAATTAATCCTATAATAACGGAGATTGGAATCGAAATAGCTACTAAAATAGCTGAAGAAAAAGGCAGCCCAATAAGCATAATAACTAGCACTGCTAAAAGGGATATACCAAATGATGTAAGTAAATTAGTGAACACTTCTTCAATAATAGTACTTTGAGTATAGAATTGTTTCACTTCAACATCAGAAGGGAGGTCATTAGACAAAGCGTCAACTTTTTCCGTTACCTTATCCTGAAGTGCAGATATATTTACTCCCTCTTTGGCTAATACTGTAAAAGATAACGAAGGATCCCCTTTATACGTAATTAAATCCTCATTCTCTTTATAGGTTAAGTTGACTGATCCTACATCTTTTAAATAAAGTGGATTACCTTCAGATGTAGAGCCTACCGATAATTCTTCTAATTGCTCCCAATCATCAATTTTATTTAAAAGTAATTGATACTTTTTTTCATTTTCTTCTACGGTCCCTATGGCACCAGGTTCCAATTCTTGCTTCAACTTATTTACTATCTGAAAAGGTGAAAGTTGTTGATCACTTAAAGCTTCATTGTCAAGTTCAACTATTAGTTGTTCTTCAGGTAGCCCCTTAATTTGTATCGACTCAACACCACTTATGTTCGTGATAGTTGATTGCCATTCATTAAGAGTATTTTTCAATTTATATAGGTTACTGTAATTATCGCTTACAAAATTGTAGGATGATACAGCAGACATGCGGAAATCAGTTTGTACAGTTGGATCCTGGACTGTATCTGGAAATGCTCTAGATATGTCAGAAACCGATTGTCTAAGTTTGGAGAATACAGATTGACGATCAGCATCCCCAGACAAAGTAATGGTTACAGAAGAGAATCCAGTAGTTGAGACAGATTCAACAGAATCCACTCCTGATAAGTCCTGAAGCTCTTCTTCATAAGGATTCGTAATGGTACTTTCTACTTCTTGTGGCGTTGCACCAGGATAAACAGTTGAAATCGTAGCAACATTTACGTTGATTTCAGGAATTTCTCTTTTAGGTAATTGTAAATATGTAAATACACCAGTAAAAATAAGTAATGCTATAAATACCCAGACAATTTTGCGATATTTTAATATCCAACCCATTTACTAGTACCCCCTTTTAGAAAATTAATGAAAATATATAATATAAGTTTACTATATCTATAAGGAGATATGCTAATCGTAGGTAGTGTACAATGTTCTTAAATATCATTTTCTTTTTTATATTTCCTTTTACATTGTGCAAACGCTTTACAGAAGACGTTATTTTTCTTATAATTAAAATCCATTTTATATGTGAAAAGGTAGGTATTCATCCATGAATAAACAAGATTTGATAGAGAGAGCAAAGTCCATAAGAGAAAAAGCATATGTACCTTATTCCCACTTTCCAGTAGGAGCAGCAGTTGTAACAAAATCCGGAAAAGTTTATGATGGCTGTAATATTGAAAATGCTGCATATCCTGTTACTTGCTGTGCCGAGAGGGTAGCAATCTTTAAAGCAATTTCAGACGGGGAAAGTGATTTTCAAAGTCTCGCAGTAGTTGCAGATACAAAAAGACCAGTACCGCCCTGTGGTTCGTGCCGACAGGTAATAAGTGAATTCTTTTCACCTGATGCTGAAGTGTACACTACTAATTTACATGGAGAAGTAAAACAAGTCACAGTGGAAGAGTTGTTACCATATTCCTTTTCACAGGATGACTTATCAGATTAAACATTATGAAAAAGAGCTGCGTTCGCAATGGAACACAGCTCTTTTATATAATAATGCTTTATATAAAATAGGCTGGTATATCTGCATATATTAAGACATTTCACCATAAAATAGGTATCTGACTTAGTACATGTCTCCTTATGTTCACATAGGTTATTAGTGAACCTAATTAAAGAAAGGAGACAGCATTAATGCATAAAAAGATGTGTCAACCTGGAATGGTAAGTCCTACGAAAACAAATGTTTACCCTACGAAACATTGTGTAAAGCATAATTTCTACCAACAAGAGGTTAACAATGTATTCCCTACACACACTACCAATGTAAATCACCTTAATACAGTAAATAAAAACTTCTACCCACAAACTCAATCTGATGTAAATCAGTACTCTCAACAAGACGTAAACATGGGTCCAACTTCACCGATGGGGATGGGACCAGGAATGCAAGGACCAGGTAGTCAAGTTGCTGGAGCATCGACCGGACCACAAGGTATGGGACCAGGAATGCAAGGGCCGGGAATGCAAGGGCCTGGCATGCAGGGACCAGGAATGCAGGGACCAGGAATGCAGGGACCAGGAATGCA
>NZ_AVBF01000109.1 GCF_000770635.1 Pontibacillus yanchengensis Y32
TCCAGGGATGCAAGGGCCAGGAATGCCAATGGGAATGAAAAAGCCTGGCTGTGGTTGTTGGAGAGATTAATATTTTTGTAAGAGCTGGTGTGACCAGCTCTTAGTCTACATAGGAAGGAAGAAATGATGAAGGTTCTAGCTGTAACCGGGTATAAACCAATGGAAATGGGTATATTTAAGATAGATGACTCTAAGATAGAATATGTGAAAGAAACGATTAAGAGACGGCTAATACCATTAATTGAAGAAGGGCTTGAGTGGATTTTGTTATCTGGTCAAATGGGGGTAGAAATTTGGACAGGGGAAGTTATACTGGAATTGAAAGAAGAGTACGATATTAAAGTAGGTATATTCCCACCATTCCTTAATCAAGAACAACGATGGCCTGAAGCTCAACAAGAACAATACCACCTCCTATTAGATTCAGTGGATTTCACCCAACCCTTGTATCAGAAGGAATATGAGGGGGCTTATCAGTTTAAAGCAAAAGATCAATGGCTGCTTGATAAAAGTGATGCTTGTTTGATTCTTTATGATGAAGAAACAGGTGGCAGTCCAGGGTATTTCTTGGATAAAGCAAAAGCTTATCAAGAAAAACATGAATATGAGATTTATATGATTACCCCGTTCGATATTGATGAAACCGTACAAGAAATGATGATGGAGGACCCGGCATATTGGTTAAATTAAATTGACATACATTCCTTCTTCTGCAAAAATTATGATAAGTGCATTAAGTCTGAGGTGAGAGAAATGGATTTAGACCGTATTCAGTTAACTGGAAAAGAAATACTAGATAAGGATTTTAAAACTGGAATTCGTGGATACAACCAAGAGGAAGTCGATCAGTATTTAGATGTAATTATTCAAGATTATGAAGCATTTCATCAAGAGATTGAACGCTTAAAACAAGAAAATGAAAGACTGAAAAAACAATCCGACCAAACCACGCGTACAAGACAGCCCTCCTCTACGGGACAAGTGAATTATGATATTCTACAACGTGTGTCGAACTTAGAGAAGGCAGTATTTGGTAGGAAGTACGCCGACGAGTAAATAAAGTAAAGAGTCATGTTATCGATTATACGAGTCACAATTTCAAAAAGGAATATTCGGTAGCTGTTATACTTTTTTCCATTATTTACATTGTGAATACACTAGTAAGTTATGCTATAATTAATAATTGTAGTTATTGACTCATTCATAAAAACAGTCTAAAATAAACGAGCAATTGATAAATACTTGGGTAATCGCTGTATGACTTGCTCATGCAGAGGAAAGTCCATGCTCACACAAGCTGAGATGCTTGTAGTGTTCGTGCTTGACGAAACCATAAGTCAAGGTAGTGTAACAGCTAACGGCAGAGAAATGATCTACGTCCAAACGGATACGATCAGATTATCTTGAAAGTGCCACAGTGACGGAGTTCCATTGGAAACAATGGAA
The DNA here is from genome assembly GCF_000770635.1 of Pontibacillus yanchengensis Y32. Classification (GTDB taxonomy): domain Bacteria; phylum Bacillota; class Bacilli; order Bacillales; family BH030062; genus Pontibacillus; species Pontibacillus yanchengensis. Next base: position 1,447 of record NZ_AVBF01000109.1, read on the forward strand.
GTGGAACGAGGTAAACCCCACGAGTGAGCAACCCAAAATTAGGTAGGGGCACTTTTCTGAGGGAACGAAACCAACAGGAAAAGACAGGTTTTCACCTGTAGATAGATGATTACCACCAGAGTACGAGGTTGACCGCCGTTTGCAGTACAAAGGTACAGAACATGGCTTACAAAGTATTTATCAGGTCACCTAAGTAGATTGTGTAACCCTTTCTAAAGCTCATGCTTAGAAAGGGTTTTTTATGTGTTACCCTTACCTTAGGGATAAATCTCCTGATGGTAGAAAGCATAATTTTCACAAGAACTTTGTATAGATAAAAAGCTTGCAACTCGGCAAGTTTTCTTTAATAATGGTTACGCTATACATAGAAATTATAAAGATTTAAATCAATAAGGAGTGGAGACGATTGCCAAAAAAAGTTACCTTAATTGCAACAAGTGCTATGGGACTTGAATCCGTTGTTGCCCAAGAGGTTAAGCAATTAGGATATGAAGACGTTACAGTTGAAAATGGAAGGGTTCGTTATACAGCTGATTTATCTGCTATTCCAAGAAGTAACTTATGGTTACGAACAGCAGATCGAGTGAAATTATTAGTTGGAGAATTTGAAGCTACAACGTTTGATGAATTATTTGAACAAACGAAGGCTCTTCCTTGGGAAGATTATGTACCAGAGGACGGTGCCATACCTGTTATAGGTAAATCCGTAAAATCAACACTATATTCTGTGCCTGATTGCCAATCAATCGTTAAGAAAGCTATAGTAGAGCGCATGAAAAAGAAATATGGCCTCGCAACTCACTTAGAAGAGTCTGGACCGATGCACCGTGCTGAAATTGCTATTCATAAAGATCATGCCATGTTAACTTTAGACACAAGTGGATCGGGACTTCATAAACGTGGCTATCGTACAGGGCAAGGTGAAGCTCCATTAAAAGAAACATTAGCTGCAGCCTTAGTTAAACTTACAAATTGGAAGCCTGACCATCCATTTGTAGATCCATTTTGTGGTTCAGGTACCATTCCAATTGAAGCGGCATTAATAGGACAAAATATAGCTCCTGGATTTAACCGCGAATTCGCTGCAGAAGAATGGGATCTTATACCGTATAATTTATGGGAAGATGCTTTTAACGAAGCAGAAGAAGCCGCAAATTACGACCAGCCGCTTTCGATTACAGGGTATGATGTAGATCAGCGAATGATAGAAATCGCTAGAGAAAATGCCTTAGAAGCAGGTTTAGGAGAATTAATTAATTGGAAGCAACTCCAAATTAAAGATTTCAAACCTACTCAACCTAATGGTTATATAGTAGGTAATCCTCCATATGGTGAACGTTTAGGTGAGAAGGAACAAGTGGAGCAAATGTATAAAGACCTCGGTCACATTATGCAAGATTATCCTTCTTGGAGCGTGTACATCATTACTTCCAATGAAGACTTTGAAAAACTATATGGTAAAGAAGCCAGCAAGCGTCGTAAGCTTTATAACGGGTTTATCAAAATCGATTATTATCAGTATTTTGGGGAACATGAAAAATAAATCACTTAAGAAAGACCAGCGATTATTAACTTATAAAAGCTGGTCTTTATTTATGTATTAATGTAATAAGGTTAAATAGCTTACCAGACTTTGGTTTATACATTAGATTAGAAAAAGGTGAAAACCAAGAGGTTATTGTTTTATTATTTTTTAGATTATTTGTATAATAGAAAAGAAGCAAAAATTGGATGTTAGACAATAATTATATAGGGATATTAGGAGGAAGATTATGGGGGAACAATGGAGTCAACTAGAACAACAATTTATGGACTACACAAAAGAAATGAGTCAATACGAGGAAGCTATTGGTCTTATGTTTTGGGACTTGCGTACTGGTGCGCCTAAAAAAGGTCTCGAAGGCCGCTCGGATGTAATAGCGACATTATCCCAAAAGGCTCATGAAATGGCTACATCTGATGAAATGAAGGGATACATAGATGAATTAAAAGGAAACACAAATGATCCCATCATCCAAAAAAGTATAGAAGAATGTGAAAAAAACTATAATCAATACTCAAAAATCCCTTCAGAAGAGTACAAAGAATATGTATTGATTCAATCTAAATCAGAAGCAGTTTGGGAAGAAGCAAAAGAAAAGAATGACTTTGAGATGTACCGTCCTTATTTAGAGAAAATGGTTGAATACAATAAACGTTTTGCAGAATATTGGGGTTATGAAGGTCATATTTATAATGCTTTGTTAAATAATTTTGAACCTGGAGTAACGGTTGATGTTCTAGATGAAGTGTTTCCAAAGGTACGAAAGGAACTTACACATTTATTGCAAAAAATCCAATCATCAGAGGTTAAACCTAATCCGTCTGTGTTAACTGGAGAATTTCCTAAACAGGATCAACAAAACTTTAGTTTAGAAGTTCTTAAGCGAATGGGATATGATTTTGATGCAGGACGTTTAGACGAAACGGTGCACCCATTTGCGATTGGTTTAAACCAAGGAGATGTGCGTGTAACAACAAAGTATGATGAAGCAGATTTTCGTACCGCTGTATTTGGAACTATTCATGAGGGCGGACATGCTTTATATGAGCAGAATATTGATCAACAACTAGCTTATACTCCTTTAGCTGGCGGGACATCAATGGGCATCCATGAGTCTCAATCGTTGTTTTGGGAGAACTTTGTAGCAAGAACAGAACCATTTTGGAAGAATCATTTTGATTTATTCTTATCGAATGCTCCAGAAACATTTCGATATGTAGATTTTTATGAGTTTTTCAATGCAGTAAATGAAGTGAAACCATCACTAATACGTATAGAAGCAGATGAACTTACCTATTGCCTTCATATCATGGTTCGGTATGAATTAGAGAAGGCACTAATTAATAGTGAAATAGAAGTGAAAGATTTACCTGAACTTTGGAATAATAAGATGGAAGAATATTTAGGTGTTCGTCCTACTTCAGACAGTGAGGGTGTTATGCAGGATGTTCACTGGTCCGGTGGCGCATTTGGGTATTTTCCGTCATATGCATTAGGATATATGTATGCAGCGCAGTTCCATAGTGCCATGAAACAAGAAATAGATGTCGAAGAGATTATTGGAAAAGGTAACTTTGAACAAATTCGTAGTTGGTTAACTGAAAACATCCATCAATATGGCAAGATGAAAAAGCCACTAGAAATTCTAGAAGATGTGACTTCTGAAAAATTAAACCCTGATCATTTAATCAACCATCTAACCGAGAAGTATCAAAAGGTTTATGATTTCTAATACGTAAGGCAACCTACGAAGGATGAGAATACTGTGCTTCCTTCGAAATTTAAAGCACCTTCTTCGGACAAAAGTTTTTTGGTTATATATGCTTGTGTTTATCTTTTTTGTAATTGCTATCGCTCTAGTTTTGGTTTGATTTAACGTTGTTGTGTATCTCAAACGAATAATAGTAAGCCACAATCCTTGGGTCTTAGGATTGTGGCTTTTTTACCTTCTAGTGTAAACTATAAGACAGACTGTTTGTTTTAATTCAAGGTAGGTAGAAAAGAGGGTTTTTATGGGCAAAGCTTTAAATCGTTTGTTTGCAATTCTTATATGTACATATGCAGTGATTCACTTTATTGTGTACTTTTCGAAAAGCGAGACATTTTCCATTAATTTATCTCTCATAGGAATATGTGCATTTTTACTATCTTTTTTCTTTTTAAAAATACAAAAAGCATCCATATCCCTCTTCTTAACTACAGTTGCTGTACTTCTCCATATGATCTCTGGTTCGTCCCTAATGGAAGGGTTTTTATCTGGTTTTCGTGTGATGAGTGGACTTATATCATTATTGATTATTGTACCAATGATAAGCTGGGTATTACGTGAAGAGTCTTATATTGAATCAGTCATTCACTTTGCCCAAAATATACTGAATACGAGTCGAAGGTTTTACTTTGGGATGATGTTTATAACACAATTGATTTCATTTTTCTTGTTATTTGGTGCTATCCCTATGGTGTATCAAATGGTTAATGATTTCTTACATAATCAAAAAGGAGAGGCATGGGAGAATTATAAAAGTACAGCGATATTAAGAGGATTTGCTTTAACAACAATGTGGGTAGTTAGTATCCCAAGCTTTTTATTTGCTGTTGATCATCTTGGTGCTTCCTTGCCTTTGTCAATGCTTCAGGGAGCGTTGCTTTCATTAGTTGGGATCCTCTTATCGACTATGTTTTCGTATTTTCAAGAACAGAAATACGGTGTATCCATTACAGAGGGGATTAAAGAGGAACTTGAACGGATTGGAAACAGTTCTAATAATCAGTTTAAGGATAAACGATACGTGTATGAATTTGCTATTTTATTCATTTCTTTATTTGGAACTATTTTTCTTATTAAAGGCTTATGGAACGTGAAGCTCTTATTATTAATTCCGATTACGATTATCGTTTGGATTATTATATATTTCTTGGTAAAAAAACGAGCTTACAAATTAGGAACTTATGGAAAACGCTTTGTACAAGAAGACCTTCCTAAACAAGCACAACAGTATTCTATACTTCTAGCTGCAGGATTTCTAGTTGATTCCGTAAAAAAATCCGGAGCAGGTACCTATATGGTTGATGGGATGTTTTATGTTGCAGATGCAGTACCGTTCTTAAATTTCCTGTGGATTCTTCCACTAATTGTAGTGTTGTTAGGTTTTATTGGACTAGGTCCACTAACAGTCATCGTATTAGTATCAGGAATCTTAGAAGGGGTTTCCCTTCCTTATCCGCCAGAAGTTATTGTAATAGGGATTACTTCAGGTAGCGTAATTTCCATTATGCTATCACCGTTGATTCTACCTGTTATTGTGCTTAGTACAACCAACCAGCTTGGAACGATAAAAAATGGTTTTCACTTTAACATAGGTTATGCCATTTCCTTTTACTTTTTGGTACAACTGTATATTCAGGTGGTTGTTCATGTATTCTTTTAAACTAAGGCTCGCTGAAAGTTTATTATTGTTATTGGAATCAACTAATAAAATAGCCTTATTCCAGATAAGAAGCATGATCTGGGATAAGGAGTTTTGGTGCTGAGTGGTTGATTCGTTAGGAATTCACTCGCTTTCCGCGGACAATCGGTGAAGCCTCCTCGTTCGGC
>NZ_AVBF01000100.1 GCF_000770635.1 Pontibacillus yanchengensis Y32
ATTTAAGCATGTTTTACCACCTTAGATATATGAATCAATAGTGTTGAAACTTTCCCCTTAATCCAAGTAATGGAGCAAACTTTCCTTGATAAGAACTCCAAAACATGGCGTTGATTCGTTGGGAATTTGCGAGACTCCTGCGGAAATACGATCGAGTGAAGACCCCGCAGAGAGGCGAAGCCGAACGAGGAGGCTTCACCGATTGTCCGCGGAAAGCGAGTGAATTCCCAACGAATCAACCACTCAGCACCAAAACTCCTTATTCCAGATTATGCTTCTTATCTTGAATATGGCTATTTTGATTAGTTGATTCTAAAATTAACACCAAACTTTAACACAGCCATAAGAACAAAAGCGCAAGCGCCCTGCTAGCGACGTATATGCTGGACTGAGCCGTAGGAGATAAAGGCAACACGAAGAACGTAGTGATTCGATGTTAACTTATCGTACGGAGGCGAGGGAAGCATACTAGTCGCTGGGCGCTGGAGCTGGACGTGGCCGCACCACTTTTTCAGTTATACACAAGCATTGAATTTTATAATAGTACACTAGATAATAAAAAAACGCCTTACCGAAGTAAGACGTTTTTATCTATTATTCCACTGTTACACTCTTAGCTAGATTTCTTGGCTTATCTACATCACAGTCACGGTGTAGTGCTGCGTAGTATGCGATTAGTTGCATAGGTACAACAGATACTAAAGGCGTTAGCAACTCATGTACCTCTGGGATAACGAATGTATCGCCTTCTTGATCTAAGCCTTTCATGCTGATGACGCATGGGTTTGCTCCACGTGCTGCTACTTCTTTCACATTACCACGGATAGAGTAGTTCACGTTCTCTTGTGTAGCTAGTGCTACAACTGGCGTTCCTTCTTCGATCAGTGCGATGGTTCCGTGTTTCAGCTCACCACCAGCAAATCCTTCTGCTTGAATGTAAGAAATCTCTTTTAGCTTAAGAGCTCCTTCAAGTCCAACGTAGTAGTCTACACTGCGTCCGATAAAGAAGCAGTTTCGCGTTGTTGGCAAGAAGTCAGCAGAAATTTGTTCTATTTCTTCTTTTTGATCACATAGTGCTTCCATTGCATTGGCAGCAATGCCTAATTGCTTCATAGGGTTGAATTCAAGCTCAATGCCTTTTGCCTGGGCTGTATCAACCGCTAGAATCGCCAACACTGCCATTTGAGCTGTATAAGCTTTAGTAGAAGCAACTGCAATTTCTGGTCCTGCATGTAAGTGTAGCGTGTAATCCGCTTCACGAGAAAGGGTAGAGCCAGGTACGTTTGTAATCGTTAGTGCTGGATAGCCTTTAGCTTTTGTCTCCACAAGTACAGCACGGCTGTCTGCTGTTTCACCACTTTGAGAGATAAACACAAATAACGGATTATCTGAGATAAGTGGCATATTGTAAGAAAACTCACTTGCCACATGTACCTCTACTGGTGTTTGTGCAAGTTTCTCGATAAATTGCTTTCCAATTAAACCAGCGTGATAACTTGTTCCACAGGCAATGATATACACACGATCACATTTGGTCATAGCCTGACGTACATCTGGATCTAATTTAATTTGATCGTTTTCGTCTTGATATTCTTGGATGATTTTACGAATAACAAAAGGTTGCTCATCAATTTCTTTGAGCATGAAGTGTGGGTATGTTCCTTTTTCGATGTCGCTTTCATCAATTTCAGCAGTAAATGGTTCACGGTCTACTTTTGTACCATCTAATTTTTGAATCTCTACTTCTTCGCGACGTACGATAACAATCTCTTTATCTTCTAATTCTACGAACTGATCGGTAACCTGAAGCATTGCCATAGAGTCACTTGAAACAACATTAAAACCATCTCCAAGCCCTACAAGCAATGGACTTTTGTTCTTAGCTACATAAATTGTGTTCGGATCCTCTTGATCAATAATTCCAACAGCATAAGAACCCTTCATTAGCGAGATCGCTTTACGGAATGCTTCCTGCACATCTCCTAGCTCGTGGTAGAGATTTTCTACAAGCTGCACAATAATCTCGGTATCTGTTTCACTCTTCATATCAACATCTGATAGATACTCGCGTTGTACATCTTCATAGTTTTCAATTACGCCGTTATGAACAATCGTAAATCGACCAGACGCGCTTTGGTGAGGGTGGGCATTCTCATAGCTTGGCGCGCCATGTGTTGCCCAGCGGGTATGACCAATTCCCATTGTTGCACGTACTTCTTTCTTTTCTACTTCTTCACGAAGTGCAGCGATACGGCCTTTGACTTTCGTTATATGAATTCCATCATCATTTAATTGAGCAATTCCTGCTGAATCATAACCACGGTATTCCAGTTTACCTAAGCCTTTTAGTAAAATCTCTGTTGTATCCTGAGTTCCAATATATCCGACAATTCCACACATAGTGTTGTTTCCTCCTTATAATAAGGGGCAAACAACTCATCCTATCTAACGGGGCAAGCGTTTGCCCCTTTCTCATGATCCTGATTTTTAGAATACGATGCTAACACCTTGTTTCCATCTTTTGTGCAAAGAGTCACCCCTTTGTTTTAAGATCAAAACGTCTCGGTTGAGGTGTTATCAACCGGGAGGCATCCGCCGATCATCGATGAACCTCCTCCTCGTCAACTATTTTCATTGCGTTCTGAAAATAGTCCAGGCGCTTTAATTTATGACGTACATTCTTTCGTAAAACCCCTCCTTTTTTGTTACTGCATCTTCAACCCTCTTTATCCTATTGAGAAAGACTTTAAACTACATAATTGAAGATGAGCAACTTACATTTTATACTAGTCCTAATTCTTGGTCAATTAATATTTCATTACAACTTCATCGCCTAGTACACTTACTAATTACGTAAGAGGTTAAAAGTTCCCTCTTAATAAAAATATGCGTAATTAACACGAAAAGTGCTAACTACGCATCATTCGTTATTATTCCTTCATCCCTAATTCATCTTCTACAACCTGGACTACCTTGCTTACATATTTTTCGCAATCCTCTTCTGTAGGAGCTTCCACCATGACACGTACTAGTGGTTCTGTACCAGAAGGTCTTACGAGGACGCGACCATGCTCGCCCATCTCTTCTTCAACCACTTCAATTGCCTCCGTGATACGTTCGTTCGTGAATACGCGTTGTTTATCAATAACGCGCACGTTCTTTAACACTTGAGGATATTTTTTCATTTCTGCAGCAAGTTCAGATAATGGCTTTTGCGTTTCTTTCAACACGTTTACTAACTGAAGCGCAGATAACAAGCCATCACCAGTCGTATTATAGTCTAGGAAAATGATATGACCTGATTGCTCTCCACCTAGGTTATATCCACCGCGAATCATTTCTTCCATAACGTAACGGTCTCCAACTGATGTTTTATCACTCTTCATACCATGAGATTCCAAGGCTTTATAAAAACCAATATTACTCATTACGGTAGAGACAACGGTATTATGATTTAAGCGACCTTTTTCGTTTAAGTGCTTTCCGCAGATAAACATGATTTGATCTCCGTCAATGATATTTCCTTTCTCATCAACAGCAATCAAGCGGTCCCCATCTCCATCAAATGCAAGACCAATGTCCGCTCCTTTTTCCTTCACAAAGGATTGCAGGGTTTCAGGATGGGTCGAACCAACGCCATCATTGATGTTCAATCCGTCTGGGGAAGAACCTATTGATGATAATTCCGCCTCTAGATCAGCGAACAAATGAGATGCGATAGATGATGTAGCACCATGAGCGCAGTCCAATGCAATATGAAGGCCATCAAAGTCATAGTCAATGCTTTGTTTTAGGTATTGTAGATACTTTTGACCACCTTCAAAGTAATCATTAATCTGTCCTACATCTCCACCAGTTGGACGAGGTAAATGATCCTCTTCCTGGTCCATTAATGCTTCAATCTCATTCTCTTGCTCATCGTTTAGCTTGAAGCCATCTGGACCAAAGAATTTAATTCCATTGTCTTCTACAGGGTTATGAGATGCTGAAATCATAACTCCCGTTGCAGCTCCTAGAGCCTTTGTTAAATAAGCTACACCTGGTGTTGAGATAACTCCCAAACGCATAACCTCTGCACCGATAGATAATAGGCCTGCAGTTAAAGCGTTCTCTAGTAGTTGACCAGAGATTCTTGGGTCACGACCAACTAAGATTTTTGGCTTGGACGTTTCCTTTGTTAGTACATATCCACCATAACGTCCAACTTTAAAGGCTAGTTCTGGTGTTAATTCTTGATTGGCTACTCCACGAACTCCATCTGTTCCAAAATATTTTCCCATCTTCAATCGCTCCTTCATGCTTTCGAGATGCATATTGTTTTACTCTATACGAACTTGAGCTTCTTTGTTACTAAGTTCCCATTTGAACTCTGATGGTCCATTGACTTCAATAGGAACACTAAATTCACCTTCTACAAACTGCTCTACATTGATATACGCTTCAAATTGATCTTGATTCACATTTTCTAATTCATTTGCAGTACCAATTAATGTGAGATCAATGGTTTGATCCTCTGGCTCAATGAATGTAATCGTTTGGTTTTCTTGTAAGTTTCGCACGTTTACATTTCGACTTTCAAACGTTTTTGTGGTCGATTCTTCGATATCCACTTCAACTTGAATCGTACTTGGTTCTACTTTGTTCACCTTATCTGGTACAGGCACATCTATATCCAACGTTTTATCCTCATTAATTTTGGATAAATCTACTGTCATGTTATCAATCGTGTCAATCGAATCTATTACTTCATTCGGCCCAAACACCCTAACTTTATTTGGGTTTGCCTTAACAGAATTTATACTGTACCCTTCTTGAAGCTCCCCTTCCGTCTGAATGCTTAACGGGACCTCTTTATTAGGAGCTATAAGAGGTGCACTAACTTTTACAGATGATGGTTCTACAAATACGTTAAGTTCGTTACCCTGTTGGTCATATACCTTTACTGGAGCATCCTTTTTTGAGATGCTTTCATTTGCTCCTGACACATCAACAATAGCTTTAACCAAGGACACTTTGTCGATTTCTGATTGTGAACCAGTAACCTCAACCTCTCCTGGCTCTACCGTTGTATCACCTATTTCAAAACCATCCTCGATCTTATCTCGATTCATAAAGTCTATTTCAACACCAAAAGCTTTAGATGCTTGTTTCTCTAATGAAACTTCAACTTCTTTAGGCTCAACAAAAACGGATAATTGATTAGATATCCCTCTATGTTCTATAGGTACTGTGTGAGTCCCAGGTTCAAGTTCTTGTAAATCAATAAATACATCAAAGTTTTTCTGAGTAATGGTTTTCGTAACTACAGTATTCGGTCCTTCTACAGTGACTGTGACGTTCTGTGGAACACCTTCTACAACATATTTTTCATCATTCATGTACACCTGGAGAGGGATGTTATTCATTGTTGTTACTTCCTTATTTCCTTCTGGAAGAATCGAGCTTGATTGAGACGCTCCATCATCTAGGTTCACAGAAGCATATAAAAGAATAGCCAATATTAGCGAGATAACCCGGATAAACCAAGGACTCTTTAACCATTTATCCATCTTTCTTCCCCCTCCAATTCCACGTTTTGGAAGCAGTGGCGTTTGAGGTTGAGTCTAATTCTTTCTGTAGGATATCTCTCAGTGCTTCCTGGTCTAATTCCCTGTGAAGTTCCCCATTTTTGGTACAAGAAATGTTCCCTGTTTCCTCTGACACTACAATGGTTAACGCATCGGTGACTTCACTAATGCCTAACGCTGCTCTGTGCCTTGTACCTAACTCTTTGGATATAAACGGACTTTCTGAAAGTGGCAAGTAACAAGCGGCAGCTGTAATTTGACTCTCTGAAATGATGACTGCCCCATCATGCAAGGGAGTATTGGGAATAAATATGTTTGTTAATAGTTCACTTGTTAAATGACCCTCAATGGAAATACCTGTTTCTACATAATCACTCATACCTGTTTCCCTTTCAATTGTAATGAGTGCTCCAATTCTTCGCTTGGCCATGTAGTTACAGGATTTCATAATGGCTTCTACTGATTTTTTTACGGAGTCATCTTCCCCAGAATTACGCGCAAAAAAGCTTCCTCTTCCTAGCTGTTCTAGCGCTCTTCGTAATTCAGGTTGAAATAGTATTATAACCCCTAAGAATCCCCATGTAATGGCTTGTGACATTAACCACATTAACGTCTTCAGTTGTAAAAAGTAACTAACAAGCCAAATACCTAAGACTACAAAGATACCTTTCAACAGCTGAACGGCTTTCGTGCCACGAATCAACATGATTAACTTATATAAAACAAACCAGACAAGGGCAACATCGATTACAATCCGTAAATATTTTAGAAATTCAAATCCCCCATCAAGCATGTCTACACTTCCTTTAACAATAATTCACATGTTAGCATTCGACCTTACCTATGTAATACAAACAGTATAACCATTATATCATAATTCCCTATACAAAAAATAACACATGCCTTTCATTTGAAAACATTAAGTTGTTGTAAATCATGAAAACTAATTCGGTCCTCATGGGAAAGATCGTATGTGTAATTACCAATTGGCTCCCTTTCCTAATTAGGAAGTCTTATTTTCACCACTTATATCCTTTATGTGAAGGTTCGCTAAAACATGAGTGAATATTTGTTACCTCTCCTTTGAGAAAGAAGTACATTTGTTGCTGGGCGTGTACTTTATTACTCAAGGAATTATATATTTTTTCATACATACATAAATAAAGAAGCCACTATGCATAGTGACTTCTTGTTACTTTTCTTCCTTCATAGAAAAAACGTCTTTAACTGTTGTTTTCATCTTGTACCAAATCCAATCAAACACTTGATTGACTTGACTCAAATCACCGGTTACTTCCCCAGCCGAGGCTTTTAAGTTATCGCCATTTATGAGAACAACATCCCCATTTACCTTCCCATCAATCCTGAGGTTCCCATTTTTCACGACTAGGTCACCTTCTACTGTTTTACCCTCTGGTACAATTACCGTATTATCTTGAATGATAATATCTTTTTGCTTAGAAACACTTAGATGCTGATCTTGATTCCACATAGAAAATACACTGCCGAACATTAGTATGAAAAAGATTGCAGCAGCTGTTAGCATGGGATGAGACTTAAACCAACGTTTATAGCTATATGATTTCTTTTCGCTAGGAAGATTTTGCATCACGTTCTGCGCAAACCCCTGAGGTGCTTGCACTTGGTTTGTGCTTTGAACCATCGCAATCGTTCTCTTTAATTCATGAAAATGTTTCTGACATCTCTCACATTTATGAAGGTGATCTCTTAATGTTTTCTCTTCGTCTTTTGTTAACTCGTCGTCTAAATATTTATGCATCAACGCAACTGCTTCAGTTGAACATTTCATTTCCCATCACTCCTTTACACGTGACGAAGCTTTTTACGAAGTGCTTCTCTTCCTCGATGAATTCTTGTTTTTACAGTACCCACGGGGATATCTAGTATATCACTAATCTCCTGTAAAGACAGTTCATCAATATATCGTAAAACGATAACGGAGCGGTACTTCGCTGGAAGGGAAAGGATTTCTTTGTGAATGTACTCTTGAAGTTCAAGACTTTCCACTTCCTCTTCGGGTAATGCTTGGTCCGCAGAAATTTGTGAATACATCGTCAAGCCTTCCGTCCCTTTTACTTCCGCATCCAAAAAGTAATCTGGCTTCTTCTTTCGTATCCGGTCAATAGAAAGGTTCGTTGCAATTCGATATAGCCACGTTGAAAATTTCCTATTCTCATCAAATGAATGGATATTCGTATAGGCCCGAACAAAAGCTTCCTGTGCAATATCTTCTGCCTCATGAGCGTTTCCTAGCATACGGAAACAGATTTGGTAGACTTTATTTTGATAAAATGTCACCACTTCTTCAAAAGCAGATTGATCCCCTTTTTTAACTTTTTTTATTTTTTCTTTTATAAATAAATCCATGTACTATACCTCCGCTATATTTGCGGTTATCCCCCTATACGAATAACTGCTATTATAGGTTTCATAAAAACATAAGAAATTTATATATTATTTTAAATTTATGATAGGAATAAATATTCTTTTCAAAATAATGTTTAAAACGAATGTAATCGGATATATAATACTGTAAATGGAATTGAAGATGGGTACAAGGGGGATTTGTGTAATGTGTGAAGATTTGTTGGAAGAAATTGAATCCTGCCGTAAAAAACTGGTCTTATTATCAAATGGACAAGCATTATCTTCTAGAGAAGTAGTAGAGGTAAGTGCAGAATTAGATCATTTATTAAATCGTTATGAACAAAAGAGGTCAAAATATAGAAAACAGCAACTTACGGGGTAACCATAAGCTGCTGTTTTTTTATGGTTTCTATGATAATCATACATAATAGATAAAAGTGATAGTTACTTTAGTTTTTCTCCAAACAAGGACCCCATCAACCCTACAGCTACTGAAGCAGTTCGATTCTTTTCGTCTAGAATTGGATTCACTTCAACAAACTCCGCGGAGGTGATGATATCAGCTTCAGCTAACATTTCCATTGCTAGGTGACTTTCACGATAACTCATACCACCCATTACAGGTGTTCCTACTCCGGGAGCATCTTGAGGGTCTAACCCATCTAAGTCTAAGCTTAGATGAACACCATCCGTTTTTTCTGCTAAGTATTCAACCGACTCTTGAATAACTTGAGTCATTCCCATACGATCAATTTCATGCATGGAATACACTTTAATTCCCTTTTCCTGAATAAGCTCTTTTTCCCCATCATCTAATGAGCGCGCACCGATAATAACGATATTTTCTGGTTTAATTTTGGGCTGATAGCCTCCAATGTTCACCAAGCGTTCATGCCCAATTCCTAAGCTAACAGCAAGTGGCATACCATGAATGTTGCCTGAAGGTGATGTATCTCCAGTATTTAAATCTCCGTGAGCATCATACCAAATTACACCTAAATTCTCGTAATGCTTGGCAATACCTGCTAAAGATCCAATCGCAATACTATGATCGCCCCCAATTACAAGCGGGAATCTATTTCGTTGAATTGCATCATCTACAGACTTAGCTAGATGTTCATTCCCCTCCGCAACTTCTTTTAAATTACGTAAATGTTCTGTTTGGTTCTCTCTCCGATCGGGACGAGGTATTTCTACATCACCTAAATCCTCGATATCATACTTCAATTGCTCCAGTCGTTCAACAACCCCAGCATAACGAATTGCACTTGGACCCATATCTACACCTCTTCGGTTTTGTCCTAAGTCCATAGGTGCACCCACGATCGATAAGTTCATATTCATGAAAACCATCCTCCTTTAGTTGTTCCTTTAATTGTAGTCAACTTATATCCAATGACTCAACTGGACAAAATATTGTATATATATACGACCTCTCCTTAAGCGCTTACAAATAATTATTTCTCTCATTACTTATATAAAGAGCTTAACCCCCTTTTTTAAGTATGTAAAAATAGATTCCTTATTTTTCTATATGCGTAAACATACATTTATCCATTCTGTAAAAAAGATTGGCGGAAACAAAAATGACGAAAATTCACACTAAGCAAAATAAAAAAGGGAAATTACGTTCCAACCGCTTCACTTTTTCAATTATATACAAGCATTGAATTTTATCATTTCGCTAGACAATAAAAAAACCTTGAGTCAGTTCAACTAGACTCAAGGTTCTTCTTTGTATGATGGAGCCTAGCGGGATCGAACCGCTGACCTCCTGCGTGCAAAGCAGGCGCTCTCCCATCTGAGCTAAGGCCCCTTATAGAGAAAATGGAGCGGAAGACGGGATTCGAACCCGCGACCCCCACCTTGGCAAGGTGGTGTTCTACCACTGAACTACTTCCGCACTATGTTTTACGTATAAAAAGATAAAGAAAAAACACATTTACATCGTATTCAAGGGAACGAGTGAATGTGAAAAAATGGTGAGCCATGGAGGATTCGAACCTCCGACCCTCTGATTAAAAGTCAGATGCTCTACCAACTGAGCTAATGGCTCGGTATTATATTCAATAAGCGCATCTATGACTTTTTGTTTCACATAAGTAAACCAGACACGAATATGTATTTCTTTAAAAATAAAGTTGGCTGGGCCAGCTGGATTCGAACCAGCGCATCACGGTACCAAAAACCGATGCCTTACCGCTTGGCTATGGCCCAATATGGTGGAGGGGGCAGGACTCGAACCTGCGAACCCAGAGGGAGCGGATTTACAGTCCGCCGCGTTTGGCCAACTTCGCTACCCCTCCATTAAGACGACATTCATTATTTTATCTTATAATGTCTTAATTATGCAAGGAAAATTACAATGGTGCCGACCGAGGGACTCGAACCCCCAACCTACTGATTACAAGTCAGTTGCTCTGCCAGTTGAGCCAGGTCGGCATAAAAATGGTGGAGGATACTGGGCTCGAACCAGTGACCCCTTGCTTGTAAGGCAAGTGCTCTCCCAACTGAGCTAATCCTCCATATGAAAGTGGTGACCCGTACGGGATTCGAACCCGTGTTACTGCCGTGAAAGGGCAGTGTCTTAACCACTTGACCAACGGGCCAATAGCGATCTTCTGAAAGCTTCCAGCCGGACTTGAACCGGCGACCTCTTCCTTACCATGGAAGCGCTCTACCTAGCTGAGCTATGGAAGCATAATGGCTCCAACGGCAGGATTCGAACCTGCGACCGATCGGTTAACAGCCGATAGCTCTACCACTGAGCTACGTTGGAATATGGAAAAGTGTCTACAGTATTTTTCTGTGTATCAGTAGCTTATCGAGGTAGTAATTTCTTTTGTGCTCGTCACGACCCAAGCATATTCTGCTAGATGATGGGCTGTTCCTCGCAAGACCTACACCGAAGTTTATTCTTTGAGGGTTACGGTCTCTCTACCACTGAGCTACGTTGGAATATGGAAAAGTGTCTTATGATGTTTAATAGCAAAGATACGAAAGCATGGCGGCGTCCTACTCTTGCGGGGGTGAAACCCCGA